>NZ_JBQFXD010000010.1:0-169253 GCF_056540665.1 Ruegeria sp. AM4 | reverse complement strand
AAATCTCGTGCCAAGCTGGTCTCCATCGCAGATGTCAGCTTGAATCATGCTCAAAGCCTGATGTGAATCCCTTTTGTCAACACGACCTAGAGTTTGAGAATTCATGATGCCTGTATCCTTTTGGAGGCATCATAGACTTCTAGGTGTTGGCTGATGAGGTGCTATCTAGGGGGTCGGATGCAACGCTTACGGAATACGCCAGCTGAATTGAGGATGGATAGCTTCGTCACGATCGAGGTCTCACAAGCCGTATCCAAATTGTTTGCCGGGAAAATTGCATACATCGATGAAACCGGAATCACGTGGCTCGGAAGCCGGATTTGATGTTGGATTCCAAATAATCTGGAATAGCGGCTAGAATTCTCCTTAAGCGCGCTCGCAGCGCTTCTTGCTTTTCTTCAAATTAAACAACGATGTACCCGTCGCCTTTGAAATAAATATCCAGAAAACAATCTGTTTCCTCAATTCAGTTGCAAAGCGAGCGGCTGTGTTCGTAAACTACACATTAGTATGCAATAAACTAATCATAAGCCTCGAGAGTGTGTTGCCGTAATTTGAAGAGTTGTAGTGTTGTCTAGAGGTCATATATGTCCGAGTTTCGTGGAAATACCGAGATACGTATGGGCAGCGAACGTTCCTTTGGAATAGTTTTCGTTGTCGTATTCCTTGTTGTAGCGCTTTACCCCTTGCTTCACGGCAACGGTATTCGATGGTGGGCCTGCGGCGTGACTGGGGTATTGGCCCTGATTACTGTTGTGCAGCCAAGTGCCTTACGTCCTTTGAACAAACTCTGGTTCAAGTTTGGCATGTTGCTGAGCAAGATTGTCTCTCCAATTGTGATGGGGATTTTGTTCTTTCTGACAGTAACCCCGGTCGGCCTGATCATGCGGATTCGAAACCGAGACTTACTGCGCCAGAAACTTGACCCAGATGCTGTCACATATTGGATTGAAATTGACCCGGAAAGTGCCAGCCAATCATCAATGCGCCGACAATTCTAATCGAAGTTTATCTACCAAGTTTAAGAGGTTACCATGTCATTTGTATCTGAACTTTGGCAGTTCCTAAAGTTCCGAAAAAAATTCTGGCTTCTGCCAATTCTCGTAATGATGGTTTTGCTTGGAGGCCTTATCGTCCTAACGCAAGGCTCGGCAGTCGCCCCGTTCATCTACACGGTATTCTGAGATGACAGCGATCCTCGGCCTGTCGGCGTATTATCACGACAGCGCAGCAGCATTGCTGGTCGACGGCGAAATAGTCGCAGCAGCTCAGGAAGAGCGTTTTACGCGCAAGAAGCATGACGCGCGATTTCCTGAGAATGCGATCGGCTATTGCCTTCAGGAAGGCGGTCTAGATCTGGAGCAAGTTGACCATTTTGCGTTCTACGACAAACCGTTCCTGAAATTCGAACGTTTGCTCGAGACTTACGTCGCGAACGCGCCCAGGGGCTTTATGTCCTTTCAGATGGCAATACCTGTTTGGATCAGGGAGAAGCTGTTTCAAAAGGACCTGATGGCGAAAGAGCTCAAACGTTTGTCTCCGGGCTTTAAGGCAAACGACAAGTTTCTTTTCGCCGAACACCACTACAGCCACGCTGCCAGCGCTTACTTTCCATCCCCATTCGACGAGGCAGTTGTCCTGACGCTTGATGGCGTCGGTGAATGGGCGACAACGACTGTCGCGATTGGTAAAGGCAGCGAGCTTGAGATCGTCAAGGAAATTCACTTCCCCCATTCACTTGGTCTGCTCTACTCGGCCTTCACCTATTACACGGGCTTCAAAGTCAACAGCGGAGAGTACAAGGTGATGGGGCTCGCGCCGTATGGCGAGCCGCGATTCAAAGATTTGATCCTGGAAAAAATCGTGGATCTCAAAGAGGACGGGTCCTACCGCCTGGATCAGCAGTATTTCAACTATGCAACCGGGCTAACAATGACCAACGCCCGATTCAACGACCTGTTTGGTCGACCGGTGCGCAAGCCCGAGTCCGATCAATTAGACCAGTTTCACATGGATATAGCGGCCTCGGTCCAGGCTGTAACCGAAGAGATCGTGCTGCGCCTCACCCGAAGTCTGGCCGACGAATACCAGATACCCAATTTGTGTCTCGCCGGTGGTGTCGCTTTGAATTGCGTGGCCAATGGCAAAATCTTGAGAGACGGTGCGTTTCAGGATGTCTGGATCCAACCCGCTGCGGGGGATGCTGGTGGTTCGCTCGGGGCTGCTTACGCGGCCTGGCACAAAGAGCTCGGCCAACAGCGCATACGCGACAAGGATCAACGCGACGCGATGCAAGGCGCTTATCTTGGCCCGAAATTCGAACGGGACGAAGTTGAACGCCAACTCACTGCAGTTGGCGCTGTGTATGAAACACAAGATGAGGAAGCCACTATTGAACAAACCGCGCAGGCACTCGCGGATGGCAAAGCAGTTGGTTGGTTCAACGGTCGGATGGAATTTGGGCCCCGTGCGCTTGGCGCCCGGTCCATCATTGCCGATCCCCGGTCGGATATCATGCAAAAGACATTGAATCTAAAGGTAAAATTTCGAGAGAGTTTTCGCCCATTTGCGCCATCGGTTTTGCGCGAGGATGTCGCTGATTGGTTCGAGTTCGACTATGACAGCCCATATATGCTGATGGTCGACACTGTTCGTCCAGAGCATCGCCGCGACATGACCGACGACGAACAATCGCTGTTCGGCATCGAAAAGCTGAATGTCAAACGTTCGGAGATACCGGCGATAACGCATGTCGACTATTCAGCTCGGATACAGACCGTGCACACTGATACCAACCCACGGTATCACAAGCTTATTTCGAAGTTTAAAGCATTAACTGGCTGCCCGGTCCTGGTGAACACCTCGTTCAATGTGCGCGGAGAACCGATTGTCTGCACCCCCGAAGATGCGTTCCGTTGTTTTATGGGTACGGACCTCGATGTGCTGGTTGTTGGAAACACGATACTTCGCAAGGAAGATCAGGATCCGTCTTTGGCGGAGGACTATAAAAACAAGTATGAGCTCGACTGAAACCTGATGTCGGAAACCAGTAGCTGATGCGTGTTGAAGGGGAAGATTGATGCTGGACTCTGCGCCTGGAACCCGATCGCGTTTTTGGATCGTTCGTACCGTCTTGATATGTATTGGCGTCGGCTTGGTAGCATGGGCATTGGCGGACGATACAATGATCGGCGGCGAGGTCGGGCTTGGAAAAACACAAATCCTGGTAGCAGCTTTGGGAGTGGTCGCGATTGTCGCCAGTCTACTTCCAAAACCCATTGCGTCCTCGGCACTGGCGCTATTCGTGTCACTCCTGGTATCGCTGGTTATTGCCGAACTGGTATTAAGTGCGACGCTCAGGGCACGCTACTACAGCGCTTTTGATTTTGATGAGCGAGCGCTCTTCTCTCTCAGACCTGGTGCAACGCGGGAATTCACGCACATACCGGCCAATGGCGGGGAAACCATCGTCTACCACATAAATTCGGACGGCTACCGAGGACCGGAGCTTCTGCCTGCTGGCGAAAGGTTCAGAGTCATCGTTTATGGTGACTCTTTTATTCAAGCCGAGTTTACAAATCAGGAAGACACATTCGCTGCAAAACTGCAGGAAGAGTTGTCGGCGCGTTTTGGAAAAGAGGTCGAGGTCATAAATGGGGGCGTCGCAGGCTATGGCCCTGATCAAATTCTCAGGCGTATGGAAACGGATCTGGACACCCTGAAACCAGACTTCGTTTTGTTTTCCATATTCGCCGGGAACGACTTTGGCGACCTGCTTCGAAATAGGTTGTACCGGCTCGGACCATCCGGTGAACTGATTGAGAACGAGTACGAGATGGGCGCGTACCAACAGAGGCAGATCGAACTTTCCGAGAACGAATTGGTGCTGGTCCGCGTTTTTCGCGAAACGCTGAAGGCGTTGAGTGGACGAGGCGAAGATGTATACGAGTTTGACCGCGCAGGATGGATCGACGGCGCCCTCGAGCAGCATCTGCGCGAGTACAATGAATACGTTGTCGAGAATGACAACACGGTCGGAACATTTGCAGTCGACCCCTACTCGGTCGACATTGCGGTCTCTCCCAACGAACCTTCGGCAAGGTACAAAGTCGAGTTGATGGATCAGATCGTGTCGAAAATTTCCGAACAACTTGACAGTCGCTCTATCCCCTACCACGCAATGGTTATCCCGCACCCGATGGACCTGTTGGATGGAGATCACGAATCTGGGTTTATGGATCGAACAAAATTCCCAGAATACGACCCTAAACGTCTCACAGAAACTGCCGCGACCATTCTTGATGGGCACAATATTCCGTACACGAACTTGTTCGAAGTTTTCCAAACGGGTGACCCGTCCAGCCTATATCTTGGTGGGGGAGACGATCACTGGAATGAGATGGGACAAGCGTTAGCCGCGCAAGAGATCGCAAAAGAACTAACAATCACGCCGTAAAAATTCGAAAGCTGAGGCTTATCACCGCGTTCGGGAACAATCCTCGAGCAGCTGCAGCGCGCGCCCTGCCCGCCTCAATGATTGTCGATGAGGCGGGTAATGGATGTTGAACGCTCAGCAAACCACGGCCACAGAGCGCTTGGGCAAATTCTAGCGAAGTGCCTGCCCGTTTTCGTCAAAGAAGTGCAGCTTGTCCGTCGGGAAGTGTAGACCGATCTGAGCCCCCGGCTTTAAGTCGGTATCTCCGCTCAGGCGGACCGTTACCTTTTCTTCCGCGCCGCAATCGACGATCAGGAAAGTGTCGGCCCCGAGGTATTCAATCACCTCGACAAGCCCGTCGCTTTGGCCTTCGCCAGCAGCGACCACTTCAATATGTTCGGGTCTGACACCAAGGTTGACGGCTGTACCAGACCCGCCAAAGCTACCACCTCTGCCGTGTTCCAGAGTGTAGTTTTCACCCTGCGTCGTGCACGGCAATATGTTCATCTTGGGGCTGCCGATGAACTGGGCCACGAACAGATTTGCCGGGCGTTCATAGAGTTCGCGGGGTGTGCCGACTTGCGCGATTTTCCCGAACTCGAGAACCACGATTCGATCAGCGAGCGTCATGGCTTCGACCTGATCATGCGTCACATAGATCATGGTGCGCTTGAGGTTCTGATGGAGCCTGGCGATTTCGTAACGCATCTCGACCCGAAGAGCTGCATCAAGGTTCGACAATGGCTCGTCGAACAGAAAGGCAGTGGGGTCGCGCACAATAGAACGGCCAATGGCAACACGCTGGCGCTGACCACCGGACAGGTCCTTTGGCCGGCGCTCCAGAAATGGTCCCAGCTTCAGAACGTCGGCTGCACGGCTGACCTGTTCAATAATCTCTGCTTTTGGTACGCCAGCCACCTTCAGCGAAAACCCCATATTCTCGGCGACCGTCAGGTGCGGATACAGCGCATATGACTGGAATACCATCGTAAGCCCACGTTTCGATGGCGGATGGTCCGTCACATCGTCGTCATTGATCAGCAGCGACCCGCGCGAGATGTCCTCAAGCCCACCAATCATGCGCAACAGGGTCGATTTCCCACAGCCCGATGGCCCAACGAAGACAACGAATTCGCCTTCTTCGATTTTGAGGTCGATGCCCTTGATGACCTGGGCCGTGCCAAACCATTTTTCGACCGATTTCAGTTCGATGCTACCCATTAGTTCCTCCCTGCCCAGTGCAGCCAGACCGCGGCTGTCCAGGTGAATGCATTGCCGCCTGCGGGGCTGCCTGAAATTGGGTCGAAATATTCGGCGAACCCATAGGAAGCGATCAGATCAGCGGTTTTTTGGCGCAGCTCTTCCGCTTGTTCGGGATGCCCCATCTCTGCCAGCCCAAACCCGATCATCATGTTCATGAAGGCCCAGGTCGGCCCGCGCCAATACCTTCGGGCATCAAATTTCGGCAGCGACGGGTCGTAACTGGGAATGGGGTAAGAAACAGCCGACAATATCGACGTCAAACGTTCAAGCATCTCAGCGGACTCGATACCCGCGTACCAACACAGATATGAGGCATTCGAGATGCTTCCGGCCCATTCTTGGGTGTGCGCGTCGCGTGAGTCAAAGCTCGCCAAGTCCTCATTCCAAAGCGAACGAGCACCTGCTTCCAGTCGGGCGATGTCTGCGTTCAGTCCATCAGCGGCCAGCCCAAGTTGGTCACTTAAGGCCAGCAAATCCCGCGCAGCGCGCAGAGTGATAAATGTCATCGTTGGATCGGCAACCCGAAACGGGTTTTGGGACAATAGTGTCGTCTGATCCCAGTGCGACTGACGGCCAATCTGCACCAGCTTGATATACCGGTCATAGTCGAACTTGGTGGGACGGTCGTCGCTGTTCACGTGGCTTGTATCGCGTCGCTGATATTCGCCGACACCTGACGCATCCATGCGCGCCATCGAGTTGTCCCAATCCGGCGCGTTGTCCCGGCCGGCCTCCCATGGGTGGGTGGTGCAGACCGCGCCATAATCGTCGAGCCGCCATTTCATGATCCACCGATGCCATGCAAGCAGTTTGGGGAACAGCTCGCGCAGGTGGGCGTCACCAGCTGCGGGATCTTTTTCCCAAATGCGGCGCGCCATCGTTGCGGCGACAGGAGGCTGAATGATGCCAGAGGATGGGATCGGGCCGTTGCATCCCCAGACATCTGGTCCGGGGAAATAGCCGTCATCCTGTTGGTGGAACAGGATATGCGGCACCATGCCGTCCTCCCATTGGCCGGTGAACAGCGTTTCGATTTCTGCCCAGGCGCGCTCGATGTCGAACTCGGCAAAGCCCAGCGCGGCGATCGCGCTGTCCCAGTTCCACTGGTATGGATAAAGCCCTTCAGTTGGGATCGTATAGCCGCCGCGATCATTGGCGATCAGGATATTGCGCGCCTCGCGGTCAGGGTTTGTATGTTGGTTCATCTCGGTCATCCTTTGACGGACCCCGCAGTCAGGCCCTTGGTCATGAAACGTTCAAGCCCCAGGAACAGCGCCATGATCGGCACAGTGGCAATTACCGCACCGGCCATCAGGTGCTGTCGGGGAATTTCCGAGGAGTTCAGCATCGTGACACCTCGGGTAAGCGTAAATTTCGACGGGTCATCCAGAAGCATGAAAGCGAGCAGGAACTCGTTCCAGGCAATCATGAAGACATAGAGCGACACCGAAGCCAGCGCAGGCAGGCTGAGTGGCAGGGTGATCTTCCAGATCACCGCCAGCCGCGACAGGCCATCCATCAGGCCGGCTTCTTCCACCTCGGTCGGCAGGCCACGGAAATAGCCTTGCAGCATATAAAGCGCGACCGGGATCGTTGTGACCGGATAGATCATCACGATGCCCAGGATCGAGTTACGCAACCCAGTCAGCGAGAAGGCGATATAGATCGGCAGCGCCAGAACGATCATCGGCACCATGTAGATCAACAGGATCGAGCGCGAGAATGCTTTTTGTCCTTGGAACCGGAACCGCGCCACCGCATAGGCGCCGGGGACGCTGAACAGCAGTGTGATGAAAACGGTCAGCACCGAGACATAGAGTGACGTCCAAAGATAGGTCCCGAAATTGAAGTCCCTGAACAATTCCGTGTAGCTGCGGAACAGTGCCATGCCCTGGGACAGGTCGACCGAGAAATCCAGGGGATTCTGCAGCAACGCCTGTTGGGATTTCAGGCTGGTCATCACCATGACGTAGAAGGGTATGATCACGATCGCGGTGAAGAAGATATAGCCGAAGCCGGTGCAGAAACGGATCACCGCGTCCTCGAATTCGTGGCGGGTGAGTTCTCCGAACGGGGTTTCTTTCAGGATTGCGGCCAAAGACAGGTGCATCACAATCGCGATGCCAAGCACGGTGATCAACACCGCCTGCAACGACGTGTCCGACCCGATTAAAACCGGTCCAAACCCGGTCAGGCAGGACAGGCCCAACAGGGCCGAGATACCCAGACGAGCGGGTGCGCGCTGCGCTGGAAAGCGAACGTAGACCAGACCTGCGACAGCCCCCCAGATCAGGCTCAACAGAACCTGAGGACGGAATGCGGCCCCTGTGGAAAACGACATGGTGATTGCAACTGTCGTGGCGATCACGACCAGCCACAAAGCGCCCAATACGGGCCCTGTTATGTAACCATTGCGCATTACAGACCCTCCTCGCGGCTGATGAAGCGGAAGAAGACAAAGCTGAAAGTGATCAGGCACATCAGGATGACCACGGCCACGGCCGCACCTGCGCCGATATTCGAGATCGCAAAGGCCTGTTCATAGACGTTCACGGTCAAGGTTCGGGTGCCGGCATTGCCTCCGGTCAACAGAAAGATGTCGTCGAACTTGTTGAACGTCCAAATGAAGCGCAGCAGGAACAGCACCGATAGAATGCCTAGCAATTGCGGGATACTGAGCAGCCAGAACTTCTGGAATGGAGAGGCCCCGTCCATGTCTGCCGCCTCATACATACTGGAGTCGATGGACTGCATTCGGGCCAGGATGAACAGGAAGGACAGCGGGAAATAGCGCCAGATCTCGAACACGGTCACCATGATCAGTGCCAGCGGTCGTTCACCGAAAAAGTTGATCGGGTCGTTGGTCAGCCCCATCTGGACCAACAGCGCATTGGCCGAGCCCGAGAACGGGTCGAACAGAGTGACCCATGTAAAGGCAACGGCGATCACAGGGGCAACATAGGGGAATAGATAGAGACCCCGAATGAAGCCCTGCCCGCGGAAACTTTTGTTCAACAGCAGGGCTGCGAACAACCCCATGACAAGCGCACCGATGGTTCCAAATACGGTGTAGAACAACGTGACCCAAAGCACGCCCCAGAACTCTGACCCGTCAAACACACGGGCAAAGTTCTCGAGGCTGAACTCGAAATTTGTAAGTACGTTGGGGCCGCTTCCGGTAACCTCGGGTTCCGAACCTTCGACCAGATCTTCAAATGCATCAGGATCACCATCGAGCGTGACGGCGATGCGAATGCGCTCGCGTTGTCCGCCGTCCAAGGTACCGAAGTCACAGAACAGGTCTTGCCCGTCCAGGACACAAGGAGAGGCGATCTCACCCACCGAGGTGACACCCTCGGGCAAGACATCGGTGAGGGTGACGCCCTCAACGGCAATCTCCTGACTGGAGTTGCGCAGGCGGTATTCGATGCGCAGATCATCGCCTGACCCGCGCAGGCTTTCGCGAACAACCGGCGCAGGCGGGCGCAGATCCGAAAGAGTAAAGGGCTTGAAGCTGATCCAGATGATCGCCAGCAGCGGCAGGATCACAACAAGAGACACGCTGATCACGGTCGGAGCCAGCAGCGCCCAGGCCAGTCGCGCTTCGCGCTTGGCAAGAGCCCCGGTTCCGGTCGGGGGGGTGGCCGAAGTCATGGGATACCTCGAAGGGTTGGGTGCAGCGGCGCAAAGGCCGCTGCAAATGTCGCCAGGTTACTGAACCTTAGCGAGTTCCTCGTTCATCGCCGCAACCGCTGCGGCGGCATCGATTTCATCGTCGATATACTGACGCACCACGCGGTTGATGGCCTGGCTGTTGATCATTTTCGACGCCAAAGCAAGCTGGCCTTCGGCAACGCCCCACCGTTGAGCCACGTCCAGACCACCAACGATTTCGTCGATCATCGTCTGGTCATAAAGCTCGCCCAACGGGGCTTTGCGATCAACGCCGACGGGCAGTTCAGCCCACGCCTCGGAAAAGGCGGCCGGGTTATCAGCGTTACCACGGCGAACCGGGAACTTACCTTCCGGCGCGATGGCCAAAGTCTGGGTGTACCCATCGTCCATGGCAAATTTGACAAACTCCATTGCCGCGTCAGTGTCAGCATCATTGGTGATCCCGAAATAACGCACGTCGCCCCAGGCAGCGCCGTCGGGGTTGGACGGGCCCGAGAAGTTGGTGACAATTCCGGTTTTCGAGGCCAGGTCACGCGATGTCGGATCATCATTGATGGTGGGCGGCGCGCTGTCACGCAGACCGGCCAGTTCGTCCAGAATGAAAGGCGACCAGATGATCATCGCGGCTTTGCCATCGAAGTAAAGCTCACGCGACTGCTTCCAGTACAGTTCGCCCGGAGGGGAAGCTTTCGAGATCGCTTTGTAAAAATCCAGCACTTCGATGGTCTTGGCTTCATCCAGCGGCTTGAAACCATCCGCACCAACGGGGGTCACGCCATTGGCAAGGAACACGTGCTCCAGAACCTGGCTCATAAAGTTCTCGTCGACCTTTGTGGCGGCCACAAACCCATACATCTCAGGCGGGTTGTGCAGCTTCTCCAACGCAGCCAGAACATTCGCAAAAGAATTCGGGGCGTCCAGGCCAGCGTCGTCGAACAGGTCCTTGCGATAGACGACCATCTGCGTCCAACCATCGACCGGAACCGAGGCCGTTTCTCCGTTAAAGGCGGCCATACCCAGCGCCCCAGGTGCAAACGTGTCGGACCCGAGTTCTTCAATCACTTCCGTCGCTGCTTCAGTATCGAGAATACCTGCTTCGGCCCAAGGCAGGGCGTATTGCAACGGATGGTAAACAACATCCGGCAGATCACCGGCAGCAAATGCAGCTGTGGCGCGGGTGCCCAAATCCGTTTCGGTGACCGGGATAACCTCGACCGTTGTACCGGTTTCGGCTTTGAACTGGTCGGCCATTTCCTGTTGTTTTGCAAGTCGCTCAGGCTGTTCCTCGGTTGTCCAGAAACGGATGGTATCGGCCTGAACAGACAGTGCTGTCACGATAAGCGCCAGTGATGACCCCAGCATCAGGCGCGATGCTTTAGGTGTGAGTCTCATAGTCGGTCTCCTCCCCGGTTATGATCAGTAAAAAGTTGGATTTTTTGCGCCAACTCCATCGGAGTCAGCCTTGGTGGTCCATCGGATTCTCGTTCGATAAGAACGGCTTCGCTAAGCTCGCGCAGGCTTTCGGGTTCTTCACCACGCGTTTGCCGTATGAGCAGTGTGGCAAGGCGCTCGCCCGCGCGCTGCGAGTCCACGCTGAACGTCGTCAGCCCGGGATTGACGTATTGGCATTCGGGGATGCCATCATAGCCAAGAACCGACAGGTCCTTTCCGATCTCAAGGCCAAGATCAGCGCAAACTTTGTAGCAACCCAAAGCCGCCAGATCGGTTGCAAATACGATCGCGGTGGGCGGTTGCTCTAGATGCAACAACGCACTTGCCTCAACCGCGCCTTCCTCGCGCGTCCGCGCCCCTTCGCGGATCAAGTCAGGATCGTCAGGCAAACCAGCAGCTTTGAGACCTTCGAGATACCCATCGCGACGCAGGTGGCTGTAGTTGAACTTTGGATCGCTGCCGACATAACCGATGCGTCTATGGCCGAAACCTGCCAATCGACCGACCGCATTTCGAATTGCGGTTTCACCGGAAATATCGAACCAGGACATGCCATCCATGGGATCCGCTTGCCCATATTCGGTTCGACCGTAGAGAATGAACGGAACTTGCAGATCCCTCAGGTACTTGACACGCGCGTCATCAACTTCTGTTCGGGGCAAGATGAAGCCATCAGCTTTGCGCTCTTCGACAAGACGACCCAAAACGTTGAGCATGTCGCTCTCGGATTTTGAGGTTGAGATCGTCATCGTCCAATCAAAAGCGCTTGCGGCCTCGCAGGCGCCGGCAAGGAAATCCTGAAGGAACGGATTGTGCCGGTCCGGCTCTTCACTGTTGATGACCATTGCAATGGCGCGCACTTTCCCGGTTCGGATGGCCTGCGCATGGCTGAGAGGGCGGTAACCCATTTTGCGCGCGGTTACCTCCACCCGCTTTCTCGTGGCTTCAGAGATATCCGAATATCCGTTCAATGCGCGTGAAACCGTGCTCTTCGACAGGCCGAGGTGACCAGCCAGTTCATCCAGTTTTACCCGCCCTGATGAGGACGGGTTCAAGCGCCTTGTTTCGCTCTGCTGCAATTTGGGATTCGCTATCATTCTCTAATTTGTCCGTTCCGAAACCGGTTTCGGCAACAAAAAAGTCAAATAGTTCGCGCGGACACGTTGATCCCTGCGATTTAGCACTTTGGAAGAACCGCCTATTCGACGTGAAATCCATGCAGGGCTCAGCTACGGGTGCGGCACCTACCCAGTGAATACATGGCCAACAATGCTTGGAAGCAGCACGCCCAAATCTAATGCTGTAGTTTGCACTCTGACCTCACGTTTCCGCAAGTTTACCAGCTGGCTGAGGACGGCTGGTCAAAAGGACCAACACCAGAAACGTCAAGTTCAACAAAACATTGACTGGCGCGCCTGCAGCTAAGGATCCCGCGCTGTCGGTACAAAACCAGACCCAGGTGGCGAGTTTCGCGACTTTTGCCGCCGCGGTTGCGGAAAGTGGCGCGACGTAGGTTCCCAACGCCCATTGCATCGCCCCCAATCCGGCAGTCAAGCCGCCAATGATCACAAGCAGCAAGGGCGACGGAACAGGCAGGTCAGATGGGACCGCATGGAACGGCCAGTGCGCAACACTCAGAAAAAGATGCGCAGGAAAGCGCATTACCGGCAGCACGGTAAGTGCAAACAGAATTCCAATGGCGAACAGAATGCCACCGGACAGGCGCATCGCGGATTGTTGTCGGGTCATGGTATCCTCCATCATTGCAAGCCCTTCATGCAGCCAATGTCCGACGCAAAGCAATTACGTCAGAGGTAAGTGATTTCTGTCCGTGCGGTCGCTATGCTGACCTTATGACGCCTTATCCCGGTTTATTGAAAGAATGGCGGAAACGCCGCAGGATGAGCCAGCTTGATCTGGCGATCGAGGCCGATGTAAGTGCGCGACACATTTCCTTTTTGGAAACGGGTCGATCCAGACCGAGCCCGGACATGATACTGCACCTGTCCGAAGTGTTGGGGGTTCCCGTCGACACCAGAAATCAGATGATGCGCGCAGAAGGCTTTGCCGCTCGATTTGCCAGGACGCCCCTCGATGACGCCGCAATGGCGCCAATCCAAAGCGCAGTTGAATGGACCCTCAAACAGCATGAGCCCTATCCCGGCATGGTACTGGACCGGGTTTGGAGGCTCGTCAGGCTCAACCGACCTGCCCAAGCGCTCTTTGCACCGCTCGGACTGGAACCCGGGCAAAGCCTGCTGTCACTTCTGACGAGTCCGCGCATGGAAGAACTTGTCGAGAATTGGCCCGAGGTGGCTCATCATTTGATGCTCAGACTGCGTGCGGAAAGTGCCAACGCTGGCGGGATACCAGAGTTGGAGACAGCGGTCCGCGCGCTCGCACCGCATGCCAAGCCGTGCATTGATTTGGCCGTGGGACCGACCGTTCCCGCAATCTATCGCTTTGGCGATCATCGTGTTTCGATGTTTGGAACGATCGCTCAGTTCAGCACGGCCACGGACGTGACGCTTGACGACCTGAAGATTGAACTCTTCTTCCCGTCTGACGAAGACAGCGCAGCCTTTCTCAAAGCACTTTCCAATCTGAGTTGAGACTGGCGATCGTTCGTCTCAGCGGTATTTCAAGGCCATGGCGACGGGGCTTTCGGGCAAAGCCGTCCGCACGTTCGGCCTAAGCTTTGAATAGGGTATGTTCTCTAGATGGCAGGGGAATTGCCCAGGGGCTGCGCACAGCAGAATCTCTTGCGCAATCGGTTCAAAATCCGCGCGGAAATGAGTCGTGCTTTTGACACACAGTATCCTGGCGCTTTCCGGATCCAGGCCAAATTGCCGAAACTGGGCCAGGTCCAGGCACTGATTCCGGATGCTGGTGACCACGACCTGCACATTCGTGCCAACGATCTGCAATGCGGCGGACGGACCCAGCGTAGCGACGCCACCGCCGTACATCTCACCTGTATAGGTAATTTGACCATCGCTTAGATGTTGTATTCTGACTTTGGCGTGCAACGGGGTTTCGTTTGGGCCGCGCCCGCCGATGGAGGCGTCGAATACTGCGCCCAATCCCGCTTCATGAGCCGTGGTCGCCAAGTCAGGATCATGCATCAGCCCCAAAAAAGTGGGCGGAACATCCTGCCGTAACAACTCTTGCAACAGACCCGTTGTGTCAGAAGATCCGCCCGCCCCGGGATTGTCCTGGACGTCAGCAATCACAACCGGCCTGCCGCTATGGGCTTGCTGGGCGCGCCTTACCGCCTCGGGCGGCGTAAGCAAAGGAAAGTCGAATTCCGCTTCGGCTGCAGCCAGCCAATTCGCGACAGTGTCAGCAGCGGCGTCTGCACTGGCCTGATCAGGTCCATAGGCAACAATTGATGGCCCGGTGTCGGCAATGTCGGCTGCGGTAAAACCCAGCGCCAGTTCAACCAACCGCGTTTCCGGCCCGTCGAATTTTTCCAGGCCGGCATACAGGGTTCGCGCCGGGCCTGAGTTTGTAGACTGCGCGTGAAGCGGGATCAGGTACCCGCCTTGCCGCCACGCTTTTTCGGGGCGCCCGAAACGACGAATGGCGTCGAGCATGTGATAGGCGCGCATACCCGTTTCCGCCATATCCAGATGCGGATAGGTCCGAAAAATGGTCAGCGCGTCTGATTGTTCGACCATCTCCCTCGTAACGTTGGCATGCATGTCAAGGCTGGCGACAAGAGGAATATCGGGCCCGATCACATCCCTCACGCGGGTTAACAACTCGCCTTCGCCATCATCAAAGGATTCCGTGACCATCGCACCGTGCAGATCCAGATAAACCGCATCCAATGAGGTCTGGTTCTCCAGACCTCTGACAATCCGCCCGGAGATCGTTTCGAAGGCGTCGTCGGTCACCTTGCCATTGGGTTCGGCGGCGCACCACAGAATGGGAGCCAGCTCATGCTCTGCGGCGGCCGACGCAAACCCCGCCGCAGGAAGGTTCATGCCCCGCGTCGTTTCCAACACCTCGTGACCGGTCAGCATCGCAGGCCAGCTGTCGGCTTGTATGAAATCGCCTAGGGTTGTTGGCGTGGCGACGAAGGTATTGGTTTCATGCTGAAATCCGGCAATTGCAATTCTCATGGTGTGCTGTCGATTTTCAAGATTGTACCAATTCGGATTTAAGAATTTCACGCAGCTTTGCTGCGACAACCTCGGGCTTGTGGCGCGTCATCGAAACATGCCCAAGCCCTGGGACCTCGTGAAAGGTGCCATTCAGTGCCAGATCGGAAACCACTTTGCACATGGCGGGGGCTGTCTGAACATCCTCCGAGAATGCAACAACATGTATTGGAACCGGGCAGGTTTTCAGGTCTTCGCGGCAATCGAACTCAAGACAGGCTTCCCATTGATCGACCGTGGCCTGCGGGTCGCGGTCAGCGAAGCGTTCGGTGTATGATGCTTTGAGTTGCTCCCACAGCTTGGGTTCGTGCAAGGCCTTTGCCGGATAAGCGTAGACCGCGTAGTGCGGGGCCAGAAAGTAATCAGGAAGGGTCACACCCTCTTTACGCAGATCAATCTCGGCCTGCATCCAGTCGCGCGTAAAGCCGTCGATATAAGCCGCAGTCCCCATCGGAATGGCAAGCCGAACCTTGTCTGGAAAGTCGATTGCGGTTTGCTGCGTCACTAACCCCCCAAGCGACAGGCCACACACGGCCGCTTGCCCACCGGCAAAAGCATCGATCACCGCGGCACAATCGGCAGAATAATCGCTCATCGTCCAGGGCGGCGGCGGGGATTGGGTCTCACCTGCCCCCCGGGGATCATAGGTGATGCAACGATAAGTGTCGGACAGGCGGGCAAACTGCTCCGAATAGGCCTCGGCGGTTTGATCACCTCCGGGTACAAATACGACGGCTGGCCCTTCACCCTCGGCGACAACTCGCATGGTCACACCGCCTGTCGTAATTTGATGTGTCTCGGCCCTGGGTCCGAACTGTAAGAAGACAGACATCTTTCCTCTTTCTTGATGACAAGTTTGAAACCTGATGCTCAGGCTTGGCGCTTTTTTGGTTCTTCGCTGCTACATCCCGTTGCGCGGGATGACATGCGTTTTCTCTTCCTCAAAAATCAGTTCGCTCCCTGACCACGCTTTCAAACGCGACGTGAGGTGAAACTCGGTTGGCGTTGCCCTCTGTTCCGAATAGGTCCAGATTTTGGCTGACCAGTCGTCGCGATCAAACCCGGCGGTCTGTTCCATCGTGGCAATAGCCGAAAGCGGATCACCCGGATGGATCGTATAGAGCCGATCCGAAACATCGCTCAGCACTGTTCCGGTGTCATCGAGACGGAAATCGCCCACAGGTCCGAAAACACCGCCATCAAGGAAAAACCTGTGCGTCATTTCACCGTTAGTCAGATCTGTATGGACCGATCGTTCCATCGAACCTGATCGAACTTTCGTTTTTCTTGGGGCCACCTGAGGTTCTGATGGTTCGGGCAGCGCGCGGGGTTCTGCAGATTGATCGGTCTTGTTGCGGACAGGCAGATCCAGCCGCGATGATCCGGGGCGAATGGTCAGCGTCACAGGCTCTGGCGATGGCCACAGCACGGGCCAGTAGGCAGAGGCGATCTGCAACACGATACGATGGCCGGGCGCAACGCGGTATCCGCTGCCGTATAGCGGTACGGTTACGCTCATTTCTTCGCCGGGCACAATCGCGGTCGGTTGGGTGTCGCTGGTCCGGTGGTTCAGATTGCAGAACCCTCGTGAGATCAGCGCTTGCGCACCGTCAGGTGCTTCGTCGACCAACAACGCAGCAACAAATCCCTGCTCACGATCTGCAGAAACCATCAGATTCACAGAGGGTTGGCCCAAAATCTCAACAGCCGCCTCAAGTGGTTCTCCCTTGAATTGCAACGCTCCTCCTGCGTCGATCCGGCAGTCTTCTGCCATGTCGCCGGGAATGGCGAATGAACACATGTCACCCGCCGCAGATCCAAAAGTCTGTGGCGAACAGATGGACAACGCCGGACCATTGCCGGGTTCAGCCTCCAGAGTCCTGTCATTCAGCCAAAGCGAGTGCTCCGCCACATTCTGCGACGGCCAGCACGCCTCTTCGACCCACCGCCCCTCGCGGTGAAGATGGGTTCCGTTGGGTGCGGCACTGTCTTGCATGAAAAACCGCAATGGCGGTTCCTCCATCAAGCCAGTGTCTACACCTTTCAGCCAGTGGTCCCAAAACCGCAGGACCTCTCCGACGAAATCGGCTTTGGGGCCCGGCACACCTTCGTGGGGGTAAAGATGCGCCCAGGGTCCCATCAGCACTTTCACCGGACCGCTGAGATGTTCCGCAATCCGAAACGGGGTGTCGCGAAACAGGTCCATCCATCCGCCGAAGAAATATACCGGCACCTCTACATCAGCGTAGTTCTCGCAGATCGAGCCGCGTCGCCACATTTCGTCATGGGTTTGGTGCTCCAGCCACATGGCGGGCCAAAAACTGGCCCCCTCCAACCGCTCGCGCCACATGTCGATCCAGCGATCCGCGCCGACGATTTCGGGATCGGGCGGCATTGCATTGTAGAGCTGCATGATCGAGCCCCACCAGAAATTGTCGTTGGCCAGACAACCGCCATAAAAATGAATATCCTCGCGCCAGCGGTCGTCTGTTCCCATTACGGGCGCAATCGCCTTGAGCGCAGGAGGTTGCGTAGCAGCCACCTGAAACGCGTTATATGCCCCCCAGCTTTTTCCAAACATCCCGACATTTCCGTCGCACCAATCCTGATCCGCGATCCACTGTATGATGTCGTGGCCATCCTGGATTTCCTGATGCGAGTATTCATCCTCGGCAACACCTTCGCTGTCGCCATAGCCCCGGATGTCGACGCGTATCGACGCGTATCCGGCAGCCGCAAAATGTGGATGCATGCTTTCATCGCGCATCCTCGTCCGGTCCCGGCGCCGATATGGAATATATTCGAGAATGCAGGGCATGGGAGAGGTTTTGGCCTCTTCCGGCAACCACAGGCGACCAGCAAGCCGCGTTCGGTCGGGCATGGGTATCCAGACGGTTTCGATGACCTCAATTCTGCTCATGACGCGGCCCTTTCGGCTTGTGCAGGTGGGCGGGCTCCGGGCTCTAGCGGATAGTGACACGCGACCGCGCGCCCGTCCGTCAACCGCCGTTCCGGTGCATCACTGCTGCACCGGGCTTGCGCCCAGGGGCAACGCGTGTGGAATTCGCATCCGCTTGGACGCGCCAACAACGAGGGCACCTCTGCGGGCAAAGTGATCCGGTCATGGGTTTTGTCGGGATCCGGTTCAGGATTGGCCGACAAAAGCGCGGCGGTATAGGGATGCTGCGGCGCACTGAAAACCTCTTCGGTATCTCCGGCTTCGACGAAGCGGCCCAGATACATGACGGCGGTTCTGTCCGCGACATGATGAACCACATGCAAGTTGTGGGTGATGATCACCATCGCCAGCCCCAGCCGTTCGCGCAGATCGTTCAGCAGGTTCAGAACTTCGCCCTGAACGGACACATCCAAACCAGCGGTAGGTTCGTCCGCGATGATCAACGCAGGATCCAGAGCGATCGCGCGCGCGACGCCGACCCGGCGCGCTTGGCCCCCGGACAACTGATGCGGAAAGCGCGAGGCGAAGCTGGTTGGTAAACCCACCAGTGTCAGCAGGCGTTCGGCCTCTTCCCGCAGATTGCGACCTTCGATACCGTGAATACGGAATGGTTCGGTCACCAGATCGCCAACAGTCATTCTGGGAGAGAGCGATCCAACCGGATCCTGAAACATCATCGACATGCGCCGCCTGACCGGTTTCATTGCCTTGCGGTCAAGTTCATCAATCCGCTGGTCTTCAAAGGTGATAGTCCCAGCGCTGATCTCTTGCAGCCCATTCACAGCCCGCGCGAGCGTTGTTTTGCCCGACCCGCTTTCTCCGACCAGTGCAAAGGTCTCGCCCCGGTTGACCTCAAAGCTCACTCCGGCAACGCCGAGGATGGCGCCTCGACGCCCCAACCCGCCGACCGGGAACGCAACCTGCACATCTTCGACCTTGAGAATTGGATCGCTGCTCATGCCGATACTCCGGTTTCTGCGGGGGTTTCAGCGACGACGCAGCGGGCGATATGACCGTCTCCGATGTCCTTGTCAGGCGGAGGGGCAGCGCAGGCGTCGCTGACGCGGTCGCAGCGATTGGCAAAGATGCAACCGGCTGGCCGCGCCCTAAGATCGGGAATTTCGCCCGGAATTGTCGGCAGATGCCGGGTGCGTTCGCTTTGTCGCGCCGGGTCACACTCCAACAGCCGCGCCGTATATGGGTGCCGCGGGTCCTGGAAAATCTGCCGGACAGTGCCACGTTCGACCACTTCACCGGCATACATGACCACCACGTCGTCGCACAGCTCGGCAATGACACCAAGATGGTGCGAGATGAACATGACCGAACAGCCGATCTTTTGCTGCAGGTCTTTGAGCAGTTCGATCGTTGTCACCTCAAGCGTCGCGTCCAGCGCCGTTGTCGGCTCATCGGCGATCAGCAAAGCGGGTTCCATCATCAGTGCCATGGCAATGGCAATCCTCTGCTTCATCCCGCCCGAGAACTGGTGCGGATAGCGTGCCAGCGCCGCGCGTGCATCAGGAATGCGAACCAACTCCAGCATCTCGACCGCGCGCTTCAACTTTTCGTCCTTCGACAAGGGCGAGCGATACTGGATGTTCAGCATTTGCTTGCCAACCGAGATCACCGGGTTCAGTGCGCCCATCGGGTCCTGAAAAACCGTGGCGATACGCGGGCCGCGCAGATCGCGCATGCGCGATGGAGGCAACGCGGTCAGTTCATCCTGCCCCTCAAACAGGATCGAGCCACTGTCGATGCTGCCATTGTCAGCCAGCAAACCCAGAATCGCGTTGATCAGCGTGGACTTGCCGCAACCGGATTCGCCCACGATGCCGACGATGCGGTTTTCGGGCACGTCGAAGCTGACATTCTTCAGCGCGTGCAGCGGTCCAGCCTCGGTCGAGAAGCTGACGTTCAGATTGTCTATGCGCAGCGTGGTCATCAGCGTCCTTTCAGCCGGGGATCGAATACGTCCCGCAGCGTCTCGCCCAGGAATGTAAAGCCCAGTGTTGTGATGATGATCGGCACGCCGCCTGCAATCGCGATCCAGGCGGTATCGCGGATATTGGTGAACCCGTCATTCAGGATAGACCCCCAGCTTGGGGTGGGCGGACGAACACCGAGGCCCAGAAAGCTCATCCCCGCTTCGATGCCGATCACGACCGGAATGTCCATCGACGCTAGGATGACCAACGGCCCGATTACGTTCGGTAGGATATGAACCCGCAAGATACGCGCAGAAGACGCGCCCATGCTTTGCGCCGCCGTGACGTATTCCGAGCTCTTCAGCGCGATGGTCTGTGTACGAATGATCCGCGCGTATCCGGGCACGGTGACCAGAACGACAACAACCATGACGGCGGTCAGCGACGGCCCCATCAGCGTGACCAGCGCAAGGGCCAGCATTACGGTAGGGAAACTCTTCATCGCGTCGAACAGCAGGATCATCAGGTTGTCCAGCCAACGCGGACCGTAACCAGCGATCAAACCCAGAATGATGCCAATGACCAGCGACACAGCGGTCGAGACGAGTGCGACGAACAGCGCGATGCGCCCACCGTAAAGCACGCGCGCAAACAGATCGCGTCCCAGTTGGTCAGTGCCCATCAAGTGGTCGCCGCTCGGGCCCTGAAACCGGTCTCGCGGATTGATTTTGGTCGGGTCCCAGCTGGTCAACAGATCAGCAAACACCGCACCAAAGATCACGAACACAACAAGGAACAACCCCAGCGCACCCAAAGGTTCGCGCAGGATTTTGCGGATCGGACGCCAAAGCTCGGCCATGCGCCCGGGGGCGGGGTTAGAAACTGCTTCTGACACGGGGATCCAAAGCTCCGATGATGAGGTCTGCCAACAGGTTGAGCAGAACGAAGAGGACGGTTGTGATCAGCACGGTGCCCGTCACGATGGGGAAGTTGCGGGTCAGGATGGCGTCATAGACCAGCTTGCCAACGCCGGGGCGGGCAAAGACAATCTCGGCAAAGACAGCCGAGGACAACATCTGACCGATACCAACGCCCAGCAAGGTGACCGTCGGCAGGATCGCGATCGACAGGGCATAGCGATAGGTGATCGTTCGATCCGGCAGGCCAAAGGCGCGTGCGGTACGGATATGGCTGGCCTCAAGCACTTCGAGCATCGAGGCGCGGACCATACGGGCAATGTAGCCGACCCAGCCCAGACCAACCGCCAGCGAAGGCAGAATCAGGTGGGTCAGTTGATCGCCAAGATCGCCGGGTTCGCCGGCACCGATAGCGGGCAGCCAGCGCAGCTCGACGGCAAAGATCAGCAATGCATAGATCGCGATCACGAAGGATGGCACAGCGATCACGGCCACGGACAGAATGCCAACGATCCGGTCAGCCCAGCTGCCCCGGCTGACCGCAGCCCAGCAGCCAAGCGGAATGCCCAAAGCAACCGACCAGGTAATGCCGCCAACGATCAGGGCCAGCGTATAGGGCAGTTGTTCGAACACAACCGTTGTGACGGGACGGCCCGAGAGAACCTCGTCCCCCAGATCGCCGGTCCAGGCCCCGATATAGAAATTCCAGAACTGAACCAGAACCGGCTGGTTCAGCCCCATCTTTTTGCGCAGGGCGGCGCGCATTTCCTCGGTTGCCCGAGGTCCCAGCGCGACCGAAGCCGGGTCGCCGGGGATCAGATAGATCATACAAAACAGCAGGAACATGGCGACCGACACAATCGCCGCAGCCAGCCCAAGCCGTTTGAAAAAATAGCTCAGCATACGCGCCCCCTATCGGCGTGCGGACGGCGAGCATACGCCGCCCGATTGCGTGGATCAGGCGGGTTTGAACAGCGGCAACAAGGGCTCGCCGTTCGGCTTGAGCCCCGGAGTAACCGTATCCTTGTGGATCAGACCGACCACTTCATGCGTCAGGAACACATAGCATCCGCTTTCATCCATGAGACCTTGCATCTTCTTGTAGATCTCATCGCGTTTGGCCGGATCGCTTTCAACAAGACCTTCGTCGTGCAGTGCCTTGTACTCCTCGTTGTTGAACCGTTCCCAGTTCCAAACGCCAACCTGTTCCGGCGTAAACCAGACTGTTGCCCAGCTTGGGTCTGGGTTCATCGAGAACCGGCTGAGCACCAGCTGAAGGTTCATGAAATAGTCGCCATCCTTTGACCCCAGCGTCCAGAACGTACCACTGTCATTCTGCTTGATCTCGCAGGTGATGCCGACCTCGGCCAGATTGGCCTGAATGACCTGAGCGGCCGTCAGACGTTCGGACTGGTTCAGGATGTCCAGGGTAACGGTCATCCCTTCTGCGCCCGCTTCGGCCAGCAGTTCGCGTGCCTTATCGGGATCATAGTCGTAGGTCACGCTGTCCCGGCTGCCCGGCAGGCCCGGTGCGATGATACCGTTTCCAACTGCTGCCGCGCCGAAATAAGCCGCATCAACGACCGTCTGCCGGTCGATCGCGTGCTGGATCGCACGGCGGATGCGAACGTCTTTCAGCGCTTCGTTATCCTGGTTCATGCCCAGCCAGACATAGGCCAGCGAAGGTTTCTCTTCGACAACGGCACCCGCTGGTGGATTTTCCTTGAGCCGCGGCAGTGAAGAGACTGAGGTCCAGGTGTAGTCCAGATCACCAGCCTCAAAACCCAGTTCGGCGGTCGAGGGGTCCTCGATAGGGAGAATGTGGATTTCTTCATATCCGCCCGGCTCGTAAGCCCAATCCGGATTGCGCTTCAGAACGGTTTTCTGCTTAGGCACCCATTCGGTCAGAAGGTATTGACCGGATTGCGCCACAGGTTCAGACCCGATCTTGCCGCCGAGTTCCTCGACCGCCTTGCGCGAAATGATACAGGATGAGGGCGTAGGCAGCGTGGTTGTCCACAGAGGAACGAACTTGTCCTTCAGGTGGATCAGGCCCGAGAGGGTGTCCTTGACCTCAACCTCTTTCAACGCGCTCCAGTCGCCAGCATAGGGGCTCTCATTTGCCGGATCGGCTATGCGCTCGATCGAGAATTTCACGTCGTCAGCCGTCATCTGACCAAAACCATCCGTGAACCCGATCTTGTCACGCAGTTTGAAGGCGATGGTCAGATCGTCCAGCTGTTCGATACTTTCAACAGCAACTGGGCGCCAGTTCCACTCGTCACCCTGCTGGTTTGAGACCAGAGGGGCAAAGATCGATCGCATGATGTCAGATTCTGGCAGAGACAACCAAAAGGCCGGGTCCAGAATTTGCAGGTCACTGTAAGACCGGACGGTCAGGACCGAGCCATCGGCGCTAACCGCCATGTGCGGAAACGCAAGGCTTGCTGCGCCCAATGCACCCGCACCCGCCAGCACGGACCGCCGAGAAACATCGCCTTTGAAAATTGAACTCATTTGCTTACTCCCTGTTTGTCTTCATGTCCGGGCGTCTGTCCGGTTGGGTTGCTTGCGGGCATGTACCCGCGACTTCAGGTGCCAGCAGGCGTTATCCGTTCTTTTTCTTTTTTGACTGTGGCAGTGCCTCGGCAGCGCCGAGGGCTGAGAACTTTGGAATGATCACGGGTGAATTGACCCAAATCATGCGGGTGGTTTGGTCGGTCACGTTGCGAAGAAGGTGCAGGATTTCGCCGGGAAAGCTAAAGCTGTCACCAGTGCGCAGAGTGATCGTTTCGTCCTCAAGCACCAATTCGAGCTCACCCTCGACGATGACCCCGTGCATCTCGCCGTCTCGCGAAAAGTACTGGTCGACGACCTGTTCGGAATAAGGGCGATAGTCCGAGATGCCCAAACAGAACCCGCTGCCGATGGAACTGGACAGCAAGTGATCGGTGTATCCCGATTGTTCGATCGACTCGTCGTACAACAAATTCAGGTTTCGACGGTTGGACTCGCGCACAACATAGGCACGTTCCAGCGGGCCCGAGCCCGGGCGGTGGTTGAAGAACCATTCCCCGGGCACCCCAAGGGCACCGGCGATGCGCGAAACTTTGTTGAGCGAGGCGCTGACCGTTCCGCGCTCGATGGCGCTGAGATGACTTATCGAAACACCGCTGCTGGTCGCAAGTTCAGCCAGAGTCATCTGACGTGCTTTGCGGAGCTCACGCACTTCGGCACCGAAGGTTGCAAGGCCCTCTTCGCTGGCAGTGCGGGTTTGCTTTTTCGATGCGCCCTGGCTCACGAATCCTCCCTTCGGTCGCTGGGTATTTTGGGAATGCTACGACAGTTTTTCTTTTTCGCAAGAAATTTCGTTAGTTTTTCCCGTATTGACGAAATCTTTCCTTATCCAAACTCAGTTTTTTATGCCTGTTACCAACGAATGCCGAACCGAAGCGCGTCATAGACAGCGGCATGAATGTTGCGCGAGGACACGGCGTCTCCGATGCGATAAAGGTTGAACACACCCTCGGGATTTGCCTGCGGAAACAGGGTTCCCGAGCCTGTAACAAGTGCGTTGTGATCCACCGCGCCCTGGTTGCGCGACAAAGGCTTGAGATCAAAGTAAAGATCGTCCAGCGGCACTGTCCCTTGATTGACAACCACCTGATCATAAATCTGTTTTTCAACCAGATCCGAGTAGTCGGTGCCGATTTGAACCTGTAGTTGATTGCCGGATTTCTCGATTGCTTGCAGGGTTCTGGTTACGGTGAACTGGGCCACTGTCTTTTGCAGAGAACGCATGTAGGGCACCAGGTTCATTGCCATCACCTCGGGTGCGAAGCTGCGATCTCGGGTCATGATTTCAACGCGCGCGCCAGTGGCGGCGATGACTTCGGCGGCCATGAGCGCAGGGTGATCGCCGGCATCGTCGTAGATCAGCACGTTTTCACCCGGCTGCACGTCGCCGGACAGGATATCCCAGGCAGAAACGGCCAGTTCATTGCCCGAATCGAGGATTGTCGTCTCGGGCAAGCCCCCCGTAGCGATCACCACCATGTCCGGCGACAATGCCGCTACGTCCCCAGCATCCGCGAAGGTGTTGAAGTGAAACTGCACGTCACGCGCTGCGCATTGTGCCATGCGCCAATCGATGATCCCGATCATCTCGGCGCGGCGCTTTGACTGCGCTGTTAGACGCACTTGTCCACCGGGTTCTGAGGCGGCCTCAAGAACGGTGACATCGTGCCCGCGCTCTGCAGCAACCCGCGCGGCCTCCAACCCGCCGGGACCGGCACCCACGATGACTGCGCGACGGCGCGTGTCCGCAGCGGGTATGACATGCGGCATGGACAGTTCACGCCCGGTGGCCGGGTTATGGATGCACAGCGCTTCTCCCGCCTGGTAAATCCGATCCAGACAGTAGGTCGCGCCAACACAAGGGCGGATGTCATCTTCCCGCCCGGCCTGTATCTTGGACACGATCAGCGGGTCGGCCATATGTGCGCGGGTCATTCCGACCATATCCAGCAGACCGGACGACACCGCATGTCGAGCCGTAGCAACATCGGGAATGCGCGAGGCATGGAATGTCGGCATACCGATTTCGGCGCGTACTCGTCCGGCGAAATCCAGGTGCGGTGCGCTTTTCATGCCTTGCACCGGGATCACATCGGTCATCGCCGGGTCGGTATGAATGCGCCCGCGAATGACATTGAGGAAATCCACCTGACCGCCGTCTCGCAACCTGCGCGCGATCTCAAGCCCTTCTTCTTCGGTTATCCCACCCCGCTCGACTTCGTCAGCGGTATAGCGAACCCCGACGATAAAGTCGGGGCCCACGCGGTCACGGATTGCATCCAGCACCATGAAACCAAAACGAAGGCGATTATCGAGGTCACCGCCAAATGGCGCGTCCATCGCATTGGTCAGCGGCGACCAGAACTGATCGAGCAGGTGACCATAAGCCTGCAATTCGATGCCATCGAGCCCTGCAGCCTGCATCCTTTCTGCGGCATCCGCGTAATCGTTGACGATCCGCTCGATATCAAAATCTTCGATCTTCTTGGGGAAGGCCCTGTGCGCGGGTTCCCGGTAATGCGATGGCGAAACTGACGGCAGCCAGTCGCCTTTGTTCCAGCCTGTGCGTCGCCCCAGATGGGTCAACTGGATCATCACCGCGCACCCGTGGGCGTGACAGGCATCCGTCAGCTCTCCCATCCAGCGCACGACCTCATCTTTGTAAGCAAGGATGTTATTGAAAACCGGTGGACTGTCGCGGCTGACAGTGGCGGAACCTGCCGTCATGGTCATCGCCACCCCCGCTTTGGCGCGCATTTCGTGATAGGCGCGATAGCGTTCCTTTGGCATTCCGTCTTCGGGATAGGCAGGTTCATGACTGGTGGTCATGATCCTGTTCTTCAGTGTCAGGTGCTTCAGTTGATAGGGCTGCAACAGAGCATCGCGGCTCATGACGACGTTTCCCGGTCTGCGAATTCTGGCTCCGCAACATCCTTTGGAATGACCACGGGTGATACGGCCCAGATCAATCGACATGCCCGATCTGTCCTATTGCGCGCGTGATGCGGAATACGCGCATCGAAGCTATAGCTGTCACCGGCGCGCAGAGTGATGAACTCGTCACCGATTTGCATTTCCAGCTCGCCCTCCAAGACCAGCCCGTGTTCTTCGCCTTCGTGCTTTTGCAGGTGGTCTTCAGGGCGTTCCGAATGGGGCGCATAAACCGCCATGCCCATATAGAATTGCCCCCCGATCGAGCTGGAAAGAAGTTGGTCGGTATAGCCCAATTCTGCCGCGTCCTGACCATACAGGGTGTTGAGCGCACGGCGGTTCTGGGCGCGCACGACAAAGGATTGCTCCATCGGTCCTGTCCCGGCGCGACGCGCGAAGAACCAATCGGGCGTTACGCTCAGCGCACTCGCGATGGCTTGCAAGACATCAACCGAAGGCTTCGATACCCCCCGCTCGATCGCTGATACGTGGCTCAGTGAGATCCCCGCATCTTCGCTGAGTTGTTTGAGCGTCAACTGACGCGCTTTGCGCAATTGCCGAACCTCGCTGCCAAGCGAGGATATTGCAGAGGGTAAGGCGACGACGTTGTCAGTTGGCATGCGAATCTCTCATGCTCGGGTAGCAGATGTTTTCTAATCAAATTGAAAACAGACTAGAATTTTTATGTCAAATTCTATTTTCATTAGAAATCATAAGACATCTTGCAAGTTCGCGAGAGATTTGCAGAAGTTGGGACACATGAAAATGCAAGCAGCGGATCACTATGACCGATCAAACCGACGCTCCCTTTGAGGTGTCAGAAACTGATCATCTGTGGATCGAAATGCCGGATGGTTTGCGGTTGGCCGCCCGGCTATGGCGCCCCGTGACGCAAACGCCGGTTCCGGCCATACTGGAATACATACCCTATCGAAAAACCGACATGGTGCGCGCGCGGGACGAACGGAACCATCCCTACTTTGCGGCCCATGGCTACGCTTGTATCCGCGTCGATATGCGCGGTTCCGGCGACAGCGAGGGGCACATGCCGGATATGTATGCCCCGGCCGAGCTTGATGATGCGCGACATGTCATCGAATGGCTGGCCGCGCAAATCTGGTGCAATGGCCGTGTCGGGATGTTCGGCACGTCATGGGGCGGCACCGCCTCGCTTCAAGCAAGTGTCGATGCGCCGGAGCCAATGAAGGCGACCATCGCTGTGTGCGCCACTCATGACCGGTTTGAGGACGACATTCACTATATGGGTGGATGCGTCCTGTCGGACACTTTCGAATGGGGCGCGACGCTTCCGTCAATCCTTGCCTCACCTCCCTCGCCGCATGTTGGACCGGATTGGCAAGCCCTTTGGAAAGAGAGAATTGAGAACCTCACATTCCCGCTTGAAAACTGGCTGCGCGAAGACGGCCGAGGCGCGTACTGGCGGCACGGATCTGTCATTCACAAGGCAGATGCCCTTTCTGTACCAATCCTAGCCATAGGCGGTTGGAGCGATCGCTATTCGAATTCCGTGATGTCTCTGGTCGATAGGCGACCAGATCTGGTCTGGGGGGTGGTCGGGCCATGGGGCCATCACTACCCCGATCACGCAAGCCCCGGCCCCGCAATCGGATTTCAGCAATTGGCGCTGGAGTGGTGGGACCATTGGCTCAAATCGGAAATTACTGAAACGCCTGATTGGCCGCGCCTGCGCGTCTGGATGCGCGAGTTCGATCCTCCGGGCAACACTTTGGCGACAAGGTCCGGGACATGGACGCAGGGCGGCCCGGCATCCGAGGAAACGCTGGTGCAGACGCTACCCCTGTCCGTACTGAGAACACACAAGGAATGCGCGCCTTGGAGCGTACCAGCGGACCCGACTGTGGGACAAACTGCCGGAGACACCGGGTATTTCGGCCGCGTGGGTGGCCTGCCGCTGGATCAGTACTCGGATGATTTCCGGTCTTTGACCTTCGAAACGGCACCATTGAACGAAGATTTGGTCATTTACGGCGCGGTAACGCTTCGGCTGAGCGGAGATACCGGCGACCAACCCGGTCAGATTGTAGCCCGTCTTGTCGATGTAAATAGAAACGGTGCCGCAGCACGCATAAGCTATGGCGTCCGAAACCTGTTGCTTGACGAAAACTTGGACCACGCGCTGGCGACAGTCGGGTCAGGCGGTTTCGCCGCAGATGTCAAACTCCACTCGACAGCCTATCGTGTGCGCAAAGGGCATCGGCTCCGCCTCGCCTTGTCATCGTCTTACTGGCCTCTGATTTTCTCGCAGGCGCAAGCAGAGGGCATCCGACTGGATACAGGAACGCTGTTTATCCCGGTCTTGGACCATAAGCCCCTCGCACTGGAACAGCCCTTTCCGCCTGCGCAAGATTTGCCCCCGCGGAAAACCCACTCGACCCATGCGTCCGGTGATTTGCGGCGTTGGCGAGAAACCCGCGAAGATGTGGTCGAAATAGGCTGGTATCAACCGCCGTCGAAAACAGTCTACCCCCAGACAGATACAGCCTTTAGCTACGAAACCCGAATTGTGCATACCTTGCATGACTCGAACACCGCAGCGCAAGAGACTGAAATAGAACAAAAAATGATATTTGAGAGATCTGACGGAACCGCCGATGTCACAATCGCGTTGACGGCGCATTGTTCCGGGGGGCGTATCACGGTCGATGCCGAATTGAACGCGGCTTGGAATAACCTTCCCTTCGCGAACCGGCGGTGGCGTATTTACTGACAGCTTTCAGTCCTGTCTAAACCGATGTCCAAAACCAAACGCTTCTATACGCACAGCTCATCTGGCTGAAATGAAATCTGACAGAATCGAGTTAAAGAGAGCGGGCTTTTCCAGATGGGTCGCGTGCGCGCATTGCGGGATTACAGCCAGATTGGCATCGGAAATTGACTGCCACAGCTTTTCGGTTTGGCCCCAGGGATAGGTGCGATCCTTATCTCCCCATACGACCAGTGTTTTGGCGTCGATCTTTGACAGGTGGTCAGCTCCGATCCAGCATTGCATCGCATCAAGCCCTGCGAGGATGGCGCGCAGGCCGCACTGTTCGGCAATTGTGGCGCATTCCTCGTATGCCTCGGCCTTTTCCCTCGCCAGAAACCAAGTCGCCGAGATGCGACGCGCTGTCGATTTTGCGCCGTCTGCGCAAGCACGCTGTTTCGACGTGCCGATCGTTTCAAACCGCCCCGGCAGGACGCCAACTGTCCCGGTACCATATAGAACCAACCGGTCAACAAGCTCTGGTGCGCGGGCAATCATCTCTTGCACAACCATTCCGCCCATCGAATGGCCGACCAGGTGACATCTGCGGATGCCGCGCGATTTCAACTCGCCCAACGCCCAGTCGGCAAAGCCAGCGATACTGCTGATGACCTCGAGCTGGGCGTTGTCGCCAAATCCCGGCAAATCGAGTGCAACGACATTATGATCTGTCAGGGCTTCGACCTGTGCATCCCATTGTCGACTGCCGCCCATAAACCCATGGACAAAAACAATCGGTGTCATTTGCGCCCGCCCTGCACAATTCGGTCAAGGATCATGGCGCAAAACAGGATCGAGAACCCGGCAAGGATACCCTGCCCCACGTTTGCATATTGCAACGCCTCAAGCACGTCTTCGCCCAGCCCCTTTGCGCCGATCAGCGAAGCCACAACAACCATCGCCAGCGACAGCATGATTGTCTGATTGATCCCGGCGCGAATGGATGGGCTTGCCAGTGGCAGATCAACCTTGGTGAGCAGGTACCACTTGTTGGCCCCAAAACTGATCGCCGCTTCGCGCACGCTTTCGGGCACCCCGCGCAAACCAAGTACGGTCAGACGCACCACGGGTGTTCCGCCGAAGATCATCGTCACAACAACAGCGGCTGGCTTGCCGACGCCGAAAAACGCGATCACCGGGACCATAAAGACAAAAGCGGGCATGGTTTGCATGAAATCCATGATCGGCTGGATAAAGGCGTAAAACCTGGGACGTCGCGCTGCAAACATGCCAAGCGGGATACCAATGACAATCGAAAGGCAGGCCGCTGTCCCCAGCAAAGCCAGCGTAGTCATTGCACCTTCCCAGAACCCCAGAAGGCCCATATAGGCCAGAAACGCCCCCGAATAGATTGCCGTACTTATGCCCGCAGTCAGCCAGGTCAGCAGAATGATCAGGCTGGCAATCACGACCCAGGGCGTCTGCACCAGAATGACCTCAAGCGCATCAAGCAGGGCACGGATTCCAAAGGTCAGACCATCAAAGAAAGCCACGCTGTTACGCACGCACCATGCGATAAATTCCTCGACCCAAGTGATACTGGTCAGGCGGATGTTCGGGTCAGTGGGAAAATGACTGAGAAGCGAGAACCGGCCCGGAAAGCTGTAATGCATCATCGCCGCCGAAACGATCAGCAGCATGAAAATCGCGCTGAACACGATCTGGGAAACCGGCATCGCCGAACGGATCGACCGATCCGAAAGCCAATCAGAAAACCGCGCCTCAAGTGCCCAGTTGGCGACCTGAGACTGTACGGCCTTGACGATGACAAGAAGGACAAGACCTGTCAGGACGATATATGGTCCTTCGGCAGCAAGCGCTTCGGCCTCGGCGCGGATCCCGTCGATATTTGCCTCCAGCGAATCCACCGTGCGCTGATAGACATCAACCTTGTCTGTGTTGTTCTCGATAGCAGCCGCAAGCTGTTGGCGGCGCAGTTCCAGCGTGCCCTCAATAGACGCGATACGCGCCATGGCATCGGCGGCAAGGTCACCAAACATTCCGCGCGCGATCTGCACATAAGCAATTGTTTCGATGATCAGAAACGGCAGCGCCCATGACCACAATCCGCGCGCACCGAACCAGACCGGACCAAACAGCCCCGCCATAAAGTTGAAGGTCGGCGTAAAGCGTGACGAGGCACCGATCTTGTCAAAATTTCGAATGTAATAGTCCGGGTTGGTTCGGACAAAGGTGCGAATGTTCTCGCGCCGCTCTTCGGCATAGGCCAGCGCCGCTTCGCTTTCGGTATCTTCCAGGGGGTTCACGTCTGAGGTGCTCATGACACTTCGGTCCCTTCAATCACGGTGCGCAGAAGGTCCGCGCGAGTAATGACGCCGACGTCGACGCCGCCATCTTCGACAAGAATGGCGTTGCTGTTGTCGATCGCCAGATTGATCAGCGTGCTCAGGTTTTCGCCTTCATTCACGCGTGGCGCGTCAGCTGACAATGGCCCATGGGCGGCAACATGCTCGGGTATCGGGCGCATAACCGCATGGGCGCGCACCACTTTCAGCCTTGAAATACCGGCGACAAAATCGGCGACATAGTCGTCGGCGGGGTTCATGACGATGTCTTCGGCGGTTCCGATCTGGACGACCTTGCCATCGCGCATGATGGCGATCCGATTACCGATGCGAACGGCCTCATCCAAATCGTGGGTGATGAATATCGTGGTCTTTTTGAGGATCTTGCTGAGCCGGATGAATTCATCCTGCAATTGGCGCCGGATCAAAGGATCCAGAGCCGAGAACGGCTCGTCCATCAAAAGCACGTCCGGGTTTGCCGCCAGCGCCCGCGCCAATCCCACACGCTGCTGCATCCCGCCGGACAGCTCGTGCGCAAATTTCGACCCCCATGCACCTAGCTCGACAATATCAAGAATGGCGGCGGCCTGACGCATACGCTCGTTCTTGCTGACCTGTCGGATTTCCAATGGCATCGCCACATTGTCCAGAACCGATCTGTGCGGCATCAGCGCGAAGTTCTGAAACACCATTCCGATCTTATTGTTGCGAAACTGCTGAAGCTCTTTCGGTCCCAGAGCCATCACATCTGTGCCTTCGATTTCGATCTTGCCCGCCGTGGGTTCCAGGAGGCGGTTGAAATGCCGGACCAGAGTGGATTTCCCACTGCCGGACAGGCCCATGATGCAGAAGATCTCACCGCGATTGACCGAAAGGCTGACATCCGCAACACCGACAACACAGTTATATTCCGCAAGCACCTGCGCCTTGTTCAGCCCTCGTTCGCGAATGGCTTCAAGCGCCACCTCAGGTTTGGCGCCGAAGATCTTCCAAACATTCGAAATTTCGATAACGGTATCGTCGCTCATGGGTCCCCCAAAGGTCTTTTATTGGGTGGCGCCAGGTAGTGCCGCCACCCTGTTTCGGGCGTGAGATTAAAGACCCAGCCAGGCGTCGACGCGATCAGGGTTCGCTTCGACCCATTCCCGAGCGACCTCTGCCGGATCGCGACCTTTGCCGCTGATTTCGTAGGCAAACCCGCTGACATCGTCCGCAGTCAGAGCGAAATTCGCGAAGAACTCAGCAATCACCGGAGAGCGATCACCCAGTGTATTGGACCAGGCGATCTGCACGTTCTTGAGCGCATCCTTGGTGGCCACATTGGATTTGCTGTACCAATCCGGATCGTCCGAGGGCTGTATCATCACGTATTTTGCCGGGTCGAATGTCGGTTCGGTCAGCATCTGGACGTCGAACATGTACCAGACTGCGTGTGGCTTATAGCAATAGAACGCATAACCCTCGCCCTTGGCGATGCTGTCCTTGATCCGCGCTGTCTTGACACTTTCTTCGGCGCGGATCGGCTCGATGAAATCGAGCAATCCGTAGTCACGCGTCTTCACCTCGTTCACATTCGCCGAGGCCCAGCCCGGTGCACCAATCCACATCTCGCCTTTGCCATTGCCGTCGCTGTCCATGAGCGCGGCTACGTCTGGGCGTCCCAAGTCAGCAATGTCGGTAATGTTGTTGGCCTCACCAAAATCTTTACTGACGCAGAAACCCTGATTGCCCTCATAAGGGTTCGACGACAAGGTCACCGTGCCAGCCTCATCGACGTATTTCTTGGTAAAGCTTTCCTGGTTGGGCAGCCACACGTCGGGATGCACGTCGATATCACCCTTACCCTGGTCCATCGCCTGAAAGATCGTGGCATTGTTGCCGGGCACGAACTCCACCTTGCCCCCGATGCGCATTTCAACAACCGCGCCCAACACATGGGCGATGGCCTGGGCACCGGTCCAGGATGGCACACCGATCTTGACCTCTTCAGCCGCGAATGCGGGCAGGGCATATATGCCGACCGCAGCCGCAAGGCCAAATGTTTTCAGCTTGGTTCTCATGGTCTTCTCCTCTGTTGAATTGCGCCGTGTTTCGGCGTCGTTTTTTCCGTGGTTGGACTTTCCTATCGCGCAATAGGGTCGTGCCAGCATGTCATCGGCCGCAACTCTGGACGGAAGTCTGAAAGGAAGACCAACCGCCTGACCCTGCTTGGAAGTCTAGATCAAGAGCAATTCTCAGAGCCAATTCGAACATTTCATTAAACTATTCTGATTTTGCATAGATTGACGTATGTTCAGAGAATGCACTTACCGGCAGGTGGAAACATCCAATGGATCTGAATTGGTTACGCGACTTCGAATGCCTTGCCCGAACCTTGAACTTCACCCGCGCGTCTGATGAACGCAATATCACGCAATCCGCATTCAGCCGCAGAATCAAAGCATTAGAAAGCTGGGTGGGGTTGCCTTTGGTCAATCGCGCCACCTATCCTGTGCAACTAACCGAGGCCGGAAAACAGTTCTTGCCCGTTGCGCTGACGGCAATTTCACAGCTGTCGGAGTCTCGTCAATCCTTGCGGGACGCTGACCGTGGCGACAGTCGGTTCATCCGATTTTCTGTGCTACACACCATAGCGGTGAATTTTTTGGCATCTCGCGTAGAAGAATTGCAGAAACAAATCCCTGATTTGCGCACGCGCGTTCTTTCCGATTCTTTGAGCACCTGCTGTGATCTTCTTGTTGAAGGCGCGGTGGATTTCCTGCTGTGCTACTATCACCACTCGGTCTCGCCCATGATCGATGAAGCCGCGTTCGAGCGTAAGGATTTGCTGAAGGATCGTTTGGTGCCGGTGGCGGCGGTCGAACCGGTCCGTCGACTGGGGTGGGATCTGGGCAGGCAGGACGGCCCGCCTATCCCTTATTTGGCCTACGATCGGTCTTCGTTTTTGGGCATGGTCGTCGAAAACACCGTCGATCGGAAACCCCAGAATACCGAGACGATTTATGTCGACAGTCTGGTCGAAACCATCAAGCGCCGACTGATGACCGGCAGCGGATTCGCCTGGATGCCAGAAACCGCGATTTCGTCGGAACTCGATCAAGGATTGCTGGTGCCAATCGGTGATGATGCGTGGTGTGCGACCATGACCATTTCGGCGTTTTCCAATCCTGCAAACTTCGATCAGACTGCACAGCAGATTTGGGAACGTTTGTGAACCAATACGACCATTCAAGCGTCGCATGGTCCTGTGCGCTGCCCCGATAGGTTAGCCGTTCCGTGAAAAATCGATAATCGCTTCGACCAGAAGATCGATGGTGTCAACTGAGTTGCTCTCTTTGGAGATGCTGTCGGCAATGAGAGAGAACTCGGAGCAAGCGACAAATAGCAGATCCGCCCCTGAGTTGATCAACGTTTCGGACGCCGCTTGCAGAGTCGCTCGAGCCTCTTTGCACGGGCCGTCAATCTTGATCCTACGGATCGCCATCAGCATTGCGTCGTCATTTGTCGGCCAGACGGTCGATAACCCGCGCGCTTGCAAGGCCGTTTCGAAAAGACGCGTGTGGCGCACCGCAGGCGAGGCGAGCATGCCGATACACCGCCCTGCCCCAATCGCATTTGCGGCGTGATCTGCCGCCAGCTCAACCATGTTCAAAAGCGGGATGGTCGCTGCATCGGTGATCGCCCCGGAATAATGATGCGCGGTGTTGCACGGCATCGCCAAAGCCAAAGCCCCGGCATCCTGAAGGCGGCGCGCCATCACCGCAAGCGTTGGCCCCGGATCTTCACCTACACCGTCAACCAGATGAGAAATCCGCGATGGCACTTGCGGGTTCATGTCGATCAGCAGCGGGATGTGGTCTCGATCATCGCTCACCGGCACCGCCTCCAGCAGCTTACACTGGAGGAGGATGGTGGCTTCGGGGCCCATGCCACCAAGGATGCCGATCGGTCGCTGCGTCATTGCCTAGATATTCACCCAGCGGTTTTTGTGGTCGAACGCAAAGTCATAGCCTCCCAAAGCTGCCGCACCGCCAGTATGCAGGAAAACGACGCGCTGGTCTTTGAATTCACCCTTGCGTGCCAGATCGATCAGACCCGCAGCGCCTTTGGCCGAGTAACAAGGGTCCAGCAGAATACCTTCCAACTCGGCAAACATCTGGATCGCCTCGATGCCACTTTCTGTCGGCAGGCCATAGCCTTCGCCCACATAGTCAGTATTGGCCACCACGTCTTCGCGCCTTACGACGCCTGCACAACCCAGCTTTTCGGCGGTCTTGCAGGCAAGGTCGTAAACCATCTGCTCCTGCTTTGGCTGCGGCGCCCGCGTCCCGATTCCCAGTACCGGCACCTGCGCATTCATCGCGCACATGCCGGTTACCAACCCAGCCTGCGTTCCCGAAGAGCCGGTCGCATGCACCAGCCGATCTATCCGCAACCCGCTGTCATTGGCCTGCCCCAGCAGCTCAAAGGCAGCATTTACATAGCCAAGCGCGCCTGTTGGGTTCGAGCCGCCGCCGGGAATGACATAGACATTGCGGCCCTCTGCACGTTTCTTCTCGGCAGCCTTTTCCATTTCTCCCGGCATATCGTGACCACCGGGAAACTTCTCGGTCGTTGCACCGTGCAGATGGTCCAGCAGAACGTTGCCGTTGGTGTTGTAATTCCCGTCCTGATAGCCGGTGCGATCTTCCAGAAGGATATGGCAATCAAGCCCCAGTTTGGCGGCAAAGGCGGCGGTCTGGCGGCCATGGTTGGTTTGGGTGGCCCCTTGCGTCATTACCATATCCGCGCCCTGCGCTTCGGCCTCGGCCATCAGGAATTCCAGCTTGCGGGTCTTGTTTCCCCCGGTGGACATGCCGGTGCAATCGTCGCGCTTGATCCAGATTTCGGCGCCCAGTTCCTTGGACAGCCGTTTCATAGGCTCAAGCGGTGTCGGAAGATGGGCGAGGTGAAGACGAGGAAAGCGGGCGAGATGCATTTGGCGACTCCTAATATCAATTTCTGTCATTTTATCGCCTGACCCTCTGCACATCTAATTCGAAATCTTGCGGGTATATTGCATGAATTGCATATTGTGCGCCCTCGCAGTATCTAGAATGCATGCGACTTGAGTGGATTGACGACATTTTGGCGGTGCTGGACAGCGGGTCTTTGACGCGGGCCGCAGAAAAGCGGTTATTGACACAATCTGCCTTCACGCGTCGGGTTCGGCTCATTGAGCAAAGCGTTGGCGCAACCCTGTTCGACCGCCGCCGCAAACCGGTGTCCCTAATGCCGGGCATTCAGGAATTGGAACCCGAACTGCGCGAGCTCAGCACGCGGCTGCACAAGTTGCGGCACACGCTTAAGATAGCGAACGACAAGGCCGGAATGTCCTTATCGTTTGTGTGCCAACATGCGCTTACCGCAACGATTTCGCCAATGATCGTTCGCAATCTGACGGAAGAGGACGATATCTCGGTTCATGTACGGTCAGGCAATCAGGACGAATGCCTGCTGAATCTGATTTCAAAGGACGTCGATTTTGCGATCATGTACGCCATTCCAGGGGATGACACGCGCGACCTTGGAAACGCCTTTGAAGCCAAGACGCTGGGAACGGATATTCTGGTGCCGGTCTGCGCACCAGAGATGCGCGACGACGTGGCTGGTACGACGCCGCCAATAATCGGCTACCCGCCTGAGGTTTTTCTTGGTCAGGTCTTCGCCCGAAAAATCGCGCCCCAATTGCCAAAAGGTACCGCGCCCGTGATCCGCGCCGAGACGGCGCTGACGCTGGCCATGCTGCAATACGCCAGGGAAAGTATCGGCGTGGCCTGGCTGCCAAATATTTTGGTCTCTGAGCCTTTGGCAGGGGGTCAGCTTGTGCGTGTTGACGACGTGTTGCCCTCACAAGCGCTGACGATCGAGGTGGTGCGCTTGGCGTCGGCCCAGTCCGCGTATTGCGACCAAGTCTGGCAACGCTTTGGTCAGTGAACCCCGGGCTTTTCTTCGCGACCGAGCTGGCTGGTAAACGAATAGACCCGCTGCTTGAGGCCGGTCGGATCTACTTTCTTAGATGAAGCACCGTAGGGTGTTCGTTCGGCCCACAATCGAGCACAGTGCTATCGGCCCTGTTTGGGCAACGCCCAACAGCTGACGGTGTTTAAGCCTTTGAAGCACTTGGATGGCGCGGGCCCTCGGATGTGATCATCCAATTGGATAGCGTCTTGTCCATGTGCCTCATTCGATGGCGCAGCATTTCCCGGGTCATGCGTGCCAGCGTTTCCGCATACTCTGCGCGATCCGCGACATTCTTCAATTCGCCTTGGCCGGACCCGTCGAACAACAGCGGCGGCAGATCCGCTGCGAACATGACCAGTGTGAAACGATCATCCCGCAATATGCTAAGACAAGAGTCGGCCAATTCGGTTCCCAAGTCGCGCTGCCAGCGTGTTGGCTCCAGCGGATCCGCAAAATCGAGCTCGGAGAACGAGTACTTGCGCCAGTTCGAAGGCCCCTCGCCTCGAAGAAACGGCAGCAGAGACCGCCCGTTCATCGCATCCGGTACAGGTTGCCCGACCCATTCCAAGATCGTGGGTGTTACGTCGATGGATTCCGTAGGCTCGGAAACGCGCACCCCTCTGCCACCTTCGGGCATTCGTATGATCAGGGGCGTGTAATAGGCTGCGTCATAGACCGACATCTTGCCCCAACTGTGACGATCACCCAGCATCTCTCCGTGGTCTGCGGTCACAACCAGCAGAGTGTTGTCGTACTGCCCACTGTCTTTCAAAAACTGCACGACACGTCCGATATGGTGGTCAACTTCGGTGGCGAGCCCCAGATAGATCGAGCGCAGGATGCCCACCGTTTCATCTGTCGGCTCGAGTTCGTTGAAACCTTCGACAAATCCGGAAACCGTGCTGTTGGCGCGGGTGGCTGCAAGAAAGCCATGTATGGCGTCTTCGGCTTCGGGTGCGTCCAGCCGCGTCGGCATCGGCAATGTGTCCGGGTCATACATCCGGTTGTAGGGCGCGGGCGCTACCAGCGGTGGATGCGGGCGCAGGTAAGTCAGATGCGCAAACCAGCCTTGCTCCCCGTCCGCGTAGGCGGGCATTGATTCCAGAAAGCGATCTGTCAGGAACGCCGTATCGCTGTCCTCGGCCTTGTAAAGCGCCGGGTCGTTCAGCGCTGGCGTTGTGCCATCCGCCGAGACCGGTTTGTAGACCTCGGAATAGGTGTCGAACTTGTAGCCACGGTTTTTCAGGTGCGAACGCCAGGGAAATGACATCTCCATGCGCATTTCGAGCATTTCCTGAAACCCGGGCATGTGAAATTCGTAGGATCTGAGTGCCGGGTCATTGGCGTCAAATGTACGGGGGTCTTGCGAGGTATCGGTATATCCGAACAGCATCGGCAGATATCCTGCCTTGCGCATCTCGCTGGCGATCGTTGGAATGTCGTGGCGCAGTGGCGTCCCATTGCGCACCGAACGGTGGTTCATGGAATATTGGCCAGTCAATATTGACGCGCGCGACGGTCCACAGGGGTTGGTGACCGAGAAGTGTCTGGAGAACGTTACGCTTTCGTCCATCAGCGCCCGCAGATTGGGCAGATCAACATGTTCGGCCAAACCTCCGAACAGACAATCTGCACGCATTTGATCGATTATCACAAATAGAACGTTCTGCTTGTCGCTCATCGAGTCCCGTTCCTGTACCCCAAGGTTTTGGTTGGCAGCCCAATCAGACTCTTGTCAAAATCGTGCCACCGCAATCTGCGTCGTGAGGGAACGGTATGATCCCTCAAAAATCCACACAAAAATGAAGTAAACAAATAAAAACAGATTTTGCCAGTTGTGTTGGAGAGATTTTGTGGGATTATTGCGTGTATTGGAGCCGAGATGTGGGATTCTGATGCCGCAAGTAATCGAAAGTCCGGATTTTCGGGGATGGCGCGCTGGCCAATTGGGGCGCGCAATCCAGATTTAGACAGGACGGAACCGGATGCAGACTCCTAAGAACTCACAAACAGCCGAGACGGCGGATCTGGTGTCTCATGCGATGAAGATCGCTGATTTGGCCAACACCGCGGCCCGCGCTTATTTTCGTGGCAGGCTGGGGGTCGAGTTCAAACTGGATGAAAGCCCAGTTACGCAGGCTGACAAGGGTGTTGAAGCGCAGGTTCGCGCCTATCTTGGGCGTCATTTCCCCGATCACGGCATCTTTGGAGAAGAGCACGGCTTTGAAGGGCTGAACAACCGCGAAGTCTGGATCATCGATCCGATCGATGGCACCCGGTCTTTTCTTTCGGGTCATCCGCTTTTTGGCTTTCTGCTTGGGCACCTGCTCGATGGAAAACCGGATATCGGAGTAATCGGTATGCCGGCGATAAACGAAGTCTTCATCGGCGTATCTGGTCAGGGCGCGACGCTGAATGGCGAAGCGATCACTGCGTCAAACCAGACAAGGCTGGATCAGTCCATTCTGTTCGTGAACGAAGGGGACAAGATTTACCGCGATAATCCAGATTTGTTCGCAAAGCTCATGCAATCCGGACAGACCAGACGTTTCGCTTATGATTGCTACCCACACGCTCTGCTAGCGGCGGGGCATGTGGATGCGGTGATTGACTATGACCTGCAACCCTATGATTTTCTTCCGGTTCTTCCCGTTGTCGAAGCCGCAGGCGGAGTGATGACCGACTGGGATGGCAAGCCGCTCGACCTAAAGTCGGACGGTCGGGTAATCTCTGCCGCGACGGCCGAATTGCACGCCGAGATGCTGGATATGGTAAACGGGTAGGATCATGGCGATCGTCAGTTTCCTCATAAGCCTGGCCGGAGCGACAATGTTGCTGCTTTATGCGGTGCGCATGGTGCGCACGGGCATTGAACGCAGCTACGGGGCGTCTTTCCAGCGGGTGATGACAGGCCAGCGCAGCCATGTACAGGCGTCGATGGCAGGTGTTGCGATGGCGATCGTGCTGCAAAGCTCGGCAGCGGTTGCATTGCTGACCTCGGGGTTTGCTGCGGGTGGTTTGCTGAGTTTTCCAGCTGGTCTTGCCATGGTTCTGGGCGGCGATCTGGGATCGGCGCTGATTGTTCAGATCCTGTCGTTCAAGCTGGACTGGCTGGTGCCGCTTTTGCTGGCAGTCGGCGGATACCTGTTCGTAAAGACTGACGCCAAAAAGCCCAGGCAACTTGGGCGCATCCTGCTGGGGGTGGCGTTCATTCTGATCTCGCTGCGGTTCCTGCGCGAGGCGATGGATCCGATCCGCGACAGCGCCTTCCTTCCTGCCATCGCCGATTATCTGGCCCGCGACTACATCACCGCGTTTCTGGTCGGAGGTGCGCTGGCCTTTGTCATGCATTCATCGGTCGCGGCGATTCTGATGTGCGTTACGCTGGTTCAGATCGGCGCACTTCCGTTTGCGGCTGGTTTGTCGCTGGTATTGGGGGCCAACTTCGGCTCGGCCTTCATTCCGGTCTGGTTGACTCGCGGAATGGCGCTGCCTGCCAGACGTATTCCATTCGCCAATCTCGCGCTGCGCGGCAGTTGGGCGGTGATCACGCTTTTCGCCGCCACGGCGGCGCTGCGCGCGGGTATTTTGGGGGATCTTCAGGGCGGGCAGATGCTGGTCCTTGCACATCTGGCATTCAACGCCTCGTTGCTGGTGTTGGCGCTGCCCTTCTGCGGACGCCTGAGCGCCCCGTTCGAACGGCTATTGCCCGAACCCAGGACCGAGCAGGCCAAGATGCCGCTCGGGCGCCCGGAAAGTACGCTGGACATGCGCGATATCGGCAGCCCCAACCAGGCGCTTTCAAGCCTAAAGCGCGAGCTGCTGCGGATGAGCGATCTGATCGGTGCAATGTTCCGGCCGACGCTCGAACTGTATCGCAGCGGCGACAAAGAGCAGATACGCGCCGTCCGGGACATGGACGATGATGTGAACGAATGCCTGTCAGGCATCCGCCAATACGTGGCCGCCATACCGGCCGAGGAATTCGGAAAACAAAACGCCAAAGTGGCCCGGGATCTGATGGAATACGCGATCCGTCTTGAAACCGCCGGCGACGTTGTTGCCAAGCGCCTGACCGTCCTGGCCGGTGACATGCGCAAGAAAGGTGCCTCGTTCTCGAAAGAAGGATGGTCCGAACTGGTTCAAATGCACGAGGGCATACTGGCCAACCTGAAACTAGCTTCCAACGTCCTGATCTCGGACGATCTGGAAAGCGCTCGGTTGCTGAGCCTTGAGAAGACCGAGATCAAACGGGCCGAGCGCGACAGCCGCAAACGCCACCTCAGACGGTTGCAACATGGCAGTACGGAAAGCTTTGAGACCAGCGATATCCACCTGGAAACACTGCGCGCGTTCCGCGAGTTCAACAGCCACATCGCGGCGGTGGCCTACCCGATCCTGTATCGCAACGGGCAATTGCTGGAAACGCGCCTGATTGAAGAAATGCCGCAAATGGAAAAAGACGCAGATACCGAGGTCAAAGGATGACGACACCGGGATAGACTGACTTCCCCAAGGGAAAAGAAAATACTGGCGTCGCTGCGACAGACGCTCAACGACATCGCGATCAAGGAGGAAGCATCGTGAGCGGGACTCTCAACTTCGACGACCTGAAAGCTAAGGTGAGCGCTGGTGAAGTGGACACCGTGCTGGTCTGTATGGTCGATATGCAGGGCCGTCTGATGGGCAAACGCTTCCACGCAGGCCATTTTGTGGCGGGCGCCTGGGAAGAAACCCATTGCTGCAACTATCTTCTGGCCACCGACCTTGAGATGGCGACACCAGACGGCTACGCCGCATCCAGCTGGGAGCGGGGGTATGGCGACTATGTGATGAAGCCGGATCTGGACACTTTGCGCCTCGTGCCGTGGTTGGAGGGCACGGCGATGGTGATGTGCGATGTGCTGGACCACCACACCCATCAAGAGGTCCCGCATGCACCCCGGTCCATTCTAAAAGCACAGGTGAACCGCCTTATGGCGATGGGCTATGACGCGATGTGCGCAACCGAGCTGGAGTTCTTTTTGTTCGAGAAGAGCTTTGATGCGATCCGCAAGGACGGGTTCCGCGATCTGCAGCCAATCTCGGGCTACAACGAAGATTACCACATTCTCCAAACCACCAAAGAAGAGCATGTGATGCGGCCGATCCGCAATCACCTGTGGAACGCGGGGATTCCGGTCGAGAACTCGAAGGGCGAGGCCGAGACCGGGCAGGAAGAGTTGAACATCCAATACGCACCCGCGATGGACACGGCCGAATATCACTCGATCGCCAAGAATGCGGTGAAAGAGATCGCTTGGCAGCATGGCCATGCAGCGACATTCCTGCCGAAATGGCACCACGACAAGGTTGGCAGTTCCAGCCATGTGCATCAGTCGCTTTGGGCCGACGGGAAGCCTGCGTTTTATGACGCGGACGATGAGCTGGGCATGTCGGAGCTGATGAAAAGCTATATGGCGGGGCTGTTGAAATACGCCGCCGACTACACTTACTTCATGGCCCCCTACATCAACAGCTACAAGCGGTTCATGAAGGGGACCTTTGCGCCGACGCGGATCATCTGGTCGGTAGACAACCGCACCGCAGGTTTCCGCCTGTGCGGCGATGGCTCCAAAGCCGTTCGTGTCGAGTGCCGGATTCCGGGCTCGGACATGAACCCCTATCTGGCGATGGCAGGAATGCTGGCTGGGGGCATTGCGGGTATCGAGGAAGGCTTGGAGTTGCAGCCTCCGACCCAAGGCGATGTTTATCAGGGTAACACGGGGATGATCCCCGGCAATCTGCACGCGGCGCGGGATGCGCTGCATGGGTCGGCGATGTTGCGCGCGGCAATGGGCGACGCCGTTGTCGATCACTATGCCCGCGCTGCCGAAGTCGAAATTGAAGAATTCGAGCGTGTGGTAACCGATTGGGAGATTGCCCGTGGGTTCGAGCGTGCTTAGGCCGCCAGGGCAAGTGGCAAGCCCCGCGCGCGCTCAGGGGTTTTCGTGGCCAGATGAAGCGGGGAATTTTGTTGATGTTGAGAACGTGGCGAACGCTGAACCTCTCCCCAGAGGCCGCGAAACAACGGGAGTTGCGTTAGGGACCCGCCCGTATTTTTGAAATACGCCGCCCGCTGGGATCGCAGTCTGCACCAGCCCGGTCGTGGCAAAAGAATTGAACGTAGAAACCAGACACGTCCCCAATCCTATCCCCTCGCGAAGGGTGCGGGCCAAGGACGAAACGCCTGCCCCGGACAGACCCCCTCGCCGGGGCAGGCCCAAAGAACAAAGGGAAGTTGACATGTCACTTGTTGGAAACTGGTCGTATCCGACCGCGATCAAATTCGGTGCCGGGCGCATCAGGGAACTGCCCGAGGCCTGTGCGGTTGCCGGGATGAAAAACCCCCTGCTGGTAACCGATAAGGGACTCGCCGATTTGCCGATTACGGCGGCGACACTGGATATTCTAGACGCCGCCGGGTTGGGCCGTGGCCTGTTTGCCGAGGTGGACCCGAACCCGAACGAGAAAAACCTGACCAAAGGGGTCGCTGCCTACAATGCAGGCGGTCACGACGGTGTCATTGCGTTTGGCGGTGGTTCGGGGCTGGATCTGGGCAAGATGGTCGCCTTCATCGCTGGCCAGACTCGTCCGGTTTGGGATTTTGAGGATGTGGGCGATTGGTGGACGCGTGCAAATGCCGACGCCATCGCGCCGACTATCGCTGTGCCAACCACGGCTGGGACAGGCTCGGAAGTTGGGCGTGCCAGTATCATCACGAACTCGGAAACCCATGCCAAAAAGATCATCTTTCACCCCAAAGTCCTGCCGACAGTGGTGATCTGTGACCCAGAATTGACCGTGGGCATGCCGAAAGCCATCACCGCGGGTACCGGACTGGATGCCTTTGCCCATTGCGTTGAGGCTTTTTCCAGCCCGCATTATCACCCGATGAGCCAGGGCATCGCGCTAGAGGGCATGCGTCTGGTCAAGGAGTATCTGCCGCGCGCCTACGCAGATGGCAGCGATATCGAGGCCCGCGCCCAGATGATGAGTGCCGCCGCCATGGGCGCAACCGCGTTCCAGAAGGGTTTGGGTGCGATCCATGCGATGAGTCACCCTGTCGGCGCGGTATTCAACACGCATCACGGCACCACCAACGCGGTCTGCATGCCTGCAGTACTGGACTTCAACGCAGCAGCCATTGTCGACCGGTTCCAGTCGGCGGCCGCATTTTTGGGGATCGAAGGCGGTTTTGACGGTTTCTGCGCATTCGTGCAGGACTTCAACGACAGCCTGGGCATCCCCCGGGGTCTGTCTGATCTGGGCGTCACCGAAGCATCAATCCCGGATCTGGTACAAGGTGCGCTGATTGACCCGTCTTGCGGTGGTAACCCAATTGAGCTGACGGAACAAAACCTCACCGAGTTGTTTTCCAAGGCGCTCTAACAGTGAGCTTCGGCATCGTTCTGATAATCCTTGCAGCCGCTTTGCTGCATGCGATGTGGAACACGGTTGTCAAAACGGCAACGGACCGAACTGTCACGCTGGGGCTGGTCGCCTTGGGTCACGTCATTCCGGGTGCGTTGATGGTGGCGGTGCTGCCATTGCCGGATTTGGCAAGCCTTCCTTATCTGGCCGGCAGTACCGTGGTGCATTTTGGGTATTTCTACATGCTGAACCAGGCCTATCGGCACGGTGATCTCAGCGTGGTTTACCCTATTGCCCGCGGCATCGTTCCAGCACTGGTTGCGCTTTGGGCGGTGATTTTCGCGGGCGAGCATCTTCCGATGCAGGCTTGGCTTGGGATTGCCGTGATTGCCACCGGCATTCAGGTCTCAAGCTGGTCGGTTCTGAGACAAGGGGTTGGTCGGGCATCGCTTGTATTCGCCGTTGGGACAGGTTGCTGTATTTCCGTCTACTCGCTTGTGGATGGTCTGGGCGTGAGGGTATCGGGGAACATCCTGAGCTATTGGGCATGGCATTCGGTGCTGCACATATTCCTTGTCGGCTTTGTTGCCCTGCGCAGAGGATCCCGCATCCTGACGCTGCCGCTTCGGACCTGGGCCATAGGTCTGATGGGGGGCGTGGTGTCGATGACCGCATACGGGCTGGTACTTTACGCCAAGAACTTTGCGCCGCTCGGCGTTGTCTCGGCGCTGCGAGAAACTTCAGTGATATTCGCAGCCCTGATCGGGTACCTGTTTTTGTCCGAGGGCAACCCGGTGCGGCGGATTTTGGCGGCCGTATTGATGGCAGCAGGTGTTACCATGATTGCGCTGTCGTCCTGAAAACCTGCAGGACCGGATTGTCGGGTGTGTGACCAGACCCAAGTCGCGGCGCCGCATTGTGCGCAAGAGCGTGCCCGGCATGTAAAATTGACCGGAAAAGGCAGAAAAACAAAAATTGTCACAAAAGTTAAACATTTTTTGTGGAGTTTTAAGCGAGACTGTGGTGGAGTTCGGAAATGGATCACGATAGCGATCACATCCCTCATCGGGGCCGTGAACTTCTTGATGTATTGGCAAGGCTCGGGGGCTCGGCGCGCAATACCCAGATCGCGCAGGTCATGGACGTGTCCGAAGAAACCGTTCGCAGGCTGGTCAAGGGACTGGCAAAAAAGAACATGGTCGAACGGGTGCATGGCGGCACGTTCCTGTCGCGCGCGCAAGACACACCGATGTTTTCCGGGGCGTTGGAGCACAATGCCGAGGAAAAGACGCTTATCGCCAAACAGGTCCGACATATTGTCGAAGACGGCATGGTGCTGTTCGTCACCGTAGGGTCGACAATGACACATGTTGCCGAACAATTGCGCGACCGAAAGAACTTGACTGTGGTCAGCAACTCGCTGTCGGTTGTCGCTTCACTGGCCGATCACAATGGAACACGCGCAATATTGGCTGGCGGCGAGGTCATTCGATCCGAACGTGGCAGTTTCGGTCGCGCTGCCGAACAACTTGCCTGCCAATACAGCTATGACGCCGTCATCTGCGGCGCGGATGCGGTCTCGCTTAAGGGCGGTGTTTTGGCTTCAAATCCGCTGGAGGCTGAACTGACGCGCGCGTTGCATGGCAACACCCGGCGCATGATCGTCGCAGCGGATCACACAAAATTTGCAGAGCGTGCCGCCAATGTCGCTTGCCGGTTCGATCAGGTTACCGATCTGGTGACCGACAAGGTGCCACCCAAACCCTTTGCCGCTGCATTGAAGGATGCAGGGGTTAAAATTCACGTCGCCTCTCGCCGAGGTGGCAAAAAGAACAAGAAAACCGACGTTGCCGCAGTCAGCTAATCGGTTTCACAAACACACAAAAAACGAAACTGGCCTTATCCTTAGGGAGGAAACATGAAAAAGCTTCTGATGTCAGGCGTGGCGCTGGCCACTCTTGGGGGCGCTGCATGGGCGAATTGTCCAGCGGCGACAGTTGCAGATATGCAGGGAGTATCCGATGGAGCGTTCCCGCAGCAATTTGACCTGTCCGAATTTCAATCGGCGGCCGGCTGCACGCTGAGTTTCGCCGAGAACCCGGCCATTGGTGACCTGAACGGTATGATCCGTGGCAACGGCGACCTGCCAGGGCTGGCGGACCGTCTTCCGTCCGAGCCGCTGGTCATCGTGCCATATGACTCGATCGGTCAATACGGCGGTGTTCTGGATGCGCTGTCCAACGCCACAGAAAGCGGCACTTCGGACTTTTTGTCCGTACGCCATGTCAACCTGTTCCGCTATTCCGACGATCTTCAGACTTTGGTGCCCAACGTCGCCAAATCGTGGGAGTGGAACGATGACTTCACTCAACTGACCGTCCATCTGCGTGCTGGTCACAAATGGTCGGATGGCGCGCCCTTTACCGCAGCAGATGTCGTGTTCTGGTACGACAATCTGATGATGGATACCAATGTCATCGCCGAAGCCAAGGATTACGCACTGGCAGGCGGTGAGCCGATGAAGGTCGAGGCTGTGGATGATACCACGGTTCGCTTTACGCTGGCTGCACCCAAGCCCGGGCTGACCGAAACATTCTCGTTCACCTATGTACAGCCATACCAGCCAAAGCACTTCTTTGAAAAATACCACCCGGCGCTGGATGAGAATGCCGACGCAAACGCGCAGGCACTGGGCTATGAAAATGGCTATGAGCTGATCAAGGCCTACTATGGCAACTCGGACTGGATGGACACTCCGTCGCCAATGTTGACTGCGGGCGACAAGCTGGCGGGATTGCCCAGGGACACCATGCCGACTCTGGAAAGCCATATCCTGGTGAAGGAAAGCACCGAAGGTCGTCACTATGTGGCCAACCCCTATTTCTTCCAGGTCGATACGCAGGGCAATCAGCTGCCTTATATCTCGGAAATGGATGAAACCTACGTCCCGGATGAAGAGGTGCGCAACCTCAAGCTGCTGAACGGCGAGGTGGACTACAAATCTCAGGGCGTGAACATTACGTCTGCCCCGGTTTTGCTGGAAGGACAGGAAAGCGGAAACTACACCTTAGAGGTGAAGCCCGCGATTGGATATCCCGTGCTGACCTTCAACGTGACCGCCGAGGATGAGGCAAAAAGAGCCATCTTCAACGACATCCGGTTCAGAACCGCCATGTCGGTTGCGATGGACCGCGATCAGCTGAACGAGGTTACCGCATTCGGACTGGGGGAACCGACGCAGTATATCGGCTTTTCACCGCGCCCGGATTTCATCGACGAGAAGTGGTCGAACCACGAGATCACCTTTGATCAGGACCGGGCGAATGCCCTGCTGGATGAGGCCGGGCTGACGGATCAGAACGGGGACGGTTTCCGCGACCTGCCAAACGGTGACCCGCTTGTGTTGGACTGGCAGTTCTCGACTCAATCCGCATCGGCACAACTGGTGGAACTGATTGCCCAGAACTGGAAGGACGTAGGCATCAACACCGCCATCAAGGAAGTCACCTCGGATGAATTCCGCGCCGCACAATCGGCAAATACTCTGGACATGGGGATGTGGCTCAAAAGCCAGCCTGCCGGTTCGGTGCTTGGTGATGGCGAGATTTGGGTGCCGCCCTTTGACGGGTACTTTGATGTCCGCACCGGGATGCTGTGGGCAGAATATATCAGTTCGAACGGTGAAAACGGTGTCGAGCCGCCCGCTTGGGTTGCCGATCTGAAAGCCGCCCTGGACACCTATCAATCCAGTGCACCCGGATCGGACGCCTCGGTCGCTGCCGCGCAGAAGATGGTCGAAATCATAACCTCGGAACTGCTGTTCATCGGAACGGTCAATTCCCCGGCACCGATCTACCATTCGAACAATCTGCAGAACTTTACCGAGTTCAAGACGCAGTCCTATGAGTTCTATCGGACCTATCCCTACCGCCCCGCACAGTGGTGGTTATCGGAGTAATCTGACCCTCGATCTTTGACGATGGAACGGGGCGTCAGCGTCCCGTTCCAAGTGCTAGCCGGGAACATAGAAATGCTCCAATTCGCTCGCTTTGCCGCCACCCGTGCGGTAATGGCCGTGGTAACACTCGTATTGGTATCCCTCATCGTTTTCACGCTGATGGAACTTGTGCCGGGCGATTGTGCCGAACGCTATCTTGCCTACAAGAACACTCAAGGCTCGGCCATCACTCTGGCTGACATCGAGGCAGAGCGCGCGCGCTTGGGGCTTGATCGCCCGTTCCTGACCCGTTGGGCCAGTTGGTTGAGCGGCGCGTTTCGGGGCGACTTTGGCGAAAGCTGTATCCTGCGTGTGAACATCGCACAGCTGCTGGGTGACAAGTTCTGGATCTCGCTGTGGATTTGCCTCGGTTCGTTGACGCTGGCCTACATGATCGCAATCCCGGTGGGTATTGTTTCGGCAGCATCGCACAACGCATTCCTCAACAATTCGCTGCGCCTGATCAGCTATCTGGGCCTGGCGATGCCCAACTTTCTGCTGGCGCTGATGGTGATGCTGTTTTCCACAATCTATTTCGGTGAAACACTGACCGGTCTTTTCAGCCCTGAATACCGCGAGGCGCCGTGGTCCTGGGCCAAATTCGTGGATTTGCTGAAACATGCCTGGCTGCCCATATTCATTCTGGGTTGGTCCGCGACCGCCTTTGCGCTGCAGACCGTACGCGCCCTGATGTCGGACGAAATCGGCAAGCTATACGTCACCGCCGCAGCTGCGCGCGGCATCTATGGCCGCCGCCTGTTGTGGCGCTATCCTGCGCGTCATGCACTGGGTCCGATTGTCAATTCACTGGGATTTGACCTGAATCGCATCTTCAATGAGTTGCCCATCGTCGCCCTGATCCTGACCCTAACCGAAGCGGGATCGCTGCTGCTTGAAGCTCTGGCGCGATCGAACGACCAGCAATTGGCGGGGGCCATCATCTTCCTGCTGACAGCCGCAATCGTCACACTGAATTTTGCCACGGACATCCTGCTGGCCGTGATTGATCCACGTGTACGCAAGAGCATTCTGAGGTAAGGTCCATGTCTGCAAAAGCCTCCACCAAAGTCGACGATCAGAAGGCCAAAGAAGCTTATTTCACGGCCTCTCAAAGACAGCTGATCTGGGCCAGATTCAAAAAACAACGCGCCGCGATGATTGCAGCCACGGTCTTGGTTGTCCTGATCCTGTCCGGCCTATTCGCGCCATTCCTGTCACCCTATGACCCCACGGTGGCAGGTCGGGACAAGGATTACCTGAACGGTGCCCCTCAAATTCCGAAATTCTGCGACAAGAACGGCTGCTCAATCCGGCCGTTCCTGCACACCGTGACGCGCGAAAGGTCTCTGGCGACCAATTTCCGCTGGGTCGAGAAGATAAACGAGGACGAGCGCCGCTACGTTGAGTTCTTCGTGCGCGGTGACAGTTACAAGCTGTTCGGCTTCATTCCGAGCAATGTCCATCTGTTCGGCATGGATCAGGGATATGTTCATCTGTTTGGAACCGACAGCGCGGGCAAGGATATATTTTCGCGTACATTGCACGCCGTCTGGACATCGCTTCAGGTTGGGACACTGGGCGTTGTGATTTCGTTTGTTCTGGCCCTCATGATCGGCGGGATCGCGGGCTATTACGGCGGGGCTATCGATAGCGTGATCCAGATGATCACAGACGCGGTCAGGACGGTGCCGTCTATCCCCCTCTTTATGGCCATTGCCGCGTTTATCCCGCCTGAATGGTCCGCCGAGACGCGATTTTTCGTCATTACGCTGATCCTGGGGCTGGTTGGGTGGCCAACGTTGGCACGAAGGGTGCGCACCCATTTGTTGACCGAGCGCAATCAGGAATACGTGCTGGCTGCGCAGCTCTGCGGCGCGCCCGCAGGCCACATCATCAGACGGCATCTTCTTCCCAGCTTTACCAGCTATATCATCGTCGATCTGGTCATTTCGTTTCCCTACGTCGTACTGTCAGAGACCGCGCTCAGCTTTATCGGGCTGGGGCTCAAGGATCCGGTGAATTCTCTGGGCGTCATGTTGCAGAATGTGACCAAGGCGGATGTTCTGCTGAACTATCACTGGTACTTCATTCCGGTCCTCTTCTTTATCGCGTTGGTCATGGCCTTTGTCTTCGTCGGAGACGGGTTGCGCGATGCCGCCGATCCCTATTCGGAGACCCGGAAATGAGTCTGATCGACGTCGAAAACCTGACGCTGCAATTCAAGACCGATGAGGGCTTGATAACCGCAGTCGATAACGTGTCGTTTTCGCTGGCACCGGGGGAAGTCATGGGTCTTGTGGGCGAAAGCGGATCAGGCAAGTCCGTAACGGCGAAATCCCTGATGAAGCTTAATCCCGGCAATGCGGTCTACGCGCCCGACAGTAAGATAACACTGCATCTCGACAGCGGTCCGGTGGATGTCTTAAGCCTGAAACGCCCCCGCGACATGGAGATCGTGCGCGGCGGCGCCATTTCGATGATTTTTCAGGAACCGATGGCAAGTTTCGCGCCTGCGATGACGATCGGTAGCCAGATGGTCGAACAGCTTTTGATCCATACGGACATGTCGAAGAAACAGGCGCGCGAACTGTCGGTCGAAATGCTGGATCGCGTCGGAATTTCCGATGCGTCCACCCGGTTCGGCCAATACGCGTTCGAGATGTCGGGCGGCATGCGGCAGCGGGCAATGATCGCCATGGCCCTGTCGACCAAACCAAAGCTGTTGATCGCTGATGAACCCACCACCGCACTTGATGTGACCATCCAGGCGCAGGTCATCGATCTGATGAAGGATCTGGTGAGCGAATTTGGGATGGGGATCATCTTTATCACCCACGATCTTGGCGTGGTTGCCCAAACGGCGGACAAGGTGGCGGTGATGTATCTGGGGAAAATGATCGAACAAGGCCCGGTGCGCGAGGTGATCCGAAACCCCTATCACCCGTATACCCAAGGGTTGATTGATGCTTTGCCCCAGCTTGACGATCTGGACAGGCCTCTGATGCCGGTGCCGGGCGATATCCCCTCGCCGCTGGAACGGCCCGAGGGCTGCGTTTTTCATACCCGCTGCGGAAAGATAATCGGCGACGTTTGTCGCACGGTTGTCCCAGGCTGGGCCGATACCGGCGAAAACCACCGCACGGCCTGCCATCTCTGCCATGAGGGACAACCGGCATGAATAGTGACAATCTGATCGAAACCAAGAACCTGTCGGTTGGGTTCCCTGTCGGCGGGAAGATCTTCAACAAGCGGGTCCTCATGGCCGTTAACGAAGTTTCGCTATCGATCCCCCGAGGGTCATTCTTTGGGGTTGTCGGCGAAAGCGGTTCGGGCAAAACAACGTTCGGACGCGCCCTTTTGAATGCAGCGCCGATCAGCAATGGCACCGCCCATTATGATGACGGCGAAGTCAGCTACGATCTAGGCAATCTTGCCGGTGCCGAGCTGAAGGAATACCGCCGCCGCGCGCAACTGATTTTTCAGGATCCTTATGCCGCCCTGTCACCGCGCATGACGGTGCGCGACATCATCGCCGAACCGCTTGAGGTCATGGGGCTGTGCAACTCGCGCGAAGAGGTCGATGAACGCGTTCGCGAAATCGCCGAGTTGTGCCGCTTGAACCTGGAACATTTGCGTCGCTTTCCGCACGCTTTTTCGGGGGGGCAAAGACAGCGTATCTCGATCGCCCGAGCGCTGGTGTCGAAACCACGGTTCGTAGTGGCTGATGAGAGCGTGGCCGCGCTGGATGTGTCAATTCAGGCCGATATTCTGAACTTGTTGAAGTCACTTCAGGACGAAATGGGTTTGACCTATTTGTTCATCAGCCACGACCTGTCTGTTGTGGCGCATACCTGTGACCATGTGGCGGTGATGTACTTGGGACAGATCGTCGAAAGCGCGCCAACACGCCAGTTGTTTAAGTCACCGCGTCACCCCTATACCAAGGCGCTGTTCTCAGCCATCCCGTCCTTGGACCCGGATGATCGCGGCAGAGCCCAGAAACTTGAAGGCGAAATCCCGTCACCGACGAACCGTCCCAGCGGTTGCCCGTTTCATACACGCTGCCCTTCTGCCATCGATCTTTGCAAACGCGAAGAGCCGCCTATGGAAACCTGCGAGGCCGATCACGCCGTGACCTGCCACCGATGGCGCGAATTGCAACCAGAAGCATTGTCTGGGTAACGGGCAAGCTGCCGGACGAATTCGAGGCAGTCTCAGCTAGGCCAGTAGCACTGCTGCTATCGCCAAGCCAGGTTCGTACAGCACGGCAGCGCGGCCCCCGCGCAATCTTGAAAATGTCACGACCTCAACGCGGCTTACGCACGCCCAATGCAGTGCATAACCCCTCTCTTCGTAGCTAGGGAGACGTGAGGTTTCCACGCCTTTTTGCGCCACCTGCCCGTCTGAGCTTTATTGGCGTTAATTGCCAATTCGGCAACGTTTCGATCCGGCGCCAAATCGATCAGCTTGGATCTTGGTGTGCTTTGACAACCTCAATCTTGGTGACACCGTCGTCGTGAACAAAACTGGAAAAGATGGGCCACTCTTTCTGAGGATCTATGGTCGATGCAGTCTGCATTGACATGCAAACAGGGCGCATTCCGTCAGCCTCCGCATCCAGCGATTTTATCCAACGTTCAAGCCTTGCAGTGACATTTATGGTATCTCCGATGACGTTGTAGCGCATCGAACCGCTTACCCCCAAAGTTCCACCCAAGGCTTCGCCGCTATTCAGAGCAATGCGCAATCGGTAATCTTGCACGCCATCGGTCCCGCGATTCAGATCCAGCGCAGCAGCCCGCATGTCCTGAGCGCACCGCAGGGCAGCAATGGCATCTTCTTGTCTCTGCTCTTGACTATCACTTGGTATGGGCGCTCCGAAGATCACAAGAATGCCGTCACCGGTATATTTCTCGAGGAAACCTCCATGCTTTCGGGCAATCTCACCCAGTCTGTCCAGAATGCGCGACACCCACGACATAAAGCTTTCGGCGTCCATTGAATTCCCAATCCGCGTTGAACCTTCGATGTCAGCAAGAAGCGCTGTAACAAACAACCGGTGGGATTTTGGTTTGCCACCGGTCAAAAGGCTTTTTCTTTGCTTCCAAATCTCTGCTGACAACTCTTCCGACAAATGAGAGGAAAAAACCTGAACGATCGCGCGCCGTTGATTGCGTGAAACGCCAGAGATGATCGCAAATGCAGACAAATATCCCAGAAACCAACCCAACGCGGATGGTGCGACAGGCAGCAAGAGGGCACTTTTTTGAAACAACGACATCGCAAGGATCAAAGCCGCGCCGCCAAACAGGGCGAGACCGATGGAGTTCGCCGTGACCCGAACAAACATTGCGACCATTGCGCCGACAAAGACCGCGGCAAAAATCAATATCGAGGATATCAAACTGCTCAAAGAGTGTAGCGGCAACAGTTTGCCGCCGGTGTAGCCAACCAGTTGTTGGAAAATGGCCGCTTGTATTTCAGCGCCATAAGTGAAACTTGCCCCGGTCGAGCGGTTAAGAGGTGTCCCGAAATAGTCCTTTACCGACTGGCTGGTTAAGCCGATGATTGCCACCTTCTCCCGAATAGGTTCCATGCCGCGCCCGGCCAGTACCTCCGCAGCAGCTATCCGGTTCACGTTGGGCAGCGCGTTCTTATAGTCGATGACAATCTGATAGCCGGACGTATCGACATTTCGAAACAGATTGGAACCGGGTTTCAAAGCGGGTGTCACCGTGCTTCCGAACATCAAATTGCGCGGATCGTCCGGGTCACTTTGTAGCGCGGGCCGACGCGTAAATTCGGCCGCCAATTGCATCGGAAAAGACAGGGAAATCCCTTGTGCATCGCTGACCAGCAGCAAGGCGCGGCGGGCCACGCCGTCAGGATCAATGGGTATATCGGAAAATCCTGTCCGCACCCCGGGCGGTGCGGCAATGCCTGTACCACTTTCATCTGGCAATTTCGAGATCACGACGACCCGGGGATCATCCAAAACTTCCAGCAGATTTTCACGCCCGGAACCGGAAGCAACATCCCGATAGATATCCACCCCAACGGCGGCTGCGCCGGCCTCAAGCAGATTCTCTATGATTTGCGCAAGCTGGGCGTCCGGTATGGGCCAACCCCATTCGCCCAGGTCCTGGTCTGATATAGAAACCAGATAGACATCTTCGGCCTGCGTATTTTTCGCAATTGCCGATGTGGTCCAATCGTACTGAGCAAGCTCAAGAGGCTCCAGCGCCCCTTTGTTCTGAAGGGCCACGATCAGGCTTCCGGCGATCAAGCTGATCGATACGGCCAGCGCCCAACGTTGCCAATTCGGCAAAAGCGATGAAGTCATCGAGCCTGCTTGTTTTTGGCTTTTAGTGATCAATAACCTACTCCGGCTGAACGCAGGAGTTGCTCGAATTGCTCGGGATTCACCGGTCGAGCGCGACCACTCAGACTGATTTCGACCAGGGGCGACAATGCGTCAAACCACAACCCATCCGCGGACGGGCTTGCAGAACTCAACTCCTCAGAAACACGTTCGACAAGACGCGTCGAACGCGCCTTCACCGTATCTGAATTCTTGCCGAGAAGCAGAATTTGCCATTCGTAAATCTTGCCGGTTTCCAGTTGTTGCCGCAGCCGAACCAGATCCAGACCGTAATAGCCCGGTGGGAAAGGACCGGTGATCAGCACCTGGTCGCCCGGCGATCCAACCGGATTCAGCGCAAAAACCAAATCGCCCCGGTGCCCGGTTTCCAAATGCCAAACCAGCGGAGGCGTCGCCAGTGTCGTCAAACCGCCGTCTTCGGGCGCCAGCAACAACAGACCGGCATTTTCGCTATCCAAAGCAGAGTCCCGCGTCCCCGCCCCCATTCGCTCTTTGGGTGCTCCCATTTTCGGAGGTACGAATACGACCTCCTCGGTCGTGTCTGGGGTATTGTTTTCATTGGCAGCCGCAAATTTACCGCCCGGCAAAAGAACTGCGATCAAAATTGCAATTAACGCGTTTTTTGAAAACCTACTGCACCACACACGATGCCTCGCGAAACAAAACTACCGACAAATGAACCCTTATGTTTCAATCTAAATTTGATTCCGAACTGTGTCCAGTTTCCGCAACGAAGCGCTCGACCATCGAAAAATGCCATATGATGTTGTATTATGGCAATGTTCGACGGGATTGGTTCAGGTTTTGTAGTATGATTGCTGTCTTTCGCCACACAAGTTTTCTTCTACAATTTCTGGTCATTGCTGGTCTTTTTTGTTTTGCTGCGGCGTCGAACGCCAAGGACGGGCGTGTTGCGCTTGTAATTGGCAATTCCACATACGAGCGTGTCTCGAGCTTGCCGAACACTTTCAATGACTCCCGCGACTTGGCCGACGCGCTTGAGCGCATCGGGTTCGACGTGACCCGAGGGTCGAATTTGAGTTTTCGCGAGATGCGTATCGCGATCCGTGATTTCGCCGAAGCCGCGGCAGATGCCAAAGTGGTGCTCATCTACTTTGCAGGTCACGGCATTGAAATTGACAATACCAACTATCTGATACCGGTGGACGCCGAGTTGCAGAGTGATCGGGACATAGATCTTGAGGCGATCCGTTTGGACACGCTGATCGGCTCTGTTTCCGGCAGCGACGGTCTGAAGATCATTCTGATCGACGCATGCCGCAACAACCCCTTCGTCCCCAACATGACGCGCACGTCCGCCACACGATCCATTGGTCATGGGCTTGCGCGCATAGATCCGAGCGGTGTTTTGGTGGGTTATGCAGCGCGCAGCGGCACACTTGCGCTGGACGGCAGCGGTCGCAACAGCCCCTATGCCCAAGCTCTTCTGCGCCACATCGAAGAACCCGGTCTGGAATTGGGAAAAATGTTCCGCAAAGTGCGGGACACCGTATTCGAGTTGACGGACGGCTATCAGGAACCGTTTACCTATGGGTCGTTACCAGGCCATGACATCTACCTCGTGTCCCCGCCGAAACCGACGCATGCCATCGCAACGGAGCAAAGTGCAACGACGCCTCAGTCGACCTATGAAAAAGCCGAGGCAGCTTGGGATGATTTTCGCGAAAGCACGTCGCCGGACGCGTTGGAGGCATTTGCAAATACCTATCCAGACACCGCCTACGCCGCGCTGGCTTTGTCCATCGCCGAACGGTATCGCAAAGACACCACTCAGACGCCGCCACCCGTCGACCTGCCGAAATGGTGCGGAAATCCGAAGAACGCAACACAATCTCTGATCTGCCGCGACCCCGACCTTCTCGCATACGACAGCGAGGTATCAGAGCTGTTTCAAAAACGTCTCGAGATTGTCCGAGGCGGCGCACCCCGCGGGCAAGCCCTTGTAGAACAAATGAACTGGCGCAATTCGCGTGATGAATGCGGTGCCGATCCGGATTGCGTTGCGCAGGCGTACAAGCTGCGAAAGATCGCGTTGGGAGAGTTCGGCGACGCGGTGATGCCAACCGTTTTGGTTGTCCGCTCGATTCAGGAAGAGCTCAATCGACTGAGCTGTGGCGCAGGTGAACCCGACGGCGTGATAGGTGCCCAAACACGAAACGCCTATGATCTGGCCGCATCTCTGCTTTCTGGGGTCGAAGGCGGGGCCTCTTTGGACAATGCCCAAACGCTGAATGTGCTGCGGGCTCAACCAACCGCAGCATGTTCGTTTCTGAGGCGGGCGGTCGAAAGCCCCAACCTGTTGGAAGGCGTTTGGAAGATCGTTACCGTCAAATGCCCCGGAGAGGCCGGGACAGGCAATTCGCGACGGGTAAAGCTCAGCTATGAAAGCGACGGGGTCTATTCAGGTCGGTTGGCTTATGGAAACGGTGCATTCAAGCGCGCGATCGGTGCTCGTTTGTCTGACCGCACGCTCGCGCTCACGCATGTCACGACGAATGGCAGCAGACAATCGTATTTTTTTGAACCTGGTGATTTTCCGAACAAATTCATTGGCTCAGATTGGTCGAAATGCAGTATTTTGGTCAGCAGGTAGAGTGATTTCCGTTCCAAAGCATCAATTCAGGCTTCCTTCCAGTACGACTGAACGCACATTATTACCCGACCCGTCGAACCATTTCGATGCCACCACGTTGCTCAGATCGCGACGCCCGCGTTGTTGATACCAAAACTGCGCAAAGGCCTTTTTACCCTTTCCGTGAGTGTTGTTTGGTTTGGAAGGAAACCAATTTGTGTAGGTCACTGGCTCACCGCCGTACCAACGCCAGCCGATAACAGCGTCTCCTTCTTTCGGGTCCTTTCTGAATCCAATATAAGGCCCTGCTTTGTAACTGTAATTGGTTCTGCTATCGTATCCTAATTCAAAGAATGCCGGGTCATTTTCGATCATTCTGACGACAAACGCGTTTTCCTCGGCTGACGTGATCGAAGCGAGATCTACCCCGCATTTCTGAGCGAGGCTGCGCGCAATCTGGACATTGCCCGAGTGCTTCATCACAATATAAAAGTGGCCGCCAAATTTGCCATAAACGCTCTGCCGTAGTCCAAGGCATCGCAGAACTTCTGTTATTTCTTCGGATTCTCCGAGCAACTCCAATTCATCTATGTTTTGACGCCCTGCGAACGGATTACTGATGAAAGTTTCATTTCTTTCTTGCTGTGATCCCAGTCTCAAAATAGCCAAAATCGCCAGATCGACATAACCGGTCTGCTCAAGCCCGTTTGCGGCTTGAAGCGCTTTGAGCCCCGCACGGGTTTTAGGTCCGAACGCGCCATCAGCCGTGCCAACGTCAATCCCAGTATCATTGAGGCCTTCCTGTACTTGTGTTTTGGCGGCGCGATCCGGCAACAGAGCATCTTCCAGGCTTTTCAGGTTTCCGCGCTTTGCAATCCATTTTGGATTGATCTCAGCCATTCGCTTCAGCGCATCAGGTTCGACTATCGAGGCTGTGCGGTATTTCTGGGCCACCAAATTCCATCCGCGCATCGTATTGATTTTCATGGCCGCCGCCATGACATCCTGGCGCGTTATCTGCGATGGCTGTGGAACAGGCGCTGTTGCAACCTGTGTTTTCGGCGGCTCCAGTAGGGCTGTTTCCACGCTGGGCACCAGGAAAATATCTTTGCCCGGAAGCGAGCCATATATGAAAGGTTCCTGGAAACCGTCGGTCAGCTGATAAACACGATCCCTGACCCGGCGGAACATTTTGCCCAGTTCAAGACCAGGTTGCTCGATATGCTCCAACAGCGCCTTTGCATATGGGCTATTTCTGCCATCCCCATCCTGCGCCAGAGTTCCGCCTCGGGCGGCATATCCGACGACAACTCCACCCGGTTCCACCGCCGCCAAACCGCGTCCGATTGATCGCGTATCGGAAACACGCGTCATCTGAGCTAAGAACGGATTGTTCCTGCAGGCGTCAACGAGAACGATTTTGAGACCGGGAGAGTCCGAGATCGAATTGACGATGGCGTTCAGTTGGATAGCTTCGAACTCAACATCGCGATCGCTTTTGAGCGTTGCATTTACCGGTATCAAATAGTTCGTGTTTTCGATTTCGATCCCGTGCCCCGCAAAATACAACAACGCGACATCCGCTGTCGCCGCTGCCTCGGCAAAGTCGCGCAGCGCAATACGCATGCTGTTGTAATCAAGATTCAGCCCTTCGGTGACGTCAAACCCGATGCGTTTCAGAGATTTCGAAATGTCCTCGGCGTCATTTGAGGGATTACGCAAATCAGAGACATGCTGGTAAGCGGAATTGCCTATCACCAGAGCGACATGGTCGCCTTTGGCCCCGGCCAGAACCGGAAAAGCTGAGAAACAAATTGCCAATATCAGACGACGGACTTTGCTTTGCGAACCGCATCTTCGAAACATAAAAACCACCCGGCGACAAACATGAAACAACGCACTGATGTTAGCATAAAGTTGGTAATGGGCTAGTATCGGGCTTTCAAATCAACAGACCATCGTCGTAACGAATGCGACCGCTGAGGGACTGATTTCAGCGCACTCGCCCTGCTTCGCGTCGCGTCCCCATTGTCTTTGCGCCTGCCAAGCGCGGCGTCAACATAAAAGGCCTATCCTTTCTGCCCTACTGCTGAACCAACCGTCCAATCCCTGTTTTTCAAGGCGCTCGCACCTTACAAAACAGTCAAGCATGGCGCGAGGCGATCGGCGGCAGCGTTACCCACAGGAACGTGACGCTGCGTTAGCTTCAAGGAAATATTAATGCTGAGACACTGACGTGATCAAAAAATTATGCCGCCCACGGTTCGCTATTTGGAAATGCCCGCATGCGCAGCCAAATTGTCTCGCATGCGGGCATTGAGCACGTTATCGACGGGCATCAGTTGGCTATCCAAAGTTGCCAGAGGATCGCCAGCGCAAGCACCAGCATGGTCAGAGTCGTGAGCGCCGCTCCAACCGCACGCCCTTTTCCGTTCACAGTCGCACTCAGGCTGAAATAGTGCATGAGGCGTGCGAGCAGAAGAACGCCACCACAGGCGGCGACCAGCCAGGGTGGGGTTCCGGCGATCTCTGCCCCTGCGAGCGCCAACAAGGCAAGCGGCACGTACTCGATAAAGTTCCCATGCGCCCGCATCAGCCGCAGCAGGCTCTCATCCTCGCCGTGAAGCAAGGAAATCCCGGTCCTGGTACGACGCACACCGACGGCGATCGCCATCGGAATGCTCATCAACACAAAAATGGCTGTGACAACCAGCGCGATTTGCGGAAACTGTTCCATCTGAACCCTCCCTTCTGACCACGTTCAGGACGCCATGCTTTCATAGGTAATCAGCGCAAAGCGCGCGCCTTGCGGGTCATTCAGCGTGGCCATGCGGCCGACCCCAGGCATATCCATCGCAGGCTGAACGACCGTTGCACCCTTGGCTTTTGCGCTGGCAACGCTGGCGTCCACATCGGCGACAGTGAAAAAGATCGTCCAGCTTCCCTGATCCTCTGGCATCGGAGAGAAACCACCAATGGCGGTTTCGCCCACAACGGCCGCAGAATAGCTCGACCCGTCCTGCATGGGCATGTCGTTGATCGTCCAGCCCAGCACATCTTGGTAGAACGCTTTGGCCTTGCCCTGATCGGGACCGGAATGCCCGATCCAACCGGAGTTTCCGACCGTGGTCATCTCAAGAATACTCATGTGCATCTCCCTTGGTTGCGCCCGCCACATACGGGTCTGAACCAAGGACGCGCGAAGCACAGTGTTCCCTACACGCGGCGCAAAATTTCTTGGCTAACCATAATTTTTTCTGTGATCGCGCGACGTTCCAGGGCGGTCGGGCCGAGCGTCATTACCGTTTCAAAGGCTGCAATCGCTGCACTGTGATCACCTTTTTCCTGTAAAAGCCCCCCGCGCATCGCGTGAAACCAGCGGTAACTGGACAAATCCTGTGCCAGAGGCTGCATCGCTTTCAACGCATAATCCGGGCCATGCAGTTTGGCCTGCGCCGCAATCTGATTGAGTCGGACGACAGGCGTCGGCTGTAATGCGTAGAGGGCGGCGTAGTGGCTTTCGATCGAGGCCCAATCCGTGTCTCCGACCGAGTCTGCATGGGCATGTGTCGCCGCGATTGCAGCCTGAATGATATAGACGCCATGATGACCGGTTCGTTGGGCCTTTTGCAAAAGGGCCGTCGCCTCGGCGATGTCCGCGCGATTCCATAGACTTCGATCCTGATCGTCCAGCGCCACAAGCTTGCCCCCGGGATCAATACGCGCATCCCGCCGGGCGTGTTGAAACAGCAAAAGCGACAGCAAGGCGGCCTGTTCACCCATTGCCGGAAACAGTGCTGCAAGTAGACGGGCGAGGCGGATCGCTTCCTCGCACAAAGTCAGCTTGATTTGCTTCGGACCGGTCGAGGTCGACCACCCCTCACTGAACATCAAATAGACCATCAGGGACACCTCCCCCAACCGTGCGCCCCTTTCTGCCGGAGTTGGGGTTTCAAAGGCGACGGGGCTAAGCGAAATTTTCTTCTTGGCTCGGGTGATCCGCTGCTCCATCGTTTTGGGCTTGACGAGAAACCCCCGGGCAATCTCATTGACGCTCAACCCCAGAACCACCTTCAGCGCGATCGCAATCTGGTCCCGCCGGTCGAGTTCCGGATGGCAGCAGATGAACAGCAACCTCAAAACGTCATCCCGCATCTCATCAGGGTCCGGTGTTTCGGCTGGCATCAGCTGAAACTCCTCGCTATGGCGCGACAGGATCGCGGCGCGGCGCTGGGACTTACGCAGATGATCAAGGCCCGAATTACGTGCCGTCGTCAGCAGCCACGCCAACGGATCACGCGGCGCACCGTCTTTGGGCCAAACCGTCAGAGCCTTGAGGCAAGCATCTGCAAACGCTTCTTCGGCCGTGTCGATATCCCGAAACAATCGGGTCAGGGCCGCAAGCGCGCGCGGTCGGTGCAGGGAAAATGTCGCCTCAAGCCAGTCCGACACGGTCTATTCCGACGAGATCACGCCACCAGCCCAAGCAACCGGCCGCACCTCGAGCCTTGCGACAGGAGACGAGATCATCTTTGCGTATTCCAGAGCTTCATCGAGGTCTTTGAATTCGGCGGCATAAAACCCAAGGAAATTCTCCTTCGTCTCTGCAAACGGACCGTCGGTGATCAGCGGTGCCGCGCCGTCGGTCGGGGCTGGTTCAACCATCACGGCAGATGTTGGCGGCATCAGCTTCATCGACACGAACGCCCCCCGGTTCGTCAACGCCGATTGCAGCGCTCCGTGGCCCGACATCACGTCGTCCTGACGATCTTTGGGCAGCGTTTCAAACACGCCGGGTTCCCCATAGATAGTGATTGCGTATATCATCCTCGCCTCCTTGCATAAGCCTAATGGTGCAAGGACGCGCGAAGACATGCAAATCCGACAGTAGCTCCAAGCGGATCTTCTTTGGCTTCTTCACGCCGCGACACTGATTTCTTCAAAACGGGCCTTTGACCATCTGTGCGGAATTCTGCGGGTTTGGATCCGACCCGACTGCCGCAACCATTGGCGACGCCCCAATTGAGCTGGCAGCGGACACCAATCGGGCCAGCTGCGACCGTCTTAGCTTTGGTTCCGGCTTTCGGGAAATCGCCTGCACATTGATGCGCACGGCATTTCATAATACCATTGGGCAATTCAGAGTATGTAATTTTGCCGGGTGAATTCGATGAAGTGGGTCATTCGCGTCGCTGTCATTCTGGCCGCAATAGTGGCGATCGGAGCCGTTTTGGTAAGTTACTTCTTCGGTAGCCTGCGCGTGCAGCGTGAGGCTTCGGCGTATCTTGCTGCCCTGGAAACTTGCACTCCGCTTGAGCAGGACGCTTGGGTTCCATTGGTACGCGGCACCGTGGGTCGATCGGTCGCGGGTCCGGAAGGCGATGATTGCGTCGTCACCATGAAGGGGCTTGGAGGCGAGACAACGCGCTGTACGCTCGACAGCCAAGCGCGAGCGACTATGGCTGACTTTATTCAACAAGGCGCTGACACGGTCACGTTCCTGGGCGGGCAGACCGCTACGCTGCACTATTCCTCTGAAAACCCTGACCCAATGACCGAATTGTTGAACGGCCCTGCCTGTGTCTTGGAACAATGAGGAGAAACCTGACATGACGCGCCTTGCCATCACGACCATGTTCGTTCTTCTTGCCACTAGCATGCAAGCTGCCCCGATCGCCGAGGCCTGTGGTGCGCGCGGCACATGGGATACTGAGACCTGTAACTGCATGCAGGATGTCGCAGATAGCATGTTTGAGGCGGATCAGCAGGATACCGTCGCCAAGTTTTTTGCCGGTCAGATCACCAGCCAGCAGATTGCCGCCACACAAGGCGTCGGGGCCGCGCAGGCATTCTTGCAGTCCGTTTCCGACTTCATGGGCGAAACCACATTCAAATGTGGCGCGCCGTGAACCCCATCCGGGCCGCAGCAATTGCCATTGTGGTCATGGCTTCACCCGCAGCGGGGCAGGACCTTGAACCCTGCGCACCGGAACTTGACCCAAGAGTGCTCCCACACCAATCGATGTTCCTCGATTTCCGAACATCGATGTGTGCCTGGCCAGTCGTAGATAGCTTTCGCATTTGGGAGGACGATCCCGAAAGCTCCGGCATTCATGTTGAAATCGGTATCGAAGTCGGCGCGCCGGACAACCCTGCAGGTGTGGAGGCCATAACAGAAGCAATCCGCCACTCGATGGTCGCCGCAAAGCTGCTGGGATCCGAGATAGACTTTGGCAAAGTCGTCAAACTGGTTGTCAGCAAAACACGCCATCCAAAAGCTGACGGTGAATCCTTTTATCGTTCGGGCGTGAGTTGGTCGCGCTGCAACATCGCCATCGGCCCCAATATGTTCACCGACGATCCACTCATTTTACAACGTACCGTCGCACACGAGATTTTTCACTGCATCGTGCGCAAACATCTTGGCGACAGCTTTGCGGGCCGGGGCACGGCCACTGAACCCGACCCTCGATACTGGTATCTGGAGGGTGCAGCCGATTGGTTCGGTCAATTTGCGATCCCAAATGCACCCATGGTGGATTTAGTGGCGTTCGAGTTCTGGGCAGACGACAAAGACTTCACCGAGCTTGAATACACCGCATGGCCATTCTTTGCCTGGATGGCGGCCAAGGATGGCCCGCCTGCGATCCTGCCATTCATGCGAGGTATCGAACGCAGCGTCGATAATGCACGAGAAATCAACCGCCTGATGGAGGCCGAACGCTGGTACGATTTCGCCAAGTTGTATTCCGCCTATCAGATCCGCTTGCCCGACGGACGCACCCTGACGCCCAGTCATCGCAATCCTCGCGCCAGATACCGGCTTGATGAGGATCAGACCATGGGTATCGAAGTGCCTCTGGGCAAACTGATGCGTACGACGCTGGTCCTAGCACCGGGTCAATGGCGGCTTGTGCCCAAGGACGGCGGCACAATTTTCCTCTCCGATATCCTGCCGAACGGCGATCCGGACGGGTCGTGGATTCCAATTGACAGCGAAGTGATTATCGATACGCGCTGCGATGAAGACATGGAACTGGTTCTGGCCAGTTTTGGCGTCGACAAGGACACATCAAGGTACAGTATCCGAGCGGACCGCGTGGGTGATACATGTCGACGAAGCTGTACAAATCTGCTCACAGCGTTTGACGAATGCCTGGTAGGGCGCTGGCGCGACGAAACCTGGGTGCCGCCGACTGAATCCACCGTCCACGGGACCGAAGTTTTGTACATGAATCACCCGCCCCCGGTCTGGACGTTTTATCCGGGCGGGCTTTTTCGATCAGATCAGCCCTTTGCCTCTGACGTCATAGCGCGAGAGGGCACCAACTGGGTTCGCACGCAGACCGTCTACAACCTCAACGCCGCTTTGGGATATTGGGGCAGCAGCGGCCCCAATCTCTACGTCTGCGAAGATCGCGACGTCGCGCGCGGCTATGGTGATTTCGTAACTTCAGACGGCCATCGCAGCGTCGGATCGCTCAACTCCAACAACGATTTGAAACTCGAAGGGCAAGACCGGCATTACGAGTTCGAGTATATCTGCAGCGCAGAGGAACTGCGCATCCGCGGATTGGTTTTGGGTTCGATCAGTGGCAGGTTCACCAGGATCTCGCCCGCACCCGAGATTGAAGAAGGCTTGCCCGAGGCACCTTCGGATGTCCTGCCTGTCCCCGCAACGGACCGCCATCGATAGACCTCGGCGCCACACCGGACGAAACCAAGTGGGTCGCAGTGGGCGCCAATCTTTTCAAACCAAAACAAGTCGCCAAAACTCATCGTCGCAGAGGGATTGAGCGCCGGATGTTATCGTCCTTGACGACACACTTTGCGCGGTAAAGCTCCTCTGCGTTTTTGGGTAATGCATTTGAAGGGCGATCGTTTAGTCATGTGCGAAGGCATACCAGGCGCCCTTCCCGCCTCAAGGCCTGTTCTCCGAGAACGACCAACCTGGCGGGCAAAAGACTTGCGACCGAGCTTGATAGAAGCGGTAGTCGGCTCCAAAGCCCAATCGAATTGAATTGGCGTCGCAGCTGATAATCACTCAGCCAAAAGAGCCGAAAGCTCTTTCGCACCTTTCTGCAAAATGCCCAGAAACGACAATAGGCTTTTGACCTCGTGGCGTTGCGTTGGGGCGTGAACCGAAAGTGTACCCACCAGGCGGCGTTGCCCGTCCAGAACAGGAACGGCAAGGGCGGACATCCCGGTCATGAACTCCTCATCATCGGTAGAGTAGTTGCTTTCTGCGATGCGCAGGATTTCTGTACGCAAGGCGTCGGGGTCGATCAAAGAACGCTCGGTCTGAGGTTGCAGGTTGCCTGCCGAAAGGAAACCATCCAGCGTTTTCTGCCGCAATGTGGACAGGTACATTTTGCCACTGGCAGTGCAATGAAACGGCACCTGCGTACCGACGGGCAATTGAATGCGCAAAGGCCATTTCGTCTCGACCCTGTCAAGATAGATCATCCCTTCCCGGTCCGGGATGGCGAGATTGCAGGTCTCGCCCACCTGCTCGGCCACGCTGCGCAAGATCGCAAGACGGGCCGTACGCAGATGCTCGGAGGACATCGTGTTGACCGAAAGCAACCGCAATCGATGTCCAGGACCGTATGAGCGGCCATCCAGATCGCGCTGCAGAAACCCTTCGGCTTCGGCTGTTTGCAACAGGCGGTGAACTGTTGGTTTCGCCAGCCCGAGTGTTTCGATCAGGTCCGATGGTTTAACGGCGACCCCGCGCCGCGCCACCTCCTCAAGGATAAGGAGAAGGCGCAAGTTGGTCGGGATCTGAGCCTCTTTGTCTTGTGTTTCCGTTACGGCCATCCCGCAACAGTCTAGTTATTTGGCAGCAGGATCAAGGCCAGATCGGGCACAAGCGAGATCAAAATCCACACTGATATCAGCGCCGCCAGATAGGGTACGGTGTACCGAAGCAGACGGAAGTAGGGAACGCCCGTCACCCCAGATGCCACGTATAGATTGAGCCCGTAGGGAGGTGTGATGAAGCCAATCGAAGCGCCCACAAGGAAGATCACTGAGAAATGGATCGGATCAATTCCAACCGAAGCCGCAATCGGTGCAAGGATCGGGGCCAGGATAATCGTGACCGGCAGGCTTTCCAGCACCATGCCCGAAAAGAAGACGATCACCATCGAGGTAAACAGAACCGCATGGTAGCCTCCCATCGAGGTCACGAAATCCCCGATGGTTTGCTGCGCACCCAACAAGGACAGGATCTGCTGCATCACCACCGAAATCGCGATCAGCGGTGCAAGGATCCCAGTGATCTGGGCCGAGCGGATCACGATCGAGGGGATCTCTGGGATCGTGAAGCCTTCGACGACGAACATCTCGGCAAAGCTCTTTTCGGTTGGCGGTATGTCGTTGCGCGCGCCCATGATCCGGTTGATTGGGTAGCTGACCAACCCTGCGATCACGCAGAAGCCAACGGTCACGCCCGCTGCCTCGGTCGGAGAGAACTTGCCCGTGTAGATGCCCCACAGCACCAGCCCGATGGCGAAGAATCCAAGCCAGGCGCCAAATGCGGTCTTGAGCACCCGGTTCAATTGTAGCGGAATAAGGTAACCCCATCCGTTTATGCGGCAAATGATCCAGCACGCAAACTGCATGCCGAAAACCATGAGCGCGCCCGGAAGAATACCCGCCACGAACAGCTCGGAAATCGGCAGATTCATCAGGAAGCCGTAGACGATGAAGATAATCGACGGAGGGATGATGATACCGACCGTTCCACCCGCCGCCGCAGTAGCCGCGCTGAAACGTTCGTCATAGCCACCCTTGACCATCTCAGGGTGCAGCATCGAGCCAATCGTTGCGGTTGTGGCCGAGTTGGACCCCGAGATCGCCGCGAACAATCCGCAAGCGCCAAGCGATGCCATTGCCAACCCGCCGCGTATCCAACCAAGACAGGCATAGGCGAAATCGCTGAGCCGCCGCGCGATGCCGGATTTGTTGATCAGGTCTCCGGTCAGGATGAACAGCGGCATCGCCAGAAGGGCGAACCCTTTGTTGAACACATTCAGCAATTCGGCGCCCATGTTGTCCAGCGTCAGGCCAAGGACAAACGAACAGCCGATGACCCAGTAGCCGATGACCAGCAGAACCGGTACGCCCAGCATGAATAGAAAGGTGACCCCAAGCGAGATCAGTGTGACCATGGTTCCGTCTGTCATCAGTCTGCTCCGATCACGGCCTGCTTGATCAGAGGCTCGCCAGTTTTCCAGTTGTGCAAATCATCTGCGAGGTTCTGAAACACCCGTCCAACCATGAGAAAGAAGGACAGCGGCGCGGCCAGAAGGAACCACCATTGCATGATGTTGTCGGTCCCCAGAACGATCTGAAAGTTCGACGCCGACAGGGCCACCAGTCGAGTGGTGGTGACGATGACGATGACCGCGAAGATGTACCAAAGCACCGCGTCCAGAAACAGGCAAGCAAGTTGCCCACCGCGCGGCATTGAAGTGCGGAATTCGCTAAAGCTCAGATGTGTGCGCAGGCGGACGTTGTACGACGCCCCAAACCACGCCATCACCATAAATAGGAGTGGAGGAATAGTGGTCGACCAAGGCTCTTGATCGTTGAACACAAACCGGTCGATCACCCCCCAGAAGATGATGAAGGCAATCGCAAGGTAGGAATAGACCATTACGGCCCGTTCAAAGTGACGTTCGACAAACGGCACTTTCCGGTAAATCCACATGATGAGAAGCCCGCCCAGGGCCGAGACAATTGCGCCCACAACCCATGTTGCGTCGGATTCCAGCGCGGATTGAATCTCGAATGAATCGAAGGTGAGCAACGCACTGAATATCGAGCCGACATCTGCCCAAAATGACATGAACCCCGTCCTCCCAGTCGGTGTTTGGTGGAACCGGCCCACACGGGCCGGTTCGTATTGAGTTTAGGTTAGGCTTCGCCTCTCCACCAACGGCGCGGCTCGACGTTTTCCGCGATTGTGTCTGCGGGGATCTCACGCGCGATGTCGTAGATCTCCTGATAGGTGTCGATGCCGCCTGCCCATTTGTTCAGACGCTCACGCCACTGCGCCCAAGGCTCGGGGTTATAGTTCGGCGCACACATCTCTTCGGCCAGTTTGATCTGATCATCGGCAAGGAAAGCCGGCCGCACACCATTTTCGGCGAAGATCGTGTTCGGCAGTTGCGGGTCCGAGAAGCCAACTGTGTTCAGCAGTGCCGCTTCGTTCGCGCCCTGAATCAGGGCCTGCGTAAAGTAGGACGATTCCATGACGGCATCCTGCAATTCGCCACTCAGCCCGTCAAAGACCTTGGCGGACATTGAGGTGTGCTCGGTTCCGCAGAAGAACTTCAGGTTAACCGACTGCGATACCACCGGCGACATGTTGGCGTAAGCCACAGCCGAGGCCCAGGTTTCGGCGCCATCGATCAGACCGGTTTTCAGAGCATCAAGTGTTTCTTCCCATGCCACCGGAACAGGATTCAGATTCAGCAGCTGCATGGCGATTCGGCCAAGCTGCGTACCCGTCACACGGTTTTTGGTGCCAAACAGTTCTTCCAGCTTGGTGACCGTCGGCTTGTCGGCAAAGGTCGACCCCATCTGCAGACCACGCAGTTCGCAATGCGTAAACAGGAACTTCAGCCCGTGCCGTTTCTCTAACGGGTCACGCAGAATGCGCTGGCTCGCAGGACTATAGAAGAAGTGGTACTGCGCCGCGCGGCTGGGGAACATATAGGCATAGTCCAGCACATTCAGATATGGCGCACCACCGGCCGAGTTCTGGGTCGAGGCCGCATAGATATCGACGATCCCCTGCTGGGTCTTTTCAACACAGCTCAGCTGGCCGCAGATCTGGTTGTCGCCAATGAATTCGATCCGAATCTCACCGTCTGTACGCTCTTCCAGATCCCGCGCAAACTCGATCGCGCCCGCGCGCTCGATCAGCAGATTGCGTGTATTGAAACCCGAAGCGCCAAATTTCAGTGTGTGCTTCGGCTCTTTCGAAAAGCGCTTTTCGTAGGTTGATTCGGCTGCCTGCGCCAGATTCGCCAGGCTCATCGCGCCGCCAAAGCCGCCAGCCGCCAGCAGCGTCGAGCTCATGCCATAACGCCCGGCCACACGGAAAAAATCCCGCCGTGAAATACCACTTAGTTTCCGTCCGATCTCCATTGCTTACCTCCCTGATCGCAATTATTGAGACGTTTTGTATCAAAAAAGGCTAGTATAATTCTCGCATCTTGCATAGAGTTTTTTTCATCGACGTTGGAAGGAGGCGATCATGGAGGTGGATTATGCGGTTGTTGGCGCGGGATCTTCGGGCTGTGTCATTGCGAATCGGCTAAGTGCCGATCCCAACACATCGGTCGCCCTTCTTGAGGCCGGTGGTCGCGACACAAACCCGTGGATTCACATCCCCGTCGGTTATTTCAAAACGATGCATAACCCATCGGTCGATTGGTGCTATCGGACCGAACCCGATCCCGGCCTGAATGGCCGGTCCATCGACTGGCCACGCGGCAAAGTGCTGGGCGGCTCATCTTCTCTGAACGGGTTGCTTTATGTTCGCGGCCAAAAAGAGGATTATGACCGCTGGCGGCAAATGGGCAACGAAGGCTGGGGCTGGGAAGATGTCCTGCCCCTTTTCAAACGCTGCGAAGATCAGGAACGAGGCGCGGATGAATATCACGGTGTTGGCGGGCCATTGTCCGTGTCCAACATGCGCATTCAGCGCCCTATTTGCGATGCCTGGGTCGCAGCCGCACAAGCGGAAGGCTATCCCTTCAATCCCGATTACAACGGGGCCGAACAAGAGGGCGTCGGCTATTTCCAACTGACCACCCGCAACGGTCGCCGATGCAGCGCGGCGGTGGCCTATCTCAAGCCAATTCGCGATCGCAAGAACCTGAACATCATCACCAAAGCTCTGGTAACGCGCGTAGTTTTGGATGGGAAGAAAGCAACGGGGCTGGTGTACCGCGACAAATCGGGGGTCGAGCAGACCCTGAAGGTACGTCGCGAGATCATCCTGTCAGGTGGTGCGATCAACTCACCGCAGATTCTTATGCTGTCAGGCATCGGAGATCCGGTTCACCTCAAGGAAAACGGAATCGAACCGCTACACGCCCTATCGGGCGTCGGAAAGGGACTTCAGGATCATCTACAGGCACGTTTGGTGTTCAAATGCAATGAACCCACGTTGAACGACGAAGTCCGCAGCCTGTTCAATCAGGCGCGTATCGCGCTGAAATACGCGCTGTTCCGCGCAGGCCCGATGACAATGGCAGCAAGCCTTGCCACAGGCTTCATGAAAACCCGCCCTGATGTCGAGACACCTGATATTCAGTTCCATGTCCAGCCCTGGTCTGCCGACAGCCCTGGCGAAGGAGTACATCCGTTTTCAGCCTTCACAATGTCGGTCTGTCAACTTCGCCCGGAAAGCCGGGGCGAGCTTCGCCTGAATGGTCCAGATCCTTCCAAGCACGTCAAGATCGTCCCGAACTACCTGTCCACCGAAACAGATTGTCGAACCATCGTCGATGGCGTGAACATCGCGCGCAAGATTGCCAAACAGAACCCGCTGGCCTCGAAGATATCTAAAGAGTTTCGACCAACCGCAGATTTGAGTAGCGATGACTACGAAGGCACTCTGGATTGGGCCAGATCGAACACCGCTTCGATCTATCACCCCACCGGCACCTGCGCGATGGGGCAATCAGAGGCGTCGGTTGTTGATGCAAAACTGAAGGTTCACGGCATCGCGAACCTGCGGGTCGCCGATTGCTCGATCATGCCGGAAATCGTCAGCGGCAACACCAATGCACCAGCGATCATGATCGGTGAAAAGGCCAGCGACTTGATATTGGCGGACGCTTGAAACACCGGCCGCCGCGGTTGAACGCCAAGTGTGACGTCCGGATTTCTCGCGACCAATTGGGGTAGCGCGGGAACGGCATCAAATTCGAACCGGTATTTCGGCAATGGTTGGTCGCAGAGCGTGTCCGTGTCCTTTAAACGACATGCGCAAAAGCTCGACTGGCCTAATGAACGCCCTGCGCACCTCAACCCGGATTCTTATGACAACGTATTTGCTTTCGATTCGAGGCAACTTGTGATTTCGCGAAGCTACAAAGCCCGCGTTCAAATGCGGGCTTTGCGAAGTTTATTTGCTCATTCAACCCCGAATGGCAATCGATGACACTGTCTCAGCCAGAGCCAGCAGAGCTGCTTAAGGTCGCAAATAAATCGTTCCAGCGGGCAGGAACAGCGGACCGCAATGGTCCCTTAGCGGAAAGTTTTGCGGCTAACTTCGACGCTGCGCTCATTTGATAGATCTGCGACATTCCGTTGCGGTAGCAGGGATCGAGAACATACCACCACGGCCTGACATGTAATTTCAGTGCTGGTTCCGCGATTCTTGCCAGGCGACCGTTCTCGCGCGGACGGAAGCCGCGCACCCTTGGTTTTCTCGAACCAAGTTCTTTGACCCGGCCTGTAAGGTTATCTTTTGTTTTTCGTGGTCTGTCTCAAAACCAGACGCGTGGGCGTGCGCACGTGTTGCGCAGGCCTGGTTCCGTCCTGCAACCAAAGCAAAACTGTATCCGCGACCCTTTCGCCAAATCCCGAAACGCCACAATGCACAGTAGATAATGCTGGCCAGCATTCAGCAGCTTCCTTGATGTCGTCGAATCCGACGACCTGGAACGCGTCGCCAATGTTAACCTGAGCCTCATGGCAGGCATTGATCATTCCAAAAGCAACGAGGTCATTGAAGCAAACAGCGGCATCGCATTCGGGATGCTCCTTGAACAATCGCACGGTAGCCTGATGCCCAAATGATCGACTGGACTTCCCTGTTTTTACAATGGCTTGCAAGCCGTTGTCTTTCATTGCATCAATGTAACCCGACAGCCTTTCCCGGGTGACTTCCGCACCGTCCAAGCCACCAATGAAGGCGATGTGCCGTGCGCCGGTATCGATCAGGTATTGTGTGGCTGACCGCCCGCCATCTGCATAATCGGGGGCTATGAAGGGATATCGTGCGGTTTCGTTGTCAACTTGCCGCAAGACCTGCATCAAAGGGATGCCGGCTCGCTCGACAGCTGAGAGAGTGTTTGAGACATCGCCATAAGCAGGTGACAGGATCAAGGCGGATACGCCGTGTTCAAGCATCGCGCCCACCACCTGATCCTGAAGCGCGGGGTCTTCGTTTGTGTTGGCCACGACGACAGCATAACCTCGGGACCCCAATGCCATCTGCAACGAAGTTGCAAACTCCGTGAAGAATGGGTTGGTCAGGTCGTTGATAACCAAACCAATGAGCGCCGTTCCCGTAGATCTCAGATTTGCCGCCGACCGGTTGTAGACATAGCCAATTTCCTTCATCGCGGCATGAACCAGCTTGCGTGTTTCAGGCTTAACCTGCTGGCTGCCCTGCAACACAAGGCTAACTGTCGATTTGGAAACACCCGCTGTGCTGGCGACATCTATGATCGTGGGTCTGCGCATTCAGGCTATTGTTCAACTCCGTACTGGCTGAGAAGCGTGGTCATCCGTGCTTTAGCCAGTTCAGGGTCCGAGAGCAAACCGGCCTGATCCGCCAGTCTGAACACCTGTGCGTAATGGCAGATGTCACGGCTGGATTGGAACCCACCTGGCATGATGAAATGAGACTGGGATCCGTTCAGCCACGCCAAATAGGCGATGCCAGCTTTGTAAAACCGGGTTGGTGCGCGAAAAATCTCTTGGCTAAGGGGAACGGTCGGTGCGAACAGCGCATTGTAGCGATCCATGTCATTCATCGCCAGTGCCTCAAGCGCTTGGCTTGCAGCCGGAGCGATAGCGGCAAAAATCCCAAGCAGAGCATGAGAAAAGTGCGCGCCATCTCCGGCAATCAGATGGGCATAATTGAAGTCGTCACCGGTATAAAGGCGGACGTCATCAGGCAGTCGCGAGCGAAAGGCTTCCTCATGTGCCTGATCCAGAAGCGAGATCTTGATCCCATCCACCTTGGCGGGATTCTCGTTGATCAACGACAGCACGAAATCGCTGGCCACGTCGACATCCGTACTGCCCCAATAGCCTGTCAGTGCAGGATCGAACATGTCCCCCAGCCAATGCAGGATTACCGGCTCTGCCGCGCCATCGATCAGCGCGCGATAGACGTCGTGGTATGTGTCCGGGCCTGCGTTGATCGCTGGGAAAGCACGCGATGCCATAAGGATCAGTTGACCTCCGGCTGCTTCGATCGACTCGGCTTGGTGCTCGTAGGCCGACAAGATTTCGCCCGCAGTGTTCAAAGCGCTTTGTGGCAGATGATCGGTCCCTGCCCCACACGCGACCCGAGGCGACAACGGATGCGCCTTTGCCGCCTTCATGGTCCGTTGAATCAACTCCAGTGCGGTTTCCCAGTCGACACCCATGCCGCGCTGAGCAGTATCCATGGCTTCGGCGAGACCCAGACCCTGATCCCAAAGGCCCTCTCGGAATTGTAGCGTTGCCTGCCAATCGACCGCCGGGCGACCATCCCACGGGTTGCGTTCGGCCAATGGGTCCGAGACCACATGTGCTGCTGCAAACGCGGTACGAGTCAAAGGCACCTTGGGCGCACGCGGCACCAGAGGTGTGCCGGTCAGCGTATAGGTTTCGAGATGGCCTTCGGAATTTGGCAGAACCAGTTGCATAGCCTCAGACCTCCAGATCCAGAACCAGGATACCGTCGATGCCACCAACGGCGTTTTCGACAAGTTGAGCGCCCAGCGCTTTGTGCGTTTCGTTGTTTTGGTATCTGTCCAACGCGGCCCAATCGTCAAAATCGATCACGAAACCATGCATATAGCCGCGCTCGATCTGCTCAGGGCTTTCGCTGCGGCCGCCGGTAAACCCATGGGCCCCCGGTAGTTCATCGGACACTTCAGCGAGACCATTGTAGATAGCAGCAATGGTCTCCTCGGTCACGTCAGAGCGGAATTTGGTCAGTACGATATGGCGGATCATGTCAAATACCCTGATCTTGTTTGATCATGTCAGCGGCCTTTTCGCCGATCATGATGGTCGGAGCGTTGGTGTTCGATGAGTTGACCGTTGGCATGACCGAGGCATCTGCGACCCTCAGACCCTCGATCCCGTTGAACCGCAAGCGCGGGTCCAGCACTGCCTCGGCGTCGCTGCCCATCCGACAGGTGCCGGCGCAATGGTGCGATGTTTTGGAGTGTACGCAGATGAAGTCGAAATATTCCTGCTCGGTCCGCACATCCGGCCCCGGCAGCCGTTCGGCCAGAATGTAGGGCTTGAGAGCATCTTGCGACAGGATGTTCTGAACCAGTTTCAGACCCCGGATGGACATTTCGCGATCATAGGGATCCGCCAGATAGTTGGGGTCGATCAGCGGCGTCGCCGTGGGATCGGCGCTTTGCAATCGCACTGTGCCGCGCGATCGTGGACGCAGGAAACAGGCGTTTAGGGTAACACCGCCATTTGGCATCGCCTCGACCCCGGCCTCGATGCCGGTGCCAAGTCCCAGATGCATCTGCAGATCGGGCGAGCGCGCATCCGGATCGGCATACCAAAACCCACCTGTTTCAAACAGACTCGACGCCACCGGCCCTTTGCGCGTGAGCAGATACTGCAACCCTGCCAAAGCAGACAGGTGCAGCTTGGCAAAACGATCATAAGTATGCGGGCCGGTCACTTCGCAAATCGAGTACAGGTCCAGATGATCCTGCAAGTTCGCACCTACCTGAGGTTGATGATAGACCGCGTCGATGCCGAGACCGTCCAATTGATCTGCCGGGCCAATGCCCGAAAGCTGCAACAAGCGCGGTGATCCGATGGCCCCGGACGACAAAATGACCTCTTTCGACGCGGTGATCTTTTCACCGTTCATCATTTCGATCCCTGTCGCCCTGCCTTTGTCGACAGTAATGCGGCGCACCTGCGCGCCTGTACGTACTGTTAGGTTCTGACGGTTGCGGTTGGGCGCGATGAACGCCATCGCCGCGGACGAGCGACGCGCGTTGCGTTGAGTCAGTTGATAGTACCCTGCCCCGTCCTGTTTCACGCCATTTACATCGCGGGTTTCGGGAATGCCTAATTGTCCGGCGGCTTTGATATAAGCATCGCAAATCGGTAGGGGCGCAGCGGGCATGGACACGCCCAGCGGTCCGCCCTTGCCATGGTATTCGTTTTCGTAGGTGTCGTTGTCTTCGGATTTTTTGAAATAGGGCAGCACGTCGGCATAGCTCCACCCCTCACACCCCATTTGCCGCCAGTCATCGTAATCCTGCGCTGCGCCGCGCGTATAAATCTGTGCGTTGATCGCGGAACCGCCGCCGATGACCTTGGCCTGAGTGTAGTTGAAGACCTTGTTCTGCATATGTTTCTGCGGAACGGTCGACCAGCCCCAGCTGCCGATGCCCTTGGTCATTTTCGCAAAGCCGGCAGGCAAGTGAAAGAACGGATGGCGGTCGGACGACCCGGCTTCGAGCAGCAGCACAGTTACGGATGGCTCCTCAGAGAGCCGTGCGGCGATGACCGATCCTGCCGAACCGCCTCCGATGACAATGAAATCAAATCCTTCAGACATTCTGTTGCGCCCTGACTTACAGACGTGAAATAGACAAGCCACCATCCACCGGGATGGCGGCACCGGTGGAAAAGTGCATCTGCCCACAAACAAGCGGGATAACGACAGACCCGATATCTTCGGGTTCGCCCCAGCGCGCAGCAGGAACAAGGCCACCTTCGATCCTGTCGGTGTAGATGTCGCGCACACCCGCGGTCATACCCGTTGCAATGATGCCGGGACGCAGCTCGAAGACGCCGATACCATGTGGCGCCAGGCGTACCGCGAACAGCTGCGCCATCATCGCTGTTGCTGCTTTGGACACGCAGTACTCGGCCCGTTCTATCGATACCATTGTCGCGCTGACCGAAGTGACGAATATGATCGACCGATATATCTCTTGCGGTAGGGCAAGCATCCTCCGGGCCACTTCTTGCGCCAGAAAGAATGCGCCGCGTGTGTTGATATTCAGGACGAAATCCCAGTTCTGGGGCTCGATCTCCAACATGTCACCGCGCACAGGCGCGCCCACACCTGCATTGCTAATCAGTGTTGTGACCGGCCCCCAATCCGCCTCGATTTGATCCAGCAACGCAGGAACATGCGCAATGTCGGACACATCATGCTGCATATAGGTTGCGTTTGGACCGAGCTCGCTCAATGCTTCGCGCACCACTGACGCATCAGGCGCAAATTGCGAGGCCAGCACCACCTTGTACCCTGCTGAAACCAAGGCGCGTGAGATGCCAAGACCAATGCCCTGTTGCCCCCCGGTGACCAAGGCAATACCGCTCATGCCGCAAACTCCGTCTCAGTAATATGACGGCCCGCCCGCAATGCCAGCGCGGCAATGGTCAAAGCAGGATTCACCGCAGCCGAGGTCGGCAGCACCGAGGCATCGACAATAAACAGGTTTTTGTGGTCATGGCTTCGGCAATGGGTATCTACAACACTGCAACTCGGGTCCCTACCCATACGCGCGGTTCCACATTGATGTGATGGCGTACGGCGATCGAACGGCCGCGACAAAACGATTGGGAAACCGGCCTGACGCAGATGGGTTTTCAATTGGGCGACAAGCGCCTCGTGTGCGGCCCAGTTCGATCGTTTCCAATCAAGGCAAATGTGGCCCCGTTCAATCGTGACACGACTATTTGGATTGGGCAGATCTTCGGACATCGCGTAGAAATCAAAACTTCTGCCTGCGATAAGATTGGCAAACCAACCGGGCAAACGGGTTTGCGCCGCAAGAATTGGCCCCGTGATCTTGCCAAGCATCTGGATGTTCCCAAGCGGGAAGCCGCCCTTGCCATCGTCATTGTAGTAGTCGTTGAACATCAGTGTTTTCTGATACACGGACCGGTTTCGGCGCAGTGGATGCAGGGCCAAAACTGCCGAACAATTGTGGTTCATGAAGTTGCGTCCAACCTGATCCGAGCGGTTGGCAAGACCTGTCGGGCAATTGTCGTTTGCGGACTTCAACAACAGGGCGGCAGATTGAACTGCGCCTGCAGACAGCGCAATCAATGGGGCGGTGAAACTGCCCAGTCCTTTCACTTCGACACTGATTATCCGCCCATCCTCTGCGGCAATCAGCCTGTCCGCAGTTGCTCCGGTCATAAGTTCAACGTTCTCATGCGCCAATGCCTGCGCAAGCGCCTGCGTTTCCGCATCCATCTTGCCACCACATGTGTTTGGAAAGGCATCCCAGGTGGTCTGGCCCGCCGCAAGCCATGTGTCGATATCCACGCCCAACGGGACTGAGGACGGGGTTAATCCGCTGCGACGCAATCGATCCCGCAAGTCCGCGATATCTGCCTCTTCTGCCACCGGAGGGTGCGGGTATTGCGCGCTGTGTTCGGGCTCGGTTGGGTCTTCTTCGGTTGTTCCGTGGACTTCATAGAGTTGTTCGGCCGCAGTATAGTCGGCCTCCAGCTCTTCGTAGGATATTGGCCAACCTGGGGCTTCACCGCCCATATGCCGGCGATGCTTGAAATCTTCTTTGCGATACCGGATCAAAGCGGCCCCGTAGAACTTGGAATTACCGCCGACGCAATAATAGTTTCCCGGATTAAAGGGACGGCCATCTCCGTCAAGCCAGGTTTCTTTGGGACGGAAATAACCATCAGCAAAGATTGCTTTCGGATCCCGATCCACGGGCGAAGGGCGCAGATGCTGTCCGCGCTCAAGGATCAGAATGCGGCGACCAGACGGGGCCAGCGCTGCGGCCAGCGTCGCCCCTCCGATCCCCGATCCGATGATTATGACGTCCGCCTGTCTCACGGAATGATCCGCATCTCACTTTCGGGATCAAAAGCCACAGCCTTTTCCATGTTCACGGCAAAATCGAAATCCTGCCTCGGTGCGACCTCGGCATCCGAGCGCATTCTGGCAATCACATCGCGACCCCCAAGTTGCATCGAGACGAAGGTGTCCGATCCTGCGGGTTCCGTCACCACGATCCGGTTGGTCATCTGCGCGATATTGGTGGATTTCCGGTCAGCACCATCCATATCGGTTATGGTTTCGGGCCGAATGCCCAGCAAAATGTCGCGACCCTCCCATTCAGTCAAATTGTCCTGACTAAACGGGAGTTGAGCCATCGTTCCATCATGAACGGCGACCTCAGCATGGGGGCGCCCGTTCAAAACGACAACCTTCGCCGGCACCACGTTCATCGCAGGCGATCCCATAAACGTTGCGACAAAGATATTGGCGGGCGTGTCATAGATTTCCTGTGGCGTCCCCAATTGCTGCACGTAACCGCCATTCATTACCGCGATGCGGCTGGAAAGGGTCATCGCTTCGATCTGATCATGAGTCACATAGACGATTGTCGTCCCGAGGTTCTGGTGCAGCTTCTTGATCTCGGTCCGCATATCGACGCGCAGCTTGGCGTCGAGGTTGGACAAGGGTTCGTCAAACAGAAACACATCTGGTTCCCGCACCAATGCGCGACCCATGGCAACGCGCTGGCGCTGGCCACCCGACAATTGACCGGGTTTACGATCCAGCAATTGTTCGATTTGTAGCAACCCGGCGACCTCTTGCATCGCCTTGTCCCGTTCTGGCTTGGGGACGCCATGCATCTCAAGCCCAAAGGTGATGTTCTGCCCGACCGTCATGTTCGGGTAGAGCGCATAGCTTTGAAACACCATTGCAATGTTGCGGTTCGACGGGTGCACCCCGTTCATCACCTGCGCCTTGATACGGATTTCTCCGCTGGTGATCTCTTCCAGCCCAGCGATCATGTTCAGCAAGGTCGACTTGCCACAGCCCGAGGGACCAACCAGCACGAGGAATTCGCCCTCTTGCACTGAGATATCGACCTTGTGCAGAACCTCGACCGACCCATAGGACTTGGTCGCGTTATCTATGTCCAAAAAACCCATGTAGCCTTATCCTTTCACGGAACCCGCCATCAGGCCGCGGACGAAGTATCGACCGGCCACGATATAGACGAGCAGAGTTGGCATGGCGGCGAGAATGGCCGCAGCGAAATGAACGTTGTATTCCTTAACGCCGTGCGATGATTGCACGAGGTTGTTCAGTGCCACCGTCATCGGCTGGCTGTTGGCATCGGCAAAGGACGCACCAAACAAAAAATCATTCCAGATGTTGGTGAACTGCCAGATGACCGACACCACCGCGATCGGCCCGGAACTGGGCAGAAGGATGCGCCAGAAGATTTGGAAGAACCCCGCGCCGTCGATCTGAGCGGCCCGTATCAACTCGGTCGGGAAAACGGCATAGTAGTTGCGGAAATACAGCGTCGTAAATCCAATCCCGTAAACCACATGCACCAGCGCCAGACCCCAAGTGGTGCCCGCCAGCCCCATCAGGCCCAGCATCCGCGCCATCGGGATCAGAACGATCTGAAACGGAATGAAACAGGCAAACAGCATCAAGCCGAACAGGATGGTGTCATACTTGAACCGCCATTTGGTCAGGACGTAACCATTAAGCGCTCCGAGAATAGTCGAGACGATCACCGCGGGAACAACCATCTTGATGGAATTCCAGAAATAAGGCTTCAACCCGGTTGGATCGACACCGATCTGAGCCGAGGACCATGCCTTGAGCCACGGCTCCAACGTGAAGACCTGCGGCAGGTTCATCATGCCACCGCCGGTAATCTCTTCCAGCGGTTTGACCGAGTTCACCAGCATCACGTAAAGCGGCAGCAGATAGAACAGTCCGAACAGCAGCAGCACCAGATAGATCAGCGTGCGCGTGACGCGGCCCGTGCGGATTGCGGTATCCTGAGTTGCTTGAGACATCAGCGTTTCTCCCGCAGTTCAGCATACAGGTACGGGATCATGATCGCGGCAATGGTCATCAACATGATGGTGGCCGAGGCCGCACCGATCCCCATCTGATTCCGCGTGAAGGTGTAGGAGTACATGAAGGTCGCGGGCAGTTCCGTGGCCCTACCCGGCCCGCCTCCGGTCAGGGCAATCACAAGGTCAAAGGTCTTGATCGCAAGGTGGCTGAGGATCACGAAAGCCGACAGAAACGCCGGGCGCAACTGCGGAATGATAATCCGGCGATAAAGGTTCCAGTTCGAGGCCCCATCCATCTGCGCCGCGCGCAGGATTTCGTTGTCGATGCCACGCAGACCGGCCAGAAACATTGCCATAACAAAACCGCTGGTCTGCCAGACCGCCGCCAGCACGACGGTGTAAATCGCGTAGTCTCGGTTCTTGATCCAGTCGAACTCGAAGCTGGTCCAACCCCAAGTGTGCATCACGTTTTCCAGCCCGATGCCGGGATCAAGGAACCATTTCCATGCGGTGCCTGTGACGATGAAGCTCAGCGCCATCGGGTATAGGTAAATCGGGCGCAGCAGCCCTTCACCGCGGACTTTCTGATCGAGGAAAATGGCGAGACCAAGCCCTATGCAAGTGCAGATCACGATATAGAGGCTTGCAAAGATCCCCATGTTGATCAGCGAGGTTTCCCAATGACTTAACCGCCAAAGCTTGTCATAGTTTTCCCAACCGACCCAGCCGAAGGTCGGCAGGATGCGGCTGTCGGTGAAGGACAAGTAGACCGAAAACAGAATGAACCCATAGACAAAGACCAGCATCATCGCCAGTGAAGGTGACAAGACCAGCTTGGGTATCCAGTTCTGAAGGCGTGTCTTGAAATCCGCGTCGGCTGAAGCAGCCATGGCGCGCCCTCCTCGTTCGAGTACAAAAGATCGGAGCGTTCGCCCCCCTTAGGTGACAGGGCGGCCAAACCGCCGCCCCATCGGGAGGATCACGTTGGGATCACTTGGCGATCGAAACAGCGTCGACCAGTTCGACCACGGCCGTTTCGCTGTCATATTCGCCGTTGAAATGAGCGGTCACGACGTCGTAGACCGCATTCTTCACCGATGCGGGCGCTGCATGTCCGTGCGCCATCGAACCGAACAGGTTGCCGGACGAAGCAGCCGCCGCCAGATCCTTCATGCCCTGCTGACCGCAAGCGTCCAGATCGCTGCCGTCAACGTCTGTACGAGCAGGCACCGAACCCTTCACCTTGTTGAAGGCAATCTGGAACGACGGTGACAGAATTGCGCTGGCCAGCGCCGCCTGTTCAGCCGAAACCGAGCCACCTTGATCAAACATCATGAACTGGTCGGCGTTGAACGTGACCTGATCCTGCGTGCCCGGGAAACGGAAGCACAGGAAGTCTTCGCCCGGTACTTTGCCCGCGTTCAGAAACTCGCCTTTGGCCCAGTCGCCCATCATCTGGAAACCGGCCTCTCCATTGATGACCATGGCGGTTGCAAGGTTCCAGTCACGACCCGAGAAGTTCTCATCCACGTTATCGCGGATGAAAGCCATGCGGTCGAAGGCTTCTTTCATGGCGTCGCCACCCAGAGTTCCTTCGTCCAGATCAACAAATGCCGCCTTGTAGCCATCCGGCCCCAAAGTCGACATCGCGACCGCGTCGAATATGGTCGCATCCTGCCACGCCTGGCCACCATGCGCGATCGGCGTTACACCGGCGGCTTTCAAGGCCTCAACGGCGGCAACGAATTCGTCCCAGTTGGTCGGCTGGGCAATGCCATTGGCGTCCAGAACGGCCTTGTTTGCCCAGACCCAGTTGGTTGAATGTACGTTGACTGGTGCAGACACCCATTTGCCGTCATGCTTGGCGAACGCCTTCAGGGCGTCCGGAACAACGTCGTCCCAACCTTCTTTGGCAGCCACCTCGTTCAGGTCAGCCAATGCGCCCTGATTGGCCCAATCGAGAATGTCAAAGCCCAGCGCCTGGACCGCAGTTGGGGCGTTGCCAGCCGTAACCCGGGCGCGCAGAACGGTCATGGCCTGTTCACCACCACCGCCAGCGACCGGCATATCCGTCCAGCCAATACCCTGCCCGGACAGGTCGTCTTTGAGAACGTTCAGCGCGGCTGCTTCGCCACCCGACGTCCACCAGTGCAGAACCTCGACCTCTTCGGCCTGCGCAATGCTGGTCGTGCAAAGCAGACCAGCCACAATCAGCGATTTTGTCTTTAGCAGTTTACGCATTCTTGTTTCCTCCCTTAATGCGTTCATACTTTTGGGCCTTTGTCGCAGAGCCCTGTCTTAATCTTGCGAAACCCATGGCGCGCGGCTGTTGCCGATGCGCATGACCACTGATTTCACCTCGAAAAATTCTTCGAACCCGTAGCGTCCGATTTCCCGCCCCTGCCCGGATTGTTTGAACCCACCGAAGGCAACCTCGGGGAACCCGTCCATCCAGGTGTTGGTCCAGACCGTTCCCGTTTCTGCGCGACGGGCGAATTCCAGGCAGGTGTGGACGTTCTCGCTCCAGACCCCTGCCGACAGACCGTAAGCGCTATCATTGGTCAGCGCGATGGCTTCGTCCAGTGTTTTGAAGGTCAGAACTGAAAGCACCGGGCCAAACACCTCATCCCGGGCAATGGGCATATCGGGGTGAACGTTGGTGACGACGGTAGGTTGATAGAACTGATTTCCCAGCCCTTCGACCTGCAGCGGCTCGCCGCCCAGCGCAATCGTGGCCCCCGATGCCTGCGCCTGTTTGACATATGCGTCGATTTTCGCGTTGTGTTCGGGCGTTACTATAGCGCCAACCTGCGTCGACGGGTCCAGAGGATCACCGAATTTTACCCTGTGCGAAAGGGCGATGACGCGCTCACGGAATTCATCGGCTATATCTTCGTGCACAATGACGCGACTGCTGGAATTGCAGCACTGGCCAACATTGAAATAGACGCCGAATACAACGGCATCTGCGGCAGCATCCAAATCGGCGTCGGGGAATATGACCTGGGGGTTCTTGCCGCCCAGCTCCAGCGCGACTTTCTTGAGCGTATCTGACGCAACTGCGCTGATCGTTTTGCCAACCGCGGTCGAACCGGTGAAGCTGATCATATCCACACTTTCGTGGCTGGACATCACGCTGCCCACAGGAACACCGTGGCCCAGCACGATATTGCAGACGCCCGCGGGCAGTCCTGCCTCAACCAGCAACTCACCCAGCATCAAGGTTGTCGACGGTGTCATCTCGGATGGCTTGACGACAACGGTGCAGCCTGCGGCCAGAGCAAACGGCAGTTTCTGGCTGAGAATCCAAAACGGGAAATTCCAGGGTGTGATGACAGAGACGACACCAATCGGCTCTTTCAGCACGACGCCCATCATGTCCGCGCCCAGCGTATTGTGGCTGTCGCCATGGGTACTACGCGCGAGCGAAGCGGCGTATCGCCATAGATCCGCAGCACCGCCAACTTCGCCCTTCGATTGGCTGATCGGCTTGCCGCTTTCGAGCGTTTCGATCAGGGCGATCCTGTCAACATTTTGCTCGATCAGATCCGCGACTTTCAGCAAAACAGTGGCGCGTTCTTTGCCCGACGCCCGACTCCAAACTCCGCTATCGAAAGCAGTTCGCGCCGCTTGGATTGCAGCCTCGGCCTCGATCTCACCACCCATTGCGGAACGGCTGACGATGTGCCCATGCGAAGGCGAGCGACGCTCGAACGTCTCGCCTGATGCGCTGTCCTGCCATGCACCGTCGATGAGGTGGCGACCTTCGAACAGTGGCGGCATCTCAAACGGGATGGCAGGGTTTATGGTGATATCTTTCATATCGTCAGAGGCCTGAGAAATTTGGGTTACGTTTTTCCATGAAAGCCGCGACGCCTTCTTCGCGGTCCGCCGTTGCGGCGATTGCTGCGCTGCCGAGGGCTTCGACCACGGCGTGGGTATCTTCACCGACCGCAGCATGGATCATATTCTTCGATATTTCGGTGGCGCGAGGTGAGAGATCAGCAAGCTCGGACGTAATCTCCAGCGCGCGCGTCAGAACATCATCGGCAATCTCGGTAGCATAGCCCAACGCAACGGCCCGTTCAGCACCGATCCGGCGTCCAAACAGCGCCATTTCTTTTACCGCCGTCTCCGAGATCAGTCGGGTCAGACGTTGTGTTCCGGACCAGCCCGGCACGATTCCAACGCGTGCTTCGGGCAACGCAAGCGTGGCGCGGGGTGCCATCAAACGCAGATCGCAGCAGCTTGCAAGTTCAAGACCACCGCCAAAGGCGTGACCATTGATCGCTGCAATTGTCGGCTTACCAATGCGCGCGAGCCTGTCAAAGATCCGATGTCCATCACGAACCCAATGGCGCGCGAATTCTGCAGGGCTGAGACAACCCCATGCACCAATATCCGCCCCGCAGCAGAACGCTTTTTCGCCTGCACCGGTCAAGATCAGGGCGCGAATTGACATGTCACGCTCGACCTCCGTCAATCGGGTGTCCAGCGCATCCAGCATGTCGACGGTCAGGGCATTCAGCTTGGCCACGTTATCCAATGTCAGGATCGCCGTCGCATCCGTGATATGAATGCCGATCCCGCTCACAGCGTCAGCCCCATTGGGCCTTCGGCAAACAGCGATTTCGGCATCTGAGTCGCATTTTCCGCGACTTTGACCCGACCGCTCGAGGCATCGACGATGTCGCGCTGCGCTTCGATACCGGGCATGATTTCTGTAGCAACCAGCCCCTCGTCCGTCAGGCGAATAACGCAGCGCTCGGTGACATAGAGTACATCCTGACCGGTTTCACGGGCACGTTTGCCTGAGAATGTGACATGCTCGACCTGATCGACCATTTTGGTGAACTTGCCCGGCGCATTCACGCGAATACCGTCCTCGGTCAGTTCGATCTTGGCACCGGCTTCGAACCAACCAGAGAACACGATCTGTTTCGCGCGCGCAGTGATATCGACAAAGCCACCGCATCCGGCAGTCAAATAGGGTTTCTTGCCCAGCTTTGAGACATTCACATTGCCTTCGACGTCAACCTCGAGGAACGAGAGGAATGACATGTCGAACCCACCGCCCTGAAAATAGATGAATTGCTGAGGCGAAGGCACAAAGGCATGCGCGTTGGACGCGCAGCCAAAGGCAAAGCCCGTTAAGGGCACGCCGCCAACCGCGCCTTGTTCAATTGCCCATGTTACAGCTTGAGGGTGCCCCTCTTCCAGCAGGATACGCGGAACCATCGCGCTGATGCCGAAGCCCAGATTGGCGCTCATCCCTGCCTTGAGTTCGAGTGCCGCACGGCGGGCGATGACTTTTTCGACACCGTGCTCAGCCAGGGAAAAGCTGTCCCACGGGCGCATGACCTGGCCCGAGATTGCAGGATCATAGGGCGTTTCCGTCGTCTGCATCTGCGCGGGGTCTTCAACGATCAGATCAACCAGATGCCCCGGAACACGCACGTCATGTGGGCGAAGGCTGCCCGTAGCGGTTACGCGCTGGACTTGTGCGATCACCAAACCTCCGTGATTGCGTACGCAGATCGCCTGTTCGAGACCGCCCAAATATGCGCCTTCGTGCTCGTAGGTCAGATTACCGAACTCATCAGCGGTGGTCGCACGCAGAACGCAAACGTTGGGGTTGATGTTGGGAAAGTGTAACCAGGTCTGGCCGTCGAACTCTTTTCTTGAAACGATGGGCGCAGCCGATCCGCGCGCATTCATCGCGCACCCCTCGCGCACTGGATCAACGAAGGTCTCAAGCCCGATCTGTGTGAGCACCCCCGGACGATGCGCGGCGGCTTCGCGGTGCATGTCGAACAGAATTCCCGATGGCACGTTATAGGCGGCAACCCGGTCTTCTACGATCATCTTCCAGATTTCCGGCATCTCCAGGTTGGACGGGCCGGAAGGGTATGATCCCGCAAGAACCCGGCTCAGCAAACCGTCCTGTGCCAGATAGTCCATTCCTTTGACGCCATACATGTCGCCAGCAGCGATAGGATGCAGCGTTGTGATATTGCGTGGATGCCCTTCTACGCGAAACCTTTCACCCAACGCCTTGAGAACGGCGTCAGGGCAGCCCAGCGCCGAGGACGAAGACACGGTAATAACCGCATTGTCAGGAATGCGGGAAACGGCCTCGGAAACAGAGACAAGTTTGCTCATCAGAAACCACCATAGTCCACTTTGAGACGCTGGCCTGTGTCTGCGGCTTCGCGAACGCAAAGCGCTACGGACAGCGATTTGATCCCGTCAGGACCATTCGCCGCCGGGCGACCCTGACCCGCCGTCGCAGCGACGAACTCTGACACGCCCTGAACATAGAGCGAATGATCGGAGAACGGGATCTCTTCACGACCTGCATCTGTCACCAGAGTGATCTTTCCAACCGGGCGCTGCGTCATGACGCCTTCGGCAAAGATCGAACCTTTGGTTCCGTGCACTTGAAGGTCCGACCCGGCAAAGGGGTGCGTAAAACTCTCATGAGTGGTGACCATTGCGCCCGAGGGCATCATCCAAACAGACATACAGGAGTCCTCGACCCCCTGGCCCATTCCCGAACTGGCCATCTGGGCGACGACCGAGACAGGGTCTTCCTGCAGCAGAAAGCGAGTCACATCCGCGTCATGGACAACGATATCTGGGATCACACCGCCGCCAGCGTCGGCTGAGTTTATACGCCACCCCTGCAAGTTCCCGGGCAAATGCACCGCATGGTGGATCCGTAACGAAAGAACGTCCCCGACGCGCCCGTCTGCGATGAGATCGCGAATGGCACGATGACTGCCCGAACAGCGCAGGTGGTGATTAGTAGCGAAAGTCACACCCGCCGCCTCAGCCGCCCGCACCATTTCGACGGCCTCTGCCAGCGTCATTCCAAGCGGCTTTTCGCATAGGACATGCTTGCCGGCTGCAATCGCAGCCATGGCCTGTGGATGATGTTTCTCGTTGGTCGAAGAAATATAGACCGCCCCAACGCTTTCGTCCGAAAGCGCTGTGGTCAGATCGGTTGTCGCGTTGGGAATTTCATGATCCTGGGCCCATGTCTTCACGCGCTCGGGGGAAGTGCTGACAATCCAAGCCACGTCGTTGTTCGCCTGCCGGCGCACCGCGTCCAGCATGTGTTGCGAAGCTATTGTGCTCGCCCCGGCAAATGCCCAATGCATCAAAAAACTCCATCTTTTGGAACGTTCCAAACGTTTAATGGAACGTTCCAAATTTGACAAGTGAAAATTTGAAACTCGCAGGTCGCGCAAACACCAACAATGACTTGCTGATACAGAGTTACAGTTTTGTCCGTGGGTTAAGGAGGTGCTGTCTGGCGCATTCAGAACCAAATACAATAAGGTCCCAAAAAACTGCTTCGACAACTGCGGGAATGTTCCGAGAGTCGCTGCCCGAAAGACACGACTGCGGCAAGCATTCCAGACTTCTTTGGCACGACGCCAACTTTTGCTTTGGCTATACCGTTGCTGACACGATCTAGCGGGAATCGCAGTTTTCGTGTATGCTCACCTACATAGTTTCATCGAATTTTGGAGAGAGTCATGGCCGATAATGAGGCCCCTTTCATACTATTGGCAGACGATGCCGATCAGGCGCCGCAGCTCAGTTATTCGATACCCGAAGCGACCGCCCATGTTGGAACAACGGTCATCGCAATCGATATCGACGAAGAGCTTCTGAACCAGGCAACTCGTGACCAAATTCGTGAGAACCTTGCAGAGAAAGAACCGAAGCGCACGGATCCGACAATTCCGGGTCTGAGGGTAACGGATTTCAAGGTTGTAAACCGCAATGATGGTGTCGGAACCGTTCGCGGTTTCGCGGCAGCATCCGAGGTTTTTGAGGAATTTCCCGGAAGCTTCATTTTCAAGCCCAAAGAAGGAATGCTGGGCTTTTCGGGTGATTTCGACATCATCAGACCGAGGCCCCGCCCCCCCGAGCAGATTTTCCCGAAGATTTTGTTCTTTGAAAAAATCCAGATTTCAACTTTCCTGGGGAACTATGGCGCTGGCCGCGTGATCAAGACCCATTCGCTTTTCCCGGGCGAAAAAACCAAAATCTCGGTCAAAAACTACAAGAAGACGGTGACCAAAGAGAGTTCGAAGATAAATTTCGGCTCTTCAATTCTGGACTCGGTCACAGAAGAGGCGGCCGTCGATTTTGAAAATTCGATCCAGAGTGAAACGTCGTCAAAGTTCACTGACAGCGAAATGGATATCCTCAACAGTCAAAGCGACCACTCGAACAAGGGCGGCGGTGGCGAGGCCAAGGTTCTTTGGGGATTGGTTGAGGCTGGTGGACGTGGCAGTTCGGAACAGTCGAGCCAGACCACCGGTGAGTGGGGTACGCGGCAGGCACGCGAAGAAATGTCCAGTAACGTGGAAAGTGCGCTGTTCAAACACTCTGCGCGAGCGTCGTCGAAGCGAGACGTCGAGATCAACACCAGTTCCGAGCAGAAATCTTCGACCACCGACACAACGGAAACCGAACAGGTGATCGAGCGCGAGATCGAAAACGTCAATGTCAGCCGGACACTTAACCTAGTCTTTCGGCAGATGGTTCAGGAATTCATCTCGGTAATTCATCTCACTGACGTGAAGATCGGTCTTTATGACGAATCCGCCGGCCCCTATCCGCAATTTGCAATCCACGAGCTGGACAAGTTTCTCGCCGAGTATTTTTCCGAAGATCCAGACATGCAGCGGCTGGTTCTTCAGAATATCATCAGCGAACTGTTCTTTATATTCGACTATCAAAACGAGCCGCAGCCCTTCCTTGAAGTGGCAACACTGGACTTTCCGCAAAGCGAGATCGCTTTGCAAAATGTGTTCGGCGACCTTGATGTCACCGTGCCGCTGCCTGACAACGTCTCGTACTTAAGAGTCAACGCTGGACTTCGCAGGCAACTTGAAGATCGAGAATTTATTGAGGTGCCGGGTGTCGTGCTTAAGGAAAATGTTATCACGATGCGCACTGAGGGCGTCGTTGTTGACGGCTTCCTCGGTAAAGGCGGTGATCCAGAAGCTGGTCTTCTCGATACGTATTCAGCCGGGCTACAGGTTGAGACCGTGCGCGAGCTCGCTTTGAAAAACGACATTTCCGCACGCGAAGCAGAGAAGATGGAACTGGCACGTCAAATCGTAGCCGAAGGCGATCTGGACCGCGCTCAGGTATTTCACGAAGTCTATTGTTGTATTCCTGAATGCTGCTGCGAGGTGGATGACGGAACTACGGAAGAACCCGGTGGCGAGGACAGACCCACCGATCCGAACCGTCCGCCCGAGGACCCGAACGGTACACAGGGGCGCGGCAATGGGGACGCTTGAGAAAATTCTCAGTCAGGCGGTTTTGGGCAGCGAAGCGATCCGCGATCGCGTCACCGGAAAGACGGCCGAAGTTCTGGGAAGTCCTGCTGCGGGGAAAGGCAAAACAGTCAAACTTGCACTGACCGGTGTGTTTGATCCCCCGTGGCAGACCAATCAGGCCGAAATCGACGCAATCCAAGGGGGCTCATGGTTCCCGTCTTCACAAGATTTCAATGCAGTAATGAAGAATAGTCGTTACCGAGGCAACGGAGGTATCATCGAGATTGGCTCGACAGGTGAATTTGTCGGGTTGATCCTCAGCAAGCCCGTTGGCTCCATCAAGGAAATCCGCATCATCACCCATGGCGAGGCCGCCACGATTGGCTTCCTCGGCGACGTGGTGGATGGCAATGTCCATTTTCTGGACGATATGGATCTCGGCGTTATCGAAGGTTTGCAAAAGACGGGAATTCTTGTTGGAGACGGCGACCCTGACAGGCCGCCAGACTTTACTTGGGATGATGTGCGCTCCCGATTTCAAAAGGACGCTGTCTTCGTCATCTATGGGTGCAAAGTCGGAATGTCAGAGTCCTTTATACAGGACGTGGCAGACGCTTTTGGAATCCGCGTTCAGGCGTTCAAGCACAATATCAAGTACGATTTCCCGGCCACCGCGTTGAACCCCGGGGGCATTAACCGCCGCCAACTTACAGTGGACGGCAAGAAGGACTTTCTGGACATACGAGTGGAAATCGACAAATCCCCACGTACATCTGCCCCGACGCCAGTTCCGCCGGGCCCCTGATCCGGGACATGTGGCCTAAATGGCATGCCGCAAACCTATTAAATGCGGGCGTTCATACACATCGCGACATCAGTTGCTTTAGGCTCGCTGCGGTCGTCGGAGCTGTTGCCGCATTTTGAGGTGTAATGCCCCGATCAATGCCGGGTTGGAGACCAGTGCGCGTGGCACCCGTTCGAAGCAACATATTTCCGCAAGGAAATTGGGTCGTGTTTTGCCCTCACAACCATCGCGATGGTGCAGCGGTGCGGTCCCACATTCTCGACATTCGCGGCGACTGCGCGCTCTAATCGACGGGTGTAAGTACCCAAATTGATCCAACGTGTTCGCTCTGGCCTGAAGAGTGGATTCCCTAATCCCCGGTTCTCAGGTAATACGGAATTATGGACATCGTCGTCATTACGACCATCATCACTTCTCTCTTTATTGTCATCGGCGTGGCGGAACCACTGGCTGCACGGTTGCGCTTACCCTACAGCGTTATTCTCGCCCTTATGGGGATCGTGATTGGGCTTGGTGCGACGTTCTTTCTCAACACCGACTTGACGGATGCGCTGAACCCGGGGGCGCAAGCGATTATCGATCTGCCAATCCGGTCCAACGTATTCCTATATGTTTTCCTACCTACGCTGCTCTTTCAGGCGACAATCGGGATGAACCTGCGCAGGATGCTGGACGACTGGATGCCCATCCTGATGATGGCCGTTGTGGCAGTGATTGTGGCAACACTTTCGATTGGCTACGCGCTCAGCTGGGTAAGCACGCTACCGTTGGTAGCCTGCCTTTTGATTGGCGCCATCGTGTCGACAACTGATCCCTCGGCGGTTGTCAGCATATTTCGATCAATCTCGGCACCGCGCAGGTTATCGCGAATCATCGAAGGCGAAAGCCTCCTTAACGATGCTGCTGCGATTGCGCTGTTCGGGCTGTTCATGAGCTTTGTCATGCTCGGAAGGCCCGATCCGTCACTAGGCGAAGCCGGCGGACAATTCCCGAAGTTGATCGCAGGTGGTGTCATCACCGGCTGGCTTATGGCGCGCATGGCGGTTTGGGTGATGGCTTACGTAGACCGTTGGGTAATGGCGCAGATTTCGATTTCCGTCGCACTGCCCTATCTCGCCTATATCGTCGCAGAACAAAGCGTTGGGGCGTCGGGTGTCATCGCGGTTGTGGCTGCGGGTCTTACACTTAACCTCACAGCCCCCGGTCGTTTGTCGCCGATCGCTTGGACCAACCTGCAAGAAGTATGGGATCTTCTAGCCCATTGGGCAGGAGCGCTGATCTTCATTCTTGCCGCGTTGCTGATACCACGGTTGCTGGAAGGGGTTCGGCCTTCTGACTTCGTCTTGCTGGCCGTCGTGGTTCTTGCGGCAACATTCGCGAGGGCAGCGGTTCTGTTCGGATTGTTGCCATTGCTCACGGCAATCGGTGTGTCGCCTGCTGTCGAACGCCCCTATCGCGTTGCAATACTGTGGGGTGGGCTGCGTGGTGCCGTGACGCTGGCGCTGGCGCTGTCAGTCACCGAAAGCGCGCAGATCCCGCTTGAGACCAAGCGCCTGGTCGGCATTCTGGCCACCGGCTTTACCCTGTTCACACTGATCGTTCAGGGAACAACGCTGCGCATGGTGATCACAAAATTGGGGCTCGACAGGCTCTCTCCGCTTGATGCGGCCCTCTCGCGCCAGGTGGTCGCCGTGGCCCTGCAATCGGTTCGCGAGGACGTGTCCCGCACCGCGGAAAACTACGACTTGACCCACGATATCGTCAGAAACGAGGCCAAACTGTTCAGCGAACGCCTCGACGAAGCTGTAAAAGTCGCGGAAGACAGCGCACAGATTCTTGATCGTGACCGGATCACGCTCGGACTTATTGCGCTGGCGGGTGCCGAGCGCGATACCGTATTGGCTCGGATGCGCGAGCGCACCATGTCATCGGTTCTGAGTGAGAAGATTCTGTCCGACGCTGATCGGCTCATAGAAGGCGCACGGACCGGAGGGCGGATCGGCTATCAGCGCGCGTCAAACCGGTCTGTTGTCTACGGCAGGTCCTTTCGGATCGCTGTGTTCCTGCACAACCGACTTCGGATCTCGTTCCCGCTTACGCGCATCACAACGGATCGATTTGAAAGATTGCTCATGCAGCGCCTGATCCTGCGCGATCTCGACGGATTCGTTCGGGGCCGCATACGCCGGATTCACGGCCGCCGGGTTGCGGAATTGCTTGATGATCTTTTGGCGCGCCGGTCCGAGGCGGTTGAGACTGCGCTTGACGGTTTGCGGCTACAATATCCAGGTTATGCCGAAAAGCTGGAACGGCGGTTCATCCGACGGACCGCTTTGCGACTGGAAGAGCGTGAATACGCGATCATGCGCGAGGACGGCCTGGTCGGCGAAGAACTCTATTCGGTGTTGATGCGGGAAGTGGCAGAGCGACGTGCTCTGACTGAAGGCCGTCCGGTGCTGGATATTGCCCTTAAGGGTCGGGATCTGGTTAGACAGTTTCCGCTATTCTCTGATCTCAACAAAGCGTCCCTGAGAAAACTCAGCCGTGCACTGCGCACCCGTTATGCCAATGCGGGTGATACCATCATTGCCAAAGATGAATTGGCCCGGAGTGTGTTCTTCATCGCTTCTGGGGCAGTCGAGGTGGAGTTTGGCAGGCACACTTCCCGGTTGGGTCGTGGAGAAATGTTCGGGCAGTTGGCCATGTTATCAAAGCGGCCACGCCCCGTGAATGTACGGGCGCTGGCACCGTCGACACTGCTTGTACTCGACGAAACGCGTTTCCGTCGGTTGCTCCGGCGCAGTGAAGCCATGCGAAATTCTGTCAAGATAAGTGCCAACAAGCGCCTGATCGACCCTTCAGTGTTGGACCTTGATGAGCGCGATAATCCGTCTGAACATGATTCCAAACCTTAAGAGACCGTAAACCGGTAAGGAACCGCGTCCGCTATGGAAACATCTGCAATACGCCGGTCGGCTTCGGATTTACTGAATGTCCGCTTCTACTGATCGGCAACGCGTGGGTATATGAACGTCAACTAGCGGGCGTCGTCGGATGCCGATTTCGTTTGCGATGCGGTTTCACCAAATTGCTTCCGATAGGCACGCGCAAAGCTCTCGGGATTGTCAAAGCCACACAGCGCGCCAACATCGCTGATCCGATACGCAGAGTTCACGAGCAGATTTCTGGCCTGGGACAGACGCAGATACCGGTAATAGGCCGAGGGCGACTGTTGCAGATGGCGTTTGAACAGTCTCGCAAGTGTCCATTGCGGGACACCGATTTGGGTACTGATGGTTGAGACGCTTAACGGTTCGCTCAAGTGAGCCAACATCAGGTCGACAGCACGGCCAAGGGTGCGATCCATCTTTGCCAGCGAGGTCTCCGACAGCATTTTTTGCTGCGGCCCCATATGTTCTGTTGGGCGATAGGTCAGGATTTCCGCAACGCGCTTCGCCAAATCTCGACCGGAATACCGCTCAATCAAGGCGAGTGTCATATCAAACGTAGCCACGCCACCGGCGCTGGAGCAGCGATTGTCCGACAGATCAAACATACGATCCACAAACATCTGCTCTGAGTAGGTTTCGCGATAGCCGCGCAGCGCTTCAAAGTGAACGGCGGCAGGGTTCCTTGAAAGCAGACCTGCTTCTGCAAAGATCATTGCACCGGTATCGACACATCCCATCAGAGTTCCGGCCCGCGCCCTGCGCCTGAGCCACCCGACAAATGACTTGGTCAGCGCGCTTTCTGGCGCATATGAGGACAACAACAACAAGATATCGTCCCGTGCGTCGTCAAATTGCGCAGTAGACACATCGATACCGCTAGAACTGCGGACCATTCCGCCCGAGGCCGACAATATCCGCCATTGCCATGTCTGTTCGGCCAATTCGCGATTGGCCACCCGCAGTGGCTCGGTCACCAATGTAAGGGACAGGATCGGGAAATGATCAGTCAATACGATTGCGACGTTTGGCATGGTTCACTCACGACATGTCAATTTAGGTCAAGCAATCGCTGATTCCTGTCAAGAGATACCCCGTTATCCTGATGTATTTGAAGTAAAGGAGGGCACCCCAATGACTGCATTTCCGATCACACCCGACTTTGATGTCTGGCCAATTGATCATGGTGTCCAAAGCCTCAACCTGACCAAGGATGCGCTGTCGATCACCTGTACGGACGGTCTGACTTCACAACACCACAGCTTGTTGCTGCGTGAAAACAGTCCCGACCCTGCAACAACCCACCCGAAGGCGCGCGAAATGGCGATTGGACCCGAAGCGATTTCAGAAGACCCGCAACTTACGGGTGCTCAGATTCTGGCCTCGGGTGCGGTTGACGTTACTTTCTCCGATGGCCTTCAGACCGAGTTCCACCCGGGTTGGCTTCGTGGGACTGCATGGTTCGGAACAGACAAGCCCGCACCGCATATTCTATGGACCGCAAAAGAGTTGGTTACGGATATCTGGGAATACAACAACCGCTCCAAGACCTCGGATTATCGCGGTCGGGGTCCGGTCATTGAAACGGATACCTTAGGTACGATCACCGGGGTGCGCTATAACACGTTCTTGCGTGCGCCAATGAGGGCCCCACTTGGGGTTCAGGCACGGGCTTACAAAGCCTATCGCGCGTTCTCTGTAAGGGCGCAGAGCCCAGAGTACCAAATGAGGTTCCGGTATGAGCCCGGTGATCTCTTGGCCTTCGACAACCGCCGCGCGCTGCATGGGCGTGCAGGCTACGACGCCAAGGGCGGCGCAAGGTACATTGAAGGCATTTATTCCGACAGGGACGATCTGCACTCGCGCATCCGAACGCTCAAACGTCAATTTCGCGCCGCCAGCGCGCTTTGAAAAGGATCTTTCTATGACACTCGCTTCGATCAAAACCCGTCAGAACTGCTCTGAGGTTGAGTGGCAGGCCCGCGTCGACCTTGCCGCGCTGTTTCGCATCATCGCCCATTATGGGATGTCCGATCTTGCCAATGGCGCGGTCTGCGCACGGGTGCCGGATGAACCGGATCACTACCTCGTGCACCCCTATGGAATGTTCTGGGAAGAAGCACAGGCCTCATCCATGGTCAAAATCAATGCCGAAGGCCAGCCTGTGGATCCTGATGCGCCTTGGCTCAATGATGGGGTACAAAACCTCTGCCAATGGATATTGGGCTCGCGGCCTGACACCAACTTCTTTGTACATGGACACGAAGAAGAAGTCATGGCGGTTGGGTCAATAAAGGAAGGACTCTTGCCGCTCAACCAACCTGCTGTCTATCTTGGCAATATCACCGGCTATATTGAATATGAGTTTGAGGAAGACGAGGCCTTTGGCGCGCACTTTGTCGAATGTCTTGGCAACAACCAGATACTGATTAGCCGCAACCATGGCTATTACGCGCTGGGCGACACCGCCGCGGCCGCATTCTTCCGTGCCTATTTCTTGCGGCAAACTTGCAGCACGCAAATCAGGACCTTGTCGATGGGGCGTGACTTGCACCTCATCGATCCGCAAAAAGTCGCGCGCTATCAGGACCAAATGGCTGCGTCCGCACACTACAATTACGACGGCAAAACGGAATGGCCTGGGCTGATGCGCATGCTGAATGCCAGAAGCGAAGATTACGCAAGCTGAGACCTATACTAAAAGCGAGACGCGAGCGGACCTGATCCAAAGCATTTGAACGACGCGCCGCCCAAATACTGCACATGCAACAAAAAACCTGGCCGATCGCTTTGAAAGCAAAGGGTGCATTAGCTTAACACGAGATCGCAAAGTGTTCGCCGTCACGTCAAAGCTGTCAATCCTGCAAATCGTGAGGTTTACCCTGTGATAACTGTGCGTTTACACCACAAGTGGGCATTGAACAGTATTGGCTCACCGCTGGCATTATCTGTATGCCGCGTCGATGAAAGGCCGTAGCACAAAGCTGACCTCAATTGAGGTGAATGCCCCCATCAATAACCACTGTTTGCCCTGTGACCGACGGGCTCCTGCAAAACGTTAATACCTGTTGGGCAACGTCATCGATGGATGTCGTCACGCCTAGGATCGCTCGGTCGCGCCACATGGAAACAAACGCGTCAGGAGCGCCCCCGGACACTTGCGTGCCCTGCATTAACCCCGGGGAAATGCAGTTGACTGTGACATCCGGGGCCAATGCCGCCGCCAAAAACCGGGTAAGAGGCACTACGGCTGCCTTGCTGGGAGCGTAAGCCGCTGCTGCGCCCCAAACTCCGTGCCCAATTGTGGACGAAAGATTGATCACACGACCCCAATTTGACTTGCGAAGAAAAGGGGCGGCCGCTCTGGTCAAATAATATGGTCCGCTTAGATTTACGTGCAGCAGTTCTGTCCAGATTTCCGGGGTCAGTGCGTCTAGGTCTCCGGGAGGAAGTTCGTGGCCACCAGACGCCATACCGGCATTGTTCACCAGAATATCCAGGCCACCAAATGTGTCGACGACATTTTTAAGACACTCGGCGATGGACTCTGGGTCGCTAATATCTACATTTACTGTTTTCGCGATTTGCCCCTGATCGACGATGCTCTGGCATACGGCTTGCGCCCGGTCTGCGCCATTGTGGTATCCGACGATCACTTTGGCGCCATTGGCGGCAAGCAATCGGCAAATCTTGCCTCCAAGTCCGCCGCTGCCACCGCTCACCAAAGCCACGCTGCCTGTAATGTCCATCGCTCACCTGTGCTAAAACCCAATTTCTATTTGAGTATGTATCAGACTTGGATGCGTTTCACCGAATAGTCACAGATTTGCGGAAAGGCGGGGGCACACTGGCAAAGCTGGTTTCGAGTTTGTCACAGACGAGACCAAGGGTGCATATTAGGAGACGCCGGCATAGCCTGGGTGATGAGGTCTCTCGTGGCAGTGTGGAATATCATTCATGCAAACTTCAGACCTATCGCATCAAAATTCATACAAACTATGAAAACCATCAGCGCTCAACTGCGATTGACATCCAATATCCCAGGGTATTCTTGAGCGGCCTTGGGCCCGCATTGATTTGGCACCTAATATCGACGGTGCACTCTCTTTTCGGTAACAACGTGCCTCTTCTTTTGACGCTCACGCAAAAAGACGAACAGTCCAGAACCCAAGATCAGTGCGATGCCGATTCCGACCGGTAGGTTTGGGAGTTCCCCCCAAATGATCCATCCCCAAAAAATAGCCATGGGAAGACCGACATACTCAAACGGTGCCACTGTGGCCGCATCTGCCATGCGGTATGCCTGACCGAGACAATATCCTATGATTGCAGAATTGAATCCGAGGCCAATAAACAACCAGCGATCAGCCCCTTCGGGCCAAACCCAGGCGCGCAGTAAGAAAATCATACTTTCGTTTTCATATGCGCTCGCAAAACGCCCATCCCCTGCCACTGACCAGAACAAGAGGCTGACGACGATAAAGCACGCCTGAATGTACACAGCCATTGCTGAAGCCTTGGACTTTGCGCCAAGGAAACGGGTGAGAACGTTGTTGAGTGCATATGTGAAGGCAGCAAGAACCGGAAGGGCATACATCAGCAGACTAACTTCACGCTCGCCACCGGCCTCCCATGGGCGGGTCATGATCACGACACCTATGAATCCCACAAGAACGGCACCGATCCGCATCGGACCTACTTTTTCGCCTAGCAGCGGGATACTCAGCAAAGTGATCATCAAGGGCGCAACGAAAAAGACAGCGGTTGCCTCCGCCAGCGGCATTACTGCCAGGGCTGTAAAGAACGTCAAATTGGCAATGACAATCAGCAGGCCACGTAAAAAGTGAAGTCCCGGCTGATCGGTTTTGAGGATGCGCCATCCGCCCTCAATCTGGACAAGGGCAAAGCTGAACCCGATCCCGATCAACGATCTTGTAAACACCATCTGGTGCAAAGGGTAACCACCAGACAGGAATTTGATCAGCATATCGTTTATAGAAATCGCCAATATTCCGATCAGCACGAACGCAATACCAGCTGTCGGGTTCTGTAGTTTTTGTGCCGGTGTCATGGAATGCCCTTTCAGTTGGCCACTACCATGGGCCAATGAATAGGTCACGTCGCTTTGCGGCATGGATTTTCGCTCGAATATCCGCAACGTTAGTCTGTCATCACCCACAAATCCAAGGCAAGATCGAGCGCTGGAACGAGACTCTCAAGAACCGCATCTTATTGAAAAACTACTATCTGCCCGGTGACCTCCAGCCTCTGATCGAAGCTTTCGTCGACGACAGCAACCACCGGTGCCACCACGAGGACTTGAAAAACCTCACGCCCGCTGACGCCTACCTCGAACGCGAGCAAACCCCTCTAAAACAACAATAAAGGATCAAACAGAAGAGAATTAGGAACAGGTGCGATCTCCACCACAAATCCGCCACACGATTAGGCCACTCGGATGAAGCGCATCGTCTCTTAGATCAGAGCACCATATTCAAGTTTTTCATCTTGATCTTTCACACATGGCTGATTGCTTCAGATACTAATCAGTCGGCATAGAATTCTTTCATTGACTCACTGCCCCAGTATATATACTTGCCATCCAGCTTTCTGAGGAGAGTTCGACCAGGAGTTCACGTAGATGAAATGGCTTCATCTCAATAATGCCGGACAGATCGAACCCGCGTAGCCCTGCTAGGCACAGAAACCGCGCGACCGCACTCCATCTTCAATACATCTTTGAAAAAGGTTTGTTCTAATGACCGAAGAACAACCTCCTTCCGACTCCATTTACGGCATCGACCATTGGGGCAAAGGCTTGATCACCGTATTACCCAACGGCGATGTTGCCTTGTGTGATCCGGCACACGCCGAAGCGGCTGCCATCAGCTTGCCGCAAATATTGCATGACCTGCACCAGCGAGGCATCGCAAGCCCACTGGTGCTGCGGATCAAAAGCTTTCTGGAGGCGGAAATCCGTCGCCTCAACAACAGCTTTGCTGAAGCAATTCGCAAGACCGGGTATCAGGCACCCTATCGCGGAGTGTTCCCGATCAAGGTGAATCAGCAGGCCCAAGTGGTGGATCGCATTGTCGAGTATGGCCGTCAGCACGACTACGGGCTTGAAGCAGGATCAAAACCGGAACTTGTGATCGCGCTGGCGCATCGCTTGTCAAAAAACGCGCTCATCATCTGCAATGGGGTGAAAGATGCTGAATTTGTCCGGCTTGCAATTCTATCCCGGCGTTTGGGGTTCAACACAGTCATTGTGTTGGAAAGTCCGAAAGAGGTCGAGATAGTCATCGAAGTCGCCCGGGAATTGCAGATCGAACCGCTGCTTGGGGTTCGGGTGAAACTTACCAATCAGATCAGCGGAAAGTGGCAAAGCAGTTCGGGTGATCGCTCGGCATTCGGCATGAACACTGACCAGCTTACGCGAGTTCTGGACCGTTTGCGAAGCGAAGGGCTGCTGCAATGCCTGAAATTGCAACATTCCCATCTCGGAAGCCAGGTGCCTGACGTCAACGATGTGCGCCGGGCCGTTACCGAGGCCTGCCGGTATTTTACCGAACTTACCCGTGAAGGCGTGCCGCTCACGCATTTGGACCTGGGCGGTGGTCTCGGGGTGGACTACACCGGCGAAAAGCGGGCTTCTGAAAACTCGATCAACTACTCGATGGAAGAGTACTGCACCAATGTGGTAGAAACCGTAGCCTATGCCATGGATGAAGCAGGCGTTGATCATCCGGTTCTCGTAACCGAAAGCGGGCGAGCGGTTTCCGCAACTTCGTCGATGCTGATTTTCGATGTGTTGGAAACCACCCTTTACGATGCCCCCGACGCACCGTCGGCAAGTCCCGACGATCACCATCTCCTGGCTGATCTGGCCGCAATTTCTGGCTATCTTGTTCCGGCACGGGTGCAGGAGTGCTGGAATGATGCGCGTTTCTACAGGGACGAACTGCGCGCCCTGTTTCGGCGTGGTTACGTGGGGCTGCGCCAGATGGCGCGGGCCGAGCGCGTTTATCTGAATCTCATGGCGCGGATCAAGGACATCGCGCATGAAGCTGAACAAAACAGCGAACTGGATAGAGAGCTGCAAAAGATAGCGGACGTGTATCACTGCAATTTCTCTGTATTTCAGTCCCTTCCGGATGTCTGGGCGATCGATCAGTTACATCCCATCGTACCTTTGCAGATGCTGAACCAGGCCCCAGATCGCCGTGCGGTTCTGTCGGATATCACCTGCGACAGTGATGGGAAATTGGACCAGTTCATCCTGAACGGCGAAATTGCACCTTCGCTGCCCGTTCATTCGCTGCCAGAAGACCAGCCTTATTACCTGGGCGTGTTCTTCGTCGGCGCCTATCAGGAAACCCTTGGCGACCTGCACAACCTCTTCGGGGACACTAATGTTGTGACGATCGACCTTCGGGCGGACGGCAATTTCGACCTGTTGCACGAGCAAGAGGGCGACACGATCGCTCAGGTGCTCTCATATGTCGAGTATGATCCGACCGATTGCATCGCCGCTTTCCGCAAGATGGTGGACGAAGCGATCTCGGCTGGTGAAATCAAGGCCAACGAACGCAAAACTCTGATCGGGGCCTATCGTGACTCGATGAACGGATACACTTACTTTGAATAAACACGCTCAGGAGGAAGCTATGGGAAAGACACTTGTCGTAGGCGCTGGCGGCGTTAGCCATGCCGCTGTTCACAAGATGGCTATGAATGCCGATATCTTCACGGATATCACGCTGGCCAGCCGGACCAGATCCAAGTGCGACGCCATAGCCGCAAGCGTCAAGGAACGTGTTGGCGTGGACATCAAGACCGCGCAGCTGGATGCGATGGACGTGGACGCCACCGTGGCTTTGATCCGCGAGACCGGGGCTGAAATTCTGGTGAACCTGGCGCTACCTTACCAGGATCTGAAATTGATGGATGCCTGCCTTAAGGCGGGGTGTCATTACCTCGACACGGCCAATTACGAGCCGGAAGACGAAGCCAAATTCGAATATCACTGGCAATGGGCTTATCGGGACAAATTCAAGGAAGCGGGTCTTGTGGCGATCCTTGGGTCCGGCTTTGACCCAGGTGTGACCTCGGTCTTTGCGACCTGGTTGAAAAAGCACAAGCTCGACACGATCCGACAGATCGACGTGCTTGATGCCAATGGCGGCTCGAACGACCAGGCCTTTGCGACAAATTTCAATCCGGAGATCAACCTGCGCGAAGTGCTGCAGGAGGCACGTCACTGGGAACAAGGCGACTGGCGGACCACACCAGCCATGACCCACAAGGTCGAATTCGATTTCCCGGGTATCGGTCCGAAAAACATGTACCTGATGTACCATGAAGAGTTGGAGAGCCTGTCTACCCACTTCCCCGAGATCGAGCGCGCACGTTTCTGGATGACCTTTGGCGACGCCTACATCATGCATGCCAAGGTTCTTGAGAACGTCGGCATGACCCGAATTGATCCGGTGATGCATGATGGCAAAGAGATCATTCCGATCCAGTTCCTGAAAACCCTGCTGCCCGATCCCGGTGATCTGGGTGAACAGACCAAGGGCAAAGCCTGCATTGGCGATATTGCCACTGGTCAGGCCAAGGACGGCTCGGGTGAGAAAACCTATTACATCTACAACATTTGCGACCATGAGGAATGTTATGCCGAGGTCGGCTCGCAGGCCGTGTCCTATACCACAGGCGTTCCGGCGATGATCGGCGCGGCTCAGGTCCTCAAGGGGAACTGGGTTGAACCTGGCGTGTGGAACATGGAACAGCTCGACCCCGACAACTTCATGGATATGCTCAACGACCACGGTCTGCCATGGCAAGTGCATGAGTTGGACGGCCCGGTCGAGTTCTAAGATCTGTGCGCCCCAGGCCCGACCTGGGGCACCCCGTCAAATTTCCAGAGGCCCCTGACCGTGTCCGGGGCCGGTTTCTTTCCAATCCAAGGAGGGTGCCATGTCCGAGATGATGACCACTCAGGCCGGTGATGCCGGAGCATTTCGCGACTTTGACCTGAGCCGCGTGCCCAGCCCCTGTTTCGTCGTCGACCAAAAGGCGGTGGAGAGGAACCTTGCAATTCTCAAGGACGTGTCTGATCGCTCTGGCGCCCATGTGCTGAGCGCGCTCAAGGCGTTTTCCATGTTCTCTCTGGCGCCATTGGTCCGGCAGTACCTCGGCGGCACCTGCGCCAGCGGAGTGTTTGAGGCGCGTCTGGGTCGCGAGGAATATGGCGGCGAAGTCGCAACCTTCTGCGCAGGCTACAAAGAGCCGGAGATGGCAGAAATCCTCGACCTCTCGGATCATGTAATCTTCAATAGCCCCGCCCAGAAAGACCGGTTTCTTGCTCAGGCGCAGGCTGCTAAGGTTCAGGTCGGATTGCGCATCAACCCGGAACATTCTGAGGGCGAAATCCCAATATACGACCCTTGCGCGCCTTGTTCTCGATTGGGGACTCCGGTCAGCATGCTGACCGCGGATACCTTGACAGGCGTGGACGGCATTCACATGCACACGCTTTGTGAACAGGGTTTTGAGCCTTTGGCTCGGACCTGGGCTTCGGTCGAAGCAAAACTAACGCCCTACTTGCCCAATCTGAAATGGGTGAATTTCGGTGGCGGACATCACATCACCCGCGCCGATTATGATCGCGAGGCACTGATCGCATTCCTTCAGCAGGTGCGCGCCAAGCATGGCGTAGAAGTCTATCTGGAACCCGGCGAAGCTGTGGCACTGGACGCGGGAATTCTGGTCGGAGAAATCCTCGACCTGCCTGTAAATGGCATGCCCCTTGCCATCACCGATATCTCGGCAACCTGTCACATGCCAGACGTAATCGAAGCCCCCTACCGCCCGGCCCTGATGGACGAGGCTGAGGCCGGGCATACCTATCGGCTTGGCGGCCCGTCCTGTCTGGCTGGCGATGTAATTGGTGACTTTACTTGGGGTGCGCCGCTTGAGATCGGCCAACGCTTTGCCTTTCTTGATCAGGGCCATTACTCGATGGTCAAAACCAACACCTTCAACGGCGTTCCACTGCCCACGATTGCTTTGTGGAACAGCGAGTCCGACGCGCTAAGCATCGTGAAACAGTTTGGTTATCAAGACTTCAAGGAGCGCCTCTCATGAGCGTCTTTCTCGACAGTGAGCTTACTGACGGCGAACGCGGAGAAGCGGCGCGGTTTCATGTGATCCCGGTGCCCTTGGAGCGCACAGTTTCCTACGGATCTGGCACAGGGACCGGCCCCGCTTCGATCATCGAGGCGTCCAATGAACTGGAGCGCCTGTGCAAAGGCGAGGAACCTTGCGCCGAAGGCATTCATACCCTCGCGCCAGTGGACTGTGATGGCCCGCTGCCAGACGTGATGGAGGCCATTGCCACGCAGACCGAAGCCGTCGTGAAAGCGGGCAAGATTCCGGTGACCCTCGGCGGCGAGCATTCGCTGAGCTATGGGGCGGTTTCTGGCGTCGTGCGCGCATTGGGGCAGCCGATTGGGATTGTGCAGATCGATGCCCACGCCGACCTGCGCGTTGCCTATCAAGGCCAGAAGCACTCACATGCGTCGGTTATGCATCTCTTGGTCGAGGATGGTGTGCGTCTGGCCCAGTTCGGTGTGCGGGCTCTGTGCCCGCAAGAGGCGGAAAGCCGAGTGACCCACAACGTCTTTCACATTGATGCGGAAGACCTGGTGACGGGCAACATCCACGCCGTTGACCTTCCTGAAGATTTTCCGGAGCTGGTCTATGTGAGCTTTGACGTGGATGGGCTTGACCCAAGCCAAATGCCCGCAACCGGTACACCTGTCCCCGGGGGGCTGTCGTTCTATCAGGCGCTGCATCTGGTGGAAAACGCGCTGATAGGGCGGCGTTGCGTTGGCTTTGACGTTGTCGAACTCGCACCCAACGGAGACGCGGCTTGGGATTTCACCGCTGCCCAGATCACTTACCGTCTGATGGCCGCTTGCTGCCGTTAAAACTGGGTGCCAATTCCCTTGCACTGGACTGAGCGCATTCGACGCAGTTTGTTCGCAACGCTCTCTCTTGTTGTTTCGATTGGCGGAAAAAATTTGTCAAAACAAATTCTATTTCCTGATGTCCTTCGTCAGGGATTTTGGGAGTGATAGCGGCCTTAGCTAAGAAAAGATGCGGCTCATCCGATTGGTCTGGTTATGCGGCGGATTTTTGGTGGAGCAAACACGTAGGTTTTATTGTCTTCTGTTTGATCCTCTTTCGTTGTCTCAGAGTGGTCTGCCCGCGTCCCAAGTAGACATCAGCGGCCTGAGGTTTTGCAGGCTTTCGTGGCAGCGCCGGTGGTTCTAGCGGTCGACGAAAGCATCGATCGGCTGCAGGAGGTCGGCTAGTCTTCCGTGCTGCCCGCGAGTTCTGAATAATATGCCGCCAGCACTTCAAAGGCCGGTTTCCTGGTCGTTTTGTCGGCGGCGATCAGGCCTTTCCGATTGAATCCGCGCTGATAGATGCCCTGACGCCGTTCGGTTCGGAAATCGTAAAGAATCCAAGGGGTCATGCCCTTTACATAGTTCAGTCCGCGCAAGATCTCGATCTGTCGGCGATAGACTTCGGCCTGATAAGCGACGCTGAAAAGCCCCGTATTGGGTCCCGCGGTGTGATCGCCGTCGGCACCGGTTTCCGAGACGACCACGGGGCGGTCGGGATTGGAGTTCTTGCCGATTGTCTGCAGATCGCGAAAGTCCTGTTCGTACCAGCCGTAATACTCGTTGATCCCGATCACATCGATATGGGCCGCAAGCCGGTCTTCGATGGCCAGAGAGTGGTGGTTAATCAGACACGCGGCGGCGGTCAGGCGGCTTGGGTCTTCGGTTTTGGCGAGGTCGTTCAGACCTTTCATAAAGTCGAGCCGGGCGTCTGTATCCGGGTTTTCGTTGCCAACCGACCAAATGATGACGCTGGCCCTGTTCCGGTCGCGCTGGATAAGCTCGCGCAGTTGGTTTTCCGCATCTCGCCGGGTCGCTGGGTTGGCAAAATCTATGGCCCAGTAGACCGGTATCTCTTCCCAAAGCATAAGCCCGACCTCGTCCGCTATCCGGGCGGCGAGTTCGTGATGGGGATAGTGAGCCAGCCGCAGAAAGTTGCAGCCCAGTTCGCGTGCATGGCTAAATCGGCGACGGATGTCCGCTTCGGTGGTGACTTTGCCCGCGCGCTCGTCATCCTCGTGAACAGAGATACCACGCAGAAAGACGGGCTGACCGTTGAGAAAGATCTCGGTGCCGCGCCGTTCAATCCGGCGAAAGCCTACGCGATCGCTGACGCGGTCTTCTCCGGCGGTCAGCGTGATGTCGTAAAGAACCGGCGTCTCGGGCGACCAGAGATCTGGTTGCGCTGGGATCGTTGCTTGGGCGGTACCGTCTGACACTTGCAGCGTTGCATCGACCCCGAGGGCCGGGATCTTAAACGTGGCTTCTGTGGCAGGTCCGTCAATTCTGGCGCTGACACGGATATTTCTGCCTGAAAGACGGACAAATAGGTCCCGTATGACCGTTTGCGATGTCTCGAACAGCTCAACGTCTCGATAGACCCCCCCATAGTTGAACCAGTCAGTATTCTTCATCGGCACACGGTCTGAGGTCCGAGTGTTGTTCACGCAAAGCATGACCCAGTTTGTGCCCGCCTCTAACGCAGCGGTCAGTTCGACGCAAAAAGGGGTCGAGCCGCCAACATGGTTGCCCAGAAACTTGCCGTTTAGAAAAACCTTGCAATCGTACTGAGCCGCGCCGATGCGCAAGAAAAGCCGTCGACCGGGGGGCAGATGATAGTCAAAGGCACGCGTGTACCAGGCCGAACCTTCAAAAAAGTACCAGCGGTCGCGCAGCATTTGCCAGCACGACGGCACAGGGACCGTTTCACCGTCATAAGGGTCATAGTCCCAGGGTTCGGTGCGTTCTCCGGCGGATGACGGTGACAGGGCGAACCATTTCTGGCGCAACCCGGTATCGAGCAGATCGACACAAAAGTTCCAGTCCCCATTCAGCGACCGCCCCTCACGCCCGCCGGTAAAGATCATGGTCTGGGCATTGAGGTTTTGGGGATCGAACGCCTTGCCGTAGCCTTCGTCATGAAGCGGCGCCAGTGCGTTTTTAGCAAGCTCTGATCTTTCAAGCATCGTGGGCCTCGATATATTTCCTAAGGCAGTCGGCAAGATCCGCGCCTTCCTTACCGTCGAGTACCAGATGTGCTGCTAGAACTGCAGTGATGAGATCGGGCGTCAGGGCGTGAAGCGGGGCCTTTGCGCCGCAAAGGGTCTTAAGCGCGGCTTCGGGCGGCATCGGTGCTAGATTGTCGAGCCAGTCAGCCAAGGGATCGCGCAATGCGCGCCCGGCGCGGGTTTCGCGACGGATGCGTTCCAGCCAGGCGGCAATCGCCAGTACAAGCCCTGGAGCATTCCGTCCCGACCGGCGCGCGTCAAGAAGCGGTGCCACCAGTCGCTGTGGGATTTTCTGCGACGTGTCGCTGGCAATCTGAGACAGCGCATGATTGAGAGCCGGGTTGTCGAACCGTTCGAGCAGAGCCTGCCAGTACGTCGCGAGAACAGCCGCCCCAAGAGACAGATGCGGGATCACCTCGTGGCGCGCGGTCCCATCGATCAAGCGCCGCAAAACCGGGTCGGCCACAGCATCGGCCACGTAACGATGACCCAGCATCGGCCCAAGCATCGCCAAAGTTGTGTGGGCGCCGTTGAGCAACCTGAGTTTCGCCTCTTCATATGGGGCAACGTCGGCGACCCAATCGACCCCTGGTAGTGGCGGGCGTTCATCGGCGAAATTGTCCTCGATCACCCATTGAGAGAAAGGTTCGGTCACGACGGGCCAGGCATCCTCCAGGCCGGTCAGGGCCGAAACTTCGACGCAGTCCTGTGTGGTCGTAGCGGGTGTGATCCGGTCCACCATGCAGCTTGGAAAGCGGACCGACTGGTCGATGTATCGCCCAACCGCCCGACCTTTGGTCGCAGATCGCACAAGCGTTTCGGTGACGCGTCCATTATCGCTGAGATTGTCGCATGACAGGATCGTCAGCGGCCCTGCGCCCATCTCTGCCCGCCGCGCCAGCCCTGCAGAAATCGTGGCTGCAAGCGCGGGCGTATAGCCCTTTTCGGTCACGGTCAGCGTCAGCAAGCGGATACTCGGGTCGCCCAAGGCCGCAACCGCCGCGTCCTGGCCGACCTCGATCGACATTATCGAGCCGATCACCCGCGCTGAAATCCCCGCAGCGCCGCGTTCGGCCAATGTGTAGAGAAAATCTTGCGGACCCAATCGATCAAGCGTGTCGGGGCTGCGCATGGATATTGCGCGAATACCCCAGCTTGGATCCTTTGCCAAAGCGGTATCCACATAGGCGGCCTGATGCGCCCGGTGAAACGCGCCGATCCCAATATGCACGATCCCGGCACTGATCCTTGCTCTGTCATAGCCCGGCCGAAGCCCGGGCCCTGCGTATCCGGAAAGTGCGGCGTCGGTCAGTCTCATGGCCGCAACGATGCTGCAATTGGCAACATCCTATCAACCGGAAGCGTTACCTGTTCCCCGGACCGATCCGATTGATAGATCGCTGACACCAATTCGATCGAGGCAAGCCCCTCTGCAAGCGTCACTTCGCGCCCCTCACGCCCCTCCAACGCGTCTGCGATGGCCTCAAAAAGTCCCGCAAACCCTTCAGGGGCAGTCGGCGCATTGTTGACCACCTCATCCACCCTTGTTTGTACCGATGTTTCTCGCGCGATGAACTGCCATTGATCCTGACCAGGCGTATACGGCGCACAGCCGCTTTCCGCGGTAAGGTGGTCAAAGACAAGCCGCAGTCGCGTTGTGTCAGTCGCGGCGCCCAGCGTAATCGACGACGCGGCCACCGCACCGTTCACCATTCGCAGCGAGATGGCGGCGCAATCTTCGGTTTCGATGGGATTGGCGCGGGTGGTCAGCATCGCGGAAACATCGGCCACCGGTCCGAACTGTTGGGTCAAAAGATCATGGGCATGAATGGCATGACTGAGCACCGCTCCGCCAAGTTCGCGTTCCCACGTGCCGCGCCACGGGTTGGCGTAGTAGTCACTGTCGCGGCTCCAGTGCGTTTCAATTGACGCCGCCAGAGGGCGCCCCAGCAACCCAGCCGCGCGCAGAACGCGCAATTGATCAAACGCCCGACCGTACCTGTACTGAAACACCGGGAACACGCGTTGTTGCGATCTGTTTTCGGCCTCAACAAGACGATCAGCGTCGCTCAACGATCCGGCCAAGGGTTTTTCTACGATCACGTGCTTGCCTGCGTCGAGGGCGCGTATGGCTACGGGAACATGCATCGATGGCGGCAGGCAGATATCGACGATATCCACACCCGGATCGGCGAGAACGTCGTCAATATCCGTCGTTGCGCGTGCACCAGTGGTCGCTGCGTATTTTTGGGCAAGCTGTTGGTTTGTATCGCAAATCGCCGCGATCCTGTACCTGTCGGTCAGCTGGGCATACCCACCGATATGCTCACCACCGATCCCGCAGCCAAGTATCGCGACGTTAAGCATTCGCAAGACCTCGGAGCCGCGTTGCTCTGGCCTGCGCCCTAAGCGCCAGCTCCATCACAGTGAAACAGTGGCTCTGCGGCATCGCGGTTTGCGTCCGGTTCTGTACGTCTTGGATCAGTCGGTCAAAATACGGCAAAGCCGCGCCGGATGCGTCAATATGTTCGCAGCGATCACCATTGACGAGGATGACATGGTCCGTGCCTTCGCGCCCGGTGACGTCGACGTATTTTCTCAGTTCGATATACCCTTCGGTGCCTAGAATGGTCAGGCGTCCATCCCCCCAGGTTGGCAGGGCGTCTGGGGTGTACCAATCCACGCGGATATAGCCGCTGCCTTTGTCTGAACGCAGCAGGATCTCTCCGAAATCCTGCAAACCGGGATGGTCGGGATTTGCAAAGTTGCCGATGGCCGACGCGACGACTTCGGCGGTGTCCGACCCGGTCAGGTAAAGAAACTGATCGATCTGATGAGATCCGATATCGGTCAGAATACCGCCATAGGCCGCGTCATCGAAAAACCAGTCCGGACGGGTCGGAAGGTTGAGGCGGTGCGGGCCAAGCCCGACCGTTTGGACGACGGTCCCGATTGCCCCTTCGGCGATCAGTTCGGCCGCGCGCGTGACGGCCGGAACTTCGAAACGTTCGGAAAAGTCGACCGACCAGATGCGACCCGTTTCGGCCACACAGGCACGCAATGCCGCCAGCTGGTCAAGGGTGGTACAGCCCGGTTTGTCGGTCATAACGTCCTTGCCGGCCTGCATCGCTTCAATGGCCAGACTGGCCCGTCGGCTCGGGATATCGGCGATCAGGATCAGGTCGATTTCGGGATCATCCAGAAGCGTCCCAAGATCGGTAACGCGTGGGATGTCAGGAAACCGCTGCAAAAATCCGGCCAAGGGCTGAGGGTCACCTTCGGTATACCACCCCTTGCAGCTACATCCGCGGGCCTGCATTTGTCCCAGTTGCCCATATATGTGCCGGTGATCGATCCCGATCACGCCAAGCGTCAAACTCATGAGATTGTCTCCAGCTCAATGCGCTGCTGTGTGCGCGACGACTGTTCCAGCGCGGCGATCAACCGGTGAACCTCCAGCGCCATCGCGCCGGTAACACGCGGATCGCGACCCTGATCAATGGAATCAGCAAAATCCGCGATCAGTGATTGATGCCAGCTGAACGGGAACGCCATCGGATCGGTTCCGCCGCCAGTTCCCTCTGCTTCGTTGCCATAGGTCGTGACCCGACCATCGCGCCACTGAACTGTCAGCACACCCGATCTCAGCGTCGCCGAGGCGTGATCAAAATCGAACCGCAGGCTTTCGGCCTCACCGGGGAAGCTTGCGGTGCTGGCAAAGAGCTGACCAACCGCCCCGCTGGCAAACTGCAAAAGGCCAACGGCAACGTCCTCGGCCTCCATTTCATGAAACGGCGTGGTTGTGCAGATCGCATTAACCGCGGCGACAGGGCCGGTCAAAGACAACATCAGATCCAGTGTATGAATCGCCTGACTAATCAGGACGCCGCCACCGTCGCGGCCATAGCTGCCCCGGCCCGTCTCGTCGTAATATGCTTGATCACGCCACCAGGGCACCTCGGCCCGCACCACCCGAACCGCACCCAGGTCATCCGACCGGATCAGTCGATCAAGCGCCTCGGACGCAGCGCGAAACCTGTGTTGAAAAACCACGCCAAGGCGCACGCCAGCGTCTTCGCAGGTTTGAACGATCGCCTGCGCCCGCTTCAGATCACGCTCCAGCGGTTTTTCGGACAAGACATGTTTTCCCGCGCGCGCGAATTGGGTGACGATATCCTGGCGCGCATTGGGCGGCGTGATCAGAAGCAGCGCATCAACATCCGGGTCGTCGGCCAGCGACCCAAGATCAGAGGCTGATTTAAACCCGTAGGTGTCGGAAAAGGATTGCCGCGCTGCGGGGCTGCGAGCATAGGCACCGATCACATCAATTCGATCGGACAACGCCTGCAGCGCTAGGGCATGAGGTCTGGACGCCATACCAAGCCCAACGACCGCAAATCGGATCTTGTCGCTCATCCCGCGAACCCGTTTGCGAGCGTCTGACCGTTCCGGTCAAAGACATGCAGGTTGGTCCGGTCGATGCGGAGTGCGACCTCCTGACCTTCGGCAACGGACAATTGGCCTGGACGGTGCGCGGTGATCTGCGGCAGTCCTTCGGCATCGCAATACAGATAGGTCTCACCGCCCAGCTGCTCGGCCAGAGAGCAACTTGCCACCAAATCGGCCTCGTGGTTTTCGGTGACATCCAGATGTTCGGGCCGAATTCCAAAGGAACACGCGTCACCCGGTGCCAGCCCTTCGATCGGCGGCACCGCCATGGTGCATGGCCCGGACCGAAGGATCAAACCGCTCTCGTCCGCTTCTGCGGTGGCGTCAAAGATATTCATCCGGGGCGAGCCGATGAACCCTGCCACAAAAACGTTCTGGGGTTTGTTGTAGAGATCAAGCGGTGTTCCGACCTGTTCGATCCGACCCGCCTGAAGCACCACGATTTTGTCCGCCAGCGTCATCGCTTCAACCTGATCATGGGTGACGTATATCATCGTGCCGCCGATGTCGGCATGAAGTGCCGCCAGTTCCTTGCGCATCGTTACGCGCAATTCGGCATCGAGATTTGAAAGCGGTTCGTCAAAGAGAAAAGCTTTGGGATCGCGCACAATGGCCCGTCCGATGGCCACCCGCTGACGCTGGCCGCCTGATAATGCCTTGGGTTTGCGATGCAGGTAATCCTGAAGCTGCAGCATCCGGGCGGCAGAATTCACACGTTCGTCGATTTCGGCGCGGGGCAGTTTCGAGTTCTCCAGCCCGAACGCCATGTTCTTGTAAATCGACATGTGGGGATAGAGAGCGTAAGACTGAAACACCATGGCCAACCCCCGCTCTGACGCCGGGATCGAGTTGACGGTATCGCCATCGATGACCACCTCGCCGCTGGTGATGTCTTCCAGCCCCGCGATGATCCGAAGCAAGGTGGATTTGCCGCAGCCGGACGGCCCGACAAAGACGCAAAACTCGCCGGAATCAACCACCAGATCGATCCCGTGGATGACGTCGACCGAACCATAGGCCTTTTTCACCTCCGACAATCGTATTTCAGTCATCGTTTCCCTTTCAGTCCTATCGGCTGCGCATCGCCGCTGCATGTTTTGGATTGGCCCGCTGCATTCGAAGCGGCGGGTGGTCTTTGAGAATCTGACCGATATCGTCAAGCATTGCTTCGCGAATGCGGGCGTATGACGCCGTTAGCCCGCCGGCCAGATGGGCCGAGAAAAGCGTGCCGTCGTTTGACCGCCACGGGCTGTTATTCGGTACAGGTTCCTGGGGAAAGACATCCACTACCGCGCGAAACGCACCGGACGCGGCAAGCTCAAGGAAGGCGTCGAACACGACGATCTCGGCGCGCGAGGCCAGAACAACCGTTGCATCCTGGCGGATTGATGCCAGGCGCGATCGGGTCAGAAAACCTTCGTTCTCGGTCGTGACACCAGCCAGCAGGAACAGCACGTCCGATTGCGAAATTGCCGCTTCAAGTCCGACAGGTTCGACCCCTTCGGCCCGAAGGTACCCGTCCGACAGCCAAGGATCGTAAACACTGAGCTGCACACCGAACGGACGCAGCAGAGGAACAAGCGCACGTCCGAGATTGCCATATCCCACCAGCGCGACATCCGCACCAAAAAGCGATCTGGCACTCTGATTGCCAGCGATGCCATACGCCTCTTGCCCGGACCGGAACAGCGCGTCGGCGTTTCCCAGACCCCGCAGCGAGACGATTGCCTGGGCCAGACAGTATTCGGCAACTGCGGGCGCCATTGCCGGAGCAGCAGACAGGACGTGAATGCCACGGGCCTGACAGGCCTCGTAATCGATATTGGGTTCCCAGTTGGCTTTGACGTTCAGGATCGCACGCAGGTTTGGCGCCCTGTCCAACCGGTCACGGTCCATCGCCGTCTGACCGATCAGGATCGTCATCCGGTCGAGGTTAGCCTCGACCAGATCGTCGGGCGCGCGCGATCCCCAATGGGTTACAACATCGCCCATCTGATCGAGCGCCGCTGCGCAATCGGGCGTATAAACCATCTCCTGAGTACGGGGGTACGGATCCATGAAGATCAGCGGGCGGCTCATTTCATCCCCGATGACGCGATGCCGGTCGTTATGAATTTCTGAAGGAACGCAAACACAAGCGTCACCGGGATCAGAGTGACCACGGTCATCGCGAGGATGTAGTGCCACTGGACATCCAGCTCTCCCTGGAAGGCATTCAGACCGACCTGAAGCGTATAGACTTCAGACCGGTTCAGAACGATCAGCGGCCAGAGGAAATCGTTCCACCGCCACATGATCGAAAAGATGGCCAATACCGCCATCGCGGGCATGGCGAGTGGCAGGACGACTTTCCAATAGATCGCCCATTCGCTGGCCTTATCCATACGCGCCGCTTCGATCAGATCGCGAGGAATGGTCAGCATGTACTGCCGCAACAGGAACACGCCAGTCGGGGTCGCAGCCCCCGGCAGGATCACGGCCCAGAGCGAGTTGATCATGCCCATGGAAGTTACGACCAGATAGACCGGCACCAGAATGACCGTGATCGGGATCATCAACGTGCCAATCACCAAGAGCATGATGGCGGCGCGTCCCCGGAATTCGTAAATGGCCAGCCCGTAGGCCGCCATTGAGTTGATCAAGAGCGTCACAAGCGTCGCCACGACCGTTACAACGACCGAGTTATACAGGTACCGGGTGAAATCGAACCGCTCTAACGGATCGCGGTAGTTTTCCAGAGCCATGCGGAATTCGCGGACTTCGGTGCGCTGGTTGATGGGTACCTGGATCGTCTCGCCGGGGTTTTCAGGATCGACCATCTGGCTCATGATCCCGATCCGGCGCACCTGAGCCAGTTGCTTGACCGAGCCGTCCTCGAGCGTTGCTTCAAAAAGCGGTAACGGATCGTCATATCCATCGACCTGAATTTCGATTTGCCCAAGCGGCAGGAAGGTCGGTGGAAACTCCAAGAGTGCGGAGGATGTTTTGAACGAAGACAAGACTAACCAGATAACCGGCCCAAACATCAACAGAACGCCAAAGCCCAGGTACATGTAGGTAAAAACATCGGTCCAGTGCAGGCGCCCGTTGGTGCCGCGCGTGGCACCAAGCAGGCCCCTGATCGAACGCGAAGAAGTCGCGGCGGCGTCAGACATCGTCTTTCCTCCGGGTCGCGGCCAACTGGGCCATGGTCAGGACAAAGAGCGCCACACCAAGCACCACCGAGGCGGCAGAGGCGAGACCGAAGTTCTGCACCTGATTGGTGAAGCCGGTGTTGTAGATGTATTGAACGATGAACTGCGTGGCCGTGCCCGGCCCGCCACCGGTCAGCACGAAGACCTCGTCGAAAATCTGCACGCCCTTGATCAGCGCGAGCACGATTACAACCAGCATGTTGGGCCACAAAAGCGGCAGGGTTATACGCCAGAACACGCGCTCCTTGCTGGTTCCGTCCATCTCGGCGGCCTCGTAAAGGTCGGGCGGGATTGCCTGCAGCCCGGCCAGAAGGATCAGCGTGTAAAATCCCATATGCGCCCAGATCGACACGAAGATCGCCCAGAACATCGACCATTCCGGACTGACAAAGAACAGGATCTTGTCGAGCCCGATCGAGACGAGAAAGGCGTTCAGAATTCCATCGCGCAACAGGATCCACTTCCAGATCAACGCCACGACCACCGGTGACAGAAGGACGGGGAAGAAGAAGACCGCGCGAAAGAACCCGCGCGCACGGATTTCGCGATTCAGGATCAGCGCGGTGATGAGTGAGAACAGGACCATGAAGGTCACCTGAAAGAAGATAAACACCAGCGTGTTGTAAATGCCCTTCCAGAACCGATCCTCGCGACAGGTCTGGGGATCGGTAAAGGCCTCGCAATCCAGCAGATAACCGTATTGTTCAGTGCCGATAAAGGGCCGGTCCGTCAGGTAGAGCTGCGTTCCCCCGGTCAGAGAATAGAAGAAGTTGATAAAAAGCGGCAAAATGACGAAGAGGCCAAAGAACACCAGGTTCGGCAACAGAAAGATCCAGGGCATCCGCTTGGTGCCGATACCCCGTTGGATCGCTGTAAATAACGGGTCCAGCGCGCGGAACAACAATCGCACAGGTGCCCCCGCAAGACTGGCAAGCCGGTCACCCGTGGTCTGATCGCTTTGTTGCGCCATCGAGGCTTCCCCCTTCGCGTGGTGCCCCGGCCCGCGCAGGCGGGCCGGGGCAGGTCCGGTGATTACTGGCGTTCTTTCTCTGCCAGTTCCTTGGTAACGTCGTCGGTCATCCGTTCGTACGCCTCGTCAAGTGTCAGTTCGCCGACGATCGCTTCGTTCAGACGGCTGATCAGCGCGTTGAACATGACACGGTTGTTGGCGTAGCCCTGCAGGTCAAAGGCCACGGGCGAAATCGCCGGAACGGCACCTGCAAAGGTTTCAAGAGCGTGCTGAGCGCGCGGGTCCTGGGTGTCAAACGACACGCCACCCTCGGCCAACCCGAGGTGCCCGGGGATGAACAAGGTCTTACCGTAGAATTCGGCAAGTTGTTCTTCCTGAGCGAGCCAATCCATCAGCTTGGCCACTTCCTCGGGGTGTTCGGTACCGGCCAGACCGACAAGTGCCGCTCCACCAGGCATGCCTGTGCAGGCTGCGGGTCCGCATGGCGCGGGTACTGCCCACCAGTCGAACGCATCGCCGATGGTTTCAGCGAATTGCGGGATCTGCCACGAGCCGGACATGTACATCACGACCTGCGCGTTGGCGAAATCTTCGTTCGCGCCAAGATAGGTGGAACCCGACACCGAGCCCCAGAGCTCTTTGGACATGGTGCCATCCTGATGCCAGTCATAAAGCCGCTGGGCCATCGCCTTGAGCCCGTCATCAACAAGCGCAGGATTGCCTTCGGCGTCAAACATCTTGGCGCCCATCGCAATCGCCGGACCTGAAACGCGGTGGCCGGATCTGTCCCATGCCATCGGGATCGGAATTTCAAGCTTTTCGGCGACTTCGTTTACGGCGGTGGCATAGTCGTCCCAAGTCGCGCCATCGCCGGGCATCTCGACCCCGGCCTGCTCGAATAGCGTTTTGTTGACATAAGGACCGGTGACGGTGAGCTGGGTCATAAACCCGTTGATGGCGTCCCCGTCAGGGTCGAGCCACTTGAGGAACGGTCCGAAACTCGTCTGCCAATACTCGGTGTCACTGATGTAGGGCGTCATATCGAGATAATATTGCGACAGACCGCCAAGGTCGGTGACGCGCGCAAGATCCGGCCCCTCGCCAGCGGCAAGCTGTACCGGAAGGCTTTCGATGATCGCCTTATAGGGGACGACATCAAGAACCACCGAGATGTCGGGGTTTGCTTCCTCAAAGCGATCGAGAAGCCCTTGCATGACTTCGCCTTCGATGCCGTCGTTGTACCACGTCATACGCAGTTCCGTCTGCGCAAGCGCGGAACCCGCCGAAAATGCAAGCGCAAGTGCGCTTGTTCCCACAAGTCTCTTAAATGTGCCGGTCATAGTTTCCTCCCTTGAAAAGTTCGCTGTTTAAGCGCCCGGCAGGGCTGTCTTTCTCATTGTTCGAGCTCGAGAACCGAGGCCACATGGATAGCCATCGCTTTTGAGGCTCCGGCGACGTCACCCGCCCGAATGCAGTTGATGATGTCCTGATGCTCCTGAAACGCGCGTTGTGAGCGCATCGGTATGCCTGCCATCAGGGTATAGCGCTGACGGTCAACATGCCCTTTCACCGATTGCACCAGCTTCCACGATGTCGGCGTCCCCGCCAGTTCGGCAAGCTTTGCATGGAACGCTTCGTCATGCTGAAAAAAAGTAGCATAGTCATCCACATCGGCCGCAACCGCCTGAAGCGAGAGCAGACGCTCAATCGCGCCCAGATCAACGCTTTCTCTGGCCAGTTTTTCGACAACGGCACATTCAAGGGCCGAGCGGATGAAGACAGCCTCGTTCAATTGCGCCACGTCGAGCTTGGCCACAAGCGTGCCGACCTGAGGGCGTACTGTCACCAACCCTTCGGTTGCCAGTTGCTGCAGCGCCGCCCGCAGAGGCGTGCGGCTGACATCGAATTCCTGCGCAAGTGCGGCTTCTGAGATGCGCTCGCCAGGTTGGAGAGTGTTGGCCACGATGCGGCGCCTGAGAATTTCGTAGAGCTGCTTCGGGATGGGTTGGGTCCGGTCCAGACCGTGATCGACGAGTCTCATGTTCATGCGACCTCCACCCCGAGACCGGCAATTACGCCACGCAGTTCGGCCAGCCCCTTAAGGCGACCGACCGCCGGATACCCGGGTTGAGCGCCTGCGGTCAGATCACTTAGAATTTCTTGCCCATGATCGGGGCGCATTGGGATTTCCCAATCACTGCGCCCCTCGCTCTGGCGGCGGGCCTCTTCCTCGAGCAATACGCGAACGACGCCGACCATGTCTGTCTGTCCCGAAAGATGTTCGTCTTCAAAAAACGAACACGGGATAGTGTCGGAGTCGCGAGTGACGTTGCGCAGGTGCGCAAAGTGGATGCGCGGTGCAAACTTTCTGGTGATCTCGACGCAGTCGTTGTCGGGGCGCGCGCCAAGCGAACCCGTACAAAGCGTCATTCCGAACGCGGAATCCGGAACGGCGTTAAGCACGTGCGCATAGTCGTCGGCAGTAGACATTTCACGCGGCAAACCGAGCAGGCGAAATGGAGGGTCGTCTGGATGACAGCACAGGCGCACACCCAGCCGTTCTGCCGTCGGCACGACCTCGCTAAGAAAGTCGATATGATGTTGACGCAATCGATCTGCGCCCAGCCCGTCATATCGCCGCAGTGCGTCACGCAATTCATCGAGAGACCAGTGATCGGCCGAGCCGGGCAGACCGGCCCCTATGGTTTGTGTCAACTGCGCCTGTTCCGTGTCACTCATACAGGCAAAGCGCGCGCGCGCCGCGTCCAAAGTGGCATCGTCGTACTCGTCCTCAGCCCCCTTACGTTCAAGCACATAGAGATCGAAAGCAGCGAATGTCGGCAGATCGAAGCGCATGGCGGTTCCGCCGTGGGACATCGGAGCCCGCAAATCGGTCCGCGTCCAATCGAGCACGGGCATGAAATTGTAGCAGATGACCTTGATACCCGCCTCCGCCAAAGCCTCAAGCGACGAACGATAGGCAACGATGTGATCGCGCATGTTGCCTGACTGGGATTTGATGTCTTCTGATACGGGCAGGCTTTCGACGACACTCCATTCCAGCGCACCACCAGTTGCGACAGCAATCTCGTTTTGTCGTTGCCGGATGTCGTTGCTCTGCCAGGGTTGGCCGGTTGCGATATGGTGCAAGGCGGTAACAACATGCGTCGCGCCGGCCTGACGAATATCGCTCAGCCGCACTGTGTCCTTGGGTCCAAACCAACGCCAAGCCTGTTGCACATCTTCCCCTGACTCGTATACTTGTATACTAGTGTACCAATTTTGAGCCCTCACGCAAATGCAATCTCTATCCCGACCCGATTTGCAGCGACTGCTGCGTTTGAGAACGCCAGAACCGCAAAGCTGGCGCATCGTGGGCGAAAGCATGGTAGACGGGCTTTGTCGGCGGGCCTACCGCCTTGGAGACACGCAGATCCCGGCGATCTCCTTATCACCCGTCGATATGGAGCCCGGTGCGCCCGGTTTGCTCTATTGCCACGCCCACGGAAACGCATATGCCATCGGCAAATCAGAAATTACCGATGGCCGGCCGGCGCTTCTTGAACCGCCACTCGCCAGAGATATCGCAGCCGCGGGCTGGACGGTTTTTTGTGCCGATATGCCCGGTTTCGGGGATCGTCAGGCCGAGGGCCCGGAAACGGCGCTTGCCAAAGCTGTTTCCTGGCATGGCAAGACCCTCATTGGGGAAATGGTTGCCGATCAGATGTTGGCGTTGGATGCGCTCTGGGATATTGCGCGACCTTCGTGTGTTGCGACGCTGGGACTCTCGATGGGGGGCACGCTGGCCTATCTGGTTGCGGCGCTTCGTGCCGATGTATTCGCCGCCCTGCACTTATGTGTCTTTTCCAATATCGCGCCGCTAATCGAAACGGGCGCACATGATCTGCACGGGCCGTATTTGACGATCCCAGGACTTCTTGACCACCACGACATGAGCGATATTGCGGCCCTCGTCGCGCCGCGACCCCAGTTCGTGGCCACCGGTGGGCAAGATCCGTTGACCCCGGATGAAGCCTATGCTCCGGCGATCAAACGGCTTCGCGCCGCTTATGATGCGGTCCCCGAACGGCTTACGGTCCTTCGCGATCCGGCAGCGGGACATTACGAGACCCCGCAAGTTCGAAAGGCCGTTCTGGACTTTCTTGCAACGCAACGAGCCTTGTCGATATGAGTTTTTATACCGAACCCGTTTTGGACCCACGCGCCCGCGATCTCTTTGAAGCCGTGCGGGATTTGCCCATCGTCTCGCCCCACGGACATTGCGATCCGCGCTGGTGGGCCGAAGACGCCGCCTTTCCCGATCCGGCCGAGCTTTTGATCATTCCTGACCACTATGTTTTTCGGATGCTCTATTCCCAAGGCGTACCACTGTCCGATCTTGGTATTGGGGTGCCGCCAGAAGACCGAAACGCGCGGGAGATCTTTCGCTGTTTTGCCCGGCATTGGCATTGTTTTCTGGGCACACCATCGCGGGAATGGATGGAATTTACGCTTTACCGGACACTGGGCGTAGATCGGGCGCTTTCACCTGACTCCGCAGACATCGTATTTGATCAGATTGCCGAGAGCCTCGCGCAGCCGGAATTCAGGCCACGAGCGCTGTTTGATCGCTTTGATATCGAAGTGCTTGCAACGACCGATCCCGCCAATGACCCGTTGTCGCATCACAAGGCGATCGCAGCCTCGGGGTGGAGTGGGCGAATTGTCCCGACCTTCCGACCGGACAGCTTACTGAACCCCGCGCGTCCCGATTTTCGGTCTGACGTAAACAGGCTCGGAGAGCTGACCGATCAAGACACAACGACCTATTCCGGCTATCTCGAAGCGATCCGCATGCGTCGCGCCGCCTTTCGTGAACTTGGCGCGACAGCGACGGACCATGATGTGCCAGTGCTGGCAATCACTTGGCTCGCGCCGAGTGAGATCGAGGCCCTGCATGCAAGGGCATCGAAAGAGACACTGAACCCGGATGAGGCACTGGCATATTACGGGCACCTTCTTGTCGAAATGGCGCAGATGTCTGCCGAAGACGGAATGGTTATGCAACTGCATGTGGGTTCGCGCCGCAGCACGAACCGTCGCATTCTGGCAGAACATGGACCCGATATGGGGTCTGACATTCCGGTCGCAGTGAATTGGGTCGAAGGCATGGATGCCTTGCTGAACCGGGTCGGACACGATCCGGAATTGCGCGTCATCCTGTTTACGCTCGACGAAACCACTTATTCGCGCGAATTGGCCCCGATGGCGGGTCATTGGCCAAGCCTGCGGATCGGTCCACCATGGTGGTTCCACGACAGCGCGAACGGCATCCAGCGCTTCTTTGACCAGGTCATTGAAACGGCCGGGTACTTCAATCTCGCCGGCTTCAACGACGACACTCGTGCCTTTTTGTCGATCCCGGCCCGGCACAACACTTGGCGGAGAGGCGTGTGTCTGCACTTGGCAGACCAGATTGAACGCGGGCGCCTGTCGAAACAGGACGCAGAGAGGCTCGCGCCCTACCTTTGCCGCGATCAAGCGACCGAGGCCTACCGGTTGGGATAAGCAATTCAAACGCACGGCTTTGTCGCGATTTTGTTGAGATGCTGAAACGATCCACCCGACAGGCATAGTTTACCGCGACGCCATCAAATAGCCGCTTGCTCTGAGAATCCGAGGACAGGACTCACATTGACCAAATCCGGTCCCGGGTCTCAACGAACGTTAGTCTTGCTAAGTTGCCATCCTGATAGCTGAATGTCCGTTTTGGCGTCCCGTCACAAACTATGCGTTCACGCCGAGAACGCCCACCTCTCACCGATTCTTCTAAGAAACAACGTATTGCTGGCGCAGAAAGTGGCGGGTTGATCTCGGCGTGAGTGATTTTCTGGTCAGGCTTTTGCAGTTGCTGCGATGCAGTTTAGGTCTTCGCAAGTTTGCTGAGATTCACCGACTATTCTGACGAGCGCCTTTCTTTGGTGAGATTTAGACGTTCCGAGCGTGCCGCGCGCGGACAGCTTCCAGCAGTGGCCGTGGGTTGTTGCAGCGGTCAATGGCTCCGTTGCGCACGAAGTACCCCCGATCAACATCGACCAAGGTATCGCAGTAGACGCGCGTATTTTGAAGTTTTGACCGGATGTCCATTGCCTCAACAACCCGCGCGACGGTTGTGTTATCGTCCAGGTGCGGAACAGCGGGGTTATCACCGGCGACCCTCAGGTGCACCGATGCCTTCAGGGCGTGAATGGCGACAGCGCGGTCGATGGCTTTCAAACTCGGGTCGACCGGATCGCTGTTTCCGAGCCGAAATACGGCCCCAATAACACCGCAGGATCCAGGCAGCGCGGCGAGTTTCGCAAGCTGATCGGTGTCGTCGCTGTTAAAGCCATGATTGATGACGTGGAAATAGGTACCCTCGGACCTGATATCGTCTTTGGTTCGCATGCGTGAGATATAGATCGGCAAGCCTGTCGCTGCGTGGGCTTCGGCCAGCGTTTTTGCCGATGTCGCGACATCGCCCCAATTCAAAGTGATTTCCCAATCGGCCAGATTGCCTGCTTGCGACGCGATCAGGTCCAAGTGCTCATCGAGGCAGCCAAATCCGAACAGTGTAATTCTGAACCCGAGATGTTTCAGAACGCCAATCCGTGCGCGGCGCGCGGGGTCCAGCAGATCATGTAGCGGGACGCGAATATCGCGGACACCCATTTCTTGCAGTGCCAGCAGGTGATAGTCGTTCCGAACGGGTTTTCGGTCGAACTCGTCCAGGCCGCCGCTTGGCGGCACTTCGGAAATTTCGGCCCAGTCCTGCCGCAGATCAAAGCCGATCAGCGGGTTGGTGTTTTCCCGTGGCTCTGGGGCCAGTTCAAGTTTCTCGCCCGCCGTTATTTCCTCCGGCGCAAGCTCGGCCCCGTATGTCCGAACAAATTTCGTGACATGACCGTTCTCGTAAACGTTCACCACAAAATATCCCAACTTTGCCACGTCGTTGCGACCGAACTCGCTGAATTCGGGCGGGATCGCGCGCAGCATTTCCGAGTAATCCTGCCGAACAAAGCTGGTTGATGGTGCAAGGTAGAAATCCGTCTGACGGTATCGGTCATACCAGAAGTTATGGGCATGACCTGAGAACATCGCCTCGACCCCGTGTTTCTCTAGCAGCCCCAACAGCCATCCCCTACCCGGCTGATCGGTATTGTCATAGTGGTCCAGTTCGTCGGGATGACACAGATAGGCCGGGTGGTGCAGCATCAGCATGACGCGTTGCCCTTTGGCTGCCGCGAATTCCGCCTCGACCCAGCGCCGCTGATCCGCCTCGGCCTGTAGCCCGGAATTGATCAGTTGCGCATTCAGCAGGATGAAACGCACCCCTCCCTTTTCGAAGCTGTGATAATGGGCCCCGAACTCACGTTCCCATGCATCGATCATTTCGGGCGTGGTCGGACTTGCAGGCCCGCCGCGGATCGGAGTGTCGCCGATGTCGTGATTGCCCGGCAGCATATGGATCGGAACCGTCAACTCGGACACAATCGCGCGGTAGGCATCGGCAGCCTGCGCATAAAGGTTTCCGGTCTCGGGGACGGGATGAAGCAGGTCACCGAGGTGGACGACAAAATCGACCTCTCTGCGGTTTATGTCCGCCACAACATAGCGAAACCGTCGATTGGCGCGGGCGTTCACCGGGAAGGGCGAATTGCACATGTCTTCATCCGGATTGACATGCGTATCTGAAATGACTGCAAAGCTGTACGCAAAGCGCCCCAGGCCAGCGTCGTCTGCATTACCCATTTTTTTTCCTTGCTCTTCGGGTTTATCCACCGGTGGTCAGCACAGAAGCCTGGCCAGTGCGCGAAGCGCGGATGCGGGACCGGATCAGTACAAAAATCGACAGCGCGGTCAGCAGCCAGAATAGCCAGCAAATCGCGTTTCTGACAAAGATCGACAAGCTGCCATCGGACAACAGCAGCGACTGCCGGAAGTTGTCCTCGAGGAGCGGCCCTAATACGAAGGCGATCAGGAACGGCGCGACTGGGATATCCAACCGCAGCATCGCGAAACCAACAAGGCCCATGCAAAGCATAACCAGAATGTCGAACAGGTTGTTGTTTACCGCATATGCTCCGTAGACACAGAGCGTGAAGACAATTGGGTAAAGAATGCGGTTCGGGATCAGCGCAACGCGGCTGAAGGTCTTGATGGCGACTTTGCCCACGACAAACAGGTACGCGGAACTGAGTAGTATCCCCATGAACAACGCGTAAATCATCGGCAGGTTCTCCGCAAAGAGAATGGGACCCGGACGCAGGCCATGAATCATGAAGGCACCTAGGATAACCGCCGTGATCACGTCCCCCGGTACACCCAGCGCAAGCAGCGGGATCATCGTCGCTCCGGCCACGCCGTTGTTTCCGGCTTCGGCTGCGGCGACGCCCTCGGGCTCACCTTTGCCGAAGTTTTCCGGGTGTTTCGAGTTTCTGCGCGCTTCGCTATAGCTCAGGAAAGCCGCCGGTGCGCCGCCGATGCCGGGGATGGCCCCCAGTATCACGCCGATGAAACTGCCACGGATAACCGATTTCAGGGTTTTTCGGAATTCGGCAAAGCTTGCACCGCTACCCAACTCCTGACGCTGGGCGCCGGGTGGACGAGGACGGCGCGTCGCGCGGTCGAGTATCTCAGGGATCGCAAACAAGCCGATGAGTACCGGAATGAAGTTCAGCCCTGACATCAGTTCGTAGTTCCCGAAAATGAACCGGTTCGTGCCGTAGATCAGATCCAACCCAACCGTCGCCAGCATCAGGCCCAGACAGGCAGACAGGATACCTTTGGTCAGGCTGGGGCCAGCAACACCGGCGATGATAGTCAGGGAAAAGACGATCAGAGTGAAGAACTCCGGCGGCCCAAAGCGCAGCGCAAAAGTTGCCAGGAACCCCGCGAACATGATCAGGGCGATGTTCGAAATCAGATCGGCCACACAGGATGCATAAAGTGCGATATCAAGGGCCTTTCGCGCCTGCCCCTTTTGCGCCAGTGGATAGCCATCAAGTATGGTACAAGACGCAGCCGGTGTACCGGGCGTCTTGATCAGGATCGCTGTCAACGACCCTCCATACAAGCCGCCCTTGTATACACCCAGCAACAGCAGAATGCCGGTCACGGGCTGCATTGTGAAGGTAAACGGCAAGGCCAGTGCAACGCCCATTGGGGTGGTCATCCCGGGTATCGCGCCGATGATGGTACCGATCAGAACACCGATGCCGATGACCAGAATGTTCTCGAAGCTGAGGAATAGCTGAAATGCTGTAGAAATATTCTCGATCATGCTCAGGTTCTCCTCAACCTAGCGTTTCGAAAATGCCAAGAGGCATAGGCACCCCTGCGACGTGCAGGAAGAACAGGTACAAAAGGACAGGAAGAACGATGCTGATCGGAACGATGTAGTACCATTTACGCTCGCCGAAAAAGAGCATCATAGAGAGCATCAGAACGATCGAGCTGGCAACGACACCCAAGGTCGTCAACGCAAAGTAAAACGCAAACAAGGCGAAGATTAGAATAACGGTTCGAAGGGTTCCGGGAAGCGTGTCCAGTTTGTAGACAGCATCTGCTTCTGCGTCCTCGTCCGGATCAAGGTGCGGCGTTTTCAAGAAGTAGGACTCGGCCAGCAAACACAGCGCGACCAGAACCACGGCGATCGAAATCACCCGGGGCCAGAACTCTGGCGACAATGCCGAAATCTCCACCGAACCCGGTGAATCGACACCTGCCGGGATAAGGATCATCAAGGTCAGAATGCCAAGGACAAGGAAAAGTGCCCCGGCAAAAAGGTCTCTTTTCTTTGACTGGTCCATTACCTGGCCCCTCCCTTGAGTACATCGAGATCAAGTTCAGCGTTTGCGATGTTTTCATTGAGTGACATCAACCGCGCCGCGCCCATGTGGGTCATCGCACTCGACTTGATCTTGATTGGCTGCTGCAGATCGGCCTTCAGGTTGTCGATCTGCTTTCGAAACGCCTCCAAGTAATAAGGCGACTGCGCCAATGGGCCGGCAAGCAACACCAGTTCGGGCTGCAAGACCGTCAGGCTGAGCGAAAAGCAGTTTGCCGCCCGGGCGCCAAAATCCTCCAAGGCCGTTCTGCATTCACCCTCAGTCTCATTCGCGGAAGAAACGACATCCCAGACTTTCTGAGCCCTTTCCTGGTCGGACAATGCGTCAAACACTTGTGGCGTCAGCAGCTGACGCAGCAACGCCCTACCCCCGCACTGGTCGGACAGGGAAATAGGCGTGTTGGACCCAACTCCTTCAGTGGTCTTGGCTTCGGTCAGAACGCCACCCACCCTGCCGATCCCGCTGTAAGGCTCTCCATTGACCTGTAGGCCAATCCCAAACCCCATCGCGCAATAGATTACGGCGACATTTTCAATATTTCGCGCCGCACCAAAGGCAACCTCTGACTGACAGATCGCGGCACTGGGTGTTTCAAGCGCAACCGGAACGCCAAGCTCTTCTCTCACGATCCCGCAAACATTGGTTTCCTCGCCCCACCCCAAAGTGGGCGCTGAAATGACGATCCCACGCGCCTTATCCAGATTGCCAGCGATGGTCAGACCCACCCCGAAAAGCCGGTCTTTGTCCGGGACATGCTCTTCAATCAACGCTTTAGCTTGCTTGCAGCACGCCCTGATGAAACTTGTGCCATCAGTCAGCCCTGCCCCACCTGCATCCCATGACGCGATACGGTTGTTCGACAAATCGGCAAGCGTGACCACTTGCTGGTAAGCATTGATGCCGATCCCGATCACATAACCACCGGATCGGTCCATGGTTAGCTTTTTGGTTCTTGGCCCTCTGCGCCCTTCGGGCTTGGATACACCGACCTCTTGAACCAGACGCGCGTCAATCAGTTCGCGCGTAATCCTTGAAACGCTCGCGGCATTCAGCGCGAGATTATCTGCTATCTGCGTTCGCGAAATGGTTCCTGATCCCAAAATCTCACCAAGAACCCGCTGCCGGTTCCCGCGACCGATCTCCTCTTGTGACCAACCTGCCATTTTGCACCTCCTGAATGTATCTTTACTTAATTATTTACTTACTGCAAGTATTTTATTATGGTGAGTCTCATTCGATTCAGGGAGACGCAACAGATGACACTAAGAACCACAATGACCGCAGCGCTGAGCAGCATTGCTTTGCTCGCGATCCCGATGGGAGCTTTGGCGCAAGATTATCCAAGTAAACCAGTGACTTTGGTGGTGCCCTATGGCCCGGGCGGCGCCGCCGATCTGGCCGCCCGTACCCTCAGCACAGAGGCTCCGGACTACCTGGGTGAGAACATTTTGGTGGTAAACAAGACCGGTGCGGGTGGAGTCGTTGGCTCGACTCAGGTCGCCAAATCCCGTCCCGACGGCTACACCTTGCTGATGGCGCGTGTGGGATCTCAGGCCACCGTACCCGCAATCAATCGCACGATCCCATACAAGTGGGACGACTTCACGTTTCTGGGCCTGATCGAAAAGAACCCGTTTGTGTTGGGCGTCAGCGCGGACTCGCCCTATCAGAACTTTGATGAGTTAAAGACAGCGATCGCAAACGGCGAACGCCTTTCATATGCGTCCGCCGGTGTGGGTACATTGTTGCATATGGCCATGCTCATCATGCTGGACGATCTGGGGGGCGATTCCGAAGCGTTGATCCATGTCCCCTTCAAAGGCGGCGGCAAGGCCACAGCAGCCGTGGTTGGTGGGCATGCAGATCTAATCTTCCATAATCTCTCGGGCTTGTCCGGTGCCATTGAATCAGACCAGATCCGCCCATTGCTAACCACCACACCAGAGCGCTTTGGCGCGATCCCGGACACGCCCACCGCACAGGAGCTTGGTCACCCGAACCTGGAAAACGTCGTCGGCTGGACCGGAGTCTGGGGCCCCAAAGACCTGCCCGAAGACGTTGTGGCGAAATGGGTCGAAGTTCTTGGGGCGATATCTGCGGATGAAAGCTGGGTCGAGACCACCGAAAAACTGGGTTCGGTCCCGACTGTACTTTCACCCGACGAGACAAAGACCTTCGTGGAAGGCCAGGTTCAGACCTTCAGCGACACTGCCGAAAAGTTGGGAATGGTAATCCAGTAACAACTTCGGCATCCCGGGCGGCCCTCCCCTTAACCAGCCGCCCGGGGCAAATCTTCATAATTCTCGGGAAACGAATATGGCACGTCCAAACATCCTACTCATTCAGGCGGACCAGCTCGCAGCGAACGCGTTGAAGGCCTATGGAAACAAGACAGTCAAGGCACCGAACATCGACCGCCTTGCGGAAAATGGTGTGGTGTTTGAAAATTGCTATTGCAACCTGCCCATGTGCGGGCCGTCCCGTGCGTCGATGCATGCAGGCAAGCTGCCTTTTTCGATTGGCATGTATGACAACGCCAGCGAATTTCATGCCGACATTCCAACCTTCGCACACTACTTGCGCAGCATGGACTACCGGGTCGAGATGTCCGGCAAGATGCACTTTGTCGGCCCCGATCAATTGCACGGATATGACAAACGTCACACGACCGAGATTTACCCGGCCAACTTTGCCTGGACCGTGGATTGGTCCAAGGGCCGCGAATACAAGCCCACCAACCTGACAATGGCCCCCATTCTGGAAAGCGGTCCCGCGATCCGCACCATGCAAATGGATTATGATGACGAAGTCGAATACCACGGCGTTCAGGCCCTGTATGATCTGGCGCGAAAGGACGATGACCGACCCTTTATGCTGACGGTTTCCTTTACCTCTCCGCACTCGCCTTTCGTGATCGGACAGGAGTACTGGGACCTCTATGATCATGATGAGATCGAATACCCGGCCGTCCCGCCACTGGAACTGAACGAGATGGATCATCTCAGCCGCAACCTTCATTACTGCCAGTCACGTCACGAATTTACCGTCACGCCTGAAGACCGCCGCAAAGCCCGCCACGGCTATTACGGGATGATCTCGTATATCGACGAGAAAGTCGGGCACCTTGTCGACGTGTTGGAGAGAACCAAACAGATCGAAAACACCATCATCATCCTCACCGCCGACCACGGCGAGATGATGGGAGAGCGCGGCATGTGGTTCAAACAACACTTCTTTGAATGGGCCGCAAGTGTGCCCTTCATCGTCTACGCACCGGATCGTTTCAAAACGTCGCGGGTAAAGGAGAATATCTCGCTGATTGACCTGTTGCCCACACTCGCGGACCTCGCCGCCGGCGGCTCATACGATGAGTATGCAGCACCCATCGACGGGCAATCCCTGGTTCCTGCGCTGAACGGCGATACGTCGGGCCTCTCCGATGTTGCGATCTCGGAATTTGCAGCGGACGGGTCCACCGGCCCCAGCCGCATGGTCAAGAAAGGCCCGTGGAAACTGATGTGGCTCGAAGGGGTGGATACGCTGCTCTACAACGTGGATGAAGACCCCAACGAAGTGAACAACCGCGCAAACGATCCCGATTGCGCCGACCTCCGGGCCGAACTTGAGGCTATTCTGTTCGATGGCTGGAACCCAGACGAGCTGTATGACACGATCCGCGCCAGCCAGCTGCGCCGCCTTGCCATTCACCAGGTGACCGCAGGCGATCCCACATACGTGTACACTGTTCGCAAAGATGACGACCAACGGTACATCCGCAACGCTGGCGCAGCGGACACCAAAGCACGAGCCCGTCTTCCCTATGTGGCTCCGGTCAAACCCGATCGGGTGTAAAACTGTCTTGTGATTACAATATCGTAGGCGCTCCGCCGGTTTCTCCATCTCAAGCTGAGCGCCTGCTGACCTGAATATCCTTGTGCCTTTGCTGAAAGGCGGCGGAAGTGCTCGATCGACGATGTCAGACCAAATCGAAAGTGTATCAGCTAGGACAGTATGTCTGTCCCATAGCGGCTTTGTCCCGCGCTTCGCTCATTGTCTGACGAATTTCCGTTGCGCTCGGCAGGAATGACAGCTCGTTACTTTGCATTGCCGTGCCCAAGTTGTCGCTGATTGAAGTCGCGGCCTTCTAGTATGACCTTCATTGTTGACACTTCATCATTGAAGCGGTTTTTCACGTCTGGCGACGTACTGGATCAGCATGATACGTAGCGAAAAGCTGCGAGACACATCGCGCAAAGGGGGCCTCTGAACCCTGCCGCATCTGCGACCCAATTTAGCCCTGCAAATTCGCCAACAATTTACCCATTCGCTCCAGTCCGAGTTCCAAATTGGCTGCAACACCTCCGCCGACACCCAATCGAATGTGATGGGGCATGCCATATGACGATCCTGGCAATAGGAACGTTCGGTAGGGTTCAGCTAGCAAACGTTTGGCGAAAACATCTCCGTCAATGCCGTCCAACCGTGCAAGGCCAATCAACCCGGCCTGCGGTTTGATCCATGTCAGGCGCGACTGTTCAGCGACAAATCGATCAAGGCGCTCAAGCGTTTCTCGCGCAGCTGCCCGCGCTGTGCGTATCGCTTGGTCATACCTGTCAGGCCGCAGGGCAATTTCAGCAATGACCTCGCCAAGTATGTTCATGATCTCGCTTGAGTTTTCCCGTAGTATAATTGCGTCCCAAATGAGATCGGAATCACGGCAAATCATCCAACCGGTACGCAACCCTTGAAGCCCCAGCGCCTTGGATACACTACCCGTCGTAATCCCCCGGTTATACATGCCAGCAATAGAAGGCGCGCGATCGCTGCCCCATTCCAACCCGGCATACACCTCGTCCACAACAAGCCACGCACCCACGCGATCAGCGATCTGGACCAGCCTTTCAAGCTCGCGACGGGTCATGAGGCGCCCGGTGGGATTATTGGGGTTGGTTAGAAAAATAAGCCGCGTTCGGTGGGTTACTGCGGCCTCAACAGCATCAAGCGGCAAGGACCATTCTGACGCCTCATCGCGGTCGATCACTTTCTGCGTGGCGTCGACTGCATCGGCCAGCACGCCAGCTTGCGGCCATCCGGGACGTTCCGTCACGACTTCGTCACCCGGTTGAACCAATTGCATGAAGGCCAGATAATTGGCTTCTGCGGTGCCAGCCGTGATCAGAACGTCATCTGGCTGACAAAGACCAGAGAGACCCGCCCTGTCCAAAATATGGCTCCTTAATTCAGGCAATCCGCGAAAGCTCTTCTGGTTCCAGTCCAGCGGAAGATCGGGATCCAGCGCTTCCAAGAAGGTTCCCAAACGAGGCGATTCAGACAAAGAAAACCCAATGAACGCTTCAGGGGCCGTTTCTGTAGTATCTAGCAAATACTGAAAAAGCGTATGTATCTTGACTTTCATCCCCGACCGTAAACCCTTGTGACCAGATAGGGAGAGAGTGCGTGCAAGCAGAGGGGTTTGTCAAAGGACGACCAATTGATCTGGCCGTGTTGGACTATGGCCTGTTCAAGGTCCATTCCGATGGGAGGATCATCGGAATTTGCGGGTTTGTGATCCGCACAGATTCCGGCGAGGTGATCCTGATCGATACCGGCTTTCCCGCAAAATACGCGACCGACACTGACGCCGCAGTGAAAGAAGACCGGTTGTTTGAGTTTGGTGAGGTTTTGATCTGTGGACCTGACAACCTGCCTCAAGCACAACTCGCCAAACTGGGGATCAAGCCTGCAGGCGTCTCATTGCAGATTTGTACACATACTCATATTGACCATGTTGGTGGCTTGGGTGATTTTCCGGACTCACCGATCCTAATATCGGCCATCGAACGGGCCTTGCCGCGACCGCTCTATTGGGGCGATGTACAACCTTTGGAATGGCCCGATCGGGACTATCTTGAGGTTCAAGACGATGTTGAAATCGGTCCTGGTCTTACAGTGCTGGCAGCCCCCGGACACGCGCCAGGTCAGATTGCCATGATGGTTGATCTTCCATCGGGTGCATTCTTGCTGACGAGCGATGCAATCTCCCGGCCCGCTGAGATTGACGAGAAGTTTGCGGGGTCCTGGGATGAGCAGGCCGCGATTGCAAGTGCAGACCGGCTCATGCGTCTGGCATCCCAGCGGGATGCCTTCGTGATTTATGGGCATTGTCCAGAGCAATGGCCTGAACTGAAAAAAGCACCAGAAATCTATCGCTGATCACGAAAGCGACTCCGCCTCAAATTCGCTGAGCACTCCTCGCAGCAGAGACCTATCGCACGTCGCGCCCTTGATTGAGGATAATCACATTTCCGCTGGAAACGTCACCTACCGGGGAAATAAGGAAGCTGACCCAGGATGCGATTTGTTCGGGCTGCATCGCTTGGCCATGTGGCATAGCATCAATGGCTTTTTGCAAGACGTCGTCAGTGAGGACGCCAAAAAGCGGTGTCTCGGTCATGGCGGGGGCCAGCGAGTTCACGCAAACTTTGTCTCGCGCATAACGCCGGGCGAGGTCCTTGGTCAAAGTATCCATCGCCGCCTTGGATGCCCGGTAGTGCGGAGGATCGAAGACATCAAAATTGTACGCACCGTTTGATGATATGTTGACGATCTTTTTTACGCCTTCACGTTCGAGCATCATTGGCACCGCGTGCTGGCAGCAGTGAAATGCAGAGGAAAAATTTATCGCCATCTGTTTATCGAATTCTTCGGCAGGGATGTTTGGAAAATCTGACATGAAACAGGTACCTGCGTTATTGACCAAAGCATCCAGCCCACCGCGCGCCGTCCTGATATCCGCAAATGTCTGAGAAATGGCTTCCGGCCGTGTGAGATCAACACATATCGCCGTGAAGCTAGAATCGAGTTCCATGGCCATTTCGTCCAGACCATCTGCGTTGAGGTCTAACCCAACTACATGCATCCCATCCGCGCATAACTGGCGGCAAATGGCGCGTCCCATTCCCCCCGCAGCGCCAGTGACAGCAGCTATTTTCATGGCAATCCCTCTTGCTTCGGCCTCGGAAGAGTATCTTTATTGTGCAAAGTCGAACTTAAACCCTACAGGTCAAATTGAATTCTGTTCAATATTTGTAGTGAGCATCTAGTCCACCCTGTTATCCATTTGCCCGTATGATGTTGAGCGGCGCAAACCTGCCGTCGCTTAAGCAGCGCTCCACCGCGCTGCAGCTTCCCCAAAGCGGTCCTTCGGCGACCCCCGTCTATGCCCCCTCTTCATAGCGCTTACGTTCTGCATCCGTTGCATCGCGCCACTCTGCGCGAAGCAGGTCCATACGCCGCGGAATACTGTCTTCGAGGACCTCCGCCCCAATGATCCGTTCCGTCCGAAAGTAACGAAAGTCTTCTCGCATCTCGCACCATGCGGCGATGATGCGGTCGGTGTCCCGATAGCCCAGAAATATGGGCCAGATCACACGGCGGGTTTTTTGGCCTGAGCTGTTCGAATATTTCAGGGCTATCTTCTTGCGACGCCGAATGGCCAGACGAATGACCGCGGCACCGAGTACTTCATCCGGCTGAACGACGGGCGCGACGCTGACGGCCGGTTGAAGAAACGACGTCCGGTACTTTTCAGGTGCGACAGCTTCCAGCTTGGTGATCAGCTTCTCAGCCGCCAGCGCAAGCTCGGGTTCGCCTCGGGTCTGGACCCACAGCACGCCAAGCATAACGGCCTCGATCTCGTCCGGGGTCAGCATCAGCGGTGGCATATGAAAGCCGGGCTCTAACACATAGCCGACCCCGGCCTCGCCATTGATTGGCACGCCCTGCCCCATCAGCGCAGCAATATCGCGATACACCGTGCGCTTGGTCACGCCCAATTCTTCACCAATGGTCTGCGCTGAGATCGGGCTTTTGGCACGCCTCAGGATCTCGATGACTTCAAATAGCCTGTCGCCGCGCCTCATGGGTTCTCCTTTCGATGAAACAGATCATACTGACACTATGCTGACAACACGCTGTCAGCATAGGCGCGGTAGAAGTCGGAAAGACATCCAAAAAACGGAGACCAGAATTTGAGACGTTTCATTGCTCTAACCCTCGCTGCGGTTCTGCCAACAGCGCTCGTTGCGGAGTCGGCGGAGCAGCCGGGAACCGCGCCGATCATGGCCATGGGCGCCTATGTGCCGACCGACAACATGGAGGAGTCTGAGGCCTTCTACCGCGCCCTGTTCGACAGTGAACCGACAATCGGGCTACCTGAATTCGTGGCGTTTAACGTCGCTGGCGGCTGGTTCGCAATCGTGTCACGGGGCAAGTACGCACCGGGGTCCGAGGCAGGTTCGGGCGCGGTTCCCTACCTGCAATCCGCCGATCTGGAAGTCTTGCACACCCGCGCCACTATCGCCGGTGTGACCGCGCTTGAATTGATCGAAGAGCCGGGCATCCACTTGCTCAAGATCACCGATCCCAACGGTCAGCTGATCGAGTTTTTCAGACTGACCGATCAGTGACGCTCTCAACACTCAGCGCTTTCGCAACGGACATCGCACCATGCAAATGAACTACTTCGTCGTCGGTACCAACGACATGGGCGCCGCAACGCACTTTTATGACCAGCTATTTGGCCAAACAGGCGTGGAGCGCGTCTCGCCCACCGGCAGAATGACATATTGGCTCGGACCTGATTTTGCTTTCGCAGTTGCCATCCCGTTCGACGAAGACCCCGCCACCAATGGAAACGGAACCATGGTCGGCTTCAGCTTGGGTCGGCTGAAGAGGTCGAAGGGCTGCACGCATTGGCCATCGAGCTTGGTGGTAAAAGCGAAGGCGAATCCAACCGACGTGGACCGCGCTTCTCGGCCTATGTCAGGGATCTGGACAGCAACAAGATGTGCCTCTCCGCCTGAGGCAGGTCGTAAACGCTGTATCCGATTGAAAGGAGACGGTTTTGGAACTTTTTTGGGGGCGCGAAAGGGCGGACAGGTAAGCTTGGACTCGAAGCCGCGCTCGCAAAAGTTGCAAACGTCACAGCGGTCGTTCACGACAATATGATAGCTGATCCGCAGAAGGCCAGCACCACGGGGCAAAGCTGGCCTCAGCTGTTTTTTTCGTCGCGAAAGAAAGCGTTTTCGCCATATCTCAGGCAAGCCAAAGGCATCCTAGTAATACGAAAACCTTTCCTTCGTCGTATGTCTCCAATTTAGACCGTTTTGTTTGGTTGGCCGAACCCACCACCGCCTGGTGTCTCCATTACGAAAACGTCTTCTGGAAACAGCACTGACTGGTCGTTACCGCTAAGCTCTTGGACTAACCCGCCGCTTCGGACGACAGCATTCTGCCCAGTTGCACCTGCATATCCGCCAGAGGCACCGTGTGGTTGCGTCTCCCTGTGAGATGACAGAACCGTAACAGTCGTCTCTTCCAAGAAGCGCAATCGCCTGCGAATACCATCGCCGCCTTGAAATTGACCGTTTCCACCAGAACCGGAGCGAATTGAGAACTCTTCCAGACGCACGGGAAACCGACTTTCCAAAACCTCCGGGTCCGTCATGCGGGTGTTTGTCATATGGCTGTGTACCGCGCTCGTGCCGTTAAAGCCTTTGCCAGCTCCGGTTCCACCGCAGATAGTTTCATAGTTTTGGTAGGAGGCATTTCCGTAGACAAAATTGTTCATCGTGCCCTGGCTACCAGCGACAACCCCAAGTGCGCCATAGAGGGTGTCCGCAATGGCTTGCGAGACTTCTGTATTGCCGGAAATGACGGCCGCGGGTGCGTTGGGATTGATCATCGTGCCCGCTGGAACAATCAGATTCAAAGGTTTCATACAGCCTTCGTTCATCGGAATGTCGCTGCCGACCAACGTTCGGAACACGTACAAGACAACGGCACGGCAAATTGCCAACGGTGCATTGTAGTTGAGGGGCGATTGACCGGATGTGCCCGAAAAATCGATAGTGGCGGTTCGGGATGCCCTGTCTACCGAAATTGCAACCTCGATTTTTGCCCCTCCATCCAATGGGTAGGAAAAGCCGCAATCTCGCAGGACGTCGAGAACCTGTCGCACGCTTTCCTCAGCGTTATCCTGCACGTGCCCCATATAGGCGTGGACTGTCGGGAGACCAAACTGCGCCGATATTTTGCGCAGTTCGGCTGCGCCGGTCTCGTTCGCTGCAATCTGTGCCGCAAGATCCGCCATGTTCTGATCGACATTGCGACACGGGTAACGCCCTGAACCCAACAGGTCGCGCGCCGCGCCGTCTCGCAATTTACCCTGATCGACCAACAAGAAATTGTCGATCAACACGCCTTCTTCTTCAATGTGGCAACTATCGGGCGGAGCCGACCCAGGGGTTTTACCTCCGATATCAGCGTGATGGCCGCGCGAGGCGACGGTGAAGACAATTTTCTCACCTGCTTCATCAAAAACCGGGGTGATGACAGTAACGTCGGGAAGGTGGGTGCCGCCATTATAGGGGTTATTCATCATGAACACGTCGCCAGGACGGATCTTGCCCTTGTTTTGGCGCAGGATCGTACGAACACTTTCCGACATCGAGCCCAAGTGCACAGGCACATGCGGTGCGTTGGCGACCAGATCACCGTTTTGGTCAAATATCGCACAGGAAAAGTCGTATCGTTCTTTGATATTCACAGAATACGCCGTATTCGCGAGCGTTGCCCCCATCTGTTCGGCGATAGACATGAACAGGTTGTTAAATACTTCCAGCATGACCGGATCGACATTTGTGCCGACCGCCTCAATCCGTTTCAGCGGTGTTTCACGCGTCAGGACCAGGTTGCCACCGCTCAGACAGGTGGCAGTCCAGCCGTCTTCAACGACATTTGTTCCGGTGGGTTCGGTCAAGATCGCCGGGCCTTTGATCGATTGGCCAACACCAAGCTGCGTCCGATCGATAAGGGGAACCTGTTGGTGTCGCCCACTGCTATAAAGCGTCACCGGGGTCTGAGTGGCCCCGGCCGCGATTTTGTCGGGCAAGGTGACCTGCTCACCCGTCTTTCCGATTGCCTCTGCCACCAGCATCTCGATGATCAGATCGCTGGTATCCGGCGCGAATCCAAAGCGCTGCTTGTGCGCCACGACAAATGCGTCGCGCATCGTACCCGGGTCGGAAAACGGCACCGACAGACTTTGCTGAGCGTCCGCGGGGCGGATATGGGCAGTTGCTGAGATCGAAATATCGACCTCTGCCACACCCTGCGCTGCAACCTCAGCCGTAGCGGACTGCGCCAGAGCATCACAGATATTCTGTGCCTCTGTATCCAGAATAGAGGACTGGAACTGGTGTTCCTGGATCGCCGTGATGTCCGCCAAACCCATTCCAAAGGCCGACAACACGCCCGCATAAGGGTGAATGAAAATCCGTTCCATCCCCAACGCGTCGGCGACCAAACAGGCGTGCTGTCCCCCGGCACCCCCAAAGCAGTTCATGGTGTATTTGGTAACGTCGTAACCGCGTTGCACACTGATTTTCTTGATCGCATTTGCCATGTTCTCAACAGCGATGCGCAAGAACCCTTGGGCAAGTTCTTCAATCGACTTATCCGTACCCATTTTAGCCGCCAGAGCTTCAAATTTTCTGCGCACGATTTCCTTATCCAACGGTTCGTTGCCTTCGTGGCCGAAGACCGACGGAAAATGCTTGGGCTGCAGTTTGCCAAGCAAAACATTGCAGTCGGTGACGGTTAGCGGGCCACCGCGTCTATAGGCAGCAGGTCCGGGGTTGGCGCCAGCACTCTCCGGCCCGACCTGCATCCTGCCATCGCGAAAGGAGAGGATGGAACCGCCACCTGCGGCGACCGTATGGATCGACATCATCGGCGCACGCATCCGGACGCCTGCAACTTCGGTTTCAAAGGACCGTTCATATTCACCGGCATAGTGGCACACATCCGTAGACGTACCGCCCATGTCGAAACCAATCAGTTTGTCAAAGCCATGGTCGGCAGCGGTGCGCACCATCCCGACGACACCGCCCGCCGGCCCGGACAAGATGGCATCACGACCCTGGAACAGATCCGCGTTGGTCAATCCTCCGTTGGATTGCATGAACATCAGTTGATCGCAGCCGCCCTCATCCGCACCTAAGGCAGTCGCTACCTGCTCTACATATCGGCGAAGAATGGGAGACAGGTAAGCGTCTACAACTGCGGTGTCTCCGCGGCCCACCAGTTTGATCAGCGGGCTCACCTCGTGGCTAAGCGAGATTTGTGGAAACCCAACAGCACGCGCCAGCTCACCAATCAGTTTTTCATGATTGGGATGCTGAAAGCTGTGCATCAACGCGACAGCGACGGATCGGTACCCGTCCGAATAGGCCTTTTCCAACGCGGTTTTCGTTTTGTCGATATCCAGCTGTGTTACGACCTCGCCATCCGCCGCGACACGTTCCTCGACTTCGACTACGTCTTCGTACAAAAGCTCGGGAAGTTGGATGTTCAGATCGAACAGGCGCGGTCGGTTCTGATATCCGATCCGCAGAAGATCACGCAGCCCCTTGGTTATGAATAAAATGGTCCGGTCGCCTTTGCGTTCCAGCAGCGCGTTGGTCGCAACTGTGGTTCCCATCTTTACCGCACGAATTGACCCTTTTGGGATGTCCTGATCGCTTTCCAGACCCAGCAATTCACGAACACCTTGTACGGCAGCGTCAGCATAGCGTTCGGGATTTTCGGACAGCAATTTATGTGTCAGCAAATTCCCATCCGGCTTGCGTGCAACGATGTCGGTGAACGTGCCACCACGATCAACCCAAAACTGCCACATGGACATAACTCCTCTGTTTGCCGGCCAAACCGGCATTGAATTTCATGAAGGGGAAAGGTGCCTTGACGGTTTAGTACACCAGTGAAGGCAACCAGGTTGCGAGCTTCGGAAAAACCAAAAGAAGCCCGAGCATGACGAACATGGTAACAACAAATGGCAATGCGCCGCGGATCACATCCATCATAGGTCCTGCTTTCCTGATCCCTTGCACCACATAAAGGTTGATCCCAATGGGCGGCGTGATCAGAGCGGTTTCCAGAAGTACCATCAACAAGATGCCGAACCACACTGGATCAAAGCCGAGCGCCACGACGATCGGAGTGACCAGCGGTGCCATAGTTAACAGCATCGAAAGCGTCTCCATGAAGCAGCCGATGAGGATCAGCACCGCGACGATCATCAACATGGTTTGCATTGGGCTCCAGCCCAGCCCTGTGACAAAATCGGTCAAAGCCTGGGTCAGTCCAATGATTGAAAGGACAAAGTTCAGGAACACCGCAGCGATGATGATCAGCATGATCATGGCGGTCGTGCGCATCGTGCCTTCGATCGCGTGACGCATGGTTTCCATCGACATCTTGCCGTTGATTGCCGCAAGCGCCATCGAGGCAACAACGCCCAATGCTGCGGCTTCGGTCGGCGTCGCCAGACCTGCGTAAATCGAGCCGACGACCACCATGAAGATGCCAAGAGGGGGGATCAGTGCGGGAAGTGCAGCAAGCCGCTCTGCCCAGCTGTGGCGTAATTGGTCGCCACCCCATTCCGGCTTGATCATGCATGCCACAACGACGGTTGCCATGAACAACAGTGCCAGCAGAAATCCGGGTAGAAAGCCCGCCAGATACAGTTCCGGCACCGACGTATTGGTCAACAAACCATACAGGATCAGGTTGATCGAAGGCGGGATGAGAATGCCGAGCGTTCCTCCGGCAGCCACCGTGCCAAGAAACAGCCGTTCGTTGTAACCCCGTTTTTTGATCTGCGGCACAGCCACCGTTCCGATGGTTGCGGCTGTGGCTACGGATGACCCAGACGTGGCCGCGAACAGAGCCGAGGATCCGATGTTGGAATGCATCAACCCACCCGGCAACCATCCAAGCCATTTGACGATACCGTCGTACATCCGTTCGGTGATGCCAGCACGCAAAAGGATCTCTCCCATCATTACGAACATCGGGATTGCCACCAGCAGAAAGTCCGTGCTGGTCTGCCATGCCATATCCGATATTGCGCGGTGCAACGGCATCGGGCTGTCGGTCCATTGCAGGATCAGGCCCAGCCAACCCAACGAGGCGGCAATAGGAACGGCCAAACCGATGAGAGCAAGAAGGATCAGGAGTGTCTTGATCAGCATTGGTCTATACCGTCTCGTCTTCTATTTGTTCGTCCAGGGATTTCACGCCGATCAAGTCCTGTACTGCGGCCAGATCGCCTCGGAAGTACTGTCTGATCGCGGCCAGAGCGATCAGAACGCCTGAGCCGACAAAGAACATCCAACCCAAGAGCCACGGTATCTGGGGAATGGCCAGCGGAACGCGCATCGGTGTGATTGACCGGGAACCGTTAGCCAGCGTATCGGCCACCATTCCGCACACCATCACAACGATGACCAACGCAAATCCCGTCAGAAGCAAGAGGCCAAACAGGTTGATAAACGGGTGCAGCGCTTTGGGAATTGCTCCAAGCAGGGCGTCAACTCGGATATGAGCGCGTTCAAACAGCGCAAAAGACAGCGCCAACGCGGTTGCCACACCGAAGGCATAGCCCGAGATTTCGTCCGCCCCGCCCAGAGAGATGTTGAAAACTTTACGCAGAAAAACTTCGAGAGTGATAAGGAAGGCCGATAACACAATCAGTGTACCACCCAGCCACGTCATCCAAAGGCTCAGCCTTTGCGCGCCGCCTAAGAGCTTGTCTAACATTTTGATTACCTGATGTTTTGTGGTGGGGCGGCGGGAGTTCGACCGCCCCACTGAATAGGCCGGATTACTTGGCTTCGGCTTTCAGGCCAAGGATCGGGCCAACGGTTTCATTCCAGTTTGCAGCACAATCGGCGCCGCAGCGTTCCGCCCAACGGGCCAGCACGACATCGGTCGCGATCTTGTCCCGTGCGGTCAAATCGTCTGCCGTGGGCTCGACGAGCATCATGGATCCGGCTTCTCCGATCTCACATGTGCCGCCGGTGATGCAGGAAATTGCAATATCATCTTCGGTTGCCGTCTCAGCCCACATGGAGTCCGTCAGAACCGCGAGTTCGGTTTCCAAGAGTGCCTGTTGTTCGGGCGACAGGCTGTTCCATTTGTCCAGGTTCATGGCTCCGAATGCCAGGCCCCAACCGACACGTAAGGTATAAGCATGGGTGGCGACCTGGTTCCACTTGGCCGTATAGGCTGACATCGTCCCCGTGATCGCGCAGTCGACGACACCTTTCTCCAGTGCCGGGATAACCTCGGAAAAGGCGACGGTCACGGATGTGCCCCCGACCCCTTCGACGAAGTCACCCAAGGTCGTTGAATAGACACGGATTTTCTTGCCTTCCAGATCGGCAATTCCGTTCACTTCAGCGTTGCACCACAAGGTTTGGCTTGGGAACGGGTACAGCATCAGAAGCTTGGCATTGTAGATTTCTTCAAACGCCGCGGACAGTGTGTCAAAATAAGCGTCGGCCACCTTTCTCTGAGTGTCGATATCCTGTGTCAGGGTAGACAAATCGGCACCCTCGAAGATCGCATTTTCGGCGGCGACATAGCCAGGCAACCCAAATGCAAAATCAAAGACGCCGTTCTTGACCATGCGCATGATTTCGAAGCCCTTTAGCCCCAAACCGGATTGCGATTGGATCTTTCCGACTATTTCTCCACCTGATGCCTCGTTGAGCCGCTGGTTGAAGAAAGGCTCTTCGTGTTTCTGGTAATTCGTCAGGCTGGACCAAGTTCCAACGGCGTTCAGAACCACGGGATTGTCGGCAATGGCAGCGGTCGCTGAAACAGCGAGCGCGCCGAGTGTTGTTGCGAGTTTCTTCATCTTGTTTCTCTCCTGTTGCATTATTTTGATTGGTAGATGGGTGTTTCGGCATCATCAGCGATGTCGGTGATCAGCATGTGACCCGGCTTGTGCGTGATCGCGATTGAAGGTTTGGCATTCTTGATCGCAGCCTGCGGTGTGACACCACAAGCCCAGAACATTGGTGTGGTTCCGTCTGGGATCGGAGCCGGATCGCCCCAATCCGGACTGCTAACATCGGCGATACCAATGATCGCCGGATCGCCCCAATGCACCGGACTGCCGTGTGCCAAAGGAAACTTGCGAGAAATTTCGACAACCTCGTCCACCCTGGCATCAGGGATCGCACGCATACTGACAACCATTGGCCCCTCGAATGGACCAGATTTTATCGTTTGAATATTGGTCGCGAACATCGGCACAGTACGGTCGTTTTCGATGTGCCAGAGCGGTACCTTGGCCTGTTGCAATGCATGTTCGAAGGTAAACGAGCACCCCAAAGCAAAAGCTACAAAATTATCGCGCCACAGGTTCCTGAGATCATGAACCGTGTCAGTGTGGATGCCATCGCGATAGATGTAGTAGGCCGGAGCGTCGGTTCGGATATCGATATCACTGCCCAAGGTATCCATTTTCGGATTGCCTGTGTCGGACACGCCAACAATTGGGCAGGGTTTTGGATTTCGCTGGCAGTAGCGCATGAAATCCAACGCGTAAGGCGCGGGCAAAATCGCCAGATTGGCCTGCAGGGTATTTCCGCCCAAACCGGCGGTGTGGCCGCGATAGGCCTGCGACCGGATCTGCGCGCGCACAGACGCTGTTGTCGCAGATTTTAGTGGCTCAAACAGATCGCTCATCACAACGCCTCCCTCATTTGGAATACGTTCGTGCGACCGAGGCATAAAATCAAATTGTATTATTTTTGCCTTCTACATAAAATTCATTTATGGTTGTTGAAGTGCAATTTCCCTGGCGATGCCCGCTGCGGCCTCAAGCAGATGATTGCGCGGATCACCCAAGTAAGAGGCAGAAAATTGAAGAGGTTCGGGAACCCAGCCCGGGTCGAATTCGGCCAGCTTTCCCTCTTGCACCAGCTTCATCGCCAGCGAGATCGGCAGCGCGCCAACGCATAGTCCGGCCTCGACCATCCGAAAACAAGAAGACAAAGAAGAGGACGGGAACAAGGAAATTTCAGAACCGAATCGTTCGAAAAGTGCGGCCCTCAGTTCCCGGTACGGCCGGGTATTCTTGGCGTAAGTCGCGATTGGGATACTAGCCAGATCGACGTTTTGTCCCACAGTTCCACCCACCGCCCGGAACCAGGCCAGTGGCACATCCGGTAAAACTACATTGTCCACTGTGTAGTCTGAAACAGGCCCTAGCAGAATACCCAGATCGATTTCTCGCCCCAGTAACTGATCCCGGAGATTCAATGAAATGTCGACGCTGATTTCGATCTTGAGAGACGGGTACCTTTCTCGCAATGCGCCGACAAATTCGGGCAGCCAACTTTGGGCGATAGTCTCGGACACGCCAAGGCGGATCAACCTGTCAACGGCACTCGTATCCACAACGTGCTCTTCGACCAGATCTGAAAGGTGCTGAAATTGCTCGGCATAGTAGACCAGCATATCGCCACGCTTGGTGAGGCGCATGCCACCGCTTTCACGTTCGAACAACGACGTTCCCAAGCCATCTTCCAAGGATTTGATGCGAGTTGTCACCGCAGGCTGGGTCAGGTTAAGCACTTCTGCTGCCTTGCTGACACTACCGAAGCGCACAACCGCAAGAAATGTTTGTAGATGTTCGAGTTTGAGCCGGGACACGTTGATCGCTTTCTGCTTAGAACGGTCCCAATCTTACTATCGTACTGACGACGTTCAAATTGTCTTTGGCTATTGATGTTGAAGAAGATGAATTGTTGTTGGACGCCAGACTTCCGTTGAAGGTAACATGGCAATGGGATCAGATTGATACGGCCCAGAGCCGTCCTTGATCATGGCCACCCGATGCTGCAGTCGCTGCCGGATTCCGGACTTTCGCCGTGCGCGCAAAATCTCAGGTTGGTCCAGCTTACACTAGGTGGATGAAACCGCCTGATTGGATCACCTATTTGGTTTCGCTTTCTTAGATTGGCAGGCCAGCTCTTAGCCATCCATCCCGCCATTGCCCCGAGCATTCGGGAACGCTGAATATTAGGAGTCTCGTTTGTTCTTCAATGTCAAGATCCGGACGAAGTTCCTTCAGTTCAGATGCCGCAAGAACAAATGCTTGGCCTAATTTAACGATGCTGTGCGGTGCATGAATTTCCAAAATTCAAAAAAAGCAGACAACAACCTGTCAAACCCAGCCAGAGTTTTGCCAAGGCCGGAGGTTGTGCGATTCTAGGCATATTTGATACTGGACGAACGACGCAAATGTGCAAAACCGAAGAATTGAACATCGAAGCAAGCTGCCAAGGAAGCGCACTCCGTTTAGCTGATACGACAATTGCAAAGACACGCCGACCTATTCTCTGCCTGATTAGTACCCGAGAGTGCCTTACGCATTTGCGTCATCTAGAAAGCTAGAGGTATTCGCTACAAAATGCATTGCCTTCAAGTTGCAACAGTTTCTTTTCGATATTCTCCAAAGAAGCTTTTGCTAAAAACCAGCTAAGCGTAAAGTTGCCCGCAATATCATCCGTCAGGTCTACTCGCGCCTCACATACTTCGACTTGGACGTCGTCACGCCCCGCAAAATTCTCGAAGCGCGATTTCAATAAACTCTGCCGGGATCGCCATGAGGCCATGAAGGCGGAAACTGGTGAGCCGAGCGTGCCGTGAAGAGCGGGTCGTTTGTCATCCTCTTCGTCCTCGAGCGTCAGCAACACGACGTGGATTTCCAGCGAGCCAATCTCATTCGCAATCAGGTTGTCGATGACATCCCAGATCGACTCGATTCCCGAGTTGTCAAAATACCCGCCATCAGCAATTTGTTGAACACTATTGTTATGGTACGGTAACCGTAGAGGCGGCGTGATAATCGGAAACCGTGCCGACGCAACCATAGCCTGAACCATCGTAAGATCAGACTTAGCATCTTCATCGCCACTGAGCGTCGTGTATCCTCGCCGATCATCATGCAACTTGCTGAACGGAGACATCACTATCAGATCGCCTTGGTCAACATCGACTGCGTTGAATATCGGCATCGGGGATGCGGAGAACATTCGACCTGCGTCGGTCACAGTCATCGACAGCAGATCGCGACCGGGTAAGTCACGACATTCCCGTGTAGTCTTACACAGTTTAAGATCGCGGCTGCGGTCGTCGAACCAGTTTTGGTACGCGGTTACAAGATGCGCCTCAAAAACAGCGCCCCGGTCAATAGGACCCAGCCCCAAAACAGTTGCAAGGGCCGATACCGGAACAACGGTATCTACCAAATCGCGCGTATAGAAGGTTGCGAACATGGGCGATAAATAGTCTTCGCCAAGGATCTGTCGGACCGCTTTTTTGTGGCAGTCGCCGAAATCCTTCGCACCTTCCTTCGCTTGTCTTTGACAGAGGCCCGAATTGTAGATGGCCCAGAAAATACCTGTTCCGACAGATCCGCCGGATACACTGCTGACAGCAAAGATGTCGTCCGCTGCGCCGTCGCCGCTGTCAGCAACATGAGCCAAATAGTACGCTGCGTGATAGGCCGCGTAGAGACCACCGCCCTGTGCACCGACCATAGTTATCCTTCGATGAGTGTCACCTGATCTATCGTCACCTGTCTTGAAATTATGTTCGACGAGTGTAGCGGGATCGGGCCAGCGGTCTTGGCTGGATTCCTTGCCCACAACCGGATTGCAACCGGAGTATGTTCGGCAGTCGGGCACGAATTTATAACTGATCGAAACCAGGACTGACGCAACAGCAATAGCGACGATCCATCGTTCCATTGGCGCTTCGGTACCGAAATCCAAAAACCGTCGAAAAAACGCGGTCACTGCATCTGAAAAGGCTTTAGCAATCTCGATGATTTTCAACCAGATTTGTTTTAGGGCGTGCCGTATGCGCTGCATTATCGTAGGTGATTCAAGATCGCTCATGTCAAATCGGAAATCCCGCAGGATTGGAATGGCCAGCCCCAGAAGTGTCCCCAAAGCAAACAAGAGTGCGGCAAAAGCCGGGTAAAGTGCCTGCCATTGTCCCGACACGACTACAATCAGCCAAATCAAGATAAAGATGGCAGGAAAGGGAATTCTCTGATTTCGCACAGAAAACACGGTAAGACCGGCGAAGACATAAGAAATGATCGACAGCATACCCGCCGAGGTCGCGACTGGACCCAGAATGATGCTTGCCCTTGGGAAAAAGACATTAATCAGCACGAAAACCGATGCGATTGCAATGATGGATCGCCGCCAGTTGCGCTGTATCGTTGTGTCCCGCTGCTGACCCTGAGAGCGGAGATTCATGCGCGCATCGACTATTAGGTAGACCGCCATGAAAAAGGTAAATACCAACACCGCGAAAACAAACTCCGCGATTAAATCATATTGGCCCTCTATTTGCTTTCGTTCGCCCAGAACACGGATCAGAGCAATAACGTAGCCGCCCCAAGCGAGTGCGCCAGCCAACCTAGCCAAGCGCAGGTGTTGCCCTTCTTCTCCGTAACCTCCGACACGCGTCGCCCAACGCGAAGCAGACACAACGGATGCAGGCAATGTTGCAATGACGGCAACACGCATGACCGACGTCAGAAATTCTTTTGCGACGGGCCAAGCGAATACCGACTTCGCATGTGCCTTGCGAATCTGAGCGTAGTTTTCAGAACTCGCGTAAATCACCTCACGGGACTGCTCGAGATTAACCGCAATTGCAAAAATCACCGCAACAAGAACCGGTCCGTAAATGAACTCGAGTGGTTCAGTAAAATTGCGCCTAAATGCGTCTTTGGACGTTTGGCTCATCAAAAAATACCTGTTTAGAACTGTCTCAGGATACCTTCTTTCGGAGGCCCGTCTAACTTTATTTTTGTTGATTGGAGTTCACCTGGTTTCCGTATTAGGCGCCATACTGCAAATTGAGTTTCCTGCCGTTGGGTTGCAAACTTACTTCGGATCAAGCTCCTGAGCCTGGCTATTTTTTTATTCGCTGGACTAAAGTTGCGTATAGATCGGTGAAAGGTGGTCTGTAAAAAAATATCGCGCGATACTGAATGCATAGGATACGAGAACAATTCTCGGAGAGATTTATCAAAAACAAACAATTTGTACTGAAAGGGCTCTGAAATGGCCAATTTGATCATTTGTTGCGACGGAACCTGGAACACCCCTGATCAGGAAGACAATGGGCAGCCCGCTCCGACCAACGTTTTTAAGTTGCACGGTGCGCTGGCGGAGCAAGATCAAAAAGGTGTGCCGCAAACAGCCTATTATCGCAATGGCGTCGGTACTTCGGGGAACGTTCTAAAGCGGCTGATCGGAGGTGGGTTGGGAGTCGGGCTGAGCAATGACATAAAGAGCGCTTATAAGTGGTTGTGCGACCACTATGATCCCGAGACCTCAAAGGTCTTTTTGTTCGGTTTTTCACGCGGCGCATTCTCGGTGCGAAGCTTAGCGGGTTTGATCGGTCGCTACGGTATTTTGATTCATGACGACGCAGTGGACCAGTCGAGCCTCTGGGAAAACATACAGACAGTCTATGACACCTACCGGGAGCCCAAAAAAGAACATCAGGCCGAGGTCGACAAACTTAAGCGACACAAAGACGTGGACATTGATTTTCTGGGTGTTTGGGACACAGTCGGGGCCCTTGGTATTCCGGACGAACTGACGATCAACGTTTTTGACCGTCCTAAGAGGTTTCGGTTTCACGACACTGTTCTGGGCAAGAATGTGAAATGCGCCCGGCATGCCGTCGCCATGGACGAAAAACGCCAGACGTTTTCACCCACTCTGTGGACCGAGTATGACGCGGCTCGGGTGAAGCAAGTTTGGTTTCCCGGCGTTCATGGGGATGTCGGAGGTTCTTATGCGCAACATGGCTTGGGTGATGCGGCGCTGGAGTGGATGATCACCGAAGCTCAGGCAGAGGGGTTGGCTTTCAAAAACACCGCATTGGCGCAGATAAAACCGGACCATCAGGGTTTGTTGCATAACTCAGTCAAAGGTATCTTTGCAAAATTGCGCACGCTTCCGAGAAGTGTTCCCAATGTCGCAAGCACCGATATTCACAATGTTGGCAACCAACGTGTCGATGATCCCCCTTTGGAGCAGCCGCACTATTGGCCGAAAAATACATTTCAGTCGACCGGGAGTTTTAGTGCAGACATATTCGCACGAGAGCAATGGAATTCAGTTGGTTTGTACCTTGAAGCCGGGCGCAACTACAAGTTTGAGGCATGGGGTGAGTGGCTGGACGACAATATCAAGTGCTCTCCTAAGGGACCGTTAGACCGGTGGAGCGCTGGTCAGGTGCTGCAGAAGGCGACGCTGATTCCAGAGTTTTTTCAGAGGCGGAGGCGCAAGAAGCCCGGACAGAAAGGAGCATCCGTCAGTGGTGCGCGCAGGGAAGAAGATCTCGCCTATTTTTGCCTTGTCGGTGTTGTGGCAAACGGTGTTGGCGTTGACCCCAAAACGCATACGCTGCTCCCCCACGAGACATTTGAGATCGGCGCCGGAACCAACTTCACCCCCCAAAAAAGCGGATACCTATACTGTTTCGCCAACGATGTTTGGTCATTCTATGGCAACAACAAAGGAAGTGTTCGCTTGAAGGTAACTGCGGTTTAGCGGGTGACGACAACAAACTCTGGCCGCATCAGGCGATGCGCGTTTGTCGTTTTCTTTTCAGGTGCCATAGTGGAAAGTCTAACGGTCTTATCGGGGACTTCGGAGTATAAGAAAATTGTCGACCTCGCTCATGATCAGCGGCACGAGCGTATACGTCAGAGCTTGCCCGACGTTCTTGGTCTTGCGGCTTTGTCATTAGGATGCCATTTGTCGAACAGCTTTCGTACCCTCCTGCAGGGTATCAGGATATCCTTTTCTGCAAAAAGTGCGCGTAGGGCTACATCCGAATCCGCAATCGGGCGATGTTCGCTTTTCATATTCGTGGACAAGGTACCTTGCAGCGAAGGCACAAGAGCGGGGACATAGCCTCGATACCTAGGTTCAAGACCTATTGATTTCAGCTTGGCCGCGTGGTTCCTGGTTCGAAGAACGAGCGGTGAACATGTCTGATCTTTTCTGGTTAGCGGACGCGCAACTGGCGCGTCATGAGGCCTTTTTCCCAATGTTGCACGGTCAACCTCGCGTCGATGATCAGCGCGTGTCGAGCGGTATTATCATCATCAATCGCAATGGCTTACGGTGGCGCGACGCCCCAGCGGAATACGGGCCGTACAAGACGCTGTACAGTTGCTGGAAGCAGTGGAGGTGAGTGGCAAATGCCACTGGTTCGAGTGCCGCCACGAACAGGGCATCTTTGCCGAGATGATGATGGGATTGGCGGAGGGTCGCGACTTGCCGCGCTCGCGATAGACCGAAGCGTGATCAAAGGCGGCTTTGGGCTCAAACCACCTGCCTGAATCCACCGCAGAGAATGGAGGCAGTGAGCCCACCTCGACCAATGCTGCGATTTGCATGCATGACGGCTTTACCAACAGCAAGCGGGGCAGTTAACTGGCATCACTTAGAAATTTCATCAAATAACCGAGGCTGCACAATTGGCTGAAAGCTTGACGGACAAAAAACAACAACCGGTGGACCACGTCTTGCTTGGTCTCTGTTTGATGGCCGCCGCGATGTTCGTCATTCCATTAAGGGATGGCATGGCAAAGTACATGACGGATGTTCTGCCCGTCTTTACCATCGCTTGGGGCACCTATGTTGCCGCTGCCATTTTTGCCGTCCCAATCGCGATGAGGCTTCACGGACGTGAAGCGCTGTTGCCAGCGGGGTTAAAGTCTCAGACAACGCGAACCTTGTTGCTGGTTGGGTCTATGACCGTTTTCTTCTTTTCCATTCGGTCGGTTCCACTCGCGAACGCAATTTCCGCATATTTTGTTGCGCCATTCGTTGCCGCAGCTTTGGCACCTTTTGTTTTGTCTGAACGCATAACATTTCCAATAATTTGCGCGGTCATTGGCGGTTTCATCGGTGTCATCATTGTTTTGCGCCCTGATGAAAACTTCGACGCCAATATCCTCTGGGCTGTTTTCGCAGGCATCCTGTTTGCATTCTATATGCTCGCCACCCGGCTCGCCGCGCGTCAGGCACCACCTATGGCCGCTCTGGCCTATCAGGCGTTCCTTGGGGCAATCGTTCTAACCCCATTCGCTCTGTGGTCAGGGTTGGGCGGGGTTCCTTCTTACCTTGGTTTGTTTGCGGCAGTAGGAGTATTGCAAAGCCTATCACACGGTCTTTCGATAGCAGCCTTTCGGTTTGCGCCTGCGGGGATACTTGCGCCACTGGTCTACCTGGAGATTGTGGCCGCAGTCATTGTTGGATTTTTTGTGTTCGGTGACTGGCCTAAAGCACATACTTGGCTCGGGATCGCTATCATCCTCTGTGCGGGGGCTTTGGTCGCTGTGAAACGATCATAACAATTTTTTGCGCACAGCATCCATTGGTAAAGCCACAGCGAATGCTAACAAAGTCCGCGATCTGAAATTTGCCCGACGAAATTTCGTTGCGCCAATCATGGATGACCGCTCTTCTCGCTGCACTGCAATCCTAAAGGCAATGTGCACGCAGCAAAATTTGCGTTCCGGGCTCGAAACAGCCGTCCGAGTTCTATGGACAAAAGACTGGTTTGCGGTTGCGAGCGGCCGTTGGGACCGCTCGCGGGGTAGATCGAGGTGACGATCTTTGAAGCACTATACGATGCGCCTCAAGGTTCAATTCCGAGAGTCTACCGTCGTCGGACCCTCTCGCGATTGCGCTCTCGACGTTCGATGTTGATATGGTGATCTCGACCCGGTGCCGCCGCCGATTGGAATGCGCGCGGAGACTATGGGCGCGGTTTTGTGGCTCGCGTCAATGCCTCGCTCGTGGAGTAGGTCTTCCACGCTTCGTTACGAAAGTGGCAACCGAACGCACATCATCACTGCCATGCGGATCATCTCCGGGCTCGTTCTGGAAGCGAAATGGGGAGCATTTTGTCATGGACCGACGCCACGAAACCGCCCCACCCGCACCAAGTGAGTTTAATCTGACATTGCCGTTTTGACGTACTTGAAAGAGGCAGGTCAAGTCACGGGTAAAAATTACCCAACACCCCTGCTACCGCTAAACCCAAGTTCTTCTGACAAAACCATTAGGCTGCCGTGCTAGAACGGGACCTCAACTTCTGCCTTCGGCAACATCAAACCGACCTTTGCTTCGCTGAAGTTACTGAACGACAGGTCCCAGCTTGTCCCTGGCCATACCAGTTGCAGTTGCTTCGTTGCTGGCCGGTAAACAGCGGTATAAAGCGTACCGAACCCCGAGTTGAACGCGGTGGAATAAAGCGGTGGGCGCAGGAACGCATCGATGAAGCGCTTTTCGCTTTCCGGGTGCTGGTTGAGGCGGTTGAGCAGGAACCGTTCGCGCTCAACGGTGGCCGTAAAGCGTGCATGGGTTGACCATTCGACATGACCTTGATGGTTGGTCGCCACTGGCTGGTCCGAGATCTGTGGGTGTCGATCCGGCGCGAGATACACCGTGCTGTGGTCATACTTCGCATCCAGAATGGTGACGTTATAGCTCATGTGACAAGGGATGCGGCACAGAGTGTCAACTGCCTCGGCGGTTGTTTCGCAAGTTTGCAGGACATAGCGCAGGATCAGCGGAACGCCGAAGCCGTCCCCCACCTCACGCCGTCCTCCAAAAGTGAGCGAGACCGTCAGGCCGGCATCGTTGATCCCATCAAGCAGTCCCAGAACACCGTCGCTCATCCCGATCACACCGCGCCCGTTCCAGTGTGTTTTCAGTAGCGCCGCATCGAACGTTTTCGGATGATAGTCATAGTTGCGCACCAATATGGGCGTCTTGCCGCGCCAGATCGCCTGGCTGCACCCCGACAGGTATTTCGGCGGGCAATAGAAGCTGAGAAACCGCGCTTGGCTGTCGCTACCGCCGACCAGTTCGACGACCTCTTCATAGAGCGGCAGGATCTCGGGCATGTGCTTTTGCAGGGCGCGCAGGCACTCGCGATAGGTGGGGCGGGCCGAATACCCCTCTTGCGCCCACCATTTGCGGTAGGCAGGCCAGTATTCAGCAAACAGCCCGGCCAGCTTGGGACCGGGCTGCGCTTCATCGATTGAGCGAAAAACAAGCGCCATGTGGCTTTCTACATAATTTTGAAAGCGGGGTCTTCCATCGGCTGCGCGGCGGGCAGCGGTTCGGCGGCATAAGCCGAGGTGATGCCGTGAATCCACTTTTTCGACTTGTCCGTCAACTTGAAACCTTTGGTCATCGACCGCCCGCGCGTCACGAGGATGCCCAGATCAGCGCCTTCATAACGGTAATCCCCGACGTTCGATATGCGCAGGAAGAAGGCTTCATTATCGCCCACCGCGCGGCGGTGATAGTCGAAGCGGTCGAACACCACCCGGCCATCTTCCAGCATTTTGTAGATGCCCGATTGTGGGGCCTGCGTGATCCGGTCGACACTGTCATCGGTGTATTTGATCACCATCTGCGACCAACTGTCGATCATGTCCGGATCCGCCCAGCGCGCATTGAGTTCCTCGACATCGAGCTCAAAGGGTTTCTTTGAGAACTCCAACAGATGGAACAGAAACAGCGGTGCATCTGCATGGGCAAAGGCCGCGTGGTTGGTCATCGAACTGGCGCCGGTGATACGGGGGTTCAACTCACCCAACCACAGCTCATCCGTTTTCTTGTCGATCAGAAAGTCGAGCTCAAAGTACCCGCGATAGCCTGATTTGCGCAGTTCTTCCCCGAACTGGAAGGTCAATTGCCGCGCCTGTTCGCGGGCCTTGGGCGGGAAAGCGGTCGAAAAAATCTCGTTCCCGCACCAGCCGCCGCGATAAGGGGTGAGTTCGTTGAAGCCCACAAGCTCAGTCATCAGCGGGCCGACGATTGTGCCTTCCGAGGTGGCACAGGCTTCGATCGCTGCCCCGCGACAGTCGATCCGCTTCATGATCTTGATCTCGCCTTCGCCGACGATTTCGTCTTTATGCTTGTTGAAATCTGCCTCGGACTTGATGAAAAACGTCGTGTGGCCGCTGTCACCAAAGGCGGATTGCAGAACCAGATCGTTCCCCAACCCGGCCTTGTCACAGATCTTTTTCAGGTGATCATAGCTTTTGACCACGCTCAATGTGTTGGGCACCGAGGGCACACCCGCCTTGTTGCCGATGCGGACGGTTTCGATCTTATTGTCGCATTTGGTGCGCAGCTTGGCTTTGGGGAACCACAGCTGACCGCCTAGTTCCTTGACTAGTTTTTCAGTGGTTTCATCGAACATCAGGAAGACGAACTTGGGCTTGCCGCCGCGCCGTTTGACCAGATCAATGACTTCTTTGTGCTGTAGCAGATAGTTGTTGATGTCCTCGATGGATTGAAATTCGTCATGCGGCATTTCAGAAGGTACGAAAACGTTCGGATGTCGCCCGTCAAAGCAATCCATGTAGCAAATGTAGGTGAAGTTCATCACCCACTCATCCAGCCCCAACAGGTTGAAATTGGTCGCCGATACAAAATAGATCGGGTCTTTATTGGTGTGGAAATACCGGCGAATTTCCGAGATGTTTTTAAGCACCTTCTTTGGCATGATAGTTGTCCTCCCTGACCTCTTAGGGGTTCTTGATTGATTTCAAAGCGTCTTCGGTAAAAATGCGCAGGCCCAAATCGGCGCGGAATCCGTGGATTTCCGAGACGTCCAGTTCCTGCATGAATTTTAGGATTTCGGGGCTGATCACCTGCCCCGGCACCAGAATCGGAAAGCCCGGCGGATAGGGGATCACGAAGGTGGCTGAGACCATTTCTTCCCCTGCCTCCAGCCGGTCCAGCATCTCTTTGTCCGGCTCTACATAATCGCAATTGTCTTCGTCGTAAGACAGGAAGAAGGCGGTGCGTATGTCCCCCGCCTCAGTACCTTTTTCGCAGCGGAACGCATCGTGGAACCGGCTGAAATCTGGCAGCGGTGGGACGTGTTCGCTCAGGTTCCTGACGCGCTTTTCAAAGGCTCGCTTTTCCATCTTGGACGCATCGTCCATCAGATCGTCCAGTTCCTTGGCGATCTCGACCAGCACTTCGATCAGATAGGCGACCGAGCTGCGCGTGGTGCCGATATTGGTCATGAACAGCACGGTATTGCGCGAGGTCTTGTTGATCTGGATGCCGTATTTATCCATCAGGATCTTGGTCTTGAACGTATCGCCGTCCCAGCCCGTCGCGCCCACATGCAGGGTGATGCGTGTGGCATCCAGAACAAACTCGTCCTTGGCCCAGCAATCCCAAACATCTGCCCAACCCTGATCGGGATCGAAATAGCTGGTCATGCCGCTTTCGCGATATTCCTCAGGGATCATGTCGCCTGCGGTGACCAGCCGGAAGTATTTCTTGAGCAATGGATGCGTCGTCACCGCCCGCCGGATCGCCATAGCACTTTCGACCTGCCGCTGGACAAACTCATATCCTTCGATCTCGACCTGCCGGCGGCCCACGTCCAGCGATGCAATGATCTGGTAGTTGGGCGAGGTCGAGGTATGGGTCATGTAAGCCTCGTGAAAGGCTTCTTCGACCGCGCCTTTGAATTGCTGGTCGTTGACATGGATCATCGAGCCCTGCCTCAGCGCGGTCAGCGTTTTGTGCGTCGATTGCGTGGCATAGACCCGCACCCGCGCATCCGGCGGCGCGATCAGGCGGGTGTTCAGCAGGGTTTCGTCATCCGCGCCCTCCAGTTCGGCCTGCTGCGCGGCGTAAGCTTCTGCATGTTCGGGGGTGCGGAACCGTTCGCGCAGCAGGTTGGCCGAACGCATCGCTGTACGCACACGCGTGTTGGGCGCGAAACGGGCATAGCCGAACCAGGCTTCATCCCACAGGAACACAAGGTCTTTCTTGATCGCCAAACATTCCTGCATCACACGCTGGACGTTGTAGACGATGCCGTCGAAGGTGCAGTTGGTCAGCAGCACCATCCGGACCTGATCGAGCTTGCCCTCGGCCTTCAGTGTCAGCAGTTTGTGCTTGATCTCACGGATCGGCACCGCGCCATACATCGAGTAATCATGGAGCGGATAGCTGTCCATATAGACCACGCTCGCGCCTGCCAGAACCATGCCGTAATGGTGCGATTTGTGGCAGTCGCGGTCGACCAGCACGATGTCACCTGGTCGCACCAATGCCTGCACCACGATTTTGTTGCAGGTCGAGGTGCCATTGGTTGCAAAGAATGTCTGTTTTGACCCGAACGCCCGCGCGGCGGCCTCTTGCGCCTCTTTGATCGGGCCACGGGGTTCCAACAGGGAATCCAGACCGCCCGACGTGGCCGAGGTTTCGGCCATAAAGATGTTCGAGCCGTAAAACGCGCCCATGTCCTGAATCCAATGGCTGCGGCTGATCGATTTGCCGCGGCTGATCGGCATGGCGTGGAATACGCCCGTCGGCTGTTTGGAGTATTCCTTGAGTGCCGTGAAAAACGGCGTCTTGTACCTGCGCTGTACCCCGCGCAGAATGTTTAGATGCAGCTCCAGGAAATCTTCCTGATTATAGAACACTCGTCGGCACAGGCCCAGATCAAGCCCCGCAATATCCTCGGCAGATCTATCGGTGATCAGGTAGGCATCCAACTCTGGCCGCAGCATACCTATTCGGCGGCAGGTTTCGGGACCGTATTCCGAAGGTGAAAGCGCGTCGAGATCGGCGCCTTCGCCATATAGGCTGATATAGCGGCCCAACACATTGGTTTCGTTCTTGGATTTGAGACTCAGACCGGGGCGCACGATCACGGCCTGCACATTCTGGTTAAACAGAACTCCGATCAGCGCGTCCTCGACGCTAGACACCACGACGGTCTCATAGATGAACGGGTCTTCGCTGCGGCGCATCCGCTGCAGGCTGGTTTGCAGGAAGCGTTCCTGATGTTCGTTGACGTTGTCGACGATCATCACTTCGAAATAGGGCCGCCCCAGCGCGCGCGCCTCGTGGCTTTGGGCTGCTTCATCCTCGAACTCATCACCTTCTGCCTCATCCGCGATCAGAGGGATCGAGCGGCGGCGATACGCGCCCGAGGTCAACGCTCGCGACACCCGGCGCACGGCGGTTGAGAAATCGCCAAAATTGCCATGGTCCAGCAACCGGCGCAGATAATCGAATGCAGAACCGCCCGGAAACGCAAAATATACTTCGATCGGGGCCAGCGCCTGCAACAATTGCCGCGCCCGGTCCCGATCTTTTTCGCTACCGCCCTGATCCAGAGATTCGGCCGTTTCCCGTAGCGCGCTCCATCGGTCGGCCCTCAATTGCGAGGCGCTGTAGTAATCCGAGATGGTGTGGAGCTTTTCGCTATCGGAAATGCCGTGCATGAAATTTATCCTTTCTGCCGATACCGAAAAGCTGCCCCGGTATCAGTCTGTGCCAGAGCGCCCTTTGTAGAGATAGAGATTGTCGGGCTTGGTCGCGGCGTCTTCGGTATATCCCAGCGCCGTTCTGGGGTCGGATGCAGCGACGCCCGCAGCGTCGCCTTTCTGCGGTATGCGCAGCGGACCCAACGTGTGCAGATAGGCGTCCGCCCCGCTGGTGCGATCATAAACCGGAAACTCCGCCTCGCGGTCGCGGAAGCTTTTGAGAACCTGCCCCAGACCTTTCAGCCCGACCTCGCGCTGTCGGCGCACCTGATCCAGATCGATCTCGATCGGGAAGATATCTTCTTGCCCTGCAGACTGGTGCAACACGGTGGCCGACGGATCAACGACCAGCGAGCGGCCCACGCCCCCGGCGGCCAAACCGTTCACGTCAAACACATAACATTGGAACTGCGCAGCGGTGGCCTTGGCAATCGACAGCTCGGCCTCACGGTCGGTTGTGCCGGTCAGGACCGGGTGTAGCAGAACCTCGACCCCCTGGCTGGTCAGGTGGCGGGTAGTTTCGGGGAACCAGATGTCATAGCAGATCGACAGACCAAACCGACCCACATCCGGCACGTCGAAGATGCAGAATTCCGTGCCAGAGGCAATGCCCTGCTCATAAGGTTTGAACGGGAACATCTTGGAATATTTCGAGACAATCTCACCGTCAGGATTGATCACCACCGAGGTGTTGAAAATCCGCCCGTCTTCGCGCTTTTCGAACATCGAGCCGGGGATCAGCCAGATCCCATAACGCCGAGCAGCATCCTGAAAGCGCGACAGATCATCATTGGGAAAAGGCTGCGCAAACCGGTCGAGTGGACCATGCGGCGCCAGTTCGCTGAACAGCGCCATCTGGGTCCAGGGGAACCGGGCCATCATGATGTCGATCCGATGCAACATCGCGTCGACATTCGACTGCAACGCTCCAACATGCATCTGAATTCCGGTTATCGCAAAAGGGGTCATTTCTTGTTTCTTCTCATTTTCTTGCCGATTGCGAACGCCGCTTTGATCTGGCGTTCTTCATCGGAACACAAAACCGTGTGGTCACGCAAGCCCACCGTTTGCAGGCAGTTGATTTATCCGGTCTCTTCCTCTGTTGCTTCCTCTCCGAGAGGCTCCACAAAATCGATGTCGTTTCGGACCCAGAAAAAACGGAAGCCGCAATTGCGCAGCCATTTTTCCAAACGGTCCAGACTTGACCATTCCCGCCGCAGCCCGCGCGTGGACTCGACCAAAGCCCATTGGCCATCGACCAAAAAGTATACCGTCCAGGTGTTAGGGTGCGCCGACTGATTGGCAAAGCCGCCGCTGACCACCTCACGCGCCGTGCGCACGGCGACCGGATAGTCACCGATCCGGTTTTCGGCAGCTAGGATTGCCAGATCGTTCTGGCGGATCGTGAATGTGGGAAGGGGTGCGTCGCTCATAATTTGCCTGTCAAAGAACACACCCAATCCGGTGCTTCTCGACCCGTCCGTTGTTCAACTTCTGCCGGGATCACGCGGCATCGGTCAGCTCAGCCGATACGGTCGATTTGACTGCGGCTTCGGCGTCCTGATCCAGATTTGCCTGGAACAGTGCCTTGCGGCGTTCGCTGATATCCTCGGGCTTCAGGTTTTCGATCCGGGTCGCCAGTGTCCAGATATGGCCAAAGGGGTCTGCGACTGTCGCACAACGCTCTCCCCAATAGGTATCGTTTGCCTCTGCGATCAGGGTCGCGCCATTTTCCAGCGCGGTCGCCAAAGCGGCATCGGTGTCTTCGACATACATATGATGCCCAACGGGTGTGACCGCGCCCGGCACCATCGGAGCATGCGCGCTCCAACCTGCGGTGACGAACAGCATCGAGTTGCCGATCTTGATGGCGGCAAAGCCAGGTGCCTCTTCCGCATCATGAGCCTGGATCCTTGCACCAAAGGCGCTTTCATAGAACTCCAGGGCTGCGGAAACGTCAGCAACAGCAAGCGATGAAGTGCAGGTGCGATATCCGCGAGGCAAGATGGCAGGCTTCTTTTTCATTCCGGTACTCTCCGAATTGGACGGCAATCGCCCGTTGGAATGTGTGGGGACGACCCCACACTATGCGGCATACTGTGGTGTATCTCTTATTCATTTGCAACACTATGATTCATAGTGTCGAGACAACGCATGCATTCCGACGAATTCTAAACTCAGCCGGAGTTCTCTGGTCGCTTTGTAATTTCTGACGAACACGACGCTGCTGGTAACGTTGTCGGCTGATCTCGGAGGCAAACACCGGACCGAAACTGTTCTGCCAATATCGGACAGTTTCGTGGCTCACGTCGATGCCTCGCTCATACAGCAAATCTTGGACATTCAGAAGCCAGAGCGGGCAACGGATGTACAGCATCTCCGCACGGCGGATGATCTTGGGACTGCTATTGAAGTACTTGAAAGCGGCAGGTCTGGTCGTGCGCAAAAGCTACGCGACACCCCTGCCCCGCTCAAGCAAAGTTCTTCTTACAAGACGGTCCCGATATTGAAATTGGCCCTACCGAAACAGTAAGTCGGAGCAAAGGCACGGCTAGAAGTTTACTCGCGCCTTTGCAAGTCCTGCGATTAGCCGATGGCCGCTCCATCGTCTCGACGGACAGCGACGATTGCGCTTCGCGGCGTCTTGCCTTCACCATCCGGCCAGCTTGAATCTCCTCGCTCGCCGGGATGCTGAACGCCCACAAAGACCGTTCTGCGATCTGCAGACCAAGCGATGCCTGTGATTTCGGCCTCTTTTGGACCGACAAGGAAACGTCGGATTTCCCCGGTGACCGGGTCGCCGATCAGCATCTGGTTGTTGCCTTGTCCCGCAAAATCCTCCTCGTTGGAGTAGTTTCCGTCGGTCTGGATCCAAATCAACCCCTTGGTGTCGAACGACAGACCGTCAGGCGAGTTGAACATGTTGCCCTCGGTCACGTTGTGCGAGCCGCCATTGGCATCCTCATGCACAGTCGGGTTGCCCGCCATAACGAAGAGATCCCACCTGAACGCGTCGCCTGTGTGGTCACCGGCGCCCGGCCACCAGCGCACGATCTGGCCATAGTTGTTGGCCTCGCGCGGGTTGGGGCCGCCGACAGGCGTAGGATCGCCGCCAGCATTCGGTTTCAAGCCGCGGTTCTTATTGTTGGTCAATGCACAATAAACTTCGGCCTTCAGCGGATTGGCCGCGACCCACTCGGGACGATCCATCGTTGTCGCCCCGACCTCGGAAGCTGCCATACGTGTGAATATGGATATCTCGGCCTCGTCCATCCCAGTTGTCTCTGGTGTGAGCGCAAGCCACTTTCCGGTGCCATCGGCAAAAAACTTGGCTGCATAGAGCGTGCCGTTCTCCATTAGGTCGTCAGTGTTTCCGCCTTCAGCGTAGTAGCCGTTGGACACGTAACGGTAGAGGAATTCGCCACGTTCATCGTCGCCCATGTAAATCACGATCCGACCGTCGGCGTTGACGACCACTTCTGCGTTCTCGTGCTTGAAACGTCCAAGTGCCGTGCGTTTCTTCGGTACAGAGTTCGGATCATAAGGATCGACTTCGGTGACAAAGCCGTGGCGGTTGCACTCGTTGGGATCCTTGGTGACATCGAAACGATCATCGACCGTCCACCAGCCGTACCCGCGATCCTTACCGCTGACGCCATATCGCTTTTTGCCGTCGTCCTGGACATAGCCTTCCGCATCCGTGGTGCCAAAATAGCCGTTGAAGTTTTCCTCACAAGCTAAGTAAGTGCCCCAGGGCGTGCGACCGTTGCCGCAGTTGTTGAAGGTGCCAAGCACCGTTGTACCGTCCGGATCAGCGGTAGTTTTCATCAAATCATGACCGCGCGCGGGGCCGGTGATATCCATCGGCTCGTCCGGCGTGAAACGCCTGTTATAGGGTGAGTCCTTGACGATCTGCCATTTGCCGTCGACTTCCTTGATTTCCGCCGCCGTCAGACCGTGTGCATTCTTGCCCTTGTTGATGTCGTCGTCCGAGGCATACTTCCCATCCGGATTGTTGCCCCACATAACAGATCGGTTTGTGTACTCGTTGTTGACGACTAAAATCTGATGGCCGTCCTTGTCGGTAAAGAGAGACATCCCATCGTTGTTGTCGCCGAAAGCGCGGGCTTGGCTGTCAGCGGTGCCCCGCGTTGCGTGATCGAAATCGGGCACGTCCGAGAACAATGGGTCACCCCACCGGGCGGCGACATGCCAATTGTAGCCTTCGGGCACAATGATCGTGTCTTCGGTACTCGCGGCGACAGGCTGGAAGCCGAACCTATTGTCACTTGCGTGTGCCCTGATGGGTGTTAGCGCGGTGCTGGCCACTCCGAGGGTTGCAACACCGCCAAAGGCCAGAACACCACCCATGAATCCGCGCCGTGACAGAGCCTCTTCGACAATTGCGTCAAATTCACTGTTTTCCGGCTTCGGGTTAATAGCCTCGTCAAAATCGTCAAAAGATAGATCTTCCAGTTGTTCTGAAGTGTACTTTGGGTTGGTCTCCATTGTCATTTTTCCTCCCTGAAAAAATAACGCGCCCCAAGACGCGGGCGCCGAAGCCCAAACTGTGGCACTATGACTGACGCCACGTCAAGTTTCCCCATAGATAGTCTAGTGACGCCACCTTGAGCACGACTTCAGGTGGTCGCCTCTTCGTGGGATGAACGACTTTTGATTGCAGTCGCCTTAAAAGTCAGACAGGGCCTGAGCGCCAATCTTCCGCCGTGCAGGGTAGGTAGATATGGAAATGAGTCAACTATGGGCTCACAGAGGATGTTGGCCGAAATGTCGACAACGACCGCAATGCGGACTAAGCCGCTGTTGATCGTTGCGTTGCAAACGGCAATTCCCAGCCCAAACCAGACTATCTAATATAGGCTTTGCGGTTCAGAACTGTCGACAAAGCCGCCATCGGCACAATCGCAGACAATGGCGGTTAGCCCGCCCACAGCAGACATAGGTTTTTTTGACGCCATGCAGTTTGTGGGTATACGGTAGGGCAATTGCCAATACCACAATCGATGACGAGGTGCTGTCAGACGAATTCGAACCAGTCTCAGTTAGCCGCGGAAACCGCGAACCTATCCGGAACAAAGTTGACGCCACTCGCTAAGATCGGCGGCGCGGGTCAGCTTGAAGATATCGCGGCTGGTGAGCGATCTTTCCTGGTTGAAGTGGTTGTAGACAGAGGAATGGACGGAGGCGAATTTCTGTAAACTTCGCATGCGCCTGAAACGTTGCATGGCGCGTTCGCGTCTTCGAAACGGCAGGTGTGAGTTCTCGACGCGGTTGTCGAGCCACCTGCCCGTTTGCTATTTTTCGAAAGCACCCATTTCTCTAAGCGCAGCCTTGTAGGATGCGAAGCGATCCGTGACGACGGTTTCCGCTTTGCCGTGGCGTTTCATCAATTTCCTGAGGAATTTCAATGCCGCCTGCTTGTTTCGACGTTTGGTAACGATTGCTTCCAGCACTTCGCCCTCATGATCGACGGCCCGCCAGAGGTAGTATTTCTTGCCATTCACCTTCACGAATACCTCGTCCACGTGCCACTTCCATTTGGAGTACGCTCTCAATTGCTGAACACGCTTTCTTCGGATCTCTGACGCAAACATTGGACCAAACCTGTTCCACCAATATCGGACGGTTTCGTGACTCACGTCGATGCCTCGCTCGTGCAACAGATCTTCGACATCCGAAGCGAAAGCGGGAAACGGATGTACAGCATCACGGCCAAGCGGATGATCTCGGGACTGGTTTTAAAGTATTTGAAAGAGGCAGGTCTGGTCATGGGCAAAAGCTACGCAACACCCCTGCTACGCTCAACCAAAGTTCTTCTGACAAGACCTTCGAAAGCTCCTCCGAAACGAAGTACTGGTAAGAAACCAAATAAAGGCCAATGCTGGCGGCAATGGCTACCAAAATACCTACAATATACGAAGCTGATCGCATTAAATGCCCATGAACTGCGACAGCATAGGATCACAGTAGGTTTTAACCGTCCATCCCAAGAGTTCTAATTCGACATTTGGATGTTCAGGCCAAACAAGAATGACGGAGTAGTTTGAGAACGCGATGCCATGAACGAACATGCCGAAACAACTGCTTGAATTCGGCAAGCAGATTTCGGCCCAAAGCCGCCATCCATCAGAAGTCGCCGATGCTGCATTGCGGCTCGTCAAACCCGATGGGGTGGATAGCTCCTGCTCCAACCGGCGTCGCAATGCGCCATACTGCAGTTGTGTATCACTGCTAGGAAAGGAGCTACCCAATGCAAGTTACAACAGTCGGCATCGATCTGGCCAAACATGTTTTTCAAGTCCATGGGATTACTGCGGATGGCACCGTCGTTTTCAATCGAGCGATCCGGCGCGCCCAACTTGTCGCCTTCTTTGATGAACTCGAGCCATGTTTGGTGGGGATGGAAGCATGCGGGTCCAGTCATCATTGGGCACGAGAACTCTCAAAGCTGGGCCATGATGTTCGGCTGATCCCGGCCAACTACGTGAAGCCTTATGTGAAACGCGGCAAATCTGACGCGGTTGATGCTGAGGCGGTTTGCAAGGCAGTGACGCGCCCAACAATGCGGTTTGTAGCGCCGAAATCGGAAGCGCAGCAAGCGGTCCTATTTCTCCATCGTGCTCGCGATCTGATAGTCCGCCAACGGACACAGCTCAGCAATATGTTACGCAGCCTGCTGGTCGAGTTTGGCATTATCATAGCGCAGGGTACAGGAAGTGCCGTGAAGTATGCCAAGAGCCTTCTGGATGGAGACAAACCAGACCTGCCTGAAATTGCGATGGATGTTCTCAAGCAGCTGAGTCATCAATTCGTTGCCATGCATCTCCGCCTCCGTTGGTACGAGGTGCGCATGCGCCTGCATTCGAAACTGGACAAGCGCGTGATGTTGCTGCGCACGATCCCAGGAATTGGAGCCGTGACAGCATCGGCAATTGTTGCAACCGTCGGTGACGCGAAGCAGTTCAAGAACGGCAGACAGTTTGCAGCCTGGCTTGGCCTGACGCCGCTCAACCGATCCAGTGGTGGTAAGGAACGATTGGGGCGGATCACGAAGATGGGCGACCGATATATCCCGCGCCTCTTGGTGACCGGTATGACGGCGCGATTGCGGCAAATGAAGGTGAACCCCGACCGTGTCGATCCATGGGCCATAGACCTGCTCGCCCGCAAGCCTCCCCGTTTGGCGACAATCGCCATGGCCAATAAGACGGCGCGGATCGTCTGGGCTGTGCTGACCAAGAGCGAATACTACCGTCCCCACCCGATCTAAGAGAACAAGAAGGGAATACTCGAGACAGCAAGACCCTTGAAATGATGGAGTACCGTCAGCCCGCCAGCCAAGACACCCCGTCGAACGGCAAGGACACTAGTTGTCCGCAATACCCGTATGGGACTTGGTCGCGGAAACCATCAAGGCCAGCAGCCGCGTGTGCTGCGCAAACAGGCCGGACACACGTCTGCTTCTGACCAGTGCGAAATTACTTTCAAAAAATGTCTTGCTATGCGGGAGCTATCCACACAGGCCGTTCGGTGCGCTTGCGAAGTCTCGTCGGCGTCGAAGGTCAGGTGCGCGGACAAAGTTCGCTTTCGCCGCAGTGTTTATGGGCTCATCAAAGACGCTGTACAACTAATGGAACTACATTGGTGTCGGCCAGCCCTGACCCGTGCGCAGATACCTGAACATCCGCAAATCCGCACGAACAAAACCCAGTTGGAATTTGATCATCAATTGGCTGACCGACTGCGGCAAGCAGATGCTGTGGCCCGGTTCTCGAAAACTTCTGCCACGATACTATTTAGTGCCCCTACTTATGGCGCAGATACCGAATCTGTTCTTGCTGAGTTCGGTGTTACAAAGTGAACCAGCACCAAACCAAATCAGTGAGAGCATCTTAACATATTGAATTAGAACATTTGTTAAGGAGGGTAAAAAAGGGTTGTAATGCTATCTACCTATCGATAGGTAGATAGCACGAAACGCAAACCCCGACGGAGGTAATCAGATGAAGATTTATGATGTTGAAGGGTTCCCGAACCCTGCCCGTGTTCGTATTGCGCTGGCTGAAAAAGGCGTGGCAGATAAAGTTGAATTCATCCCTGTGGATGTGATGGGCGGCGAGCATCGTACGCCTGAGTTCAAAGCCAAGAACCCCGACGCCGCGGTGCCTTGTCTGGAGCTGGAAGACGGCTCTCATATTTCGCAGTGCAACGCGATTACCGAGTATATTGACGCCGAATTCGAAGGCCCCTCGCTGACTGGCGAAACCCCCAAAGAGCGTGCACAAATCTCGATGATGAACCTGCGCGCCGAAAACGGTCTGCTGAACGCAGTAGGCACTTATTTTCACCACGCTACACCTGGGCTGGGCCCCGATCTGGAAACCTATCAATGCGCCGAATGGGGCAATAAGCAGAAAGAGATCGCCGGAAACACAATGACCTACCTGGACTCGGTTCTCGCCGAAAATGAATACTTGGCCGGAAACGCATTCTCGGTGGCTGATATCACTGCCTTTGCAGGATTGGCATTCGCCGATTTTGCCAAAGTTGAAATTCCTGAAACCCTGACCAACCTGCAAGCTTGGCGCGCTAAGATGGCGGCCCGTCCATCTATCGCCACCTAAGCAAGAACTGCCATATAAGTCGAAAGGACCTCTCCCATGGAGCTCAACTCGGACTTCTCTTCGCGTGTCGTTGTTCACTCTGATCAGCTTGAGTGGCAGGCCTCGCCCATGAAGGGTGTGGACCGGCGCATGCTGGATCGAATTGGTGGCGAAGTCGCCCGCGCCACCACCATTGTGCGTTATGCGCCCGGCAGCAAGTTTTCGGCCCACACCCATACAGGCGGTGAAGAGTTCATCGTTCTGGACGGCGTCTTTCAGGATGAGCATGGCGATTTCCCGGAAGGCACTTATGTGCGCAATCCGCCCACAACCGGGCATACGCCCGGCTCGGAACCCGGCTGCACGATTTTCGTCAAACTCTGGCAGTTCGACATGGATGACCGCAATCAGTTTCGCAAAACCATGGCCGACGAACTGGCTGAACCGGTGAACGGGGTCGCCACTGCGACCCTGCACAAGGATGACCGCGAGGTTGTCACTTACAGCCATGTTGATGCAGGCACCGAGGTTACCTCGGATGCGCCAGGTGGTATCGAGCTGTTGGTGATTGGCGGATCGCTGACCTCAGGCGATGACGTTCTGAAAAAGAACGGTTGGCTACGCCTGCCCGAAGGCGAAGCGCTGTCTGCAGTTGCGGGTCCGGACGGGGCGAAGGTCTGGATGAAAACCGGCCACCTGCCCTTTGCTCAACCACCAGCGGTGTGATCTATGAATTCTGACAAACCTCTGGCGATTGTCGCCGGTGCGGGGACTGGCCTTGGCCAGTCCCTTCTCGCGCGGTTTCAGGCAGGTGGCATGACGACCATTGGTCTTGGACGTACGCAGCCGCAGGAAACGATCGCGCCGTTTCATCAGGTCGATCTGTCCGATCCGAGTGCGGTTGCGCCAGTTATTTCTGAATTGATCGCTACGCATGGCCCGCCGAAGGTCGTGGTACACAATACGGCTGAGCTGGTGATCGCGCCATTCCCCGAAACCACATTGGAGGACTACCAGAGGACGTGGACATCAATGGTGCAATCACTGGTCGTGCTGGGGCAATGTGTTTTGCAACCGATGGTGCGCGGCGGTGGTGGCGCGCTGATCGTTTCCGGGGCCACGGCGTCGCTGCGCGGTGGCCCACGGTTTTCCGCTTTTGCGTCGGCTAAGTTCGCCCTGCGCGGGCTGACACAATCGCTGGCACGTGAATATCAACAGGCTGGCGTACATGTCTCGCACGTCGTTCTGGACGGAATCATCGATACGCCGCGCTCGTGGGATTTGCACTCGCTGGATCCGTCGAAGATGATGAATCCGGACGAGATTGCCGAGGCCTACTGGCAGATCGTTCACCAACCGCAGTCCACCTGGACCCATGAGCTGGACATACGCCCGGCATCTGAGGGGTTCTGATCAGTGCAGACGCAAACTCTGATCATTGGCGCAGGTCTTTCTGGCCTCTGCCTTGCGCGACAGCTACAGGCACAAAACCATGACTACCTGCTGGTCGAAGCGCGGGGTCGTCCGGGCGGACGTATCCTGACGGAAAGGCTGGAGGGTGGGTATTTCGACATGGGTCCGGCCTGGTTCTGGCCCGGACAGCCGCGTATTGCAGCGTTGATAAAACGGCTCGGACTGGAGCGGTTCGAGCAATATTCAACAGGCGCGCTCAGCTTTGAAAACGAGATAGGCCAGGTCGAGCGCGATCGCGGGTTTGCCTCGATGCAAGGGTCTTATCGCCTGAAAGGTGGTCTGGGCGCCCTCATTGATGCGTTGGCGGCTGAGATACCGCAGAAGCGGCTTATCTTATCCGAGCCTATCGTCGGGTTAGAGAAGTCTGCGTCTGGGATCACCGCGACCACTCAAACTGGGCAAGTCATCCATGCTCGGGAAGTCGCACTGGCCCTCCCTCCTCGCGTGGCGAGCAAGATCGCGTTCTCACCTGCATTAGCAGATGAAGCTTTAGCGGCGATGACCGGGATCGCGACTTGGATGGCCGGACAGGCCAAAGCCATCGCTGTCTATGATACCCCGTTCTGGCGCACGGCCGGGCTGTCCGGTGACGTGATGAGCCGCAGGGGGCCGATGGTGGAAATACACGACGCATCCCCTGCCGAGGGCGGACCTTACGCGTTGTTCGGCTTTATCGGCTTGCCTCCCCGCGTCCGCAGCAACGAAAAACGGCTGCGGCAGGCGCTTAAAGAGCAACTGTCCCGGCTGTTCGGCGCTGAAGCCGCGGAGCCAAAGACACTCTTTGTCAAAGATTGGGCCTTCGATCCGTTTACCTCTGTCGAAGCGGATCAACAGCCGTTATACGCTCATCCGCAATACGGGCTGCCCCATGCAATGACCCGTCTGTGGGATGGTCGACTAATCTTTGGCGGGACCGAAGTTGCGCCACAGTTCGGGGGCTATATCGAAGGCGCCCTCGAGGCTGCGGACAACGCGCTGGCCCTGATCATGACGGAAAAGGTTTGAGCACGTATGACGAGTGATACCAAGACTGCCCTTCTGGATGTTGCCGAACACGCCGCACGGGCGCGCGGATTTGACGGGTTCAGCTATGCCGATCTGGCCGAGGCAGTGGGCATTCGCAAGGCGTCGATCCACTATCATTTCCCGACCAAAGCGGCGCTGTCGGCGGCTCTCATGGATCGCTATCATGAGACCCTGCAGGCAGCGTGCAACCGAATTCGGGTAGAACACAAAAGCGGGGCTGAGCAATTGCTGGCCCTGATCGCATTGTATCGCGATGCACTCAATGACGGGAAAACCCTGTGTCTCTGCGTGTCGCTGATCAGCAGCCGGGAGAGCTTGTCGGATGACGTGATCCAAAAGATCCGGAAATTCCGCGCCATGATGGTTGCCCAAATCGAAGAGATCCTGAAGCTTGGCCAAGAAAACATGTCAATCACTGGCATCACCGATCCGATCTCGGAGGCCCGCGCGATACTGGCCCTTTTGGAAGGCGCGCATCTGACCGCACGCGCAGAAGAGAATGTGAATACCTTCGATGAGGCTTTGGGCGTCTTAAAGTCCCGCTGTTGACCTTCGCCCTGACACATCGGATCGTTGCCGCAAGCAATTCATTTGATATTCGGAGCTCCCCTTATGCCCAAAGTCATTCTGATCACCGGCACGTCGACCGGCCTTGGTGTTCAAATTGCCGTGCAAGCTGCCCGAGCAGGCCATACTGTCTATGCTACGATGCGAAACCTCGCCAAGCGCGGCACTTTGGATGCGGCCGCCTCTGACGCTGGCGTCAATTTCAACGTGCTTAACTTAGACGTGCAGGACAGCGCCAGCGTAAACGCCGCAGTCGACAAGATCATCGCAAACGAGGGCCGGATCGATACACTGATCAACAATGCGGGTGCTGGATTTGTCCGCGCAACCGAACAAGCCAGAGAAGAAGACGTCGCCTGGGTCATGGATGTGAATTTCATGGGTGTCGTGCGCTGCACAAAAGCGGTGATGCCACACATGCGCGCGGCGCGCTCGGGTCACGTCATCTCAATCTCATCCGTAGGCGGCCTTGTGGGTCAGCCGTTCAACGAGATCTACTGCGCCGCAAAGTTCGCCGTTGAGGGATACACTGAGGCTCTGGCCAGCTATGTTACACCCAATTTCGGCATCCATTTCTCGACGGTTGAACCGGGCGGAATTCAATCCGAATTTGCCGCCAATGTGCTGAAACATGTCGAGGCCACGGGCGGAATGCTTGAGGATGAGTATCTGCCCATTATCCAGAAGTATATCGGCGGCGCGCAGGCGCGGATGGATGGCAGCGATATCTATCAAACCTCGGAACAAGTGGCATCAGTTGTCATGGGCGTGGTTGACGCCTCAGACCCGCCGATCCGCATCCGCACTTCAAACTGGGGTGAGGCGTTTACACGCCTGAAAACCGAAGCTGACCCGGATGGCAAAAAGCAACAGGCATCCGTGATTGAGCAGTTCTTAAGCTGAGAGCCTATTCGTGCGATGTTGCTCGCAATGTGGCAGCCTTGCTTCGGTCGCCGCCGGTTTCCATGCTGCGCGACCGGCGACGTCCGCTTTTTGAGATGTCGCGGAACACCAGCACGCATCGATCATTCGCGCATTCCCTGATCCCTTTCGGATCAGTTTCTGTCAGCAAAGTCGCAAAGCTTTGCGCGGCCAACGCCATGAACGCCTTATACGCGGCCGATTGTTCTGCAAGACAGCATGACGCGGGAGGAGTTCAAAGCCATTGGCATTCCAATGTCAGACAACACCTACAACTACTACGGCAAGGATGGCGTTGCTGGCCCCGGAAAGGTGAAGAACTTTACCGCCGAGCACATCGGTGATCAGCCCATGCAATCGCTGATTTACATTGCCGAGCACTACGCAGATAAGATCACGCAACCGACGATGGTGATCTACGGGACAAGCGCGGCAACGGCGATCTGTTCAACGAACTTCATTTATCGGCTGACGAACGACCCAGATGTTCGTGCTTTCGATGAGTTCAGCCACGTTGATTTCTACTGGAAGCCGGAAGCCGTGAAAGCGTCATGTGACGCTGACGCTGAATTCTTCAATCAGTGATCCCTCAGGGCAGAGGCTACAGACTGGCCTCTGCCAAATCACTACCGATAAGCAGACATCGGTATTCGGTGTAGCATTTGGTGGATTTGGGCTCACAGCAGTCATTCGATGACCTTGGCGTGAACGGCTGCTAAGCGGATTACCAGATGGTTACTTAGCCATAAGCCTGTGCCTCAACTTCAGTGCTACGCACGTCAACCGTTTATTGATACCGCGCAGCTTATTCCTGACAACTTTCGCATCTTTGTGCATGATGAAAACTAGGCAGACTGTTTTTGTCTTCCGGGAGGTGCTGTCAGACGAATTCGAACCAGTCTCAGTGTGCCGCGGGAACCGCGAACCTATCCGGAACAAAGTTGACGCCACTCGGCGAGAGCGG
>NZ_JBQFXD010000009.1:0-183013 GCF_056540665.1 Ruegeria sp. AM4 | reverse complement strand
CTAAACCCTAACCTCAGATGCCCACCGTCTCTCCGATGCGTCTCCACCGCTACCGCAGCGTCCCAACCGCCTCACCAGCGCCGGTGAAGGGGTATTTACGGATTAGGTCTGAGACCTGCAACCCCCAATTTGAAAAAACTTCACATTTCCCACCAGTTTCTTCGCCACCTTAATAAAAACAACAAGTTACCTTTAGAATACGGGCGTTTTCCCGCCGTCTGAAACGCTCAGACCAGGGCGAACAGGTGGAATCGCGTTCGGCCCGACAGACTCACCTATAGAAAACGCCGCCGAGGCTTCCCAAGGCGGCGTCCTGTAGGTGTTCGGCGCGATTAAACCAGGTCGAACCGATCTGCGTTCATCACCTTGTTCCAGGCCGAGACAAAATCGCAGACGAATTTGCCTTCGGCATCGGACTGGGCATAGACCTCGGCCAGCGCCCGCAATTGCGAGTTCGAACCAAAGACCAGATCAACGCGCGTACCGGTCCATTTGACCTCGCCGCTAGAGCGGTCGCGGCCTTCATACACGCCTTTGCCAGCAGGCTTCCATTCGGTACGCATGTCCAGCAAGTTGGTGAAGAAGTCGTTGCTGAGCGTACCGGCGCGATCGGTGAGGACACCGTGCTTGGTATCACCGAAGTTTGCACCCAAGACACGCAACCCGCCGACAAGCACCGTCATTTCCGGTGCCGACAGCGTCAGCAATTGCGCCTTGTCGACGAGCAGCTCTTCGGGCGAGACGGTGAATTCGGACTTCTGGTAGTTGCGGAACCCGTCGGCTGCAGGTTCTAGCATGCCGAATGAATCCACATCCGTCTGATCCTGCGTTGCGTCGGTGCGGCCCGGCGCGAACGGGACCTCAACATCCTGTCCACCGGCCTTGGCGGCCTGTTCGATACCGACGGCGCCGGCCAGTACGATCACGTCAGCCAGTGACACTTTCTTGTTGCCCGACTGGGCCTCGTTGAACGCTTTCTGAATGCCTTCCAATGCATCAAGCGCCTTGGCCAGCTTCATCGGTTCGTTCACGTCCCAGTCTTTCTGCGGTGCCAGGCGGATGCGGGCCCCGTTGGCACCACCGCGCTTGTCCGACCCGCGGAAGGTTGAGGCAGAGGCCCAAGCGGTCGAGACCAGTTCGGACACCGACAGGCCGGATGCCGCGATCTTGGTTTTCAGATCGGCCACATCGGCCTCGTCGACCAGATCGTGATCCACAGCGGGGACATTGTCCTGCCACAGAAGTTCTTCGGTCGGGGCTTCCTCGCCAATATAGTTCGCGCGCGGCCCCATATCGCGATGGGTCAGCTTGAACCATGCGCGGGCGAAGGCGTCGGCGAACTCGTCCGGGTTCTCGTGGAAGCGTTTTGAGATCGGGCCATAGATCGGGTCCATGCGCATCGCCATATCGGCAGTGGTCATCATGGTCTTGACCTTTTTGGACGGATCATGCGCTGCCGGCGCCATGTCTTCTTCCTTGACGTTCACCGGCTCCCAGATCCACGCGCCCGAGGGGCTTTTGGTCAGGTTCCAGTCATAGCCGAACAGCAGGTCGAAATAGCCATTGTCCCATTTGATGGGATTTGCTGTCCAGGCGCCTTCGATGCCACTGGTCGTGGTGTCGTCACCCTTGCCCGAGCCGTATTTGTTGATCCAGCCAAAGCCCATATCCTCGATCGGGGCCGCCTCGGGTTCGGGGCCGACCAGATCGGGATCTCCGGCACCATGTGCCTTGCCAAAGGTATGGCCACCCGCGACCAGAGCCACGGTTTCCTCGTCATTCATTGCCATCCGGCCAAAAGTGTCGCGGATATCACGGCCTGACGCCAGAACATTGGGCTCACCATCCGGGCCTTCGGGGTTCACGTAGATCAGGCCCATCTGCACGGCGGCGAGCGGATTTTCCAGATCGCGTTCGCCTGAATACCGGCTGTGCGGATTGTCCGTGGGGGCCAGCCAGTCGGTCTCGGATCCCCAATAGATGTCTTCCTCGGGGGCCCAGATATCCGCGCGACCACCGACAAAGCCAAAGGTCTTGCCGCCCATGGATTCGATGGCGCAGTTGCCCGCAAGGATCATCAGGTCAGCCCAGGAAATCTGGTTGCCGTATTTCTGCTTGATCGGCCACAGCAGGCGGCGCGCCTTGTCGAGGTTGCCGTTATCGGGCCAACTGTTGAGCGGTGCAAAACGCTGGTTGCCGGTCGAAGCACCGCCACGGCCGTCCGCCGTCCGATAGGTTCCGGCGCTGTGCCACGCCATGCGGATGAAGAAACCACCATAATGGCCATAGTCCGCAGGCCACCAGTCCTGCGAATCCGTCATCAGCGCATAGAGGTCCTCTTTCAGCGCTTTATAGTCCAGCTTCTTGAACGCTTCCGCATAGTTGAAATCTTCGCCCAATGGATTCGAAGCGGGCGCATTCTGATGCAGGATGGAAAGGTTCAGCTGATTGGGCCACCAATCCCGGTTCGACCGGGTTCCGGCGCCATGCATTACCGGGCAACCGCCCGTGTTTGGATTATCACTTCCGTCCATGTCTTTCTCCATTCCTGGCTACTGTTCTTGAGCGTCGCGCGGTCAAATACGAGAAGAGTAACGGGGCCGAATGACATCCCGGCAAAGGTAAACCCACACGCCAGGCGCGTTTGGGCTTAAGGGGCGTTGCGGGCTTGCCGGAAAATGCATCAGCGACTCGTTCTTCCTGTCTGTCCTGACGATAGCAAGATAAAGCCATGCAAATAAGTTTTGTTTTTGGATAATATTAATAGGTTTTAATTATCGCATTGACCGCAATCCTAGACGCGCTGTTTGCGACTTGTCGCAATTGACCGAGGTTGCCGTCAGTGTCCGCTGACTTTGCGGTAGAGCGCTGATTTATACCCAAACGGAATGCCCAGAACGCCCACAAGCCAACCGGCTGTCCGGGCAATCTGGATGTAGCGGCGATCCGGCTGAAACGGCATCAGAATGATGGCTACCAGCAAAGCGAGGATTCGGAACGGAACGCTCAGAAACCCCAACGCGGCGCTGACCGGGCGATTCTCAAGCTTGCGGCGCATGTGGGTGTTTGCCTGGTCTCGCCCGCGTGCCGCCTGATACCAAAAGCTCAGCCTAGAGGCCGGCACTGTCTCATAGACAAAGGCGTCGGGCACCCAGCCGACAGGCAATCCTTTGGCAACAGTTTCGGCGTATAATTTTGCGTCCGTACCGCCGGTCATACGCATGGTTTCGTCGAACCAGATCCCGACCTCGCTGAACAAGCGCGTTTCGGCCAGCCAGTTATTGGTGACAATAGTGACGCCGCCGGTGTCGCTCAGGCTGGAACGTCGGGCGGCGGCCTTTTCCTTTTCCAGATAGCGATTGCTGATATTGCGCAGCATCAGGCGCTGCGCCGCAGTCTCGTCTCCGGCCGGTTCTGCCGCCCGCAGCGGTGCCCCCAACAATACCGCCGAACTGGCCCGGTATCCGGCAACCAGACGATCCAGCCAGTCCTGCGCGACAACTTCGTCATCGTCAACAAAACACAACAGATCCGATCCACTGGCGATGGCCTCGCGCGCGGCACGGTTGCGCCCGAACGGGATGCCCAATTCGGGCTCGAGCACATAATCGACCGGGGTCGCTTCAGGAAAAGTCTCGGCCATCTTGCGCACCACCGTCTCGCTGTGGGGACTGGTGTCATTCTCAACCACCAGAAACCGGACCGCACATCCGGCGGGGACAATCAGCGCGGCCCAACTGCGCAGCAATGCCTTCAGCATGTCCGGACGCTGCCGGGTCAACGTCGAAACCGTAATGGTCAAATGCTCGGACCGATCCGTCATCAGATCGCGCCCGTCGCGTTGTCGCGCATCAAAGCCTCAAGGCCCACGCGATAATTCGGGTAGATCAGGGAAACACCCAATTCGGATTTGATCCGCTCATTCCGGACCCGCTTGTTTTCGTTGTAAAAACTGCGCGCCATCGGGGTCAGGTCGGCCTCATCGAACGGTACGGCAGGCGGCATCGGCAGGCCCTGAAGCTGGGCGGCATATCCGATCACGTCCTGAGGCGGCACGGGCTCATCATCGCAGACATTGTAGATCGCGCCGGGGTTCGGCTGTGTCATCGAAGCTGCCAGTACCTGCGCGATATCCTCGACGTGGATGCGGGAAAACACCTGCCCCGGCTTGATGATCCGCCGCAGACCGCCGCGTTTCAGCTTGGAAAACGGCCCGCGCCCGGGGCCGTATATGCCGGCCAGGCGAAAGATGTGCAGAGGCAGGCCCGGGATCTCGGACCATTGGTTTTCAGCTCGCACCCGCCAATGCCCGCGTTTGGCGGTTGGCGCAGGTGGTGTTGTCTCGTCGACCCAATCGCCTTGGTGATCGCCATAGACCGCTGTTGTTGACAGATAGCCAACCCAATCAAACTGTCCGGCCCGCGCCGCGATCTGATCGCGCAATTCGGACAGAACCGGATCTCCGTCTTCGGTCGGCGCTGTCGAGATCAGCAGGTGGGTCACCCCCTCCAGATCCGGTGCCTGCCCCGGCCAGATCAACGGTTCCGCCCCCGAGGCGCGAATACCCTCAAGATGGCCTGTGTCGCGCGAAGTTCCGATCATCCGCCAGCCCTGCGGTGCAAGGCGGCGTGACAGTGCTCTGGCCGAATAGCCGTGGCCGAAGGTAAAAAGAGTGCCGGTCATGCCCCCTTGATGCGGGGACGCGCGCCGGGATGCAAGCGCAGAAGGTGACACTTGATTCGAATCCGCCGATGCGCGTTCAATGGGTCATGACCAGCAAACCCACCGACCTGCACACCGCATATTCGCTGACCTCGCCGGAAGAGAACAAACAGCTCTATGCCGAGTGGGCAGGGGACTATGACGCCAGTTTTGCCGCGCGCGAAGATTATCAATTGCACATCCACGCGGCGCGCGCTTTTGTCAGCGCAGGCGGCCAAGGCCCGGTGCTGGATGTGGGGGCCGGAACCGGGCTGTGCGGAGCGGTTTTGGCTGGACTTGGTGTCGGCCCGATAGATGCTACCGATATCAGCGCCGAGATGCTGGACCAGGCGATGCGAAAGGATGTCTATCGTGACGCGATCGAGGCGGATCTGAATCAAGGTATCCCGGTTCCGCGCGACAGTTATTCCGGCGTCGTGTCATCGGGAACGTTCACCCATGGTCACCTTGGCCCTGATGTTTTGCCTGCGCTTCTGCTTGTCGCACGTCATGGGGCGCAATTCGCATTATCGATAAACGCCAAGCATTATGAAAACCTCGGATTTGCCGATGCGCTGCGGGATTTGGAACGGGGCCGGATTCAGCATCTGACCCTATCCGAAGTCCGCATCTATGGCGATCTTGCCGCTGGCCCGAACAAAGATGACGCCGCGCTGATCGCGCTGTTCGAAAAGGCGTAGGCCTCGCGGCGTTGTCTCCTCAGCCGAACATGCGTTTCTTTCGCGCCCGCGTCTCGGCGGTTGCCTCGGGCGAGCCATCGTGGAACGTGCCGAACCACCGGTCCCACGGCATCTCCTGATTGCCGTAGTTACATTCGTAATAGCGGTGGTGCAGCTGGTGATAGAAGGTCCCAAGCGCCAGTCGCTTTTTGTCCTTTACCAGCAACTCCTCATAGCCTGTGTGCGTCATCGCCGCACCCGGTCCCTGAAACACGATGTGGAAGTACAGGTGAATCGGGTGCGAGGGTACGATCCAGTGAATGCACAAGGTGCTGAGGTAAAAGAAATGCTCGACCGGGTGCATGGAAAAGCCAGACCATGGCCCGATATTGACGTTGCGGTGGTGCAGGCTGTGGACTTTCTTGTACAGAAACGGCTGATGCAAAAGGCGGTGTACCCAATAGAAGTGAAAGGCTGACCACATCGGCAAGAGGATCAGCCACAGGATGAACCAAACCGGGTTATCTGCGAACGTGATCACCGGCGCATAGCCATTGGCCATCAACCACATGGTCACGGCCTGAAAACCCGTCAGCTGCAGTACGCCCGAACCCAGCGACCAGAACATGTTATCCAGAACCTGATCACTGAAATTCCACAGCTTGTTGTTCCTGCCTTGATCGCGCCGCTCGAATTTCAGCTTTTTCCCCTGCGCCTTTCGCATGTAGAAAAACCAGTGCAGCCCGCCCGCAACGGCGAAGATCATGATGAAATTCACCAGCCAGATCTGAAAGATCCAACCAAACGCAAAATTCTTGGCGGTCTCGAGCGAGGGGTAGAAAAACGCCCACAGGAGAATGGCCAGCCCCACCATCAACACGCGTTCGCTCAGCGTAAGCCAGTTGCGAACAACCCAGCCCAGCAAAAAGCCTGGCCGCGGTGGCCATTGAAAGATCGAGGGGTTTTGCAGCGGCAAATCCGGGTGGTAGTTCCACTCACGGCTCATATCCTGCATCGGCGCGTGATCCGTCACAGCCAATTCTCCTGTCCTAACCGGTCTATCAGGTGGCGTAGTCCGAGCCTTCAGCATCAAGCAGCGCCCTGATCTCACGCAGATGCGATCCGGCCTGATCCGGATAGTCATCCAATTCCTGCGCGGTTTTCTCGGCGATCTCGTCCGACAGCACCCGCAGTTGCTGCCCGGTTTGCAATGCCCGGATATAGGTTTCCGCCGCACGCTCGAAGTAATAGAGCCTATTAAAGGCATCTGCCGGATCGCTTCCGATCACCAGCACGCCGTGATTGCCCATGATCATGACCTTCTTCTTCGGGTCCGACAGCATTGAGGCACAGCGCTCGCCCTCGCTTTCAAACGCAAGACCACCAAAGGCATCGTCGACGACATAGCGGTTGTAGAAGGTCGCGGTGTTCTGATCGATCGGAGGCAATGTGCTGTCCGCAAGCGAGGCCAGAACGGTTGCAAAGATCGAGTGCACATGCATGACACAGCGTGCATGCGGGCAATGACGGTGGATCGAACCATGCAGCCCCCAGGCTGTCGGATCCGGCGCACCGGGCTGTTCCATAACTTCTGGGTCGTTGGCGTCCAGCAGCAGCAGGTCCGAGGCGCGAATACGCGCAAAATGCATTTGGTTGGGGTTCATCAGGAACTGCGTCCCGTCTTCGTTCACCGCAAGGCTGAAATGGTTGGCCACGGCCTCGTGCATGTTCAATCGCACGGTCCAGCGAAACGCGGCAGCCATATCCACACGCTCGGGCCAATGATCGATATTGGGGCGAAGGCTTGCAACGGTCATTTTGGCTCTCCCTGGGGTTCGGCTGCGGGTTGCCAAAATCGTGCCCGCCACAGTCGCGTTTGACCAACGAAAAAAACCGAACTATCCCATAAGTTGAACTAATGCTGAGATTATGCATATGCGAAACAAGCTTCCTCCGCTGGGCTGGCTGCGCACGTTCGAGGCCGCGGCGCGGCACCTGTCGTTCACCGGTGCCGCGCGCGACCTGAACATGACGCAAAGTGCAGTCAGCCAGCAGATCAAATCGCTGGAAGCGTACCTGGGTCAGCCCTTGTTTCTGCGCCGACCCAAGGCGCTGGAACTGACCGAAGGCGGGATCACCTACCTACCTGTGGTGCGAGAGGCGTTTAGAACCCTGTTGCGCGGAACCCAAGCAGTCACAGGTGCGCAACAGAATGCGGTTCAGGTTCAGTGCAACATAACCTTCGCTGTCAATTGGCTGGCCCCGCGCCTGCCCGCGTTTCGCGCGTTGCATCCCGATGTTCACCTCAACATCTTCACCGAGCTGTGGGAGCCGCGCGAGATGGCGGACGGGGCCGCAGTTGAAATCCGCTATTCGCTGCGCCCGGCCGACACGGTGCGGACCGAGCTTTTGCTCACCGATCACTATTATCCGGTCTGCGCACCGGGATATGAGGTCACGCTGGAAAACCTGCAAAGACAGCCTTTGTTCGATTGCTCGAACCTGCTGTCCAATTGGGCAAGCTGGGCGGAAGATCAGGCTCTAAACTGGAAAAATCCGCCAATTACCTACGCCACGACCTACCTTGTCTGCCTGTCTGCCACAATGGCGGGCGGCGGATTGTGCCTGGCCCATGATGCCATTGCAGAAGATCTGATTGCGCAGGGTCGCTTGGTCAGTCCGTTCGAACATCGCGCACCAATGCCCGAGGCGTATTACCTGTTGCTGTCACCGCAGGCGGAAGAAACACCGGGTGCGTTGGCCTTCGCGGATTGGATCAGAGGTCAGTTCGCCAAATCCCAAACAACCTGATGCGACACAGACGACGTCACGCTGGGTCCGTTGGGCGGCTTGGAACCCAGGCATAGCCGTTTTCACACAGAATGTAGGCCTCGCGCAGGCCATGTGGCTTGTTGGTCGCCGGTTGCAAGATCGTGGCACCTGCGGCTTTGGCGCGGTCGACGGCTTCGTCCGGATCAGTCTCGTACAGCCTGATCTCGATCCCTGACCCGCGCGGAGGGGTTTCCGGCAACAGCCCCAACAAGGGATTGCTGTGATAGGTGCCATCCGCATGCAGCTGAAAAACCTGATCGCCATAGCGAACAATCGCAAAGTCTCGCGTCGGCTGGTGGGCCGTCATACCAAAGACCCGGTCCAGAAACGCGCATTGCGCCAGCACGTCGCGGACCAAAAGGTTCACCCCGATACCGCGAAGACTGCGGCCGAATCCCTCGGCATCAATTTCGTCATAGTTCATTCTTGCAGATTGGCCCGCGGACTTGCCATCTGGCAACCCAATCCCGGACCTGGTGTCTTGTCAGGGGCTTGATCCGTTTTCAAACCGCTCCATGACAGTTTCACGATACCGCGTCGGCAGGGGTTGCACCTTCCAACGCATTGAGGAAAGTTGGGTCATGGAATACACACCTTTTCCCAGCTGGCCCGATACCGCCCCCCGTCTGATTGCAGTCGCCGCCGGTCGTGAGGCCGCCGATCTGGTGATTCGTGGCGGCACATGGGTCAATGTTCACAGCCGCGAAACGCTGCCGGAACACGACATCGCCATCGCGGCCGGGCGCATCGCCTTTGTCGGATCCAGCGCCCAGCACTGCATCGGACCTGACACCCAGATTATCAAGGCACGGGGCCGATTTATGGTCCCCGGGCTGTGCGATGCGCATATGCATATCGAATCCGGCATGTTGACCCCGGCCGAATTCGCACGCGCGGTGATCCCGCATGGCACGACCTCGATGTTCACCGACCCGCACGAGATCGCCAACGTGCTGGGCTTGAACGGCGTACGCATGATGCATGACGAGGCGATGATGCAGCCGGTGAATATCTTCACTCAGATGCCGTCTTGCGCGCCCTCGGCACCCGGGCTGGAAACCACGGGCTATGAAATCACCCCCGAGGATGTGGCCGAGGCGATGAACTGGCCGGGGATCATCGGTCTTGGCGAGATGATGAATTTTCCCGGTGTCATCCATGGCGATCCAAAGATGCTGGCCGAAATTGCCGCCACCCAACGGGCCGAAAAAACCGTCGGCGGACACTATGCTTCGCCTGATTTAGGGCCTGATTTCGCTGCTTATGTTGCCGGTGGCCCTGCTGACGATCACGAAGGCACCTGCGAGGCCGACGCCATCGCACGGGTCCGCCAGGGGATGCGGTCTATGATGCGGCTGGGTTCGGCCTGGTATGATGTGGAAAGCCAGATCACGGCGGTGACCGAAAAGGGGCTGGACCCGCGCAGTTTCATCTTGTGTACGGATGATTGCCACTCGGGCACATTGGTCAATGACGGACATATGAACCGCGTGGTCCGGCACGCGATCGCCTGCGGATGTGACCCGCTGATCGCCTTGCAGATGGCGACCATCAACACCGCGACACATTTCGGGCTGGAGCGCGAGATCGGCTCGATCACCCCGGGGCGACGTGCGGACATCATCCTCAGTTCTGATCTGACCGATCTGCCCATCGAACAGGTCATCGCGCGCGGGCAGATTGTAGCGGAAAATGGGACCATAACGATGGATTGCCCCCACCTGAACTGGCCGGACACCGCCCGCAATACCGTGCATCTGGGGCACGCGCTGAGCGCGACCGATTTCGAGATCGCGGCGCCGCCGGGGGCCAATCGCGTTCAGGCCAATGTGATCGGCGTCGTGGAAAACCAAGCGCCGACCAAGGCCCTGAAAGCCGAGTTACCGATCATCGAGGGGCTCGTCGAAGGTGAAGGCGATGTCTGTCAGATTGCTCTGGTGGAACGGCACAAGGCGACGGGCGGGGTGACAAACGCCTTTGTCTCGGGCTTTGGCTATCAGGGCAAGATGGCGATGGCCTCAACCGTGGCCCATGACAGCCACCACATGATTGTGGTCGGAACCGACCGCGACCAGATGGCATTGGCCGCAAATCGGCTGGCCGAGGTGGGCGGCGGCATCACAATCTTTCGCGACGGCAAAGAACTAGCGCTGGTCGAATTGCCGATTGCCGGCCTCATGTCCGACAGCCCTGCGGCGCAGGTTGCCGCCAAGGCAGACAAGATGGTCGAGGCGATGCAAGCCTGCGGCTGTCAATTGAACAACGCGTATATGCAGCATTCCCTATTGGCTTTGGTCGTGATCCCGGAACTGCGGATTTCAGACCTTGGCCTTGTGGATGTGCGCACCTTTGAAAAGATCGATCTTCTGGAACCACTTGCATGACAACAATAAAAACGCCTGATACCCCCAAACCCGAGCAGTTTACCGACCCCAAGGCCGCCGTAGCCCGATTGGAAGAGCTTTATGAGCAAGCGACCCGGTTCCTGTGCGACAGCTTTACCGAAGCAATGCAGGACGGCACCCCCAAGGCGCGCTACCGGGCCTATTACCCGGAAATCCGCATCAAGACCTCGTCTTACGCGCAGGTGGACAGCCGTCTGAGCTTTGGCCATGTGTCCGAACCCGGTAGCCACGCAACCACGGTCACCCGGCCCGATCTGTTCCGGTCCTATCTGACGCAGCAGATCGCGCTGTTGATCCGAAACCATGACCAACCGGTGACCATCGGGGCGTCCGACACGCCCATCCCGGTTCATTTCGCAGTTGCGGGCAACCCGGACCTGCATGTGCCACAGCAGGGGGCCGCCGGTTTCACGCTGCGCGACGTCTTTGACGTTCCCGATCTCACGACCACAAACGATGACATCGTCAATGGCGTCGATGACGTGGACGAAGACGGTCCGCTTGCCCTGTTCACTGCCCAGCGCGTCGACTACTCGCTGGCGCGCCTGTCGCATTATACAGCGACCGATCCCAGCCATTTCCAGAACCACGTTCTGTTCACGAACTACCAATTTTATGTCTCCGAGTTCGAGAATTACGCCCGTGAACAGCTCGCCGATCCCGAAAGTGGCTACACCAGCTTTGTTTCGACCGGGAATGTCGAGATCTCGGACGCCGAAGCGCCCTTGGAACAACCGCTGAAGCTGCCGCAGATGCCGACTTATCACCTGAAACGCGCAGACGGGTCGGGGATTACGCTGGTCAATATCGGCGTTGGGCCGTCGAATGCAAAAACCGCCACGGATCACATCGCCGTGCTGCGCCCGCATGCTTGGCTGATGGTTGGCCATTGCGCCGGGCTGCGCAACACGCAGGCGCTGGGTGACTTCGTGCTGGCCCATGCCTATCTGCGCGAGGACAAGGTGCTGGATGATGACCTGCCGGTTTGGGTTCCCATCCCGCCTTTGGCCGAAGTGCAGGTGGCCCTAGAAAAAGCCGTGGCCGAGGTGACCGAACTGGACGGCTATGAACTGAAGCGGATCATGCGCACCGGCACCGTGGCCTCGGTCGACAACCGCAACTGGGAGTTGCGTGACCAGTCCGGGCCGGTCCAACGCCTCAGCCAGTCGCGCGCTATCGCACTGGACATGGAAAGCGCAACCATCGCGGCAAACGGCTATCGGTTCCGGGTTCCATATGGCACGCTGCTTTGTGTCTCGGACAAGCCCCTGCACGGTGAATTGAAGTTGCCAGGTATGGCCTCGGCCTTCTATACAACGCAGGTCAGCCGCCATCTGGCGATCGGAATTCGGGCAATGGAGCACCTGCGCGGCATGCCGCTGGAGCGTTTGCACAGCCGGAAATTGCGTTCATTCGACGAAACGGCCTTCCTCTGACGCAAAAAAGCAACGATTTCCCCATATTTTTAGGGTTTTCAGCGCTACTATTCGTTGTGTTCAGCCACAATATCCCGTTACAGTTACGCGGTGAGGCCCTATTTATCGGGCACGTTAAGGAGACCAAGAAATGGCAAAGCCTATGACAAAGACTCAGCTGGTTGCTGCTCTCGCTGAGGAAATGGGAACCGACAAGAAGGCCGCGAATGGCGCACTGGAGGCCATCACCGGCCTGATCACCCGCGAAGTATCCGCTGGTGGCGCGGTGACCCTGCCTGGCGTCGGCAAAATCTACTGCCGCGAACGCCCCGAGCGTATGGTGCGCAACCCCGCCACTGGTGAACAGTTCAAGAAAGAAGCTGACAAAGTGGTAAAAATGACCATCGCCAAAGCGCTGAAAGACAGCGTGAACGGCTGATTTCAGTCTTTTCTGTAAGCGATTGAGGGCCGCCTTTGGGGGGCCCTTTTCTTTTTGCTTTTCGCAGTCATGAACTCGTGTGGGGAACAACGCGAATAGCGCTTTGGCCCGCGCCAACGCCTGAGTTGACCAACCCCAGAACGACGCGACCGCATTCGCCCCGCGTCCTACCGCCATTCGCGCAAACTATTTTGGATAGTCCTTGGGGCTTGGCAATTTATCCGCGTTCTGCACTGCCCATCCATGCATCTCATAAAGCAGCGGGATCAAGCTTTGGCCGAACGAAGTAAGTGAGTATTCAACGTGCGGAGGAATGGTTTTGAAGTCCTTGCGCGCCACAAACCCGATCTCTTGCAGTTCAGTGAGTTGGCGCGTCAACGTGCGATGAGTGATCCGCCCGAGGTTGCGCTGAAGTTGATTGAACCGGCAATCTCCTTGCGCAAGCCAGTAGATGATCAACAGCTTCCAACGCCCTGAAATGGCTGAGATCAGCGCTTCGATTTGGCAGTGTTCCTCCAACTCACCTTGTTTCATAGCAGTATCCTCAATGACCGTACTTGCTGGTTTGATCATACAAAACTAACTAGCTTTCAAATCACTGTGCCGCAATGGGGGATCCGATGGGTAAGCAGAAAGTCGTTATCATTGGGGGCGGGTATGTCGGGTTCGAAGTCGCCCAGAAGCTGGATGCCTACGCAGACATCACCCTGATCGAACAGCGCGAAGCTTTCGTTCAACCGCCGGCGTCGATCCGCGCGCTGGTAGACCCTGAGTTGCTGGATCAAATCATTCTGCCCTACGACAACCTGCTGACGTCAGGAAAGGTTGTTCACGGTCGCGCTGTATCGGTGACGCAATCCGAGGTCACATTGGCCTCGGGCGCAGTGTATCCGGCAGACTATGTCGTGATAGCCACAGGGTCCGCCTATGCCGCTCCGTTCAAACCGTCAGGCGATAGCATTGCCGATTTCCGCCAAGCCAGCGCGAAAGTCAGCAAGCAGCTGGCCGAGGCGAATTCGGTCGCAATTGTCGGCGCAGGCGCTGTCGGGACGGAGCTTGCAGGCGAGATCGCTGCGGCGCAGCCAGATAAGTCCATCACATTGATTTCGTCGGATGATACTCTGTTCCCGATGTACCCGGCGCGGTTGGGCGCTCAGCTTAGACGCAAACTGGAATCACTGGGCGTTTCTGTTGTTTTGGGTCAACGAGTGCAGGATCTACGCCATTCCGATCAGCCCTACAAAGGTACCGTTACCTTGACGGACGGACGGGTTATCTCTGCTGATCTTATTTTCCCGGTGATCGGGTCAAAACCTCTATCATCCTTGGCGCAAAGCCTACCGGGCGCGACCACCTGGTCTATGGGTCGGGTCAAGACTGACAAATGGTTGCGACCTTCAGACTACCCAAACGTCTTCGTCGCTGGCGACATCGCCGACGTTGGTGACAACATGACGATAGTCGCAACAACCCGGCAAAACCCTTGGCTTATCAAGACACTCAAGAACGTGTTGCACGGATCGTCGGTTGAGAGCCAGAAACCCTATATCCCATGGAAGACAGCGCCCATTCTGATACCGCTGGGTCCGGTCATCGGCAACAGCTGGCTTTTCGCGACGGTAGGAGACTGGATCACCCGAAAGATGAAAGGGAAGGACCTGTTCATTCCCAAATATCGACGGGCCTTTGGATTGCAGATCAAGGGCAAATAGATTCGTTCCGCTGCGCAAGCAGGGCATGCTTGGGCGCAGCTTCGTTGCTGGGCACGTGCCCGCGCCGACGACGTTTTGACCAGTTTCAGCATTACTGCGGCCTGCAGCTCCCTGGAAACGTCAACTTCTTGAAACGACACAGAGGTTTCTATAAGCCTGCCGCTTGCGATACTGCCGGAAATTGAAAACATCCGGCCAATTCAACAGGAGGCCGGAATGGACTTGCGCGCCATCGCCATGGGGCTTGTTTTTGCCTTTATCTGGTCTTCCGCCTTCACTTCGGCGCGGATCATAGTGGCAGATGCCTCACCGCTGTTTTCGCTGGCGCTCCGATTTCTGATCTCGGGCCTGATTGGCGTGGCAATCGCCCGGGCAATGGGGCAAAGCTGGCATCTGACGCGTGATCAGTGGCGGGCCACGATCCTGTTCGGAATCTGCCAGAATGCCCTTTATTTGGGTCTGAATTTCTACGCTATGCAATCAATCGAGGCTTCGGTCGCTGCAATCATCGCCTCCACCATGCCTCTGCTTGTCGCGCTGGCCAGCTGGGTCCTGCTGGGTGAAAAACTGCGCGCTGTTGGCACCGCTGGTTTGTTCGCCGGGTTTGTCGGGGTCGCCCTGATCATGGGCAGCCGGATCAATGCCGGGGTTGATCTGTTCGGCGTTGCATTGTGCGGGTTGGGGGCACTGGCGTTGACCTTTGCCACAATGGCGGTGCGCGGTGCGACATCGGGTGGGAACTTCATGATGGTTGTTGGGCTTCAGATGCTGGTCGGGTCGGCCATCTTGTTCCTGGCAGCCCCAATGTTCGAAACCATTTACATCCACCCGAATACGATCTGGGTCCTGGCCTTTGCCTACACAACCCTGTTCCCCGGACTGCTCGCCACGCTGATATGGTTCTTGCTGTTGAACCGAATCGGCGCCATCCGCGCGGCGACATTCCACTTCCTCAACCCAATCTTTGGCGTCGCAATCGCGGCTGCACTTTTGGGCGAAACGCTGGGGCCATGGGATATTGTCGGCGTTGCAATCACAACTCTGGGTATCCTGATCGTCCAACTGTCGCGGCAACCCGATCCGCGCGACAAATCCTCGACCTGACGCCTGGCGCGCCAGCGATGAATTTGCACAAGCGCGCGATCCCGTTGAAATATGATTTTGATTTCCGCACCACCATGCCCACATACTGACCGGATCAAAATGTCGGAGGAGCCATGACCCGCTATACCAAAGACCCCAAGGCCATTGCCGCCCTCTCAGCCGAAGAGTTTCACGTCACCCAGCGCAGCGGCACCGAACGTCCCGGCACCGGCAAGCTGCTGGGCAACAAGGAACCGGGTATCTATGTCGATATCGTCTCGGGCGAGCCTTTGTTTGCTTCGACCCACAAGTACGAATCCGGCTGCGGCTGGCCCAGTTTTACCAAGCCGATTGTCCACGAGCATGTGGAAGAGCTGGAAGATCGCACTCTGGGCATGATCCGAACCGAGGTCCGCTCAAAACATGGCGACAGCCATCTTGGGCACGTCTTTCCCGACGGTCCGCGCGAACATGGCGGGCTGCGCTATTGCATCAATTCTGCCGCCCTGCGGTTCATTCATCGTGACGCGATGGAGGCCGAAGGATACGGCGAATACCTGATTCATGTGGAGGATATCCAATGACCGAAGACCGCGCTGTACTTGCCGGGGGCTGCTTTTGGGGCATGCAGGATCTGATCCGAAAGCTGCCCGGTGTGGGCCGCACGCGCGTCGGCTATACCGGCGGCGACGTGCCCAATGCCACCTATCGCAACCACGGAACCCATGCCGAAGGGATCGAGATCTGGTTCGACCCGGCGCAGATATCCTATCGCCAACTGCTGGAATTTTTCTTCCAGATCCACGACCCCACCACGCTGAATCGTCAAGGCAACGACCGTGGCATGAGCTATCGGTCTGCGATCTACTACGTCGATGACGCTCAGAAACAGGTGGCCGAGGATACGATCGCGGACGTGAATGCCAGCGGCCTATGGCCCGGGCGCGTCGTGACCGAGGTCGAACCCGTCGGCGACTTTTGGGAGGCCGAGCCCGAACATCAGGATTACCTCGAGCGTATTCCCAACGGCTATACCTGCCATTTCCCACGCGCCGATTGGGTTCTGCCCAAACGCGACGCGGCGGAGTAATCGGCGCAAGGGCTACCCCACGGCAACGCGTGGTCGCCCGCTGGCCTCGACGGTGATCTGGGCCTCGACAAAAACCTCCTGCGCCTCGATCTTTGCGGTGCGGACATCCTGATCCACGACCACGCGAATGTCCTCGGCGCCCGCGGCGCGCACGGCACCCTCCGCCTGATCGCGCAAAACGGTTTCCAGCAGGGTCATTGCCTTCTGCGCATCGTTGAAATCCTGCGGACCATCCTCAAGGTGAACACGGAACCGCCCTTCGGCGGGTGACGTGACCGTGCCGGACCGGCGCAGGGTCAGCCGACCCACCACGGCACCGATCGCGTTTGCGACCCCAGCATGCTCGGGCAAGATCATCTTGCAGCGCAGCCGTTCACCAACCGCCGGGTAATAGCTGGGGGCCGAGGCGCCAAGACCGACTACATCCACGTTCAACGCCGCATCCAGCGCCAGCAATCCACGATGCCCCGCCAGCCCGCGCTGCGTCAGTAGGTGACGCGCCAGATCACGGGCGGAGTGCTCGAAATCATCAAGTTCTTCCGCAAATGCAGTCTCTAACAAGGTCAAAGAGGTCTGCTCGGTCAGTTGATCCACGATCATCTGCGCCAGGGCCTCGGGCGACCCCGCCAGCACCTCGCCCGTCCCGATCCGCTTGCGTGCAATCAGGGTCAGCGCCTTGTGGGCTGCGTCTCCATCCCATTCTTTCAGTTGTCCAAGCACATGGCTGGCATCTGACGGCGTGATGCCTGAGACCTGAACAATCCCGCGATCCACCAAACGGTTCAATGCGCCATGTTCCATCCGGGTCTTCAACAGTTTGGCAAGCGGCAGGACGTCATCGCCCAACCGCTCAAGCAGTACGGCTTCGCGCGCACCCGCGCCATCGGCGGGAATTCCCGGGACGCGGCGGGCAAATCGCGTGTCATGTTCACCCACTGTTGTGGCGCGCAATTGCTCGTCCAACACAGCGTGTACTACCTCGGGCGCATCGGTCGCGATCAGGGACACCGGCAAAACCCGGCGTGGCCCCAGAAATACGCCACCACCCAGCCCTTCGGTCACCACATGCACCTGACTGTCGCCGCCAAGACCATGAGTCCGCATGGCGACCGCCTCGACCATGGTGCGAAATCCCCCGACCTGGGCACCTGCCGGATCAATCGCGGGCTTGCTGTCCCGGATCAAAGCAACGTCGGTGGTCGTCCCGCCAATGTCCGAGACCAGCGCATTCTCTGCCCCGGTCAGCCAACGCGCACCAACGATCGAGGCCGCGGGGCCGCTGAGGATCGTTTCGATCGGCCGTTCCCGCGCCTGTTCGGCACTCATCAGCGCGCCATCACCCCGCACCACCATCATCGGTGCCGTGATGCCTTGTTCGCGCAATTGATCCTGTGCCCGTCCGATCAGGCGGTCGATCATGCCGATCAACCGCGCGTTCAGCACAGCTGTAACCGCCCGTTTCGGCCCGTTCAGCCGTGCGGACAGGTGATGCGAGCATGTCACGGGAACCCCAGTACGCTCGGCGATCACGCGCGCGACTTCCAGCTCATGCGCCGGGTTGCGCGTGGCGAATTGCGCCGCAACCGCATAACCCGAGATGCCGGAATGTGAGTCTAAAAAGGCCAAAAGCGCATCGTGGTCCAAGGCGGCCGCTTCTCCTCCGGCGTGGTTATGGCCGCCGGTCAAAACCAAGGCGGGATCGCCTTTCAACGCGTTGCGCAATCCGTGCTTTTCAAGATCGCTATCGCGAAACCCGACATAGATCAGCGCCACGCGTCCGCCCTGCCCTTCGACCAATGCGTTGGTCGCCAGTGTGGTCGACAATGAGGCCAGCGCGATCTGATCCGGGGATACGCCCGCGGTCTCAAGCACTGCAGAAACTGCTTTGCCCACGCCGATTGCCAAATCCGCTCGGGTCGTCAGAGACTTGGCCGAGGCCACAACTTCTTTCTCGTCCCGAACCAGCACTGCGTCCGTGTATGTGCCACCTGTATCCACACCCAATGCCAGGGCCATGGGGTTCTCCTTCTATTCGCGCAGATTGGGTGTAGCTGGAAATTGCGGCACGTCCAGCCTGTTTGCGGCATTTACGACAGCTGTTTCACCGCCCAACGCGCCGCGTCGGAAACAGCCGGATCCTGATCACTGGTCAATGCTTGAGCCGAGGGTTCCAATTCGGCCAACCCCGAATTGCCGATAGCGTACAGAACATTGCGCACAAACCGATCCCGCCCGATGCGCTTGATCGGAGACCCGGAAAATTTGGTCCGAAATCCCGCGTCATCCAGCGACGCCAGTGCTGCCAGCCGCGGGGCCGCCAAATCATCCCGTGCCGCATAGCGTATATCGCTTGCCGCCACGGCGAACTTGTTCCACGGGCACGCTGCCAAACAGTCGTCGCAGCCGTAAATCCGGTTTCCCAACGGCCCCCGCAACTCCTCGTCTACCGGACCCTTATGTTCAATGGTCAGATAGGAAATGCAGCGGCGCGCATCCAATTGATACGGTGCAGGAAAAGCATCGGTCGGACAAGCGTCGAGGCAGGCACGACATGACCCACAGTGATCGACCTCGGACATGTCAGCCGGAACGTCCAGTGTGGTGAAAACAGACCCTATAAAGGCCCAATTTCCCCATTCCCGACTTACAAGATTGGTATGTTTGCCCTGCCACCCCAAGCCGGCCGCATGTCCCAATGCCTTTTCGGGCACCGGGGCCGTGTCGACAAACACCTTCACTTCGCCACCTGCTTCGGCAATCAGCCAGCGGGCCAGACGCTTGAGGCGCTTTTTCACCAGATCATGGTAATCCTTGTTCTGCGCATAGACCGAAATTGCCCCGCGATCAGGATGATCGAGCACCTCGGTCGGATCATGGTCTGGCGTATAGCTTTCGGCCAGCATGATGACGGATCGCGCCTCGGGCCACAGTGCGGACGGATCGCCGCGCCAGTGTGTGCGCTCAGCCATCCAGCCCATCTGCCCGTGATACCCGGCCTTCAGAAACGCGGCCAACCGATCGGGAACCTGCGGCACATCCCCTGGCCGACACACCCGGCAGGCCACAAACCCTTCGGACAGAGCCTGCGCAACCAACCGTTCCTTTAACTCCGATCCGCTCTTCATCTGGCTAAAAAATCCTCAGGGGGGAATCGCGCCCCTAGCGCGATCGCGGGCCGACAGCGCCCCTTTTGTCCCAGCCTATCAGAAATCCAGATCCGCGTAATGGGGCGGCGGACGGAACCCGGGCACCTGATCTGCCAAGATCGACCGAAACGCCGGGCGCGACTTGATCTTGGCATACCAGTCCTTGACCGCCTGCGACCTATTCCAATCCACGTCCGATATATAATCCAGCGCCGACAAATGCGCCGCAGCGGCAAAATCGGCCAGAGTCATCTGATCACCAGCCAGCCAGCGGCGATGGTCCAGCAACCAAGCCATGTAATCCAGATGATACTTGATCGCTTTGGCGCCAGCCTTGACGTTCTTGCTGTCGGGATAGCCTTGCCCGGTAACCTTCTTGTTCACGCGTTCATACAGTAGCTTCGAGGTCACCTCGTGGTGAAACTTGTCGTCGAACCAACCAACCAGCCGCCGAACCTCGTACCGGGCCTCGGGCTTTTTCGGCATCAGCGGCGGCTCTGGTCGTGTTTCTTCGATATATTCGCAGATCGCGGCGCTTTCGGCCATCACCTGCCCGTCCAGTCGCAGGACCGGGACCTTGCCCGCCGGATTGCGGCGCAGGAAATCCGGGTCCTGTTCCCAATACTTCTCTTCGACCAGTTCGACCTCGATCTTCTTTTCAGCCAGAGACAACCGGACCTTGCGGCAATACGGGGACAGGGGAACGTGAAACAGACGCGCCATGGGTTTCCAATCGAACCAGAGAGTACCTATTCAGCTTTAGCCTTGGTCGGGGCGCGGTTTCAATCCTCGAAACAATCCGCGCGACCATCTGCGCGGATGGTGGCCGCCCCATCCAGAATCGACGCCGCGCGGCGTCGGGTTCGCGCCGTGGGGTCGGTCACCGACCGATTGCGCGGGGATGGCAGAATTGCCGCCAACCGCGCGGCCTGAACCGGCGACATCTTCTCTGCGCTGACACCGTAATAGCGCTGCGCTGCCGCCTCGACCCCAAATACGCCCTGACCGGTCTCGGCAACATTCAGGTAGACCTCGAGAATGCGCTGCTTGGACCAGACAATTTCCACGACGGGTGTCATCGTCGTTTCCAGCGCCTTGCGCACCCAACTGCGGCCCTGCCACAGGAAGACGTTTTTTACCACTTGCTGAGAGATCGTCGATGCGCCGCGCGTGCCGCCATCCTCCAGCGCATCGCGGATCGCCTCGACGTCAAAGCCCCAATGCAGGCAGAAATTTGCATCTTCCGCCGCGACCGCCGACCGCGCCATCACGGGCGCGATCTGATCAAAGGACACCCATTCCCGGTCAACACGCCCCAAGCGACGCCATTCCGACCAGATCGTATGGGTGACAGGGGGGTTAACAACCGAATAGATCAACACCAGCGCCATAAATGCAGCGACCGCGCCCAGCGCCAGCCGCAGCACCCAACGCCGGATCACGCTCAGGATCGAGGGGCGTTTCTTTGCCTGATTTGCCTTTTTTGTCCCGCCTTTCCGGCGAGCTGCTTTCTGTGCCATGTCCCTGCTATACGTCGCGCCGGGGAGGTTGTGAAAGGCTTAATTCGCCATCACCCGCCCTTCGCGCGGATGCACCACCGGGCGTACGGTCTTTAGATCACGTCCGCGGTTTTTGGCCAGTTCGGGGAACAGGGCCAGTATTTCCGCCTGCGTTTGCCGTTCGGACCCGGAAATCGCGTGGCCGGGGAAATAGCTTTCGCTTTTCGCCCCGTTCGCAGTGATGATTTCATGTTGCGAGAACAGAAGATGGATATAGTCGATCGTCCCACCCTCGACCCGTGTGACGGTATCGTCATTCACCAGACAATGGGCGGCGATCAAAACCTCGGAATGGCCATAAAGGTACGGCGCGCGCCAATCGTCGATCAGCATGCGATGCTGCGGCGACACCAAAAGCGGGCGCGTCAGACCGAACACACCGCTGTCGAAACGAATAGGGGCCAGCTTGCCCTCGGCCTCGACCGAAGTGCGTCCGATCCAGATCAGCGGCTGAGGACCGTGATCCACCGTCAAAACCAGATCGCCAACTTTCAGGTCTTCGACCAGACGTTCGCCATCCGGCGTTGCGATCATGGTGCCCGGCGTAAAACAGGGCGGGCCCAGTTCCGTGGGGACAGTCAGCGGGCCTTCGGTCGTCACAAACGTTGTCGAGACAAGGGTGCCTTCCTGAAGCACCTGACCGTCGGTTGGGGTAAAGGCACGCGAACCATCTGCAAGGTAGAAAGTTATTCCCACATAGGTCACGTCACCGACACCGGGAACATTGATCGTTACCGTGTCACCGGGCCAGGAATCGACGACCAATTGCCCGTTGACGGTGTCGCCGCCAAAATCCTCGATCTCGTCGTTGTCGTCCTCATCAATAAGATCCAGAACGTCGATTGTGATCGCCGTGCCTACAGGCGGCGGGTTCGCCGGATCGAAGGAGTAGAACTGATCTGTGTATGTCGTAGGCATGCGTTTGCTCCAACTCACTTACACCCAGGACAGGACGATAACCGGACAATCCCGAACAAACTGTGACCAAAGCTAGGCTCTTTGGGCGCACCTGCGCAAGGATTTGGCGACAGAGCCTTTAAACAAGCAGGCCCCCGCGTGATACAAAGATCACGCGAGGGCCCATGAATTCTAGCCAATTCCGCCTATTCTGCGGGAACCGCAGCCGCTTGGACCGACAACGGATGGCTGAGTTTGTTCAGCATCTCTTTCGGGCATACCTGCAGGAAATGGGCCATTTCGACATCCCAATGTTGCAGAATATCCGTCGCCTTGCGGCTATAGGTTTCGTGCGCGTGCCGTTCGATCAGCGATTTCAACTGGGCCTCCCAGTGATCGACCGTTACCGGACAGGTCACCAGCGTTTCCTTGTTCATCAGCAGTTCAGCCTTGCCTTCTGGATCATACAGATAAGCCATGCCGCCTGTCATGCCCGCACCAAAGTTGGCACCGATTTCACCAAGGATCACAGCGACGCCGCCGGTCATATACTCACAGCCGTTCGACCCGCAGCCCTCGATCACCACCGTGGCACCCGAGTTGCGCACCGCAAACCGTTCACCGGCGCGACCTGCCGCAAACAGGCTGCCATCGGTTGCCCCATACAGGACGGTATTGCCGATAATGGTGTTGTCATCTGCCTTCAGCGGGCTGACTTGTGGTGGACGCACGACAATCGTACCGCCCGACAGACCCTTGCCGACATAGTCATTGGCATCCCCCGACACTTCCAGTTTCAAACCCGGAGCGGCGAATGCGCCCAGCGATTGCCCCGCCGAGCCTTGCAGTTTCACGTGCAGATGGTCCGGCTGGAACGTATTCCGCATACCGAAATTCTGAACGATGTGGCTGGAGACGCGCGTGCCGACCGTCCGGTGCGTGTTCTGGATCGCGTAAGACAGCTGCATCTTTTCGCCATCCTTCAGGAACCGGGCTGCATCGCGAACAATCTCGGCGTCCAGAGTGTCGGGTACCGCGTTGCGATCCTTGTCGCGGTTGTACACGATATCGTGCGCGCCATCGACCGTGATCAGCAGCGGATTGAGGTCCAGATCGTCCAGATGGGCAGATCCGCGGCTGACCTGCGCCAGCAGATCGGCGCGACCGATGATCTCGTCGATCGAACGCGCGCCGAGGCTGGCCAGAAGTTCACGCACTTCCTGGGCGTAGAAGGTAATCAGGTTCACCACCTTGTCAGCGTTGCCGGTGAACTTGGCGCGCAGGCTCTCGTCCTGCGTACACACACCCACAGGGCAGGTGTTCGATTGGCACTGACGCACCATGATACAGCCCATCGCGATCAGCGCGGCGGTGCCGATGCCGTATTCCTCGGCCCCCATCATCGCAGCCATGACGATGTCGCGCCCTGTGCGCAGACCGCCATCGGTGCGCAGGGTCACGCGGTCGCGCAGGTTGTTCATCGCCAGCACCTGATGCGCTTCGGTCAAGCCCATCTCCCATGGCAGACCGGCATACTTGATGCTGGTCGCAGGCGACGCACCCGTGCCACCGTTATGGCCCGAGATCAGGATGACGTCAGCTTTGGCCTTTGCCACACCAGCAGCAATCGTGCCCACGCCCGAGGACGCCACCAGTTTGACCGTCACCTTGCAGCGCGGATTGATCTGTTTCAGGTCATAGATCAGCTGCGCCAGATCCTCGATCGAATAGATGTCGTGGTGTGGCGGTGGCGAGATCAGCGTCACCCCCTTGGTCGAGTGACGCAGGCGCGCGATCAGGTCGGTGACCTTCATGCCCGGCAATTGGCCGCCCTCACCCGGCTTGGCACCCTGAGCGACCTTGATCTCAAGCTCTTCACATTGGTTCAGGTATTCGGCGGTCACACCGAAGCGGCCCGAGGCCACCTGCTTGATCTTTGCCGACGGGTTGTCGCCATTGGGTTCAGGCACGAAATGCGCCGGATCTTCGCCACCTTCACCCGAGTCAGATTTCGCACCGATCCGGTTCATCGCCACGTTCAGCGTCTTGTGCGCCTCGGGGCTCAATGCACCCAATGACATACCCGGCGTGACGAAGCGTTTGCGGATCGAAGTGATCGATTCCACCTCTTCGATCGGCACCGGATTGCCCATTGGCTTGAAATCCATCAGGTCGCGCAAATGGATCGGCGGGTTCGATTGCATCTTGGCCGAATACTGCTTCCACAGCTCATATGAGGCTCTGTTACAGGCCATTTGCATCATATGCATCGAGGTGGCTTCCCACGCATGGGTCTCACCCGATTTACGAGCCTTGTAGAAACCGCCGATGGGCAAAACGTCCAGACCGCTGTCCCAGCCCTTGGCGTGGATTTCCTCGGCCTTGGCTTGAATGCCGGTGACACCGATGCCCGAAATGCGGCTGGTCATGCCCGGGAAATACTCGGCAACCATCGCGCGACTGAGGCCAACCGCCTCGAAATTCAGGCCGCCGCGATAGGATGAGATCACCGATATGCCCATCTTGGCCATGATCTTCAGCAGACCCTGATCGATCGCCTCACGGAAGCGGGCAACATTTTCGGTCAAGGTCCCGTCCAGCAAACCGCGATCGATGCGGTCGGCCAGCGAATCCTCGGCCAGATAGGCGTTCACAATGGTCGCGCCACAGCCAATCAGCACCGCAAAGTAATGCGGGTCGACGCATTCGGCAGACCGCACGTTGATCGAGCAGAAAGTACGCAACCCCTGACGCGTCAGATGCGAATGCACGGCGCTGGTCGCAAGTATCATCGGCATACCGACGCGACCCTCGCCCGAATTCATATCGGACAGCACCAAGTGGCCGGCCCCGGAGCGCACGGCCTCTTCCGCTTCGGCTCTGACACGGGCCAACGCAGCGCTCAGAGCGCCCTGGCCGGGCTCAAAGCTGCAGTCGATCTCGGCCAAAGGCGCGTTGAAGCTCGCGACCAGCTGGTCCCATTGCGCATTTCCGACAAACGGGCTTTCCAGCACGATAATCTCGGTCTGGCTGCTGTCTTCGTCCAGAACGTTCTTGAGGTTTCCAAACCGCGTCTTCAGCGACATGACGCGGTATTCGCGCAAACTGTCGATTGGCGGGTTGGTGACCTGGCTAAAGTTCTGGCGGAAGAAATGGCTGAGCGGGCGATATTGCTTGGACAGCACGGCCGACGGCGTGTCGTCTCCCATCGAGGCCAGCGCCTCTTTGCCGTCTTCGGCCATCGGGGCCAGAATCTGCTCCAGTTCCTCGACCGAATAGCCAGCTGCAATCTGACGCTTGCGCAGTTCTTCGCCCGAATAGATGGGGACCTCGGTGACACCGGCCAAAGTGCTGTCCAGATCGGTAATCTTGCCGACCCAGTCGCCAAACGGCAACGCGCGCGCCAGCTTGTCCTTGATCTGGGTGTCGCGGAATAGTTTGCCCTTTTTCATGTCCACGGCCAGCATCTGGCCCGGTCCCAGCGCACCTTTTTCGGTCACGCTGGCCTCGTCAATCGGCACCATGCCAGCCTCGGATCCGGCAATGACCAGACCATCACCCGTGACGACGTAGCGCATCGGGCGCAGGCCGTTGCGGTCGAGACCGGCGCAAACCCAGCGGCCATCGGTCATGGCCAGAGCCGCCGGGCCGTCCCATGGCTCCATCACCGAGTTGCAGTAGGAATACATGTCGCGCCAGGCCTGCGGCAGTTCGACCGCCTGCTTGGACCAGCTTTCCGGAACCAGCATGGTTTTTGCCATCGGGGCCGAGCGGCCTGCGCGCACCAGAACTTCGAAAACCGAGTCTAATGCAGCGGAATCCGACGATCCGCCCGCAATAATCGGTTTGATATCCTCGGCGTAATCTCCAAAACTGTCCGATGTCATGCGGATCTCATGACTCTTCATCCAGTTGATGTTGCCCTTCAGCGTGTTGATTTCACCGTTATGGGCCAGCATGCGGAACGGCTGTGCCAGCCACCACTGTGGGAAGGTGTTGGTGGAATAGCGCTGGTGATAGATCGCAAAGGCGGATTCAAACCGCTCATCCATCAGATCGGGATAGAACACGGCCACCTGCTCGGCCAGCATCATGCCTTTGTAGATGATCGAGCGGCAGGACAGCGACGCCAGATACAAGCCCGCGATACCAGCCGCGGCGGCGGCCTTTTCGATACGGCGACGAATGACATAGAGCTCGCGCTCAAATGTCTCTTCGTCCACGCCTTTCGAGTTTGAGATCAGAATCTGTTCAATCTCGGGGCGGGTGGCATTGGCTTTGTCGCCCAGGCACGTGACATCGACCGGCACATGACGCCAGCCATAGATGTAGTAGCCCATCCGAAGAACCTCGGTTTCAACGATGGTCCGGCAGCTTTCCTGTGCGCCGAAATCGGTTCGGGGCAGGAATACCTGACCCACCGCGATCAGCTCATCCAAATTGGGTTCATGGCCCGTGCGGCGGATCTGATCGTAGAAGAATGGAACCGGGATCTGAACGTGGATGCCTGCTCCGTCTCCGGTCTTACCGTCGGCGTCCACAGCCCCGCGATGCCAGATCGCCTTAAGCGCGTCGATCCCCGCGTCCACAACTTTGCGTGAGGCTTTGCCGTCGATGGATACAACCAGTCCCACACCGCAGGACGAATGTTCTTCATCTTCGGAATAAAGACCGTTTTCCGCCATCCATTGACGCTTGGCTTCTTCGGCCCGCACCCATTCGGCATCATATTTGGTCATTGGCTGTCTCCTTCTGCCGGCAGGGCGTACAAGGCTTCGACCTCTGCTTTGGTCATTTGCCGGCGTTCGCCTGCGAACGCATAGCCGCCGGGTTTCTTGTCGATATAAACTTCCAGTTTCAGCGCGTGGCCCGTGTCTTCGAACAGGCCCGCTGCCATTTGAGTTTGTCCGTGCATCTCGCCCGGCAGGGTGATCCGGTACCAAAGCGCCGAACCACATTCGGCGCAAAAGGCACGTTCTGCCCACTCGGACGAGGTGTAAGTTTTGACCGGGCCCAACGCTGCGTATCCGGGCTCGGCCGGAAATGTGACCAGCATCGAACTGGTCCAGCGCCGGCACTGGTCGCAATGGCATGCGCCCAGCGCGTCTTTCGCTGGGCTAGCGGTCACGGTCACCGCGCCACACATGCATTGGCCTTGCAATTCGGGCATCAGACCCTCCTGTCGCTGGGCTGGTGGTTACTCGGCTGCGACGGCAGCCTTGCTGTTGAAACGGTCGATAATCGCATCGGCGCAATCGCGGCCATCGCGGATCGCCCAGACCACCAGAGAGGCACCGCGCACGATGTCTCCGATGGCATAGACGCCGTCCATTTCGGTCGCACCGGTCTGGAACGCTGCCTTTACGGTGCCCCAACGGGTAACGGGCAGGTCGGGCTGACCGAACAGGGTGGGCAGATCTTCAGGCTCGAATCCCAACGCCTTGATCACCAGATCGGCCTCTTCGACGTAATCGGCGCCTTCGATCACCTCGGGGGCCTGACGGCCCGACGCATCCGGCTGACCCAGACGCATCTTCTGCACCATCACGCCGTTGACCTTGTCGTCGCCGGTAAAGCCCTTGGGCGCGCTAAGCCATTCAAAGATTACGCCTTCTTCCTCGGCGTTCTGAGTCTCGCGCTGCGAACCAGGCATGTTCGCCCGGTCGCGGCGATACAGACATTTGACCGAAGTTGCGCCTTGACGGACCGAGGTCCGCACGCAGTCCATCGCGGTGTCGCCACCGCCAATGACCACAACTTTCTTGCCCGCGGCATTCAGGCGGCCGTTGTCGAAATCTTCGACCGCGTCGCCAAAGCTCTTGCGGTTCGAAGCGGTCAGGAAGTCGATCGCTTTTTCGATCCCATCCAGCCCGCTGCCCGGCATCGACAGGTCACGCGATTTGTAAACGCCGGTCGCAATGATCACCGCGTGGTGCTTTGCCCTAATTTCCGCAAACTTGGAGGCATCCACGTCACAGTTCAGCTCGAACGAGACACCTCCGTCGGCCAGCAGCTCGTTGCGGCGCTGCACGATGTCCTTTTCCAGCTTGAAGCCCGGAATACCATACATCAGCAACCCACCGGCGCGGTCATAGCGGTCATATACAGTCACCTGAATGCCCGCACGACGCAGCATGTCCGCGGCCGCCAGCCCACCGGGGCCGCCGCCGATGATCCCAACACTTTCCGAGCGTTCAGCTGCGGGTTTTGCGGGCTGCACCCAGCCTTTGTCCCAGGCGGTATCGGTGATGTATTTCTCGATCGTGCCAATGGTAACCGTGCCGTGACCAGATTGTTCGATCACGCAGTTGCCCTCGCACAAACGGTCCTGCGGGCAGATACGACCACAAATTTCGGGGAAGGTATTGGTGGCCTGGCTGGTCTGATAGGCCTCTTCCAATCGTCCGGTCGCGGTCAGATTCAGCCAATCGGGAATGTTGTTGTGCAATGGGCAGTGCGACTGACAATAGGGTACACCGCATTGGCTGCACCGACTGGCCTGCTCTGCCGCTTTCTCGGCCGCGAACTCTGCATAGATCTCGTCAAAATCGTCTTTACGGTCACCGGCGGCACGCTTTTCCGGCATGACACGGTCGATCTGCACAAATTTCAGCATCGGTTGCTTGGCCACGGCTCAAACTCCATGAATTGGCTTGGTCGGGTTTCTTTACGGTAAGGCCCACCGGATTAAAAGTCAGTATAGCTGACCTATAATCAAAAAAAACCTACCTGACAGTCAATGTCCTGAAATTATGCGCCCTTTTTAGCTCCGTTTCGGACCTATTTGATCGCTTCCCTTTCCGCCACCACGCTTATACCCATGAAACAAGGAATAGTTGACGGCAGTTCGGCAGGTTTGATGAGTCTTCTTCATTTGATTCTCGTGGCAATAATACAAGGTATTACCGAGTTTTTGCCGATCTCTTCCTCTGGCCACCTGATCTTGCTGCCCGGCCTGACCGGAATGAAAGATCAAGGGCTGGCGATCGATGTCGCAGTGCATGTCGGCACGCTTGGCGCGGTCGTCCTGTATTTCCGGAACGACGTGAAACAAGCGGTTGCGGGCTTGCCTGCCGCCCTCGCTGGTCGAACGGATACGCCGCAGTCCCGATTGGCCCTGGGCTTGATTCTGGCCACGATTCCCACTGTCCTGGCAGGAGCGGTCCTGTACTTTACCGGCTTTGGGCAATCGCTGCGATCCATTGCGGTGATCGGCTGGGCCATGTTGGGGTTTGGGCTGCTACTTTATTGGATGGATCAGAAAGGGCCGCAAACCAAACAGGCATCGGATTGGAGCCTGCGCGATGCGATCGTCATGGGCTTGTGGCAGATGGTGGCGCTGATCCCCGGAACCTCGCGGTCCGGCATTACCATCACCGGCGCACGTCAATTGGGTTACACCCGCGAAGACGGGGCCCGCATTGCCATGCTGATGTCCATTCCGACCATTCTGGCCTCAGGCGCGCTGTTGTCGGTCGAGGTTTTCCGCAGCGCCGATGCTCAACTGGCCAAAGACGGGGCCATCGCGGCAATCTTTGCTTTTCTCTCTGCGTTATTGGCCCTGACCCTGATGATGCGCCTGTTGCGCAGCGTCAGTTTCACGCCCTACGTGATCTACCGGGTCGTCCTTGGCCTGATCCTGCTGTTCATTGCTTACAGCTGATCAGATACGCAGGTTGCTGGCCGAGTTCTGAATGTCATCATACTGCCCCGAGGGGCGGAACTTCCACAGATACTCGGGCAACACTGAATCCATCGTCGCCGGTTCGATCCCAAGATCCGCGAACCCTTTGGCCGCATCGGAAACGACATTGTCTTGACGCAGATTTCTGACCTGATCGCGGGTCAGGATATGGTTCGGGAACAGCTGAAAGCTGACGAACTTTGCTATATCGAGAACGCCGGCCATGATGCGCGCCGCCCAGAAAGGCATTCCAACGACAACACGACGGCGGTGAATCACCCCAAGCATCTGCTGCATCAGGTCGCGGAAGGATCTGACCTCGGGCCCGCCTAGTTCATAAACGCCGCTTTTTGCCTGCCCAAGGGCACCCAAGACAGCCGCACGCGCCACGTCATCCACATAAACCGGCTGAAACCGCGTCTCGGCACCGACCAGAGGCAGAACCGGCCCCAATCGCGTCATCGCCGCAAAGCGGTTGAAGAACTGATCTTCGGTTCCGAAAATGACCGAGGGGCGCAGGATGACAGCATCCGGCATGTGCCGCAGAACACCCGCCTCGCCTTGGGCCTTGGTGCGGGCATATTCGCTGTTCGATTCGGCATCCGCGCCAATGGCAGACAGGTGAACCATGTGGGAAACGCCGCTTTTAGCAGCCAGTCGCGCGATCCGCTCGGCCCCTTCGGCCTGCACCGGTCCGAACTCATTCTTGCCCAGCGCATTCAGAACGCCGACGCAGTTGATCACGACGTCCGCCTCCTGCATGGCCAACGCCACCGAAGCATCGTCGCGGATATTGCACAGGACCGGTTCGACCTGCCCGACAACCCCGTAAGTCTTGACGAACATTGCCTCATTTGGGCGGCGAACAGCCACCCGCACGCGCCAGCCCTCGGCCGCCATTTGCCGCGCAATGTACCGGCCAACAAAGCCTGACCCACCATAAATCGTGACCAATTTGGACATGTTGGCGCTCCTGCTGTCTCTGCCCCTCTGATCTACTATCGGCGCAAGCTTCAAACAAGGCGCAATAACGCCGCGCTCACTTGCCGTGCGACAGGGCTGTGCGCGCAGTAAAAAAACTTTCAAATTTCTTCCCGAATCCGGTTGACGCGCCCCACCAGTCGGCTTAAACGCCCCTCCACGACACCTGCCCAGGTGGCGGAATTGGTAGACGCGCTAGCTTCAGGTGCTAGTGTCCGTATGGACGTGGAGGTTCGAGTCCTCTCCTGGGCACCATTTCTCCCGTAAAAATCCAATATTATCAATTACATGATTGATATCGTTTGACTACTATCCACCCTTGAAACCACCTTGCACCGTTCTCATGCGATCCATCCAAAAAACGTGCGGGCTTAAGCCTAAGTATGATTTTGAAATGTCAAGCAGGGAGATTGAATTACCTTTGCTGCTACCAATTTGCTTCGGGATGGATTCGGATAAGCCTGCAACTATTGCAGTGGCCGTCCAAGTGATGTTCTAATTTCAGGAAAGTTACCCTGGAGGTAAACTAAGGACGAATGGTGTTTTCCGTACATGATAAGGCCGCTTTGATTGAGCATTTGAAAGGCCTTCCCAGAGAAACAGATACGCTTGAACTTAACTCGAACAAATTTGATGCAGAGCGAGTTGGAAAGTACGTTTCAGCGCTAGCAAACTCTGCAATGTACGAAGGAGTTGATTACGGTTTCATCGTTTGGGGGTTGGATGACAATACACGTGAGGTTATTGGCACCGGCCTTGATATTTCGTCTGAAATGGTAGGCAACGACGAATTCATCCATTGGCTAAACAGAGCGATTAGCCCTCAAACGAACACCTCTATCGAGGCCTTAGAGCTCGATGGGAAAAATGTTCAGCTGTTATGCGTTGAACCCGGTTACCGTGAACCGGTTCATTTCAAGGGCGATCCCTACATCAGAATTGGTGACGCACTTCAAAAACTAAACAAAAACGCTGACAGAGCGCGTGTCGTTTGGACAAATACATCACGTTTTTGCCTGGAGGACACAAAGGTTCTGCGGCACATCGACCGTTCAGGGATCTATTGAAGGTTTGATGTTAGCCCATTAGCTCACGGTCTGGCGAAACGCGAAGTAAGTGAAATCCGAAATTAGATGTTTTGCTCCAGCACGGACTTGTTCATAATGATAACAAAGGGGGATATGACGTAACTGCCCTTCTTGCTCTGGCTTGCGCTAACAAACTAAGTGATTACGCAAGTCTTGTTCGTAAAGGCGTCCGCGTTACCACGTACGACGGAGTAGACAAGCTCGAAGCGCACACAGACATTCATGGTGATCGCGGGTATGCAACTACATTTGAAGCTTTACTAGCTTACGTCATGGATAGTGTCCCTCAGTCTGAGGATATGTCGGGGGGCGTCAGGAGAACAGTCTATGAAATCCCTGAGGTTAGCATCAGAGAATTCTTAGCAAATTCCATTGTTCACCAAGATTTGGTGGAGGTCGGTGATGGCCCGCTAGTAGAAATATTCGCAGACAGAAAAAAATATCCAATCCCGGTGAACCGTTGGTCGATCCTGAGCGCTTTATTGACGCACCATCTAAGAGCAGAAATGCAAAGTTCGGTAAGCTTATGCGTGATTTTGGTTTGTGCGGGGAGCGTGGGAGCGGCGTTGACCGAGCGATACGGGCTATTGAGAGTGCGGTCTTACCCCCGCCGCTCTTTCAATCCATCGAGGTTCGAACAGTCGTTACTGTTTTCATGACGAAGAAATTTGCGGATATGACGCCGGAAGAGAGAATTTGAGCTTGCTACCAACATGCGTGTTTGAGATTTGAGCAAAATGATCCTATGAGCAACGCTTCTCTTAGAGAGCGTTTTGGTCGCCCGCAAAGGCAATACCCTCAAATTTCGAACGTTATTCGTGATGCTATTGAGGCGGGGAAGATCAAGCCACGCGATGAGGATCAAGCAAATCGTCTAGCGCGCTATGTACCAAGCTATGCCTAGTTCATCTTTTATGTAATTCACTCGCTGTAATCTCGGGCAAGAACTGGTCCGACCAGTGACGGTTGACGGTATAAAAACTCATATCAAATCTCACAAAAGAAAACGGGCGCAGGTAATGCCGCGCCCTTCTTTGGTACTCAAAATTTAGGCTGCTTTGTTCTGCACTTTTCTTACCTCTGATGCAGCAAGTTCAAGGCGTTCAATCGCATCCGCCGCCAGTTCAACGATCGCTTCAAGTAGCGCGTCGTAGCCACCCTTGTTTGCCAGGTCGATGTTCACTGCTGAATCACTTGCAGCGATGCCGACGCGGCAAAGATTGAAAATGGCGTAGCAGTTGCCCTCTGCAGACTTGGAATATTCAGCCTCGTACAGTGCGAATGTATCGTTCATGACACCAACTCCGGCTCATTCACCGAATCCAAGGCGACGTTGAGATTGTGGGCTCGCTCCTGCGCCATAGTCATGACCTCGACCATGTTATCACGACCGTCGATGCCACTGGCCAGCGCAATTGAGGCGTCAAGCATGCATTCGATGATGAGCGCTTCTTGCTGCAATTCAGCGCGGGTTCAGCTTATTCTTGGATAGGGTAAAACTTCCCCTTTCGCGCAAACGCGTTGTTCAGTCATTGCTGTTTCCTCCGGTTGTGGTATTGATAGAAATCATATCATAACGAGCGGTGTAAATGTCAATAGAAATTCTATCAATAAGGCAAATCAAAGCCGCACGGGCATTGTTAGCCTGGTCGCAAGTAGACTTGGCCGAACGCTCAGGGGTGTCTTATCCCACAATAGCCAGACTTGAAACCAACGACGGGCCAGTGGGGGGTCGAAAAGAGACCGCAAAGGCGATCCGAGTTGCCCTCGAAGCTCAAGGCATTCAGTTTCTGGATGAGGGCGAAACTGCCAAAGGTGCTGGCGTGGCTTTGACAAAGAAATAGTGGGTGGCAAAGAGTTCCTTCATTAAGATTTGGTTAACCTCAAACCAATCAGACGTTGATGCCTTGTACAATAGACCGCCAAGAGCCACCTACTCAGATAACAAATTCGGGAATTTGAGAGGCAATTGAGATGAGCAAAGCAATGATAGCCTGTGCGCTTGGAATCTCACTGCTCCTGGCTGCATGTGGGGCACCGACGACGCCAACTCAGGCGCAGGTACAGCATGACGCTCGCTGTGCTGCAGGTATCCTGGGTGGCGCTGCCCTTGGCGGAGTGGTTGGGAACCGGTTCGGTGGCGGAACAGGCAAGACCCTGGCAACAGCGGCGGGCGCAGGTGTTGGAATGTACGCTGGGCAATCAGCCTGCAATTAACAACTCACGAAGCTGCCGATGGGATTGGGTTGGTTGTGGCTACGAAGTCGAGGGGATAGCTTCGTGCGTGTATTCCCCGAAATCTACAACAACCACATACTTTGATATTCCGCGATGAGCCCAAAGCAGAAAATTCAGGCTATTATTTGCTGGAAGGTCTGAACCGGGTCTTCAGTAGAGAATGCGGCTTGCGAGCCGCGAAAGCCCGGTTCAAACCTATTGACTGCCAACTTGGCTGACCCAAGATTCAGAATGGTCCCATGCCATCATAGGTCACTGGTAACGCTTGGTCCGAAGCCCAGGTGTCGCGAGCCACCCTCCAGACACCATCTTCCTCAAGACGATAGATGTTTATGCCGTTGCCCGTATCGACGACGCTTGTTCCACCGTTGCGCGGTGTATCCACGACACGGTATGAGTAACGCTCAAACGCCCAATCCCCGGCCACTACGAACTCCAATGGCGTCTTTTGCCACTGGGTCTCGAAATGCTCGAAATAGCCAGCGATCCAAGGACTGGCGGACTCCTTTCCTTCGATTGCAGGAGAATTTGGGGCAAGTAAGACGACATCGTCGGTTACGGTCGCCAGCACCTCTCCAAGGTCGTTTGAATTGATTGCCGCGAGGTAGGCATCATGGGCTTTGCTTGCCGTGTCGGCGGGCGTTTCCGCAAGTGCAAGTGTTGTATTGCAGATGACAGCGAGAGCGGTCGCGTTGATTTTTGCAAGGGACATTTGATTGACTCCTCTGTTCGTAGGGTCGCCTGATAACGTATCTGGGCTAAATGTTTTCTTGACCCTCAAGGCTAGATGAGCCCATTTTGCAGTTAAAAACGGTAAAGCGTGAGTCGCAAATATTTTGAATTCTTTAAGTTCAGGTACTAATCGGAATGACGATCAACTGGCGTGAAATCCCGTCGCTTAGCATGCTCCGAGCATTTGAGGCCACCGCGCGACTGAATGGATACTCCGCAGCGGCACGAGCCCTCAATGTAACCCCGGCAGCCATCGCGCAGCATGTCCGAAATCTAGAGGCGGAGGTTGGCGCAACGCTGGTACGCCGCGAGGGCCGGGGTCTTGCGATTACGAATGAGGGTATGCAGTTGGCAGCGTCACTTACTGAGGGCTTTGCTCTGATTGCTCGTGGGATCGACAACATGAAGTTACAGGGGGCGACGCGAGGCGTACGGGTGTCCACGACTGACTTCTTCGTTGATACTTTGATCCTGCCCTCACTTGGTGACTTCTGGAAGCAGTACCCTGGCCTTCAAGTTTCTTTTTCACCCGAAGGCAATTCTGCACCAGTTGATCTGGAGCGCTTCGATATTGTGATCCGTGGAGCGGGGAAAGACCATATCTTTGACGGTTTTGGGCAAACAAAATTACTTGATACACAGATGATTGTGTATGCCTCTCCAGCGCTTGTTGGAGACGGGCAAACCGACTTGTCGCAATTGCCGTGGATATTGGACCGGACTCTTGGTGGAAGTGTTTTTCAGGACATGGTGCGCTTGGTTGGTTGTGACCCAAAGCAAATCAAACAGGTCGATCCAGCGAGCGGAAGATTTGAGATTGAAGCCGCGCTGATGGGACTCGGTGTGCTGGTAGGACCGGAAGTGACAGTGCGTAATCATTTGGCCGACGGCAGCCTCATCAGTTTGGCCGCACCACCTGAATTGGAAAGCGCCTACTACGCAATTCATCGCGACGGGAAACTGGCAGGAACAGCTCAAATTTTTTTGGATTGGCTCAAGCGGATATTGGTTGCGAGCCAATGACAGCTTTGTCCGCCTTGCTGCCATCGATGCGCATTGGAGACATTGGCGTTCCGAGGCCAGGGCCTCAGAGTATTCTGGCCTGTGTAACCCGCATCACTGACGACCCCGTTGGAATGGCCCAAAGTAGGCGCAGTTAACGAGTAAGCGTTGGTGTATTTGAGAACGCTGGTTATTGGTAATTAGTTTGGTGGGGCGCGCTTGTGGTGGGTGCGCCCCTTTTCTTTGGCTATCAGACAATTGTGACGCCAAGTCCGATTTCTTCCCCCTTATGTCTCAAAATGTAACCACCATATGCGCTTGGTCGCTGCGGGTTGTCACTCACGGAAGGGGATCCTTGAGCCCATCGTCCCAACGCGGTTCGGATGAGACTCGCAGCGACACTGTCAGAACTGACTATCTGTACGACAGACTTTCTTTAACTTTCCTCCCAAAACTTGCCGCGCGAGTGTCAAACTTCACTGTTCTTTGATTGCTAGGGTGTTTGATGTACTAAGCAAGTATCCAGGTGAGGCACTGATGAAGCACGTTCCCGCTACAACCCAAACAGTCGTTTCCCACGCCTACAGTCTCGGAGACAACGATGCAGAGAGACACATCGCGCTGTGGGCGGGAAGCCAACTCATGGCGCTCTTTGGCAACCGAGCGGACATCTATCAGGAACACGCCGACATTTGGGCCAAAAAGCTGAGTTCTTGGGGTTCGCGTACTCAAGTCGAAAATAGATGATGGCTGCGTGACTTTAGGCCAGTCTTCGCCGTGTCGGGAATGCCGCCTGTCAGAATCGCGCGTTTTCGGGTATGCAATCTATCAGGTAGGCACCCAACGTTTCATTCTACTCTGAGGCATTGCCATGACCTTTGTCCGCACACCAACTGACTATCACGCTGCGCTTCGGGAAATCGAATATCTCTGGGGTTCAGACCCAGACACAGATGAAGGCCGCAAGCTGGACGAGTATCTAAAGGCGGTTGAGCGATACGAGGAAAACGACAAGTACAAAAAACAGCCCGTTTCCGCGTGACGCTCTGTACCATTACACGCCACTCGCTGATTTGGGAGGACGAATATGAATAGGAACTTTCTGATTATTGCGGCTGTGATTATTGTGGTCGTCCTAGGTTTGTCCGCCATGAGATCCGGGGATGTGGGCGTAGGTGTTGAAGAGGCAACACCGGCTACTGCGACTGACTGAGCGCGAATTGCGGGCCTGTGAGCTGGCTACAGGCGTTTGACGGGTAAGTCGGGACGACCAACCCGTTGTTGTGACTGACGGGCGTATTTGGGGGCTCTGTGGCACTGAGTGCCCCCATCTGCATCAGTACTACTTGGCCTTTTTCTCAAAGTTCTTCCAGAACTTCAGCTTTTGCTCGAAGGTCTTCTCCATCTCCTTCGGTTTTGCTTTGGGGACGGCCTGCTGCACAACGTGCGCTACTTCGTGTTTGAGCAATTTCCGTGCCGCAGAGGCAGTTTTTGCAGCCTTCGATACCTGAACCTGTAGCTCTTTGTTGGCTTTTGGGTCAGCGCATTTTTTCTTTTTGGCAGTAGAGATGGCCTTTTGCGCAGCCTTGCCTTGTTTCATTGCGACAGTGAGGGCCTTTTTAAACGGAGCCAGCATCTTCTTCGCCGCTGGAGATGCCTTTTCAGCTTGGTCGATGAATTTGGCCTGTCGAACAATAGCTGCTCCAATTTGGTCGGCCTCTTTTTCGAGTTTAGCCATCTCGTTGATTTCAATCTTCACTTTATGTCTCCTTGGCCGGAAGTGTTCCATTGTTTCGATTGGCAGATTTGACCGACTCTGCGCTGGAGTTCAGTGAAGTCTGTCACCTAGACAGAAATTAGGTGCAGACGGGTTTCTTCCGGGATCTGCTGAGTGTTGCCATCAGGCGTCAAAAGCCTCGATCAGCTCCGGCCCATCATCGTCTCTGCGTATGGGCGAGACCTTGTGATAGCTCATCCTGCCTTCCCATTCGGTTCCAAGCTCTTGTGCCGCGTCGTGGTCAATCTCGCCCGACATCCAAGGCACCAGGTTCTCATTGGAAAGTATAACCGGCGACCTACCGTGGATGTGTTCAACTTGATGCAGGGCCGGTCTCGTCAGTATCGTGCAAGTGTGCAGCCCGGATTTCAGTTTTGAATACGATCCCGCAAAGTACATGCAGGGATCATTGGTCTCAGTCTTGATAACCCAAGGCTGCTTAGCGCCCTTTGGTCCGGTCCATTCATAGTAAAAGCTGGCAGGAATGATGCATCTGCTGTGGTTCCATGCCACTCGGTACGAACCCAGCACGTTTGCCGTCTCTATCTTTGCGTTGAATGTGGTGGGCTTCCACTCCTTCACATCACCCTTGAACCAGCGCGGGACAAGCCACCAACGGGCTGTGGTACTGAAGGACTGGTCATCTCGCAGAAAGCCAATGTCCTGCATCTGAGTGGGCTTGACGTTCCAACTCATCGAAAGGTCTTTGGCGTTCGGATCACGCTCATTTGGAATGGGAACGCCATTCACGATCCAGTTTTGCAGAGCATATAGCTCTGATCATGTCATTCCGGGTCTGCCGACTCGTCCGCACATCCTGAGAGCATAGCGAAATCACGCGAACGTTTGGTGAACTTTGTTGATGGCGCGACGTGCTACTCGCAAAGAATTAACGCTCTCGGGGTTCGAATTCTTCATCGAAGGAGTATGATTTTAAACGAAAAGGAGTTGAGCGATGATTGAGTGCGTGTTTTTAGCGGGAACTTTTTGGCTTAAAGGTTTTTTGTTCAACAGCGATGAATTTCTAATCAGGGTGGATAAGATTCAAATGGTGAGCCCAGACTACGAAGGCCTTACCAGGACTGGTGGAACGACAATCAAATTGTTTGGGGAAGACCTGTCCGTGCAGGATAGCGTTGGAGAAGTCATGACAGCGCTGGGAGACTGCAACGAACGCACAGACTAGGGCAGCAGTTTAAAGACGATTGGACAAGGCGCTTAGCTGGAACAAGAGCAAGGGCTGGCTGAGGGGGTAGAAGCCAACCCCGCTCCTAGTCTCGAGGGGGTGAGTGGTATTTCTGCTTCTACACTACGTATTTTACGAGTCAGGCGATATTGGGGGATTCCCGTAAAGCGGGAATTTTGAGCGAAACGGTTTGTTTCCACTGTGCGAACTGTAAGTTTCGCATTGAGTCGTGGACACAATTTTGCCGCAATGCGATATTGGCCAGGTGGGCGGTATGTCTTGATTTTAGCACGTTCTAGTTATTTCGACTGGATTTGAGGGGGTTACCTAGTACGGCGTGCCGCCCCACGACCTACACACCAACCTGGCGTTATACGAATTGCGTTTTTTGAATGTTGGCGCGCTGCCGTTGATTTCATCCAGTGGTCGTATTTGGAACACTTAACACATATATCAGTTAGACGCGGCGCGCCTTGATGGGATTGCGATTTCAACGAGGGGGTACGAGTTTGGCGCGTCGCACCTCGTTTAAACGACAATGTCACTCCTGCCGAAAATAAAACTCGCCACTATCGTGCGTCGTCGTGTGCGGATCTGATTTGTGAGTCATAAGCACTGTCTCAATTGCATTCTTGCAGGCTTTCAACGTTGGGGTGTCGAGCAACTCATAAAATGGCCCGGACCATTCGAAGTGCATCTTCACCAACTCAAGATGAACGCGTTGGCGAAAGGCAGGCTCTGGTTCACCCTTTAGCCGGTTCACTTGCAGCAACCCGAGCTGTGGAAGTTCGGCAGCAGTGAGCTCGCCATTTAGACTTTTCAGAAACGTTGGCCGTAGGACGGGAAGGTTTGGTTGGGAAGGCCTACTGGGCTCTCCAGCCACGTTAAACTCAGTCACAATTCAACTCACAAAATCAAGCAGCGCTTACCTGGGTAGTGTTTTGCGCTCGGAAAACAGAACTCAATACTGAGATTTCATTGATACGGCGTCTGACTAACGGAGCAAAGGAAATAGTTCAGTGATCGGAACTTTGTCCGGTTATCGAAGCGAGATTCCGCGCATGGACCGCAGCTCTAGTCTGAATCCTCAAGGAGCTTTGACCAGTTTACAGTCAATATTGCATTTAGCGGATACGCGGGAACAGGTATTGATATTGTTGGGTATTCCGGGTCTAGCTACCCCTCAGCGCTTTACACACTGTTTGCCGGTGCCCATGTTGAGGGCATGACTGTTGCTGACCTGTCTATTTTCCAACTCTATTGCGTTGCAATGGCCGCTGCGTTTGTTATTGCCTTGGGCTACTGGGCGTTCCGGGAAATGCTAATCGATACGGACAATCAGCTTTCCTGGCTTGGTTACACTTTCATTGGCCTAGGCGCTGTCGGTGGAATTATTGGCCCCGCGCTTTACGGGGCCTGGATACTCTACACCGCCCTCAACTAACGCCGCTCCATGGATTGAGCGAATTGCAGGTAGGCTAGCAATGGGTCACGCTGCACCGGTTGGATTGGTTGTCCCTGCATCGGGGCGAACTGAGCCGGTGTCGGACGGTTGAATTCTTCATCCAACGCAACAAACTCCTCGCCAACTCCAGCAATCGCCCTGTTTCGCAAGGCTTCAGGCGTTTGAAGCTCATCGAAATTTAGAATGCATTTGGAGCCTTGTTGGGTTTGAGCGACAATCGGGGATGCGTGAGCGCCCGGCCCGTACTGCCCAGCAACGGTCCCCGCTTGCCCAATCTCTCTGCCGAATATGCCGCTTCCGAAGGGGTTAGCTTGATTGGACGTAAACGCGGATTTTAGCCTCGAAAAGATATTAGGTCGGGCAACTTTGCCAGCGAAGTTTCCAAATAGCGGGTTCATTGAACTGTCTCCGTACTAATTCCTGGTCCTGTGGTACTCAGCATCAATGCCCGCGCCATAATTCCTTTGAGCGGCCCCCGTGCCGACGTGACGGCATGGCGGATTTGCGGCGGCAGTATCCCACTAGTCAATATGTCGGCTATCTGCGGCGCTACGAACACCAGCACCGATGCTTTCGAAGTCCCGGATGTTAGCACGGGGCACCCATCCGCTTTGGCGCAAGCCGGTCATGGCGCGCTCAAACAGTGAAGGGGTATAGGTCTCAACTGTGGAGCCATCACCCTGCGGCCCGCTTTGAGCCTGGCGCGCTGCTGCCTGTTGTGCTTTTAGCTGACGCAGGCGCAAGTCTGTTTTGGGGTCTCCGCTCAATATCCCAACTCCTGATAGCGACGCGATAGGGCCTTTTGCTGGGCTGGCGTCAAAGTGTCTATGTCGATGGCGTTCAGCTCGTTGATTTCCATTGTGGTATAGTCAGAACTGCCTGCTGTCCCCGTCGGAGTCGCGTTCTGCGCCCCTTCAGGGACCGCCTCAACTGTACCATCAGCCAGCATTTGCCACCGGCCCTCTCCATAGGCGAGGTCGAGGGCGAGTATCCGGTAGGCATTGGCCGCGCGGGCGTATTCTTCGGCGCTGGTCGAGTTGTTCAACGCAGTCACCGCATTGCCGATTGCCTGGCGCTCTCCATCGGTCAGGTTTCCGACTGCCCCGCCTGTTGGGCTGTTGTCCCGCATGTTTTGGATTTCTGCCAATGCCGCCGAGTCCGTGATTTGGTTTGTCCGGTTGCCAAAGTCTACAGCATCGGAGCCCGTCAGAAGTTGACCAAACCCAGTGCGCCGCAAATCATCTACGGCACCCGTAACCGGCAAGCCGCCGTCTTGAATTTCGTCAAGGTTCAAGCCAATAGATGTGAGGCTTGTGCCCAGCTTCAGTTTAGTCTGCGTGTCCTTGTTCGTTTCTTTTTCAGCGTTCGCCTGCATCTCAATTGCTGCTGGACCGCCCGGAATTGGTTCTGCCATGTCGTTCTAGCGGTCATAGCGCCAGCCTTGAGGGAGACCCGCTTGGTTGCCATAGAGATAGCGGTCCTCACCAAGCCGCCAGTTGTGACGTTTACATGGGTTCCGTTTCCGCCAACCTCGACAATCTTGCCCTTGTTCGCACCGGAGACGCCGACCTGATAAGACTTGTTCGGGTCCAGGTTTGGCAAGGATTGCATCTCTTCAGGCGTCAGGCGACGCCAGCCTTCCTGCTGAGCCTCGACGTTCGGCAGGACCCGTGAACCATCCTCGTAGTATTGGAAACCATCAGCCCCGGCTACTATGCGGCGTTGTTTCTCGCCCGAGTAGTCGGCGATGACGTCTCCAGTGACGGGATTCACCAACCGATTGCCAACCACAACGCCTTTCTGTGGTGCCTGCGGTTCCATCATCTTCATGATGTACGGCCCGGCCAAAGATGGGGGCATCGAGGCCAGGACTTGCCGGTATGCCGGGTCCATGCGCTCAAGCGCAGGGCCAATCGCCTCTTGCATTTGGGCGTGTCGGTCCTGCTGTTGAAGCCGCGAATACATAGGCGCAAGGTTTGGCATTCGCCCAGCATCTAACTGCATTAGACCGTGTCCCAAGCCTTAATTGATAGTTGCGGTACGGGGCGACATATTTCCAAAAATCCCCTTCCTGTTCATCGCTTTTGCCTCTGTAAATTCCATCTATCTATTCCTTTTCAGTGCGGGCCAAAAACGGAACAATGCGTCTCAAGCTGCCAGTGGAGCTTGGCGTATGCTCTGAATGCCGCCATTGTGATTTGTGGGTCCAAGTTGGTTTCGATGAATGTATCCAGCCAAGGTGCCCAATCGATGATATCTGGCGGGTAGCGGTCGCAGGCCATGGCAACTAATTGCGTGGCCGCAACCCGCGTTTTCATTTCGTCGGTAAGTTCGAGGTCAATGCCAGTCATTGTGCGCAATCCGCTTCTTGGTAAGCGTTCAGTGCGGCATGCAGCATCCCCCAGCGGGCAATCTGTGCTTCCGACTGACGCTTGCGGCCTTCTGGCGTCTTTGAACCCGTCGATAGCCCACCGTACAGGCGGCAACGGCCAGTGCTGTTGATTGGCAATTCCTGACAAGGGCCGTCCGCAGTGCGCGCGCCGCAACGGGTGACTATGAGTGTTTTTCTGCCTTCCATCTCTTCTCTTGCCCCTGTCAATTCTGCCAGCATCACTTTGGACAAAAGGTATTATATTACCTCGTAGAAAGCAAGAACAGAGCAGAACTTTAAAGGGAACATTGAGAGAATCCGAGATTGGTGCGCATCAAGCTTCGGAATCGTAGTACGATGACGATTACGGATTGCATTTAATACGCCTGTTCTTTGGCCAAGGAGATGCCAATGGAGATTACTAAGGAAATTATTGAACTGATTTTGACAGCTTCACTTGTCGGATTTGCGATATTGGCAAGCGGTTTAACGGTGGTGTTTGGCATCCTTTTCTGGAAAAACGCCGATGGAAGTATCGAGAAAATTGGACTTCTCGCAGAAAAGATGCAGCTTCTTAAGTTTGCAACGACAATTCTAATCGTTCTCTCCGCATCTCTGTTGGGCCTGCTAGGTATAATTGACCCCAATGCTGTGGTTGCTGTTTTGAGCGCGATAAGTGGTTATGTACTTGGCTCGGAAACGGCCGCTCGTCGAGACCGACCGACAAACCCACCACCCAGTGAAAGCTGAGTGCCGGTCTGTGCAAGACTGCGTTGGAAAAGTGCTGACCGCTTTGGCTGACTGCAACGAACGCGGGGATTACCTCACCCTGAGAAACGGCCTGTAGCACCGCCCGTGCTGCCTCAGAGGCGTCCGCCGCTGATTTGATGGGTGGTAGGCCGAAATTCACCGGCGCATCCTTTCTCGTGGGTGCTATCCGTTCTAGGCAAAGACGCAGGGCCGTGCTGTCGCCCTGAAGAGCCAACTCGACGGCCTTCTGGGTGATTTGCTCAGACTGGCCCTCCAGCAGTTCCTCAATACTCAGATGACTGCGCCATCACTCAAGACCCACATTCTATGTGTATTCCAATTGAGGAACTGGTATGCATCCAGCATGGCACTGCTAGCTTTTGACCATGTAAACGTGCGTACCGCCAATCTCGAAAAAATGGTTGAGTGGTACGGGGAAGTACTGGGCCTTGCCCCGGGCAATCGACCTGATTTCGATTTTCCAGGCGCGTGGCTTTATCTGAATGGCAGGGCAGTTGTGCATCTGGTCGGAGTGATTGAGGAGCCTGCAATTGGCGCCAACCCGTCATTAGAGCACTTCGCCTTTCAGTCTGAGGGTTTCGACGAATTTGTCGGTAAACTGAGAGAGATGGGTATCGCACACACGGTCGATCCAGTGCCGGGAATGCCGATTGTGCAGGTCAACCTAAGGGATTTTGACGGCAACCACATTCACGTCGACTTTGAAGTCTAAGTTCCCCTCGGCTTGCATTGAAACCTATGAGCTACGTTTGCGGCTCAGCAAGCCGTATTTCACCGCCCAGGACCGAAAGGAACGTCGCTTACGATCCACCTTGATAAGCTGCTTTTTCGATTTCGAACCACCCCGTCGGTTGAACTCGAAGACATCTATGATCCGCTCGGCGCATCCGCAGGCTTCACCCATACCAACTTTGGCGAAGTAGAACTTTTCGAAGCTTTCTGGGTTCTTCATTGTGATCCTCCAGTCATATTCGACCCCGTATTCGGCAGGATGCCAATTCAAATCTTGCTGCGTGAATTGGGTCACTGACGGCCCAAGCGGAATCAGCCATATTGAGGGCATTAACGAGTATGCGTTGGTGTATTTGAGAACGCAAAATTTACAATATCCTCCCAGTGAAAGGGCGCGCTTGTGGTGGGTGCGCCCTTTTACTTATCACGATTTGACCGAGCCGAGCGACACCCCGTGCGGGGCAGACATGGATCCGGAAACCGACACTGGGCATATGTGGCCTGGACAATCCGCCAATTCATTGGCCGAGACCAGGTGGCTTCCGAGATTGAGCGCCGCAATGGTCGTGCGGGAGAATTACCGAGCGAATGCCATTCATTGAAGATACCACGGACCCAGAAAACGCGTAAAATAGCACCTACGCTATGACGACAGATTACGTTTTTCCACTCCCCAAAACCTCGTTACGCAGGTCTGTGAGCGCGATTTGGGGAAGGGACCGGGTCAAGCGTCGGAACCGCCTAGTTGTGCCTGACGGGCGTATTTCTGGCTCCGCAGAGAATTGCCGAAAAATCAACCGGCAAGACCTTCTTTCTTGGCATCAGACTCGAGTTCTTTCCAAAATTTCAGCGCGGACTTGAAGGTTGAATCCAGTTCTTTTTCGACGGCCTGTGCTGGTTTCGGTGGAAGCTTCGCTAGCGCTTTCTTGACACGCTGTTTGGCCTTCTGAATTTGACCTACCCTTTGTTTAATCTTTGCCTTCACCTCTTTTTTAGCCTTTTCCACTTTTGGGTCGGACATTGCCTTCTGCACTTCCTCTAACCCTTCTTCAGCGCACATTTCCACAAGCACTTTCTCTACTTCGGCATAAGCTTTTTTCTCGGGCGCCGGTGCTTGTTTTACGGACCACTTCGCTTTTGTAAGGGCTGTTTCGGCACGTTTTTTCGCTTTCTGTGCGCTATGTTTTACGGCAGCAGGTTTCTTTTTTTTGCAGAATGTGGTGACCTTCTTTTGGGTCTGAGGATCAAGTTTAGGCATGGGTTGCTCCTTTGAACGCGCTGTGAAAATTGAGGTGGTCGCTAGAGCCGGAAATTTCTGGATGCCGCTCAGGCGCCCATATTTCGAGACAAGCTTAAGTCCATTCCGAATTCTGACAAAGGAAACAATTCCCACAGGAAATTCGCGCGCGTTAGAGAGGTCGAGCGAACCAATACATCGGCCTTGCTGTTGGTTTGGCTCGAAAGTCAGGTTCTGACCGTACCGGAAGGGTGCGAAAATTATTCACCCTGGCTTTCCCACATTGCGGAACGGACTTGACCAACTCGGTCCAAAGTAAGCCATCAAACCGCACAGGGCGATGAGGCGCATGTTAGCTGAAGCCGAGGTCTATTGTGGGGCTGCTAGCAACCAGGCCTCCTTTGCGCTGACACCCAATTCTTCGCAAAACAGACCGACGCGCTCACGTTTTGGGGTAAGGCTAATTCCTTTTGCATCAACCAAAACGCCTTGCAGACTTGCGCCACATGTCAATCCTTGGCTTTTTCGCAGCTGATACAATTCTTGGCTATGCCATTCGGTGGGGATCGGATCGCCGATAACCGGAATGACCAGGTCACCATTCCTAAATCGCCAAGCCGCCGCTTTTCTGGCACCGCTGGGCGCGCCGCTTTCGTTTGCGTTTGGCGACAGGTCAGACGTTGGCCGGGCAAATGTGCATGGGGGTTCAAGCTCAAGCTCTAAAGCCTGCTGCTTTGAGCCATCGGTACGATACTTAAAGATGCACTTTGTACCCGCGTCGTTCGACTCTACCGTTGCCAATTCGACCACAAGCTCCTGCGAGAACGCCGGGGTTGCCAAAAAACATGCTGCCAGTGTCAAAGTCAGCGCTTGGGAAAACCGCTTCACGTCATTTTCCAATACCAGATCTGCTCTGAACGCTCGAAGTAATCCCGGCTGCCATGAGCAACACTTTCACCGTTCCAAAGGTCAATGTGATCCCCTTGATTTCCTTCGCCCCAAAAGTTGATGAACGCGACGATACCTCGTTTACCTAGGTAGTCGGCGAACGTCTTTTGCAGTACGCCCGGGCTGGCTCTGGATATCTTAGCTTTGCCAACAAATTTTGCGTGATCCGAATTGAGCCAAAGTTTCATCTCTTCGACGCGCAAAGGGTGTTTTTTGCCGTGGCCATGCCAACAAAACACGCCTTGGTAACGTGAAATCTTTATCCCCGATTTCGTAAGGGCCACCCCCAATCGGATACAACACTGGTTCGTAAAATTCGGAGAACCATCAGTCGTGCAGGGTTCTATCAACGGGGGCGTCTGATTGGCGGGATGGTTTTCCCATAATGTATCAAATTTCGACATTCTGAACCCTCATTGGCTACAGCACCGTCGATCAGGTCTGATCCGGCGCAAAACTACCTAGAATTGAATGACGAGTATGATAGCACAAAAACCCATCGCGTTGGACTGCGCCGTGGCTATATGCATTTGCGCAACTGACGATGATTGCGTCTTCGCCATCTTGCGACAGCCTGCCTTGCAACGCATGACATCCTCGCTGCGGTTTTTGGTTAAGCAATCAACACTCCACCGGAAGACTTATTTGGCTGCCTTGGGCGGCGAAACTTTTCGAGAATAAACATAATCCAGTCCCGAGCGTTGCCCGGAGCAAAAAAGTTCGTTTTGTCGCTAAATTGGCTTTCGGATCAGTAAGTTGTGTACCTTTTTGGAACAGGTATGGAGAAAAGAAAACAACAACTTACATAGCGCGTGATTGTTCCGAACAGTGCAGTTTTTTCTTGTTCTGCCAGCAGTCGTGAGCAATGCCCAGCCGCACTTACGATGGTCCAAGGTCTGCTAACCATAGATGTTCAAAGCGGTTGTTATTCAACCTGCTAACAAACCAAACCACCCGCGCAGGCTTTACCACAATGAAATCGAAGTGGCACGTGTTTGCGTTTGAGGCATCCCCAAAAAGCCAGCTTCATTTCTTTCCGGCGGCGTGTGACGGGTAGAGATTTTGATCCGCTTGCCGTCCCCAAATCTGCGCTCACTATTCGACCTTGGAAAGGAATGCATGGAGTTGGCACTTCAAACATCTGAAAAAGTTTGCATCTGGTCCCAGAAACCCCGCTGTCGTCTTTATTCCTTGAACCGAGGCAGTATCCTTATGATTGCCGCATCCAGCGCTTCCCTTACCTTTACAACAAGCCAGCCAAGTGGGCTGACCGTGTTTTCGACGATGCGCCGTTCGGGCGTCTTGAAAAGCTGTTTTACGACATGAACAACGTACCGCGCCCAAAGCGAAACCATCAAACCGAGCCATCGCGGATTGCGCGAGCCGTATCTCCAAAGCAATCGCGACAGGTGCAGCCCGTTGCGTGGAGCATTGTCCAAGCTGAACAGTTCGAGGTCAAAGCACATGACTTCACCGCTCGACGCATCAAAAAATAGGTTGCTTGGGTGCATGTCTATTAACTCGGCCAATGTTCGCGACGCTGAGGGCCCGAAATGCACGGTGATGTTTTTCTTGGCAGCGTAGGTGTACATTGACTTTAGCTGATCGGACATCGCTGCTTTGTCTGTGATCTGGTGTCGCTCAAACCGATCCAGATGAGCCGCGTCGATAAAGGGAAAAACCAGCGCTTGCTCGTCGTGAAGGCCAATTGGCGTAACAAACCGAGGGTCATCAACCTGACGGCCGATCTCGGCCTCGGCGCATGTTTTCTCCGGTGCCAAATGCTGTTTCAGAAAAACGCGCGCGCCTTCTTGAGTTGTGCCAGTCCTGAACGACACCCCTTCGTGCACGTATGTTGCGTCGGTTGTCACTGGTTCGCTCTCGCTGACCAGACGTTGTTTCTTTGATCCGACGGTGCGCTGAAAGCTTTCATCGATGGTGATTGCATCGGTCACGGGTTCTGCGTGACGGCGTTCGTCGCTTTCCTTCAAATTGAACTTTAGAAGCCATCGGTTGATCCCGTGAATCCGATTTCTTCCAATCAGTTCAACCGAGTCCAGGCGTTCGCCAACCGAACGACACATATCCGACAGGTAGGCTTCGTCGGATGTGTAGTATTTTCTAAGCTCGCGCTGCCAGTACCATCGCGATCCTTCCCCCAACTGGCCGGTTTCAAAGATGACCTCTCGTCTGGCGTGCTCGACAACCCTGAGCCAGAAACGCATGGCTTCGGAATAGCCGAATTTACCGAGCAAATGATGGTGAACGGCACAGTATAATACTGTGTCGTAGGTTTGTTCGAATTCAAAGTCCAAGGCGTTTCCAGCAAACAACCTGAACCTTGCATCGTCCTTCAATCCGGGATCGACGATGCTTTCGTCATATTCGATCGCGTCCGCTGCCTGTGTAAGCCCCTGGTCCAACAGGGCTTTGGAAAAATAACCTTGGTTGCAGCCGATATCGAGGCTCCGCTCACCTTTGCTGCAGTTTTTGATTATCAGCTCGCGTCGTGTCTGGTTCCGAGCCTGGTGGCGGCGATGATACGTCTTGTCTCCTAACGGATTTGCTATGTTCAACGAAAACAGCTTGTCCATGAGATACTTTCAAAACTGAAGGGTTATTTGGAAGGCCTGAAGTTAGCAGAAAACACAGATGGCTTTCCAAAAATAGACTACTGTGAAGTCGCCCGCGCAAAGCTGTCGCCGTACGGACACAGAAGTTTTCTTGGTGAAAGCCGTTGTAAGTCAGTAACCCAATAGCCGCTATGCAGTGTTTTGGTGTTTGGGCCGCCCAAAAGGCACATTGCCGTCCAACTCAACGTTCCATAGACCCCCCAGCGCCTATTTGAAGGTATACGAATTAGCTGCACAGTGACTTGAGCAGTTCCCACAGGAACGGCAAACTCGGCAAATCCAGGGTATGGTGGACGAGTTTCAACAGGATCACTCCCAGAAGCAGCGCCGAGAAGTAGACCCCGGTCAGCGCCGCGATCACCCTGGGTTCGCTGGCCCGAAAACACCTTTCAAGCTTTGGTCCAACGATGATGTAGTCCGATAGCATATTGCCCGCTCGCTGTTGTTTTCGGCGTTGCTGCACTTTCAGAGGGTGATTTTGCAAAACTGTGGCTCGGCTGTGGCGCTATTGGGGCGTTTTGACCCTAGCGATGAGCTGGGCCAACCCAATTGCCAAATCTTCGGATGGCAGTTAGCAGCGAAAAACCGCGCGCATCCGGTTGGTGTCAGCGACGACTTGCCGTTTCGGATTCGTACAGCCCTGACCCGAAACCTCGGGTGCCTGACTTACTGCTGTTGTTCGACCAGGGTTTTCAGGTTCTCCAGACCACGCTCGTAGTCACCGCCAACCCAGCTGTCCATCATCAAACCCATCCAGCGCGACATGGGGTTCATGCCCAAATCGGACTCAAAGCCCCACGTTACTTGCGTCTGCGACCCTTCGGACTGCAACGCGAACGACGCTGTGGCCGTACCCATCGAGCCAAAATCCAGCGCTGTTTTGACGGTTTGATCGTCGACACTCTCGATGATCTCCTGCGAACCGGTTCCGACCTGGGGATGCTCGGAACTCCAGTTCAGTGTGTTGCCTACCCCGGATTCCGGCCCGGAATAGGACAGTTTGGTTTCGGGATCACGAGACAGCCAGGGCGACCATTTCTCGGTCTCCTGCATGGAATTAACGTAAGGAAAAATCGCCGACGCGGGCGCATCGATCGTGATGCTGCGCGATACCTCGGCTTTGCCGGGCAACAGATACGAGATGCCCGCCAAAACCAGAACAAGTACAATCAGGAAAAGAAAAACGCGTTTGAAAAATTTCATGAGCCTGGCTCCGAATCCAAAATCTATGCGGCCATCATAGCAAAAAACGACGCGGAATCAGAGACCTGCTCCGCGCCTGGTTTCTTGGTCACGTCTAGACAACGTTGAATTTTTTTTCCGCCGGATCGTAATACTGCAATCCACCTTCGCCGATATCCGTCCATAGCCCGTGCAGGCTGAGCGTCCCCTCTTCAACGGCTGAGGCTACAAATGGAAAGGTCATCAGGTTTTCCAGCGACGCGACCACCGCCTGACGTTCGAACTGTCGCGCCTGCTCGGTGCTGTCTTCGATATCCGACACGAGGTCGTATTTCGGCTTGAGGATATCCATCCAGCGTCCGACAAAGCTGTCTTTGGCTTCCAGCTGGGGCGCATTGCCCTTGCACATGTCGATGCAGCCCTGAACCCCACCGCATTGCGAATGGCCAAGCACCATCACATGTGCCACTTTCAGCGCGGTCACCGCGTATTCGATCGCCGCGCTGGTGCCGTGATGATCCCCATCCGGCAGATACGGCGGAACCAGATTGGCGATATTCCGGTGGATAAAGAAATCCCCCTGATCGGCACCGAACATCGACGTCACATGAACCCGGCTGTCGCAACAGGAAATCACCATGGCACGTGGGCGCTGACCTTCGGTCGCCAGCCTTCGATACCAGACCTGGTTTTCCTCGTATGTGGTGGCTTTCCAGCCGTGATAGCGTTTGACGAGATATGCTGGCAGAGGTTTCGCGCGTTCCATTCTGGGTGTCCCTGTCTTTTGTCCTGAGCGCTGCTCTAGCCTGAATTCTCGCAAAATTCGAGACATTATCAAGCTTTGCAGCAAGGAAATGAAAAGGGTTGCGCGCGAATGTCGTGAAACGCCGTGGGGGCGTGCAATTTGGGGTGAATGTGGTGGATAAGATAATCACACTTGAACAGAAGGAATCCGTGCGGCTGGACCCGGACCGCTTGAACGGACTGTACCGGCAATTGGGCGACGCGAACGCGATGGATGTGCTCTGTCGCACAATCGAGGAGCTTGCCGTGCGCCTTTCGAACTGCGAACGGTTCTGGCGGCAGCGCGACTGGACCGGCCTGCGAAAATGCGCCAGATCGCTGGTGGCCATATCGGATCAGATCGGAATGACAGCGCTGGCCCGCGTGGCCGCCGACGTGGCGCAGACGATTGATGCCGGTGATGCGGTGGCCACGGGCGCGACGCTGAACAGATTGATCCGCGTCGGCGAACGGTCGCTGACGGCCGTGTGGGACCAGCAGGATCTGATCGTCTGACAGGGGTTGCGGGTCGGGCGCATGCGGATAAGGTTGGCGCAGGTTAAACAGGTTGAAACGCCCATGACTGTATCCTTTGCGCCGCCCGGTGATCGATCCGTTGCGCTTCACGTCATCGCACAATCCGATCTGAAGGATTGGCTGGCAGAGCAACCCGACGATGTTGGCTCATGGGTTAATGCAAACGGGTTTACGGGTGCTCTGGGCCAGACTTTGCTGCTGCCGGGGCCTGACGGAACGCCGGACCGCGCACTTGCCGGTTATGGCACCGCGGACAAACGCGCGCGCAAGCGGTTTCCGCTGGCCGCCGCTGCCGAGCGGTTGCCCGAAGGCACCTATCGTATCGCCTCGGGCCTGCCCGACACCGAATTTGAGGTCGAGTGTTTCGGCTGGTTGATGACCGGCTATGCCTTTGACCGCTATGTGGCCCAATCGCCGGGCAAGGCCGCGCTGATCGCGCCTGATGGCATTGATGCTGCCCGGATCGAAGCCATGGCAAACGCCGAAGCGCTGACGCGCGATTTGGTCAATACGCCCGCCGCCGATATGGGGCCGGACCAGTTACAGAAGGTGGTCGAGGATCTGGCAGAGGGCTTTGGTGCAACTTGCACGGTCACGCTGGGCGACGCATTGTTGCAAGACAATTTTCCCATGATCCATGCCGTCGGGCGCGCCGCGCAGCAGGCCCCGCGCCTGATCGAGATGAATTGGGGTGACGCCGGGCCCAAACTCACTTTGGTTGGCAAAGGGGTGTGTTTCGATACCGGCGGGCTGGACCTGAAACCGGCCGCTGCCATGGGTTTGATGAAAAAGGACATGGGCGGTGCTGCCAATGTGCTGGGACTGGCGCGCATGATCATGGCGCTGAACCTGCCGGTGCAGCTAAGGGTGCTGATCCCAGCGGTAGAAAACGCCGTGGCGGGCAACGCTTTTCGGCCCGGTGATATCCTGACCGCGCGCAATGGGCTGACGGTCGAAATCAACAACACCGATGCCGAAGGGCGTCTGGTTCTGGCAGATGCGCTGGCGCTGGCAGAAGAAGGACAGCCCGATCTGTTGATCTCGATGGCGACGCTGACCGGCGCGGCGCGGGTGGCTGTCGGTGCGGACCTGGCGCCGTTTTATTCCAGCGACGACCAGATCGCGCAGATCGTCCACCGTGCCGGGGATCAAGCAGCAGACCCTGTCTGGCGGCTGCCGTTTCACACCCCTTACGAGGCGCTGATCGAGCCAGGGATCGCCGACCTCGACAACGCGCCGGCAGGCGGGTTTGCCGGATCAATCACCGCAGCCCTATTCCTGCGGCGCTTTGTCGGCGACTGCCGGTATCTGCATTTCGACATCTATTCCTGGCAACGCAGCAAGGAACCCGGGCGCAGCAAGGGCGGGCTTGGGCAAGGTCCTCGCGCGCTGCTGACCGCCCTGCCGGAGATTCTGAACCTATGACCCAGCAACGCGTTGTTCGACCTGTCGTAGACATCATGCGCAAGCCAGACGGCCCGCGCGTCCGCCAGCTTCTCTATGGCGATACGGTTGCCGTGACCGAGGAAGACGACGGTTGGGCCAGGATCATCTCGGACAAGGATGGCTATGTCGGTTGGGTTGCCTCTGATCAGCTTGGAGGGCTGTCGCCGCAAACCCATTGGATTCTGGCCCCCGCGACACACGCCTATGAACGGCCCGACATGAAAAGCGCCGACCTTGCCTCGCTTAGCCTTGGCAGCAAGATCCGGGCCGTAGCGGAAGAGGACGGGTTTCTGGAAACCGAGCTTGGTTATATTCCGCGCGTTCACGCCGTGCCTGCCTATACCCGCCTGAACGACCCGGTTGCCGTGGCCGAGCAATTCCTTGGAACACCCTATCTTTGGGGCGGCAATAGCAGATTTGGGCTGGACTGTTCGGGGCTGGTGCAGGCCGGGCTTCTGGCCTGCGGTCACGACTGTCCCGGCGACAGCATTGATCAGGAGCGTGAACTTGGCGCGCCCCTGCCTGAAGGCGCATCACCCGAACGAGGCGATCTGCTGTTTTGGAAAGGCCACATTGCCTGGGTCGCGGGCGACAACCTGCTACTGCATGCCAATGCCTATCACATGGCTGTTGCATTTGAGCCGATGGACCAGGCCATCGCCCGGATCGAACAACAGGGGGATGGGCCGGTCACGGCGCGAAAGCGGCTCTAATCCGGATCAACCGCCCGGATCAGCTTGCGTTCCAGCACCCGCAATACCGCGCGCAGGTCATGTCCGCGCTTTAGTATGCGCCCGTCCATGCCGATGACAGAGTACATGCCTTGCCGCAACCGCAGGCGCGGGTGCTTTTCCACGCGATAGATCGGGTGTTCGGCCGTACGTCGAAAAATCGAAAAAACCGCCATGTCCCGCAGGTTAGATATACCGTAATCACGCCATTCTCCGGCGGCGACCATCCGGCCATAAACGGACAGGATCTGGGACATCTCGCGCCGGTCGAACGCGACGGGCATCTGGGCCTGGCTTGCGGAAAACCGGCTAGGAGGCTGCATGTTCATACCCCAAGCCTTGCCGGAAATCGAAATGGAATCAAGCCCGCAACAACCGGATGACGGATTTTGAACGGTCCCTGTTACCGTCGGCCCACCTGTCGGCAGATCAGAATGACCGGCAACAGACCTACCGCCAAAATGACCAGGGACGGCACCGCCGCGCCTTCAAGCCGTTCGTCCGAAGCCAGCCGATACGCCTGAACCGCCAGCGTATCAAAATTGAACGGGCGCATGATCAGAGTCGCGGGCAGTTCTTTCATCACATCCACGAAAACGATCAGCAACGCGGTCAGCAGCGATGGCGTCAAGATCGGCAGGTGGATCCGGCGCAACGTCCCTATAGGACTCTGACCCAGCGATCTGGCTGCAGCGTCCATGTTGGAATGAACGGTGCTCTGCCCGCCTTCATAAGCGCTGAGCGCTGCCGCCAGAAATCGCACCATATAGGCTGCCACCAGCAACCAGATCGACCCGGTGACCAGCAAACCCGTCGACACATCAAAGGTCTGACGCATCCACGCATCCAGCGCATTGTCAAAACCCGCGAAAGGCACGATCAGGCCAACGGCGATAACCCCTCCGGGCACCGCATATCCCAGCCGCGCCAGATAGGCGGCGGCGTTTGCACCGGGTCCAGGCCGCAGACGTTGGAAAAAACCTACGCTTATCGCAGCGCAGACCGTGATCACCGCAGCCGTGCCCGCCAGAATCAACGAGTTCTGGACAAATCCGACATAGCGCCGCGAAAACAGGTTCTGTTCGGATTCCATACCCATCTGCACAAGGATGATTACCGGCAGCAAAAAACCTAGAACAACGGGAACTGCACACAATGTGATCGCCGTTGCCGATTGCCAACCGCGCAACCGGGATGCAGTCATCCCCACGTGACGCTTTCCCGCCTGATAGTATTTTGCCTTGCCCCGCTGGGTACGTTCAGCCACGGCCATGATCAGTGCGAAACCCAGCAGACACAGCGCAAGCTGGGCCGCTGCGGCCCGGTCGGCCATCGAGAACCAACTGGTGTAGATGCCGGTGGCAAAGGTCTGCACGCCAAAATAGGCGACGGTTCCGAAATCGGCGATGGTCTCCATCACCGCCAGCAGCACGCCCCCGGCAATCGCAGGTCGCGCCATCGGCAGCGACACCCGCCAAAAGGCTGCCCAAGGGCTGTGCCCCAACGCGCGCGCGGCCAAAAAGGCGGTGGCACTTTGCTGCAGAAACGCCGCCCGCGCCAGCAAGTAGACGTAAGGATAAAGCACCAGGATCAGCATAACCGCCGCACCCTCGGTTGAGCGGATTTCCGGGAACCAATAATCGCGCGGCCCCCAGCCCATCACCTGCCGTAAGGTGGTCTGCACGATGCCGGGGTGATCCAAAATGAACGTATAGGCATAAGCCAGAACATAGGCTGGAAAGGCCAAAGGCAGGACCAATGCAATCTCGAACAGCTTTACCCCGGGAAAACGGGTCATGGTCACCAGCCATGCCGCCCCGACGCCAATCGAAAACGTGCCGATCGACACCAGCGCCACCAGGATTATGGTGGTTACGGTGTATTCGGGCAGAACCGTTGCCAGCAGGTGCGAGATCGTATCCGTTCCACCGGTCACCGCCGCCAGAACCACGGCCACCATCGGCAACAGACAGGCGGCTGCCACCGCATAGGCGATGCCACCCACCAGCCGGGTGCCCAGCGCGCCGCGATTGCGTGTTCCGTGTTCCGCGTATTCGATTTCGGCCATTGACCCGGCTTTTGACAGATACTCTGTAAAGGTCCGTCATTAATCGACCAAAATGCTCGGAAACGCCAGTGGGCAGACAAACAAATCCGACAACCTGATGCCGCAGGTCATTCGTAGACGCGCTGATCCTCGATTACCAATCCGTCTTTTGGCAAAGACCCGGGGGCGACCACTTCGATCGCGCCTTTCAGTTTCAGCACCTCGACCACGGATTTGGCATAGGCGGTTTCGTCCCCGCCCGGGCTTTCGATTTGTACCGTCATGGTGTCCATCTCGCCCTGTCGCGCGGCGATGACCCGCGCTTTGACGATTTCCGAGTGTTTGTCGACCAGAACCGCCACCTGCTCGGGGCGCACGAACATACCCTTGATCTTGGTGGTCTGATCGGCGCGTCCCATCCAGCCCTTTATCCGCATATTGGTGCGCCCGCAGGGGGATTGGCCCGGCATCACCGCCGACAGATCCCCGGTTGCAAAACGGATCAGCGGATAGTCGGGACTCAGCGACGTGACCACGACCTCGCCCACATCCCCTTCGGCCACGGGCGATCCGGTGCCGGGGGTTACAATCTCGACGATCACGTGTTCGTCGATGATCATCCCCTCCATCGCGGGGCTTTCATAAGCGATGTTGCCCAGATCAGCGGTGGCATAGCATTGCAGGCAGGCGATGCCCCGATCCGCATATTCCTGTCGCAAGGACGGGAACAAAGCACCGCCGCCTACCACGGCCTTCGAGAAATCCAGGTCCACGCCCATCTCGTCGGCTTTGTCCAGAATGATCTTCAGATAATCCGGCGTGCCCGCATAGGCGGTACAGCCCACATCGCGAGCGGCGGTCACCTGCAATTCTGTTTGCCCGGTTCCCGCGGGCAGAACGGCAGCCCCGACAGCACGCGCGCCGTTCTCAAAGATCATACCCGCGGGCGTCAGGTGATAGCCAAAGCAGTTCTGCACGATGTCACCCGGTCCGACCCCGGCCGCATGGACAAAGCGCCCCATCCGCCACCAGTCGCGATCTGTGCTGCCGGGTTCATAGATCGGCCCCGGCGATTGAAACACGTGATGGAAATGCCGAGCCGGTTTTACGGTGAACCCGCCAAAGGGCGGACGCTCGGCCTGGGCGCGGATCAGGTCCGATTTGCGCAGTACCGGCAAATTCACCAGATCCTCGACCGATTTCACGGCACTGGTATCCGCGCCAGCAAGATGGGCGGCAAAACCCGGCGCGGCTTTGGCCTGCTCGATCTGAACACGCAGGGCTTCGGCCTGATCGGCAGCGCGTTCGTCCGCTGATCGGATCTCGAGCGTATCGTAATGTTTTGACATCGTCAGATCCTCCATCCCGTTACAGCCACCGCTTACGGCGGCGATACGAACGCACGTCGCGGAAACTCTTGCGCCCCTCGTCCGACATGCCGAGGTAGAATTCTTTTACATCAGGGTTTTCGCGAAGCTCGGTGGCGGGCCCATCCATCACCACGCGACCGGATTCCAGAATATAGCCATAATGCGCGAATCTCAGGGCCACGTTAGTGTTCTGCTCGGCCAGCAGAAACGACACGCCCTCTTTCTCGTTGAGGTCCTTCACGATGCCAAAAATCTCTTCGACCAGCTGCGGCGCCAGCCCCATTGACGGTTCGTCTAACAAAATCGTCTCGGGCCGCGACATCAGCGCCCGGCCCATGGCCACCATCTGCTGCTCTCCGCCCGAGGTGTAACCCGCTTGCGATTTGCGGCGTTCCTTGAGGCGGGGGAAATAGGAATACACAAGCTCAAGATCCTGCTGAATCGCAGCCGATCCGTCCTTGCGGGTATAGGCGCCTGTCAGCAGGTTTTCCTCGACCGTCAGGTGTTCGAAACAATGGCGGCCTTCCATCACCTGGATGACGCCCTTTTCCACCAGAGCGGCCGGATCGCTGGCGTGGATGCTTTGGCCGCGATATTCGATCGTGCCCTTTGTGACCTCACCGCGTTCCGAATGCAGCAGGTTTGAAACGGCTTTGAGCGTTGTCGTCTTGCCCGCACCATTGCCCCCCAGCAACGCCGTGATGCCACCCTTGGGCACAGTGAGGCTGACGCCCTTCAGAACGAGAATGACGTGGTTGTAGATCACCTCGATGTTGTTGACCTCAAGCAGGGTTTCTTGCGTCTTGCCGGCGTCCAGCATCAATCCGTCTTTCTTTTTTCAGAAATCGATCTCCCGGCGGACGATCCGCCGGGAGAGTAAAATGTTGATTACGAGCAATCCTCGTTCGTCGGCCAAGGTGCGTTCTCCTCGGCATAGGCCGCTGCCTTTTCGGTCTCGAGCGGCTGGATCGACGCGCGATCAGGGCTGAGGTGGTCAGAGGCCTGGACAAACTGATTGCCATCCCATTCCAGAATCCATCCGCCCGAATGACCGGTATGGTCTGAACACGACGTGCTGAATGGGGCGACCATTCCGGTCATGCCCAGCTCTTCCAGCCGCGCCTCGCTGATGTCGAGATTTTCAAGACCCCAGCGGAGTTGTTCCGCGTTGATATCGGCTTCTCCGAAATGGTCCTGCGCTGCCTTAATCCCTTCGGCCAGTATCATCGAGATGACGAGGCCGCGGTTATAGAAGACGCCCTGCATCTCTTCTTCGTTCGACTTGGTTTTGCCGGTGTCGACAACGTGCTTCTTGATATCCGCAAGCAGAGGTGCGTCCAGAACCGGGCGCGAATAGCTGATGGACTTATAGCCCTTGCCCTGATCGCCAACCAGTTTCAGGTCAGCATCATGTCCCGACCACCAGACACCAACGAACTGGTCCATCGGATACTTCGTTTTGACCGCTTCGGTGATGGCGCCCGCATTCATCGCGCCCCAGCCCCACATGATGACATAGTCGGGGCGTTCTCGGCGAATCTGCAACCATTGCGCCGACTGGTTCTGCATTTCTTTCAGACCAACAGGAATTGGCAGAAACTCGAACCCATGCTCGGCAGCTTGCGCTTCGTAGTAAGGGATCGGTTCTTTCCCGTAGGGGTGATCGAGGTGCAGAAATGCGACTTTCTTACCGTTGAGGTTACTCAGATCGCCGTCCGACACATATTGCAGGATCATCGAAGCCGCATCCCAATACGATCCGGGCGCATTGAAAGCCCACTGGAACACCTTGCCGTCGGCCATCGGCGAAAAGCCATATCCCGGGGCAAGGATCGGTATCTTGTCCACGTTGGTCTTTGGCAGAACCTGAAGGGTGATCCCTGTCGACCATGGTTGAGTTACAACCGCAGATCCTTTGGTTTTTTCATAGCATTCGACGCCCTTTTCGGTCGAATACCCGGTTTCGCATTCCTCGAAATTGATCGGAACGCCTCCGATACCGCCATCACGTTCGTTCAACATGATGAAGTAATCCCGCTGGCCATTCATCAACGGGATACCCGTTGCTGCAAAAGGTCCGGTTCTATAGCTGAGGTTCGGCGCATAGATCTCTGCCGCCGAAGACCCCGCAGTCAGCGCCGCGACAAGCGACGCGGCAGCAAGGTTGACAAAGTGTTTCATTATTCTCCTCCCATTGATTATTCAGATTTATTGTCGTCTTCGCTCAGTGCGGGAATGGCCAGGTGACAAGCTTTTCCCGTATCAATCCCCATAGCCGTGCCAGTCCGTGCGGCTCGATGATCAGGAAGAATATGATCAGAGAACCGACGATCATGATATTGAGATGCTCGACCGTGGCGGAACTGATGTGAATGCCCAATGCCGATGGCACGGTATTGAGGACAACCGGCAAGCCGACGATCAGGATTGCGCCCAGATAATTGCCGAGGATCGATCCCAACCCGCCGATGATCGCGATAAACAGGATGCGAAAACTCAGCGGGATATCGAACAGGTTCGGTTCCGCGGCACCGCGCCACATGAACACGAACAGCGCGCCTGCGACGCCCACGATGTATGATGACACCGCAAAGGCCGTCAGTTTCGACTTCATCAGGTTGATACCGATCAGCTCGGCAGCAAAATCCATGTCGCGGGTTGCTTTCCAGGTCCGGCCCAGTTTGCCTCGGGTCAGATTGATCGCGATGATGGTGATCAAGGTCACGATGCCAAGCACGACATAATACTGCACCACCGACGAGGCCTGCGGCCCGGCCACAAAAACGCCGAAGACATCCAGGTTTGGCACCTGAATCGCGCCGGAAGCGTTGTAGTTGTAGAGCCAACCCCACTTTTCAAACAACCACACCAGAAAGAACTGAGCCGCCAGCGTTGCGATTGCCAGATAAAACCCTTTGATACGCAGACTGGGAATTCCAAAGGCGACGCCGATACCGGCACTGAACACACCAGACAGCATGATGGTCACAATCGGGTTCATCCACGGCATGAGGGTGATCATCTTGTAGCAGGCATAGGCCCCGACACCCATGAATGCAGCGGTCCCAAGGCTAAGCTGTCCCGCATAACCGGTCAGGATATTCAGTCCCAATGCAGCCAGCGAATAGATCAGGATAGGTATCAGCAGGGTCTGAAGCGAAAACTCATTGGCGGTCAGCGGAAAGATGACCCAGGCACACAGCAGGACGATCCCCAGCAAAAATGCGTCCTGACGGATCGGAAACAGGGATTGATCAGAGCTGTAGGACGTCTTGAATTGCCCTGCGATCTTGTAGAACATCTGTTGGTTTCCTTCGGGTCGGCGGTCAGTATCCGCGGCAGTGATCAGGTCGAGATGGGTTGGCAGCGCGCACCGCGCCGCCTCAGACCCTTTCGATGATTTTTTCTCCGAACAGGCCCTGAGGACGGAAGAGCAGCACAATCAGCGCAAAGACAAAGGCGAACCAGGTCTCGGTATTGCCTCCCATCAGCGGTTGACCCCAATAGATCTCGAATACCTTCTCAAGCAGGCCGATCATCAAGCCACCGATGATTGCGCCGGTAATGCTCTCAAGCCCGCCCAGCATCAACACCGGCAGCGCCTTGTAGGCGATCACCTCCAGCGCAAACGACACCCCAGCACGCGCGCCCCAGGCGATGCCGGTGACCAGGGCAATGATACCGGCGATGAACCAGACCAGAACCCAGATCGTCTGTGGCGAGATCCCTACCGACAACGCGGCCTGAGAATCGTCTCCCAGCGCGCGGATCGCCCGGCCCATGCGGGTCCCGTTCAGGAAGGCGAGCAAACCCACGACCAGCAGGCCGGCCACGACAACCGCCGTTACGTCCTTCTGCTCCAGTATCAGCAGCCCACCAAACGGTTCCAACGTCCATGAGCCGGTTGGAATGCCCAGCTCGCTTGTGATCATGACCTTGTTTTCGCCGCCAAAGATGGTCTCACCCAGCCCGATCAGAAACAGCGTAATTCCGATGGTTGCCATGAACAGGATGATGTCCGGCTGCCCGACCAGCGGTCGCAGCACGATGCGTTCAATGGCCGCCGCTAGGATATACATGACCCCAAGCGTCAAAAGCAGGCAGATCCAGGCCGGCACGCCCATCGCGTGCAAGCCGACAAGGGTCAGCGCCGCAAAGACAACCATGATCCCCTGAGCAAAGTTGAAGATGCGGCTGGACCGGAAGATCAGAACGAAACCAAGCGCAATGAGCGCGTAGAGGATGCCCGAAACCAGACCCTCCCACAGCACCTGCAGCAAAAAGTCAGGGGCCGCGATCATGTCTGCGAACGGAGCGATAAAGATATCGTGGAACATGTTTGTCAGGCCCTAATGCTGAACGCCCAGGTAGGCGTCGATGACTTCTTGGTTGTTGCGCACCTCGTCGGGGGTGCCGTCGCCGATCTTTTGGCCGTAATCCATCACGACCACCCGGTCGCTCAGATCCATCACCACGCCCATGTCATGTTCGATCAGGGCGATGGTGGTGCCGAACTCGTCATTCACGTCTAGGATAAAGCGGCTCATGTCCTCTTTCTCTTCGACATTCATCCCGGCCATCGGTTCATCCAGCAGCAGCAGCTTGGGCTCGGCGGCTAAGGCACGCGCCAGTTCGACCCGTTTCTTCAAGCCGTAAGGCAGGCGTGAAACGGGCGTCTTGCGGATGTGCTGGATCTCAAGGAAGTCGATGATCCTCTCGACCGCCTCGCGGTTCTCGGTCTCTTCCGCCTCGGCCCTGCCCTTCCAGATCGCTTGCTGGAAGATGTTGGTTTTCATGAAATTCAGCCGCCCGGTCATCACGTTGTCCAGCACACTCATACCTTCGAACAGGGCGATGTTCTGGAACGTCCGCGCGATCCCTTGCCGCGCCACCTCAAAGGGCCGCATCTGCGGGCGTTTGGCCCCGTGGAACCAGACCTCGCCCTCTTGCGGCACATAAAAGCCCGAGATCACGTTCAGCATCGAGGACTTGCCCGCCCCGTTCGGCCCGATGATAGCGCGAATCTCACCCTCGCGAATATCGAACGAGATATCCTTGATTGCCACGACGCCGCCAAAACGCAGTGTGATGTTCTTCATCTCCATCACCACACCACCGATCTTGCGACCGTCTTCGGTGACGTATCCTTCGGAATTATCCAGCATCAGTCACTCCCTGACTTACGCAAAAACGGGATGGCGGGCGGGGCGATGACCGCAGGTCGAGCGGCGCTCGGCGACCCCTCATTCCGCTGCCACCTTGTGCTGGGCGACCGGCACAACCGGTGCATCCACGATCTCAAGCGTTGCGGAAATCGAGCCCTTGCGGCCATCCTCATAGGTCACTTCGGTCGTAGTCGAGATATTCGGAGATCCATCATAAAGCGCTGCAATGATGTCGTGAAACTTGTCTTCGACAAACCCGCGCCGCACCTTGCGGGTTCGAGTCATCTCACCATCATCGGCGTCCAGCTCCTTGTGCAGAACCACAAATCGATGCACCTGGCAGCCCGATAGCATTTCATCGGCGGCAACCGACTTGTTGACCTCTTCCACATGGCCTCGAATCGTCTCTAACACACGCGGATGACCGGCCAATTCCTGGTAGGAAGCGTAGGCGACATTGTTGCGTTCAGCCCAGTTTCCGACCGCCGTAAGGTCGATATTGATGAAGGCCACGCAGCGGTCCTTACCGTTACCGAACAACACAACCTCCAGTATATCGGGATAGAACTTCAGCTTGTTCTCGACGTATTTGGGCGCGAACATCGACCCGTCGGCCATCTTGCCCACATCCTTGGCGCGGTCGATGATCCGCAGATGGCCCGAGTTCTCTTCGATGAACCCGGCATCACCAGTGGCCACCCAGCCCTCGGCGTCCTTGGTCGAGGCCGTGGAATCAGGGTTGTTGTAATACTCGACGAATACTCCCGGCGAGCGGTAGTGAATCTCGCCTTTGTCGTCGATCTTCAACTCGACCGCCGGTGCGGGAACGCCGACGGTATCGGCACGCACTTCGCCATCAGGCTGCTGCGTGATGAACACGGTCGCTTCGGTCTGGCCGTAAAGCTGTTTCAGGTTGATCCCAAGCGAGCGGTAAAAGTCGAAAATCTCCGGCCCGATCGCCTCGCCTGCGGTATAGCCCACGCGGAAACGGCCATAGCCCAGCGTGTCCTTGAGCGGCCCATAGACCAGCAGATTGCCCAACGCATATTTCAGCTTGTCGCCAACGCCCACCGGCTTGCCGTCCAACAGCAGGCCGCCGACCTTCTTGGCATGGGCCATGAAGTGGTGGAACATGCGCTGCTTCAGCTTGCCCGCATCCTCCATCCGGATCATCACATTGGTCAGCTGCGTTTCAAAAACACGCGGCGGGGCAAAGAAATAGGTCGGCCCAATCTCGCGCAGGTCGGTCATCATCGTGTCGGCGCTTTCGGGGCAGTTCACGCAAAATCCGCACCAATAGGCCTGGCCGATGGAAAAGATGAAATCACCCACCCAGGCCATCGGCAGGTAGGACAGGATGTCTTCGTTCCGCGTCAGATGATCGAAATCGGCGGAATTCTTGGCGCTTTCAATGACATTGCGGTTCGACAGCACCACGCCCTTGGGCTTTCCCGTGGTGCCCGAAGTATAGAGCATCACACAGGTATCGTCATAGGAGATCGCGGCGATGCGTTTGTCCAACTCGGCGTCGAACCGCGCGTGACCGGCGCTGCCCTCGGCCATAATGTCCTCGAGCGCGTTCATCTGGGAATGGTCGTATTTCCGCATCCCGCGCTTGTCGGTATAGAGGATGTGCTTGACCTGATGCAGGTTCTGCTGAATCTCGATAACCTTGTCGACCTGTTCCTGATCACCGCAGACCACGTATTTCGCGCCGCAATGTTCGAGAACATAGGCCATCTCTTCGGCGACCGAATCCTGATACAGAGGCACCGGAACCGCACCCACCATCTGCGCCGCAACCATCGACCAGTAATGGGCCGGGCGGTTGCGGCCTATGACGGCGATATGGTCGCCCTTCTCAATACCAAGCTCCAGAAACCCCAGCGCGATGGCGCGGATTTCCCGTGCCGCTTCGGCCCAGGTCCAGCATTGCCAGATCCCGAATTCCTTTTCCCGATAGGCCGGGGCATCCCCGAACTGCGTCGCATTGCGGTGTAGCAGCGCCGGAAGAGAGGTCATCCCTTCAGCGCCCGACTGCATCTGAGCCAATCTTCTTCTCCTCCCCATCCGGTCACGTCATTGACCGGAAATGGCGGACCCGGGTCATTGCCCGAACGCCTTGGTCCCGATAAGGGACGCAAGCAGGATCAGCGTCAACTTTTTCCTGATGTTTTCTCAATTCTTACGAATTGTAACAGGCATGGTGGGCCGAGGGCTTTGCCGGTCTTTTTCGGCAGCATCGCACAGATCGCTTGTCCCATTGTAAAACAATGCAAAAGAACGAAAATCTCAGTTTACCCACAAATCATCCACAGAAATTTCTAAGTATATTCAATGTGTTGTCCACAAGAAATTTGCAATTCTATCACATTTTCTGTTGCCCGACTCGGTATGAATTCCTAGCGTGTACTTACCGCAGCAGATGATTTCGATCAGACACTGTGGACGCAAAGGCCCCGGTTGTTTACGGGCATTCAAGGACGGATCACTGATTTAGCTTTGAGTGTAACTGGCAATCGGATGCGGACCGGATCGTGTGGGGGTGAAAGCCTCGTGGCGAATGGGTTCGGGTAGGTCGATAGGCTTCTTACTGCGTGGGCGCGTCAGCGTCGTGGTGGACGAAGCAGATTGGCAGGGTTGAGCGGAGAGCGGCGGGTTCTAGGACACAATGCTCTGGCATCGGAGGGTAACGTCCGAATGCAAGCTGGGCCTGCTGTCGCCCTCTGGGGGGATGATGAGGTTCAACAAGGCGTCAGAAAGTGAGGACGTAAGTTCTAACTCTCTGGCGCCTTTTTAATTCCTGCGCGCAATGATCATCTAATGTTCCAGCGAATATCGGTCGTTCCAGGAGCGATTCTGCGCCAATAGTCCGGCCGAGACCAGCCGCCCGATTGCCGGTACCAAACTTACAACCAATCCCGCAGAATCGGAATCAAGGGCACATCGGCCGCAGGCATCGGATAGTTGCGCAGATCATTCGCACGGACCCATTTCAGCGCCTGCCCCTCCTTTGACTGCGGAATTCCCTCCCATTTGCGGCAGGCGAACAGCGGCATCAGCAGGTGAAAATCGTCATAGCTGTGGCTGGCGAAGGTCAGCGGAGCGAGGCACGAGGCCCAGGTGTCGATGCCCAGTTCCTCGTGCAATTCGCGGATCAGGGCTGCCTCGGGGGTTTCGCCGGGTTCGATTTTGCCGCCGGGAAATTCCCAGAGACCGGCCATCGACTTGCCTTCTGGGCGTTGGGCCAGCAAGACGCGGCCCTCGATGTCGATCAGGGCGACTGCCGATACCAATACGGTCTTCACGAGCGGTAATCCGCGTTGATCTCGATATAGCCGTGGGTCAGATCGCAGGTCCAGACGGTTGATGCGCCCTCGCCCAGCCCCAGATCGACCGCGATCACGAGGTTTTGGCCTTTCATATACGCGGCGGCGTCTTCTTCGCGGTAATCCGGGCTGACCCAGCCTTTTTGGGCCACAAGGATGTCTCCGAACGAGATGCTCAGACGGTCGCGGTCAGCGGCAGCGCCGGATTTGCCAATGGCCATGACGATGCGGCCCCAGTTCGGGTCTTCGCCTGCGATGGCAGTCTTCACCAAAGGCGAGTTGGCAATCGCCAGCCCGTGTGTCTTGGCATCCGCATCCGAGGCGGCACCGGTCACGCTGATTTCCACGAATTTCGTGGCGCCTTCCCCATCGCGTACCACCTGCTGCGCGAGGTCCAGCATTACCGATTCCAGTGCCTCGGCGAAAGCTGCGTTGCCCGTGGCATCAACGCCCGAGGCACCGGTGGCACATAGAAGCAGGCTGTCGGAAGTCGACGTATCGCTGTCGACGGTGATGCAATTGAAGGTCCGGTCGGTCTGCGCGCTTAGCATCGCTTGCAAGGCCGATTGCTCGATCTGGGCGTCGGTGAAGATGTAAACCAGCATCGTCGCCATATCCGGAGCGATCATGCCCGAACCCTTGGCAATCCCCGCAATAGAGACTGTTTTGTCGTCTATCTCGACCTGCGCCGATGCACCTTTGGGGAAGGTATCCGTGGTCATGATGGCCCGCGCCGCGTCTTCGATCGCATGGCGGCTGAGGCCCGTTTTCAGCGTCTCAAGTTGGGCCACAATACGATCATGGGGCAGAGGTTCACCGATCACTCCGGTCGATGAGGTATAGACCCGCTCGACCGGAACGCCGGTTGCGCTGGATACCGCCTGCGTCACCTCAGCCACCGAGGTCTGGCCGTAATGCCCGGTAAAGGCGTTGGCGTTGCCCGAATTAACTAGAATCGCCGCCGGACCGTCGCATGGCCCGCCGATCTTGTCCTGACAATCCAGCACAGGGGCCGCGCGCGTGGCAGAACGGGTAAAAACCCCGGCCACCGAGGTGCCTGGATCAAGCACCGCCAGCATGACGTCAGTGCGGCCCTGATAGCGCACGCCGGCCTCGACGGTGGCAAAGCGCACACCGTCAATCGCGGGCAGATCGGGAAAGCCCGCCGGGGCCAGAGGAGAGACCTTGGTAATCGTCGCCACGAAAATTACTCCTGAATCAGATCCAGTTGGCGGATGATTTCCGGGCCAGCCCCTTCCATCTCGGGGCGGTCGATCTGCGCTTGTTCTGTCAGCTCATCGATCCGGGCTTGGATCGCCTCTTGCTGCAAGGTCTGGGCCAGATCCCCCCGGACCGCTTCAAGCGCGGGCGCTTCGGATTTGCGCGTATCGTTGAGTGTCACCAGATGCCAGCCGAACTGGGTTTGGACCGGCTCGGACACATCACCTTTCGACAGTTCCAGCACGGCTGCTTCAAATTCAGGCACCATGCGGCCCTTTCCAAACCAGCCCAGCGCGCCGCCATTCGGACCTGACGGGCCGGTGGACTTTTCTTTGGCTAGCTCGGCAAAGTCGGCACCGTCATCCAATTGCGCCTTGATCGCCTTGGCCTCGTCTTCGGTCTCGACCAGAATATGGCTGGCGTCGAACTCGTCCTCGCCTTCAAAATCCGCATATTGCGCGTCATAAGCGGCTTGAATCGCCTCGTCTGTGATCTCGGCATCGGTCAGCGCGTTCACCGTCTGCACCGCGCGCAGAGATCGGGCCTCATTTTCCAATGCCAGAGCGTTCAGTTTTGACAGGTCATCCTGCTGCTGGCCCAACAGCTGCTGTTGTACCAGTTGTTCAAGGATGAAGTCATACAGGACCTCATCTTCCAGCTGCTGATATTGCTGCGGCAAGCTGGCGACGGTGGCGATAACGTGACCCAATGTGATCTCGTCCCCGTTCACACGCGCCACAACGGTTGCAGCGTCGGGCTTGGTTTCGGCGGCCAGTGGCAGGGCCATCACAGCGGTCAGGGCCAGCGATGGCAAAAAAGTGAGGCCTTTGGGCATGGAATTATCCTATTTTCTTGCCGCGACAGGGCGCGGCGTTGACACTTCAGAACCTGCCGCTTACATCGCTTTGAAGCCTTGGACAGGGCCGCCTTTCACCCCCCGTATCTATGGGTTGCGCGCAAGGTGGGCAAGCCTGTCGCAACCAAGACAAGAACAGATCCGCTGGAGTGAACATGCTGGGACTCGGAACGCTCGCCAAAAAGGTGTTCGGAACACCGAACGACCGCAAGATCAAGGCGACCCGCCCCCTGATCGAAAAGATCAACGCGCTGGAACCCGAGTTCGAGAAACTGTCCGATGAGGGCCTGATCGAAAAGACCGCCGAGCTGCGCAAGCGCGCGCTGGACGGTGAGGCGCTGGATGACCTGCTGCCCGAAGCCTTTGCCAACGTCCGCGAAGGGGCCAAACGTGCGCTGGGCCTGCGCGCTTTTGACGTGCAGCTGATGGGCGGCGCGTTTCTGCATCAGGGCAACATCGCCGAGATGAAAACCGGCGAGGGCAAGACCCTTGTCGCCACCTTCCCCGCCTATCTGAACGCGTTGACCGGCAAGGGCGTGCATGTGGTCACGGTGAACGAATACCTGGCCAAGCGCGACTCGGAATGGATGGGCAAGGTCTTTGGCGCCGTGGGCATGACTACTGGTGTGATCTGGTCCGGCCAGCCCGATGCCGAGAAAATGGCCGCCTATAAGTGCGACGTCACTTACGCCACCAACAACGAGCTGGGCTTTGACTATCTGCGCGACAACATGAAGGCCGATCTGGATCAGGTCTATCAGAAACACCACAACTTCGCGATTGTGGACGAGGTCGACTCGATCCTGATTGACGAGGCGCGGACGCCGCTGATCATCTCGGGCCCGTCGCAGGACCGCTCGGACCTGTATACCGCTATTGATGCGCTGATCCCCTCGTTGCAGGACGACCACTTCACGCTGGATGAAAAGGCGCGCAACGTGACCTTCACCGACGAGGGTAACGAGTTCCTGGAGCAGCAACTGATCACCGCCGGGCTGATCCCCGAAGGGCATTCGCTGTATGACCCGGAAAGCACCACGGTCGTGCACCATGTCAATCAGGGCCTGCGCGCGCATAAGCTGTTCACGCGTGACAAGGACTATATCGTCCGTGATGGCAACGTGGTGCTGATCGACGAGTTCACCGGCCGCATGATGCCCGGTCGTCGCCTGTCCGAAGGGCTGCATCAGGCGATCGAGGCGAAAGAGGCAGTGACGATCCAGCCGGAAAACGTGACGCTGGCCAGTGTTACTTTCCAGAACTACTTCCGCCTGTACGACAAGCTGGGCGGCATGACCGGTACCGCCGCGACCGAGGCCGAGGAATTCGCCGAAATCTACGGTCTGGGCGTGGTCGAGGTTCCGACCAACAAGCCCATCGCGCGCGAGGATCGCGACGATCAGGTCTATCGCACAGCGATGGAAAAGTATCAGGCCATGATCGGTCAGACCAAAGAGGCCACCAAGAAAGGCCAGCCGGTTCTGCTGGGCACGACCTCGATCGAAAAGTCCGAGGTGCTGAGCCAGATGCTGACCAAGGAAGGCATCGAACACAACGTTTTGAACGCCCGCCAGCACGAGCAAGAGGCGCAGATCGTCGCGGATGCAGGACGTCTGGGCGCAGTGACCATCGCCACCAACATGGCCGGTCGTGGAACCGACATTCAGTTGGGCGGCAATGTCGAGATGAAGGTCCTGCAGGCGCTGGCCGAAAACCCCGAGGCTGATCCAAACGAATTGCGCGCCGCGGAAGAGGCCAAGCATGCCGAAGAAAAGCAGAAAGTGCTTGAGGCCGGTGGACTTTATGTGATGGCGTCCGAACGGCACGAAAGCCGGCGGATCGACAACCAGCTGCGCGGTCGCTCGGGCCGTCAGGGTGATCCGGGCCGCACGGTGTTTTATCTGAGCCTCGAAGACGACCTGATGCGTATTTTCGGCTCGGAGCGGTTGGACAAGGTGCTGACCACGCTGGGCATGAAAGAAGGCGAGGCGATCATCCACCCTTGGGTCAACAAATCGCTGGAACGCGCCCAGTCGAAGGTCGAAGGCCGCAACTTTGACATTCGCAAGACCGTTCTGAAGTTCGACGATGTGATGAATGACCAGCGTAAGGTGGTCTTTAGCCAGCGTCGCGAAATCATGTCAGCCGACGACCTGTCCGAGATCGTCTCGGACATGCGCGAACAGGTGATCGACGATCTGATCGACGAATACATGCCCCCCAAATCCTACGCGGATCAATGGGACACCGAAGGTCTGCACGAGGCGATCAAGGACAAGCTGAGCATTGACGCCCCGGTCCAGGATTGGGCCGCCGAAGAAGGTGTCGATGACGAACAGGTGCGCGAACGTCTGGTCAAATCCGCCGATGAAATGATGGCACAAAAGGCCGTGGCCTTTGGGCCTGAGAACATGCGCAACATCGAAAAGCAGGTTCTGCTGCAAACTATCGACGCCAAATGGCGCGAGCATCTGCTGACGCTCGAACATCTACGCTCGGTCGTTGGGTTCCGTGGCTACGCCCAGCGCGATCCGCTGAACGAATACAAGAACGAGAGCTTCCAGCTGTTCGAAGGAATGCTGGATTCTCTGCGCGAAACCGTCAGCCAGCAACTGTCCCGTGTCCGGCCTCTGACCGAGGAAGAGCAGAAGGAAATGCTGGCGCAGATGGCGGCGCAACAGGCTCAGTCGCAGCAGGCTGTTGATCAGGCCACGAACCGCGCCGAAGCGGTCGCCGAGGCCGAAGCATCCGGCGACCCGCGCCCCGGCTTTGTCGAGGACGACCCATCGACCTGGGGCAACCCGTCGCGCAACGATCCCTGTCCCTGCGGGTCCGGCAAGAAATTCAAGCATTGTCATGGCCGCCTGACCTGAGGCGGCCCGATTCCGGTCACAATGACTCCGTTGCGCGGCCACATATAAGCCGCGATTGTTAACGAGAGTACGACTCGCTCCTTCAACTGGGGAGAGTGATGTGTTTGTTGTAAGAAACTACGTGACCATGGGCGGCACTGTCGCTTGCGCCCTTGCGATCGGATATTTGATGCAGAACGGGTCGACACGCCCGTCAGACCCCGCCCCTGCTGCCGGTCAGGTGGCGTCAACCGGTCAGGCTTCGGTCCTGGCGGGGCTGGAGGCCGTGACGCTGACATCTTCCCGGACCTCGGGATCGGCCGAGACCACGCCGCAGCCGACTGAGCCGCTGCGCCTGCAACCGTCAAAGCTCGCAAATTGTGCCCTGACCGCACGTGCGTTTTCCGCATCGCAGGCGATGGCCCGGCTGATGGTCAAAGCCCCTTGCGCAGCGCAGGAACAGGTTCAGATCCGCCACAGCGGGCTGTCCTTCACCGCTATGACTGACGCTCAGGGCAAACTGGACCTGACGGTCCCAGCCCTGTCGGAATACGCGATTTTCCTGATTTCGCTGGAAGACGACACCGGCACAGTGGCTACAACCCATATCCCCGACCTGAAGAACTTTGAACGGGTGGCGCTGCAATGGCAGGGCGACACCGAACTGCAATTGCACGCGTTGGAATTTGGCGCCAGCTATGGCGAGGACGGGCATGTCTGGGCCAGCCCCCAAGCGTCCGGAGCCGGTTCGGTCATACATCTGGGTGCGCAACACGCGCGTCAGGTGCAGATATATTCGGTCCCGAACCGCGCCGATGCGCAAACAGGCGACATCGCGTTGAGCGTCGAGGCCGAAGTGACCGCCGCCAATTGCGGCGCGGACCTGAGCGTGCAGGCGCTGGAAATCCGTGGCGACCGGCGTTTGCGTTCGCGTGATCTGACGGTGACATTACCGGGCTGCGACGCGGCCGAAGATTTTCTGGTGTTGAATAATCTGCTCGAAGACCTGACAATCGCCGCACGGTAAGAGCAGTCAAATCAACGGTCCCCAATGGCATTTCTTCGTGCGGCGATGGCTGCGCTGATCGGCGTGGTTGCCCCATTTGGCGCATACGCACAGGACATCACACTCACGTCACATGACGGCAGCGTCGAAGTTGTCGGGACCCTTCTGGGCTATGATGGCGAGTTTTACCGTCTGGACACGCAATTTGGCGAGCTGACAATTGACGGCTCGGGCGTGACCTGTGACGGGCCAGCCTGCCCCAACTTGATCGATTTCGTGGCCGAGATTCGGTTCTCGGGCTCATCGGTCATGGCCGACACGTTATTGCCCACGCTGATCCGCGGCTTTGCCCGGCACGAGGGGCTGATTGCCGCGCAAGAGGACGAAGCGGGCCCCGAAACCGTCTACTCGCTGTCCCAGCTGGACCGCTCGGCCCCACTTGCGCGTCTACGGCTGCACGGTACCGATACAAGCGCGGGCTTTGCCGATCTGATCTCGGACGCGACGGACATTGTTATGGCCCAGCGAGAGATTCGTCCGTCTGAACATGACGCCGCCCTAGCCGCGGGTCTGGGCAATCTGACGGATCCACGGCGTTCGCGCGTTCTGGCGCTGGACGCAATTGTGCCTTTTGTGTCCCCGGATAGCCCGATCAATCAGATTTCGCCCGCCGATCTGGTGCGGATTCTGGCAGGCGAAATGTCGAATTGGATGGAACTCGGCGGACCGGACGCGTCCATCGCGCTGCACCTGCCCGAAACCGGATCGGGTCTGGCCCAGGCGATCGAGGATCAGTTGCCGCACGCGACCGATGCCGCGCTGACCGGGCACATCACCCGGCACCAACGGGGCCACGACATGGTTTTGGCGGTCGCCCGCGACCCTTTTGCTTTGGGAATTGGCAGCCACGCGGGTCTGGGATCGGCGCAGGCCCTGCCGCTGGCCGGCGGATGCGGGCATGCCCTGACCGCCACTCGGCATTCGGTCAAGACCGAGGATTATCCGCTGACCGCGCCGATGTTTCTGTATCTGCCGCCGCACCGTCTGCCGCGGATTGCCCGTCAGTTTCTGGCCTATGCCCAAAGCCCGGACGCACAGATGGTGATCCGCGAGGCCGGGCTGGTCGATCAGGCCCTGGAAACGACGCGGATCGGGCTTCAGGGCGACCGGCTGGCCAATGCAATCTCCACCGGAGGGGTCGAGGTCGGGATCGAGGAACTGCAGCGAATGATCGAAACCTTGCGCCCGATGTCCCGCCTGTCGCTGTCCTTCAGGTTTCAGGCCGGGTCTTCGCGTCCCGATGCCCAGTCACGCGCGAATATCCTGCTGCTGGCGCAGGCGCTTGAGGGTGGTTCGTTCGACGCCCGCAAATTGGCTTTTGTGGGCTTCAGCGATGGCGAAGGTCCTGCCGCCGCGAATGCCCGCATTGCGAAACTACGCGCCAATACTGTGCGAAACGCAGTTCTGGCTGCGGTCGAAACCACGGTTCCGGACAGCGTGGAATTGACGGTCGAAGGGTTTGGCGAGGCTATGCCGATGGCCTGCGACGACTCGGAATGGGGTAAAAAGGTCAACCGCAGGGTCGAGGTTTGGGTTCAGTAAATCGGCATCAGCGCTACCCTTACAGATAGCCTTGCGCCCGAAAGCTAAGCTCGGTCGACTTTCCAATGATCAGATGATCATGCAGGGTCAGGCCCAGCGCCGTGCAGGCATCCTGAATTCGGTTGGTCATGTCGATATCCGATTGCGACGGGGTCGGATCACCCGAGGGGTGGTTGTGTACCAGTATCAGCGCCGAGGCATTCAGTTCGAGCGCCCGTTTGGCGACCTCACGCGGATAGACCGGAACGTGGTCAACGGTGCCCTTGGCCTGCTCTTCATCCGCGATCAGCACGTTCTTGCGGTCCAGAAAGAACACCCGAAATTGCTCTGTTTCACCATGCGCCATGGTGGTGTGGCAATAGTCCAGCAACGCGTCCCAGCCCGAAATCACATGCCGCTGCATCACCCGCGCCCGGGCCATGCGATGGGCACAGGCCTCAAGTATTTTCAGGTCGGTGATGACCGTATCGCCAACGCCTTTGATCTGGCGCAAGCGCTCCTCGGGCGCGGTCAGCACGCGATTGAAATCGCCGAACGTGTCCATCAGCGCCCGCGCCAGAGGTTTCACATCCTGCCGGGGGATGGATCGGAACAGCGCCAGTTCCAGCAATTCATAATCCGGCATTGCCGCCGACCCACCGGACATGAATCGTTCGCGCAGCCGCTTGCGGTGGTCCTTGATATAGGAGGGTAACCGACCACTCGGCAGCGGCTGCGCTGGGGCTTCGTCCGTTTCGAAAAGCATTGGGGCTTCGGCAAAGGCGTCCTGGGTCATACTGGCACACTGACGCAGAATCAGTTTCTGATTGGTTAACGCGTCTCGCCTGCCATGCGCGCCGTCGCCCGGCGAACGATCATGTGCAGCAGGATCGAGAACACCCCAAGTGTCAGCATCGCCGCAAACATCAGATCGGTCTTGGCACGCCCGTTTGCCAACAGCATCAGATAGCCCAGCCCCTGCGAGGATCCGACCCATTCGCCGATCACCGCTCCGATCGGCGCGTAGACAGCCGCCAGCCGCATCCCCGAGGCCAGCGACGGCAACGCGGCGGGGATCCGAATGTGCCACAACACCGCGCGCTTTCCAGCCTGCATCGTGCGGGCCAGATCCAGATACCCCGCCGGTGTCCGCATCAGCCCGTCGAAGAAGGATGAGGTGATGGGGAAATAGATAATCAGAACGGCCATCGCCACCTTGGACCAAAGACCATAGCCCAGCCATAGGGTTAACAGCGGGGCCAGCGCAAAGACCGGCAACGCCTGCGTGAACACCAGCATCGGCTGAACCAATACCCTTGCAGCGCGGGAGTTCGCCAGTTGCAAGGCGGTGATGACCCCCAGAACCGTGCCGCAGGCAAAACCGATGACGACCTCGACCGCTGTGATCCAGGTGTGCTCGGCGATCAGCCAGCGGTTCTTCCACCAGGTTTCGGCGACCAGAGCAGGGCCCGGCAGGATGAATTTGGGCAGGTCGGTCAGCGACACGATCCCTTGCCAGATCGCAACCGCGAACAGGGTAGCAGCCAGGGCTGAGAGGGCTTTCACACGGCCTCCTCTCGCAGCAGTCGCAACAATGCGCCCTGCGTTTCCAGCGTCTCAAGATCATCGACCCTGCGCGGTGCTGCGGCGTGGGGCGGTTGGCACGGGGTCAAGCCGTGCTGGGTCATCACGACAATCGATTGGCCAAGCCGGGCGGCTTCACCCGGATCATGCGTCACCAGCAGGACGGTCCGACCCTGCAACGCCTCGGCGGCCAGATCCTGCATGTCTGCCCGCGTTCGCGCATCAAGTGCCGAGAACGGTTCGTCCAGCAGGACAATCGGGCGATCCTCCATCAGCGTTCGGGCCAGAGCCACGCGCTGCCGTTGTCCACCCGATAATTCCGTCGGTTTCTTCCTCATGTGATCCTGCAGCCGCATCCGTTCGATCAGGCGGTCTCGACGCGCAAGATCAGGCTTTTCCCCCCGAAGCCGCGCACCCAGCGAGACGTTTTGGGCGACCGTAGCCCAGGGCAACAGCAAATCGTTCTGCGCCATATAGGCCACGCGTTCCGGTACTGCGGTGCCATCGCTCGCGGTGATGTCGCCGGTAAACTGCGCCCCGGTTTCAAGCCCGGCGATCAACCGCAGCACGGTGGTTTTTCCAACGCCCGATCCGCCCAGCAGACATGTCCACTGCCCCGCCCCAAGGGTCAAGGTAAGCGGCGCAAACAAGGTCGCACCGTCAATCGTGGCCGTTCCGCTGATGGTCAGATCGGGCGCTTGCGTCACGGGGTCAGCCCCATTTGCCAGAAATTGACCTCGAGCTCGGTGGCAGTGCGAAAGGTCTGGCACAGTCTCTCCCACCGGGGTGAGGCCTGAAGATCCGCCCCTATGCGCCGTGTTAGAGCCTGATCCAGCATTTCGCCCACTGCGACGCAGGCATCCTGATAATCCTGCCCCGCATAGGTGTCGATCCAGTCGCGATAGGTGTCCGAGGTCGCCTCGGGCGCCAGACGCGCGCCGATCTCGCCATAGCCCATCACGCAGGGAACAAGCGCCGCCAGAAGATCCAGCAGATCCCCGCTATACCCGGCCTCGAGGACAAAGCGGGTATAGGCGAGGTTCTCGTGCCGCTCGGGTGTTGCAAACAGCTCCTCCTGCGAAATCCCTGCGGCCTCGCAGACGCCGATATGCAGCTTCATCTCTTCGCTGATCAGCCCGTTCACGGTGCGCGACGCGGCCAGCATTTCCTCGTGCGTCTCTGACTTGACCACCGCCAGCGCCCAGGCACGGGCGAAATGGATCAGGAACACATAGTCCTGCCGCAGATAGTGCAGGAACGCCGCGCGCGGCAATGTCCCGTCCCTCAAACTTTCGACAAAGGCGTGGCGGGTGTATGCCCGCCACGGTCCCGGCGTTGCATCGCGCATCAATGCGAAGGCTTTGCCATACCCGCTCATTTCGCGGTCACATCGATGGCGATATCGCTGACAGGGTTGATGCTATCGATCATGCCGCTGTTTTTGAGGAATTCCTCGTAATGCGAGTACCGACCTGCATCAAAGGCCGCCGGGCGCAGCGCAAACCGGGGCAGGGTATCGACCCAGGCACGCGCATTCAGCTCATCCTGAAGCTCGGTCGAGGTGGCGGCAAAGATCTCCCAGCTCTTTTCGGGGTTGTTGACGATGTAATGGGTCGCCTTCTCGGTCGCGGCCAGGAATCGCGCAACTTTGTTGATGTCCATGGTTTCAGGGTTGGCAACATAGATCAGCTCATCGTAGGGGGGCACGCCCTCTTCCTCGATGTAGAAACAGGTGCCGGGTGCGCCTTCGATATCCATCTGGTTCAGTTCAAAGTTGCGATAGGCGCCAATGACTGCATCCACCTGCCCCGACATCAGCGACGGGGACAGCGAGAAGTTTACGTTGATCAGCTCGACCTCATCCAGTTTGACATCGTACTTGCCCAGAACAGTGCCCAGAACGGCCTCTTCCACACCTGCAACCGAAAAACCGATCTTCTTGCCCTTAAGGTCCGCAGGCGACTTGATCGGGCCATCCTTGAGAACCAGCAGACAGTTCAGCGGCGTTGCAACCAGCGTGCCGACACGTTTCAGCGGCAGCCCTTCGTGGATCTGCAAGTGCAGCTGAGGCTGATAGGACACCGCCAGATCGGCCTGACCGGCTGCGACCAGACGTGGTGGAGCAGACGGGTCCGCAGGCGGGACGATTTCGACCTCAAGGCCTTGCTCAGCAAAATATCCGTTTTCCTGCGCTACAATGATCGGGCCATGATCGGGGTTGATGAACCAGTCCAGCAGCACCGTCATCTTGTCTTCGGCCCAGGCTGGCGCGGCGGCCAGAAGCGCAATCGCTGTCATCAGCTTTTTCATGTCTCGCGGTTCCTTTTTTCACGAGGTTGCGGCCGCGACGAGGACAATCTCGCCGGACCAATCCGGTTGAATGCGTTCGGCTGCGCGCCAGGCCCGCAGTCCTGTTGCACAGCACAAGGCCAGTCTTTGCCCCAAGTTAGACTCTGTTTTCAGAGATTCCGGCGCGATTCGGCGCGCGCGGGGATGAATGGCTACAGGCGCTTCGTCGACGTCACGTAGCTCGACAATCATGTCGTCCGGCTTCAGCTGCGACGGCGCGATAAATCGGAAATGACCGTCGGGTTCCGGTGCATCGTCAAAGCGAAAGGTCGAACTGCGGCATGTCCGGCCGTCATATTGTGTCACCTGACCCAGTGGTGCTGGATCGAGCCCCAGAATCACGTTCAACGCCATCTGCGCCTGCATTGCGCCGACCACACCGACAACTGGCCCCAATACGCCTGCTGTCGCGCAGCTGGCCCCACTGTCCGGTGCATCCGGGAACACTGCGCGCAGCGAAGGTGCACCGCCGCAGAACCCGCCGACATACCCCGTCATCCCCAGCACCGAGGCGCTGATCAGCGGGGTGCCGGTGGCAAGACAGGTATCCGAAAGGGTGTAGCTGGCGGCATAGCTGTCCGCACAATCCAGAACCAGATCGAACTGTTCGACCATCTCCGGCGCATTTTCGGGAGTCAAAGCGCATTCGACCGCGTCGATACGCACATCGCTGTTCAATGCGCGGCACCTTTGCGCGGCAATTTCGGCCTTGGGCTGGCCGCAATCCTGTTCAGCAAACAGGGTTTGCCGATGCAAATTAGACAGCGAAACGGTATCACCATCCATGATCGCCAGCGCACCGACGCCAGCGCCCGCCAGCAAGGGAAGCGAAGGCGCAGCCAAGCCGCCCGATCCGACCACAAGAATGCGTGCGTCCGACAGGCGTGACTGACCGTGTGGCCCAACTTCGGGCAGGGTTATCTGGCGCGCGTAGCGACTCATCGTGTGGCCTCGACCCATTGGCGGACGCGCGTTTCGGGGTCGCTGTTCAGCGTAATGTCGGTGACCGCCGAGACGATGTCGGCCCCCGCTGCCAAAACGCCGGGCGCACGTTCGACGCTCATCCCGCCGATCCCGACCAATGGGATCGCGCCGACACGGCGTTTCCATTCGGTCACGCGCGGCAGACCCTGCTGGTGCCACTTCATCTTTTTCAGGATCGTCGGATAGACCGGACCAAGCGCCACATAGTCGGGATCCATCGCCAGAACCCGCTCCAGCTCATCATCGTCATGGGTCGAAACACCCAGCTTTAGACCCGCTTTTCGGATCGCTTTGAGGTCTGCATCGTCCAGATCTTCCTGTCCCAGATGAACCCAGTCGCAGCCTGCATCGATCGCCTGTTGCCAATAGTCATTGACCACCAGAACCGCACCATGTTCGCGGCACAGGTTGCGTGATTGAACGATCTGGTCTGCGACATCCTCAGCCGGTTGATCCTTGATGCGCAGCTGCACCAATTTCACGCCCAAAGGCAGCATTCGGCGCAGCCAGTCCGAGTGATCGAAAATGGGATAAAAGCGATCCAGAGTCATGACAGAAACGCCTTTCCGATCACCGGGGTCGAGGGCTCGGCCATGTCGCGCGGTTCAATCGGGTCGGCCTGGTTTGCCAGTTGCCCTGCCTCGATGGCCAACGCCATCGCGCGGGCCATCTCGACCGGGTCCCCGGCGCGTGCCACGGCGGTGTTCAGTAGCACTGCGTCGTAGCCAAGTTCCATTGCCTGCGCTGCATGGCTGGGGAGACCGATCCCGGCATCGACCACCAGCGGGATATCGGGAAACTCGGCCCGCATCGCCCGCAACGCATAGGTGTTCGACAGCCCGCGGCCAGACCCGATGGGGGCCCCCCAGGGCATCAGAACCTCGCATCCCGCGTCAAGCAACCGCTCGCCTACGATCAGGTCGTCGGTGGTGTAAGGGAACACCTGAAACCCGTCATCGGTTAGAATGCGCGCCGCCTCGACCAGTTGGAACACATCCGGTTGCAGGCTGTCGGTATGGCCGATGAGTTCCAGCTTGATCCATCGCGTGTCAAACACCTCGCGCGCCATATGCGCAGTTGTGACGGCCTCTTTGACCGTGTGGCACCCGGCGGTGTTGGGCAGGATCGTTACGCCCAAATCGCGGATCATTTGCCAAAAGGTCTGACCCGCGCCAGACTCGCGGCGCAGGGATACGGTTGCGACAGCGGCGCCGCTCTCCCGGAACGCCTGTTCCAGAATGGCCGGGCTGGGATATTGCGCGGTGCCCAGCATCAGCGGGTTGGGAAGCCGGAAGCCATAGAATTCATTCATCGTCAGCCCCCCTGCATTGGTGATAGAACCTCGATCCGGTCGCCGTCGTTCAATTGACAGGCTATGCGTAGGCTGGAGGGCACGAACTCCTCGTTCACAGCCGTAGCAACGCGGCCGGTAAGACCGCATTCGGCCAACAACTCGGCCAGCGTCGTCGCCTCAACCGTGCGCGGTTCGCCGTTAAGTATGATCTTCATCGACCAACTCCGAATGTTTGTTTTCAAGCGCCAGGTTGGCGACCCCCTGTGCAAGCGCAGGTGCCAGCAGATAACCGTGGCGATAGAGGCCATTTGCGTAAATCACCTGCCCGCGCCGCCGGATACGCGGCAGGTTGTCGGGAAAGGCCGGGCGCAGATCGACGCCAATCTCCAACACCTCGGCCTCACCAAAAGCGGGGTTCAGCGCATAGGCGGCACTGAGCATTTCCAGCATGGACCGGGCGGTGATCCGTGTCCGATCCTCGGATTCGATCATCGTCGCCCCCAGCATGTAGACGCCGTCACCCCGCGGTACGACATACAGAGGCATACGCGGATGCAGCAGCCGCACGGGGCGGGTCAGCGTCACATCGGGGCAGCGGATCACCAGCATCTCGCCCTTGACGCCGCGCAGGTCGGGCAACACGTCACGCGCAACCAGCCCGCGGCAATCGACGGTGTTGCCAAGACCGGTTGGCGCGGGCTGGCGGACGATTTCCACCCCGTGTTCACCCAGTCCTCGGCACAGATCATGCAGCGCCTTTCGCGGGTTCAGATGCGCCTCGTCCCGGAAATACAGCCCCTTGGCGAATCCGATTAGATCAGGCTCTAAATTGGCTATTTCCGCAGACTCTGTCTCGCAAAACCCCTCGGTTCTGCGGGCAAAGCGGCGCAGATCGGGGAGGTCGCGCTTGTTGGCGACAACCAACGTGCCATGATGCAAAACTTCGGTCTTGTCCGCCCACCAGGCAATGGCCTGCTGACCGAGGCGCAGAACCGGTTCTTCGGCATTCTCGAATTCGCACCACGGAGCCAACATGCCACCCGCCCACCAGGAACATCCGTGCGCGCCGGGTAAACCCTCGGTATCATACACGGTGACCGAGGCACCACGCTGAACCAGCTCGGTGGCCACAGCCAGACCGGCAACTCCGGCGCCTATGACGGTCCAGTCGCTCATGCGGACCAGACCTGATGGAAATGATGTACCGGGCCGTGTCCGCTGCCGATGTCAAGCTCATCCGCCCGTGTGATGGCCCCTTGCAGATACTCATGCGCCTGCGCGACTGCCGCCAACAGGTCCAATCCGCTGGCCAAGCCGGCCGCGATCGCCGAGGATAGCGTGCAACCTGTGCCATGGGTGTTCCTGGTGTCGCTGCGCGGCGCTTTGAAATCGCCAATTTCGCCAGAGGCGTCGATCAGCAGATCATGGCACACCGCGCCGCTTGCATGACCGCCCTTCATCAGAACAGCCTGGGCACCAAGCGCGCACAGCGCGCGCCCCTGTTCGGCCATTTCCGAAGCTGTACCCGCTGTTGGCCCACCAAGCAGGCAAGCCGCTTCGGGCAAGTTCGGGGTCAGAACCGTTGCGCGGGGCAATAGCACGTCGCGCAGGGTCTGGATGGCATCCTGTTGCAGCAGAGCGTCACCGGATTTTGCAACCATCACCGGATCAAGCACAACAGGGCCATCAAAGCCGTTCAGACTTTCCGCAACTGTCTGAATGATCTCTGGCGTCGCCAGCATACCGATCTTGATGGCGCCGACATTCAGATCCGTCAGAACCGCATCGATCTGCGCTGCAATCACCTCTGGCGGTATTCCATGTACCGCTGTCACTGCCCGCGTGTTCTGCGCGGTCACAGCCGTTATGACGCTGGCGCCAAAAACACCCAGCGCAGACATCGCCTTGAGATCGGCCTGAATACCGGCGCCGCCGCCGCTGTCGGATCCCGCAATCGTCAAGGCGATATGGGTCATCTGGTTGCTCCAACTGTTTTGAGCAACGCGGGACTGGAAAACGTTTGTGTGTCAAACACCGTTCCCTCCGCCGGAATTGCCCGGATCAGGTTCGATGGGTTAGCGCGTCCGCGCCTCTCAGCCCTTGATCTAGGCACCCCAACGGTTGCGGCGCACAATCTCAGAGGCAGCATCAGAAATCAAGAAAGAAACATGGCCAGTTAATGCCAGTCTTGGCCTCGAAATAGCGCCAGATCGCGCATGCGCTTTCTGGGCATTAGCGAGGCTCTGTCTCACGTTCAGGGGTGTTCTTAGCCAGATGAAGAGCGGATCCTCTGCTTCCTCTGGCTAGAGATATCCTGGGGGAAGTCGCCGCTTGCTGCGGGGGGGCAGTGCCCCCAGCCTGCGAGGTCAATCAGCCCTTCATGCCATCCCAGAAGGATTTGACCGAGGAGAAAAAGCTTTTTGATTCCGGATGGTTGTCCTCTCCCAGATCTTCAAACTCTTTCAACAGCTCTTTCTGACGGCTGGTCAGATTGACCGGGGTTTCCACCGCCAGTTCTATGAACATGTCCCCGATGCCACCACCGCGCAGGGCGGGCATGCCTTTGCCACGCAGACGCATCTGACGGCCGGACTGGCTGCCTGCGGGGATCTGAATGCGCCCACGGCCACCATCAATGGTTGGAACTTCGATCGATCCGCCCAGCGCCGCCTTGGCCATGCTGACCGGCACGCGGCAGTACAGGTTCACGCTGTCACGTTCGAACAGCTTGTGTTCCGAGACCTCAACAAAGATATAGAGATCGCCCGGAGGGCCACCGCGCATGCCAGCCTCGCCTTCGCCCGCCAGACGAATTCGGGTTCCGGTTTCGACGCCGGCGGGAATGTTCACCGACAGAGCGCGCTCTTTTTCGACGCGGCCCGAACCCTGGCAGGATTTGCACGGGTTCTTGATGATCTGGCCGAGGCCCGAACACGTCGGGCAGGTACGTTCGACAGTAAAGAAACCCTGCTGTGCGCGGACCTTGCCCATGCCGGAACAGGTTGGGCAGGTTGTGGGTTCAACCCCGCCTTCGGCCCCGGTGCCCTCGCAAGACGAACAAGCAACGGCAGTTGGGACGTTGATGGTTTTTTGTAACCCGCCAAAGGCTTCTTCCAGGGATACCCGCAGGTTATAGCGCAGATCCGATCCGCGCGCGGCGCGGCGTCCGCCGCCACCCCCGCGCTGACCACCCATGAAGTCGCCGAACAGGTCGTCGAACACATCCGAGAACGCGCTTGAGAAATCGCCCTGACCGCCAAAACCGCCACCGGGGCGTCCACCGCCACCCATGCCGTTTTCAAACGCGGCATGACCAAAGCGGTCATAGGCTGCCTTTTTGTCGGCATCGCGCAGGACGTCATAGGCCTCGTTGGCCTCTTTGAACTGCGCCTCGGCATCCGGATTGTCCTTGTTGCGATCGGGATGCAGTTCCTTGGCTTTCTTGCGAAAACCCTTCTTGATCTCATCCGCCGAAGCGCCCTTGGACACGCCGAGCACTTCGTAATAGTCGCGTTTTGACATCCGTATTTCCTTATGCCTCAACGTGTTCGGGCCGGCCCGGCAACCGGACCGGCCCGAATTGGCCCGGTTACCCGTTAGTTACGCTTGTCGTCGTCCAGATCTTCGAACTCGGCGTCGACGATGTCATCTTCACCCGGCGCTTCGTCCGCGGCTGCGGGCTCTTCTTCGCCCTCTTCCGCTTGCGCCTTGTAGATAGCTTCGCCCAGCTTCATGGCTGCCTCGGTCACGTTCTGGATACCCGACTTGATCTTGTCGGCATTGTCCGATTCCAGCTCATCCTTGAGCGCGGCAACGGCCAGTTCGATCGCTTCGACGGTCGACGGGTCGACCTTGTCGCCATGTTCCTCGATCGATTTCTCGGTCGCGTGGACAAGGCTTTCGGCCTGGTTTTTGGCTTCGACCAGCTCTTTGCGGGCCTTGTCTGCCTCGGCGTTTTCCTCGGCATCCTTGACCATCTTTTCGATGTCGTCATCCGACAGACCGCCAGACGCCTGGATGGTGATCTTCTGCTCTTTGCCGGTGCCCTTGTCCTTGGCCGAAACCGAGACGATGCCGTTGGCGTCGATGTCAAAAGTCACCTCGATCTGAGGCATGCCGCGCGGTGCGGGCGGGATGTCTTCGAGGTTGAACTGACCCAGGATCTTGTTGTCCGCAGCCATTTCACGTTCACCCTGGAACACGCGGATGGTTACGGCGTTCTGGTTGTCCTCGGCGGTAGAGAAGACCTGAGACTTCTTGGTCGGGATCGTGGTGTTGCGGTCGATCAAACGGGTGAACACGCCACCCAGCGTTTCGATGCCCAGCGACAGCGGCGTTACATCCAGCAGAACAACGTCTTTGACGTCGCCCTGCAGAACACCGGCCTGAATGGCGGCGCCCATGGCGACCACTTCGTCCGGGTTCACACCTTTGTGCGGCTCTTTGCCGAAGAACTTGGTGACCTCTTCGATCACTTTCGGCATCCGGGTCATACCACCGACCAGAACAACCTCGTCCACGTCGCCAGCCGACAGGCCCGCGTCTTTCAGAGCGGCCTGGCAGGGCTTCATCGACCTTTTGATCAGGTCCGCAACCAGCGATTCCAGTTTGGCACGGGTCAGTTTCATGACCATGTGCAGCGGCTGACCGTTCGAACCCATCGAGATGAACGGCTGGTTGATTTCGGTCTGCGAGGTCGAGCTGAGTTCGATCTTGGCTTTCTCGGCAGCTTCTTTTAGACGCTGCAGGGCCATCTTGTCCGCAGACAGATCGACGCCGTGTTCCTTTTTGAACTCATCCGCAAGGTAGTTGACGATGCGCATGTCAAAGTCTTCACCACCCAGGAAGGTGTCGCCGTTGGTCGATTTGACCTCGAACAATCCGTCGTCGATTTCCAGAATGGTCACGTCGAATGTACCGCCACCAAGGTCATAGACCGCGATGGTTTGGGTTTCTTCCTTGTCCAGACCATAGGCCAGCGCAGCCGCTGTCGGTTCGTTGATGATCCGCAGCACTTCCAGACCGGCGATTTTACCGGCGTCTTTGGTGGCCTGACGCTGTGCGTCGTTGAAGTATGCCGGAACGGTGATAACCGCTTGCGTGACGTCCTCACCCAGATAGCTCTCGGCGGTTTCCTTCATCTTGCCCAGAGTGAAGGCCGAGATCTGGCTTGGGGAGTATTTCTCACCGCGGGCTTCAACCCACGCGTCGCCATTGCCGCCATCGACGATGGCGTACGGCACCATTTTCTTGTCTTTTTCGACTTCGGCATCATCCACACGACGGCCGATCAGACGCTTGACGCCAAAGATCGTGTTGTCGGGGTTGGTGACCGCCTGACGTTTTGCAGGCTGACCGACCAGTCGCTCATCTTCGGTGAAGGCGACGATCGAGGGCGTGGTCCGCGCCCCTTCGGCGTTTTCGATGACCTTCGGCTGCGAGCCATCCATGATGGCCACACACGAGTTTGTGGTGCCGAGGTCAATCCCGATTACTTTTCCCATTTTTGCAATCCCTTTCTCTTCAAGGCGATGTCCCGAGGCCGGGACCCGTTATGGCATCCCTGCCCCGATCTGTTTTGCACGAATGGCTCTACACCATCGCGCGTCGAGGCGTATATAAGGGCGTGACCAGAGGCCTGCAAGCGTTCAGAAATGCAGGTTTTCAGGATTCTGAGACCTTTTTTGGCAAGGATTTGGTAAGGAATGGGGATTCCGCGATGACACGGCTGCTTTTGCGCGGTTTCGATATCCGCAAAGCCTATCTTGATGCGGATGCTCAGGCAGCTCTGATCGAGGGTCTGCGTCCGATTCTGAAATCAGCGCCCCTGTTCCACCCAACCACACCGTCGGGAAAGAAGATGTCGGTGCGCATGACCTCGGCCGGTGATTTGGGTTGGGTGTCGGACACGGCTGGGTATCGGTATCAGGTAAACCATCCAAAAGGCGGGGTCTGGCCCGCTATTCCGGGCGAGATCCTGACCATCTGGCGTGATCTGACAGGCGCTGACCGTGCGCCGGATTGCTGTTTGATCAATTATTATGGCGAAGGCACAAAAATGGGCCTGCACCAAGACAAGGATGAGGCGGATTTTTCGTGGCCTGTCGTCTCGGTCTCGCTGGGCGATGACGCGTTGTTTCGCATCGGCAACACGACACGAGGCGGCAAGACCGAGTCGATCTGGCTGAACTCGGGTGATGTGGTGATCATGGGCGGCCCGGCCCGGCTGGCCTATCATGGTGTTGACCGCATCCGGTTCGGGTCCTCGCGACTGTTGCCTAAAGGTGGACGCATCAACCTGACGCTGCGGGTTGCAACCTAGCGACGGGCGCCCCAGCTTTTCGACACCTGCTTGCGAGTATAGAACTCCGCCATCAGTCCGATCATGGTCAGGATAATGCCAACCCATAGCGCATATTCCCAACTTGTGTTGCGCGGGAAATAGTTGCGGAACACAAAGCCCCGGCATTGATCGATGATATGAAACAACGGGTTCCAGGCGAACATCGTCAACATGAAACCGCCCAACGCATTGGCAACGAACATTTTTCCGGAAAAGATCATGTTCAACCGGCGATAGACAAGGCTAAGAACCGAGGCCAGGCGCGGAAACCAGGGCTGAATCGCCAGAAACACCAACCCGACCGAGCAGCCAGTAAACCACGATAGAGCCAGCATTGCGAAAGCTCCACCTGGCTGCTGAATCACCAACGGCGACACCGTAACGCTGTAGACGAACAGGATCACGAGGATCGAAACCAGCTGGGTGTAAAAGATCCCGAAGGCAGCTGCCACCAGCATAACAATCCGGTTCATCGGCGAATGCAGCATCATCGGGTTGTTCCCGGACCCCGCGCCTGCGATGGCACCAACCGATTTGATGTGGGTCAGAAACAGAAACACGCCGGACAGCAGAAACAGTACAAACTCACCCCTGATCTTGGCGACGCGCGTGCCCATCAGGGAAAGAAGAAAGTAGAACACCGACACGATCAGGATGACCTGAATAATGTTGATGAAGATCGCGACCACCGCGTTGGTATGCTGCGACCGGATGTTTCGCACCACAGCATGAAAGATCAGTTCCGCGGTGGTGAAGGCCCCGCCCAGCAAGGTCTGATTTCGTTTATACTGGAACACGCGTTCACTCTTTCCTGCTGCATCACCGTCAATCTGACACGAAATTCTTGCCGTTCCGTATCCGGCGCAGCATAAGGCCGTCAGGAATTTGGATCAACAAACCACAAGATCGGATCATTTTTGTGACTTACGACGCGCTTATCCCTGTCCTCAGACGCCTGGCCTTGCAGGCCGGGGACACCATCATGCAAATCTACAATGCAGATGATTTTGAGGTGAAGGTCAAATCCGATGCCAGCCCGGTGACCGAAGCGGATGAAGCCGCTGACGCACTGATTTCCGAAGGACTGCGTGCGGCTTTTCCCGATATATTGCTCGTGACCGAGGAACAGGCCGCCTCGCACTCCGAAAAAGGCGATACTTTCCTGATCGTTGATCCGCTGGACGGAACCAAGGAATTCATCAACCGGCGCGGGGATTTTACGGTCAACATCGCGCTGGTCGAGAACGGCGTACCAACGCGCGGCGTGGTTTATGCGCCGGCGCGGGGACGTATGTTCTATACGCTGCCCGATGGCCAATCGGTCGAGGAGACCGGCGCGCTAGACAAAGACCAGACCGGAGACCTGACGCCGATATCAGTCTCTAAACCTGACAATTCCGCGTTAATGATTGTCGCCTCCAAGTCGCATCGGGATCAGGCGACCGAGGATTACATCGACAAATATCAACAGCGTGACAGCAAAAGCGCCGGGTCGTCATTGAAATTCTGTCTCGTCGCCACCGGCGAAGCCGATCTGTATCCGCGCGTCGGCCGCACAATGGAATGGGACACTGCCGCCGGGCACGCGGTTTTGGCTGGTGCTGGCGGCAAGGTGGTGCGTTTTGATGACCATACGCCGCTGAAATACGGCAAGGATGGCTATGCAAATCCGTTCTTTATCGCCTACGCTCCGGGTGTTGAGTTGAAGGAAGCCTGATGTCCGTACTGATCGCCATTCCAGCCCGATACGCCTCGACCCGCTATCCGGGCAAGCCGCTTGTGCCGCTGACCGGGGCAACAGGAAAAACGATGACATTGATCGAACGGTCCTGGCGCGCCGCGATGTCCGTGTCCGGCGTCGATCGCGTGGTGGTCGCAACCGATGACGACCGCATCCACGACATGTCCGAAGGGTTCGGGGCAGAGGTCGTCATGACCTCAGACACCTGCCGAAATGGCACTGAACGTTGCGCCGAAACCCACGCCGCACTGGGCGGCGGGCACGACATTGTGGTGAATCTTCAAGGCGATGCGCCGCTGACCCCGCATTGGTTTATCGAAGACCTGATCGCGGGCTTGCGCGCCGCACCTGACGCCGGTGTCGCCACACCGGTTCTGCGTTGCGACGGTGATGCGCTAAACGGGCTGCTGAACGATCGTAAACATGGCCGCGTCGGGGGGACAACGGCGGTGTTCGGCAACGATCACAGCGCGCTTTATTTCTCGAAAGAGGTGATCCCGTTCACGGCTGAAACCTATGACAGTGCCGCTCAGACACCGGTCTTTCATCATGTTGGCGTCTATGCCTATCGGCCCGACGCCCTTGCTGCCTATCCCGATTGGACCATTGGTCCGCTGGAAACCCTGGAGGGGCTGGAGCAGCTTCGGTTCATGGAGAATGGTCGCAAGGTCTTGTGCGTCGAAGTCGAAGCCAAGGGCCGCCAGTTCTGGGAGCTGAACAACCCGCAGGATGTCGACAAGATCGAAGAGATGATGGCCGCGATGGGGCTGGAATGACCACTGTACTTGTTACCGGAGGCGCAGGCTATATCGGCTCGCATGCCTGTAAGGCTCTGGCGCAGGCCGGGTACACGCCGGTTACCTATGACAATCTGGTCACCGGCTGGCGCGATGCGGTAAAATTCGGCCCGTTCGAACAGGGCGATTTGCGAGATCGGGCGCGGCTGGACGCGGTTTTTGCCAAATACACCCCTGCCGCTGTGATGCATTTCGCTGCGCTTAGCCAGGTTGGCGAGGCGATGGCCGAACCCGGCAGCTATTGGTCGAACAATGTCACCGGGTCGCTGACGCTGATAGAAGCCGCCGTCGCGGCGGGGTGTTTGAACTTTGTGTTTTCCTCGACCTGCGCAACCTATGGCGAACATGACAATGTGGTGCTGGACGAGGACACACCGCAATTGCCCCTGAATGCCTATGGCGCTTCGAAACGCGCCATCGAGGACATTTTGCGCGACTTCGACGCGGCGCATGGGTTGAAGCACGTGATCTTCCGATATTTCAACGTGGCCGGAGCCGACCCCGACAGCGAAGTGGGTGAGTTTCACCAGCCCGAGACCCATCTTGTGCCGCTGATGCTGGACGCAATCGACGGCAAACGCGACGGGCTGACGGTTTTTGGCACCGACTACGACACGCCCGATGGCACCTGCATTCGCGACTATGTCCATGTCTGCGATCTGGTGGACGCGCATCTGCTCGGCCTGAACTGGCTGGAACAGGACAAGGGTAGCCGCGTGTTCAACCTTGGCACCGGCTCGGGATTTTCGGTGATGGAGGTCATCGAGAAGTCGCGCACCGTAACCAACCGGGCGGTTCCCTACGACATCGGGCCACGCCGGGCGGGGGATTGCACCCGTCTGGTGTCCGGGTCCACACGGGCCGGGCGCGAGCTGGGTTGGGCGCCGGAAAAGTCAACGTTAGAGACTATGATCGCCGACGCCTGGCGCTGGCATCAATCTGGCGGGTATCAGAAGTGATCGCGCGGTGACGCCGCCCGGTCAAAGCCCGCCACCACTGGGTTTGACGCAGAAATACAAGCTGCGCCTCAAGCGTAAACGGCTGCTGTGGCGATCTTTCCGCAGCCGCCGCCAACTTACGTGTCTGCACGACCGCACCGATCAGATCACCACCGACGCCATTCTGGCCTTTTCGACGATGCGGAACGAAATCACCCGATTGCCGTGGTTCTTTCGCCATTACCGGCGCTTGGGCGTGTCGCATTTTCTGATCGTCGATAATGACAGCGACGACGGAACGGTCCAGTATCTGCAAGACCAACCGGATGTGTCTCTGTGGCATACCGGAGCCAGCTATCGTGCAGCACGCTTTGGACTGGATTGGATAACCTGGCTGCAAATGCGTTATGGAAGCGGGCACTGGACCTTGATGGTCGATGCAGATGAACTGTTGATCTACGCCGATCACGAAAGCCGATCACTCACCGATCTGACGCGAAAGCTGGACGCGTACGGGCAGCAGGCATTTGGTGCGCTGATGCTGGATATGTATCCGAAGGGGCCGCTGGGGTCTCAGCTCTACGATCCAGAAACAGACCCGACGGAACTGTGTTGCTGGTTCGACAGCGGACCATACCGCGCGCAAAGGCAGCAGCCTTTAGGCAACCTCTGGGTGCAGGGCGGTGTGCGAGAACGGGTCTTTTTCCAAGACAGCCCGGTCCGCTCGCCAACTCTGAACAAAATCCCGCTTGCGCGGTGGTCGGCTGGCTTTGCTTATGTGAATTCGTGCCATTCAGCGCTGCCTCGTCACCTGAACTATTGTTATGACGGACCTGGGGGCAGCGCGCTGTCAGGCGTGTTGCTGCACACAAAGTTCCTGCCCGAGGTCACCGAGAAATCCCGCGTCGAAAAGACCCGAAGGCAGCATTTTCACGACGCCGAAAGGTTCCGGTCATATTACGACGGCATCATCGACGCGCCCGATTTTTGGACACCGAGCTCGGTTCGGTTCGAAGGCTGGGCGCAACTGGTCGAATTGGGCCTGATGCAAGCGGGTGACGTTGACTCTGTCTGATGCCAAAGCGCCGCAGGGGGGAAGTATACCGGATTTAAACCCGTTGCCTCGCAAAGTGCAAAGATGTCATAAAACGTTAATTGTCCGGCACCACTCAGCTATCAGCCACTTTCCGGGCAAGCTCGCGTAAAAAGGGTAGGGCAGTCGCGTGAGCCTTTTGGATTCCTATCGCATGAGATTGCGGCGCAAGCGCCGTCTTTTGCGTTGTATCCGAAAACGGCGCGAACTGGTGTCGGTCAGAAACAATACATCTGCAATCCGCCGAAATGACGTGCTTTTGACCAGCGTCATTCGCAACGAGAAAATCCGCCTGCCCTATTTTCTGGACTATTACCGCAAGCTGGGGGTCAGGCATTTTCTGTTCGTCGACAACAACAGCGATGACGGCTCCGCCGAGTTTCTGGCGCAGCAGACGGATGTCTCGCTCTGGCGGGCCAGGGCAAGCTACAAGCGGGCCACATTCGGGGTTGATTGGGTCAACTATCTGTTGCGCAGCCATGCCCATGGTCATTGGGTTCTGACCGTCGACCCTGACGAGTTCTTTGTCTACCCGTTCTGCGACACCCGGCCCATCGGGGCTCTGACAGATTGGTTGGACGATACCGGCGTTCGCAGCTTCGGCACCATGCTGATTGATATGTACCCCCGCGGCCCGATCGAGGAGACACCTTATCACGAGGGGCAGGACCCGTTCGAGATTGCGCCGTGGTTTGATGCCGGGAACTACATGATCTCGCGCAATCCGGCCTACGGAAATCTTTGGATACAAGGCGGCCCGCGCAGTCGCGTGTTTTTCCAGGACTCTCCGAAAACCGCTCCGGCGCTCAACAAGATCCCATTGGTCAAGTGGAACCGGCGCTACACCTATGTCAGTTCGACCCACGCGCTGCTGCCGCGAGGGTTGAATCAGGTCTATGAACAGAAGGGTGGCGAAAAAACGAGCGGCGCGCTGTTACACGCCAAGCTGATCGACACCCTGGGCGACAAGGCCCGAGAAGAGATGGCGCGCGGTCAGCATTACCGCGCATCGGGTGAATATCGCGCCTATGCCCAGCAGCTTGAGACGCGGCCGGTTTTCTGGAACAAGTGGTCCGAGAAATACATCAACTGGCGACAGCTTGAAATTCTGGGGCTTATGTCCAAGGGAAACTGGGCATGAGCAGCCTGGGCATCGTCATGCTGGTTCATACGGCGCTGGACCGGGTCGAGCAGGTGGCCCGCCACTGGACCGCTTCCGGGTGCCCCGTGGTGATCCATGTGGATCGCAAGGTGCCCAAACCCGAATATACCCGCTTCGTGAACAGCTGCGCGGATGATCCACTCATCCAGTTTTCGGAACGTCATGTCTGCGATTGGGGGCGGTGGGGCATCGTCGCGGCCTCACAGTCGGCTGCTGGTCTGTTGCTGGACCGGTTTCCTGACGTGCGACATGTCTATCTGTCTTCGGGCGCGTGTCTGCCCTTGCGGCCTGTCGAGGATCTGATCCGGTACCTGGCCGATCGGGAACGCGTCGATTTCATCGAAAGCGCAACCACCCGCGACGTGACCTGGACTATCGGCGGTCTGGATCTTGAACGCTTTACCCTTCGGTTTCCATTTTCATGGCGCAAACACCGCAGGCTGTTTGACACCTATGTGCGACTGCAACGGGTGCTGGGCATCCGCCGCTCGATCCCCGAGGGGCTGGTTCCTCATATGGGCAGCCAATGGTGGTGCCTGACGCGGCAAACCCTGTCGGCAATCCTGCAAGACCCCAAGCGCAAGGTTTACGATCGCTATTTCCAGAAGGTCTGGATACCCGATGAAAGCTATTTTCAAACGCTGGCGCGGTTGTATTCCACCCATATCGAAAGCCGGTCACTGACCCTGTCGAAATTCGACTATCAGGGGCGGCCGCATATGTTCTACGACGATCACCTGCAGGTGCTGCGCCGCTCTGATTGTTTTGTCGCACGCAAGGTTTGGCCGGGTGCTGACAGGTTGTATCAGGCGTTCTTAACAACACAGGCTGGTGCCATGAAGCCAGCCGAACCCAATCCGGGCAAAATCGACCGGCTGTTCGCCAAGGCCGTCGAGCGGCGCATTCGCGGTCGGGACGGATTGTACAATCAAAGCCGGTTTCCCCATACAAACACCGGTTGCGGCCTGACGGCCCACCCCTACTCGGTTCTTCAGGGATTCTCGGAATTGTTCGAGGATTTTGAACCATGGCTGACCAACGCCACCGGTGCCCGCGTCCATGGTCACCTCTTCGCGCCGGATCGTGCGATGTTTGCCGACAATGAAACCATGCTGAACGGTGCGCTAAGCGATTGTGCCACCTTGCGCGACTATAATCCGCAAGCGTTCCTAACCAACCTGATCTGGAACACCCGGGGCGAGCGTCAGTGTTTCCAGTACGGACCGGCGGATTGTCAGAAGATCAACGCGTTTTTTGCGCGTGACAAGAACGCTCAGATCTCGGTCATTACCGGTGCCTGGGCGGTTTCGTTGTTCCGGTCGAACCTGAACTTTGCCGACATCCGCGCCGAAGCCGCGCGTTTGCAACAGATTGAAACCAAACAGTTAAAGACGCTCAGCACGCTAAGCGACAAGGCTGACATCCGTATCTGGTCAATGGCAGAATTCGTCGAAGCTCCGATGGAACCTCTGCAGACCGTGATCGACAATATCGGTACGTCACAGCCCAGCCATGTGACCGAAGCGCCGACAATGGTGGATTTGACCGGGTTCGGTAAATTTTTGCAAAACCTGAAGAACCAGGGGATGCACCCCTATCTGATGGGGGACTTTCCGGTTGATGATGTGTTTGGCGCGCAGAGCAAACCGTTCCGCAAACCCTATCTTGTGAAATAAGGCGCGATGACACCGGATTTCGACTATTTCATCGTGCTGGCGGATATGCGCACAGGTTCGAACCTTTTGGAACAGCACCTGAATGCGCTGAACGGTGTCAGCTGCTTTGGCGAGGCGTTCAATCCTTACTTCGTCGGCCTGCCAAAACTCTCTGAGATGCTGGGCTTTACCCCCGAAACCCGCGACCCCGATCCGCAGGCGCTGATCGACGCGATCCGCGACGCACCGGGTGAGTTGAACGGTTTCCGGTTCTTCAGCACCCATGATCCAAGGGTCTTGGAGCCCGCATTGGAAAACCCCCGCTGTGCCAAGATCATTCTGACGCGCAATCCGCTGGACAGCTACATTTCGTGGAAGATCGCGGTTGCAACGAAACAGTGGCGTCTGGTGAATATCAAACAGCGGCGCGATGAAAAGATCACCTTTGACGCCGATGAGTTCGCAGATGAGGTCAACCAGCGCACCGCGTTCCTTCTGCGGGTTCAGAACAATCTGCAAAAGACCGGGCAGACACCATTCTACATCGGCTATGACGACCTGAACGATCTGGATATCCTCAACGGCTTGGCCAAGTGGCTGGGGGTCAGCGCGCGACTGAAGGGGTTGGAACAACATCTGCGGCGTCAGAACCCCGCGCCTACCTTGTCCAAAGTCAGCAACCCCAAGGATGTCGAGGCCGCGGTCTCGGGGCTTGACCGGTTCAATCTGCACCGGGTCCCGAACTTCGAGCCCCGCCGAGGCCCCGCTGTCGCGCGCCATGTCTGCGCGCCCAGATCGCCGCTGATGTATCTGCCAGTTCGGGGCGGGCCAGAGGCGTCGGTTACGCAATGGCTTGCGGAGCTGGACGGGGCAAAACCCGGTGATCTGTTGACCGAACGTAGCCAGAAACAAGTGCGACGCTGGATGCAGTCCAATGCAGGGCACCGAAAGTTCACCGTGCTACGGCATCCGTTGGCACGCGCGCACAGTGTTTTCTGCACGAAGATTCTAAGCACTGGTCCCGGCGCTTACATCAAGATTCGCAACATGATGCGCAACCGGTACAAGTTGCCGATCCCTGCCGAGATCGAAGAAGGAAACTATGCGCGGGACCAGCACTATGCTGCTTTTTCGGCCTTTGTGGAGTTTCTGCAAAGCATCCTCAGCGGCCAGACCCCGATCCGGGTGGACGGGTTGTGGTGTGCGCAGGCGCAGATGCTTGAGGGGATGGCCTCTTTTGCGTTGCCCGATCTGATCCTGCGCGAGCAGGACCTTGCAACGGCCCTGCCCGATCTGGCGCGGAAGATCGGACATAGCCATCCGCCGCAACCGATACCCGAAGACCCCGATACACCTTTTACGCTGGCGCAGATCTACGACGCCAAGCTCGAAGCGCTGGCGCGAAAAACCTACCAGCGCGACTATGTTCAGTTCGGGTTTGACGATTGGGAGCCGCCTAGGGACGAAGGGTGATAACTGTGCCTTCGTTGACCATGGAATAAATCTCTTCCATCTCGTCATTCTTGACCGCAATGCACCCGGCCGTCCAATCCGAAGTCTTTTTGGCGCGCTTGCGTTCCGAACGGCGATTGGGCTGACCGTGGATAAATATATCCCCACCGGGATCGACACCCGCGGCCTTGGCATTGGCGCGGTCATCCGAATTCGGGTAGGAAATGCCCAGCGACAGGTGATACCTGCTTCGTGGGTTGCGGCGGTCGATCAGGTAAGTGCCTTCGGGAGTACGGCCATCGCCCTTGCGGGTTTTGGTGCCAGCCGGGGCAAAGCCCAGATCTACCTTGTATTCCTTCAGTATCTTCTCGTTATGCAGAAGATACATTTTGCGCGCGCCCTTGTTGATGACCAACGAGGTCACCTCGGGCCCGTTATAGCTGAGAAATCTGGGGTTTGCTGAGGCACATGCCGAAAGGCTCAGCGTGGCCATTGCCCCTAATCCAAATGCTCGACGATCCATGTTTTCACTGCCTGCTTCTTTTTTTCTGCATTATGCCAAAAATCAGAAAAACTGAAATCACTTTTTGCTGTGCTCCAGTTGGACGATGCGGCGTTCGATGCTTTCCAGCCGCTCCAGCACCTCATCACGATAGGCATCTGTCTTGACCTCATCCTCGGCATGGTGCGCGTCCTGCATCGAATTCACAATCAGACCGACCAACAAGTTAACCACAGCAAAAGTGGTTACCATGATGAACGGAACAAAGAACAACCAGGCGTAGGGGTAGACCTCCATCACCGGGCGCACGATGCCCATCGACCAGCTTTCCAGCGTCATGATCTGGAACAGCGTATAGGCCGACAGGCCCAGATCGCCGAACCAGTCGGGAAAGGAATACGAGAACAGCTTGGTCGATATCACCGCGCCGATATAGAACAGGATCGCCATCAGCAGGAACACGCTGGCCATGCCCGGCAAGGCCGAGATGAAACCTTCGACCACCCGGCGCAGCCGCGGTGCGACCGAAATGACGCGCAAAACCCGCAGGATACGCAGCGCCCGCAGAACCGACAGCCCTCCTCCACCCGGGATCAGCGCGATACCAACGATGATGAAATCAAAGACATTCCAGCCATTGGTGAAGAACCGGTGCCTGGTCGCAAACAGCTTCATCGCGATCTCGGCCACAAAGATTGCAAGACAAATGCCGTCGAGGAAAACGATGGCCGGACCGAAACGCTCCATCAGACTGGGCGCGGTTTCCATGCCTAAAAGCACGGCGTTGACCAGAATCACACCCGTGATGAAGCGTGCAAAACCCGGATGTTCCACAAATCCCTGCACCCGTTGCCTGAACCCCATTCCGGCCCCTTCCCGTTCGATCATTGTTTTTTCGCCAGCCGGAAACTGGCTGCCAGTTCCGTGTGCGACGACCACCGAAATTGGTCAACCACCTGTACCCATTCAAGGGTATAGCCTGCGTTAATCAGCATTTTCGCGTCTCGCGCGAAAGTGACCGGATTGCACGAGACATATGCGATGACTGGCGGTTTGGCCTGGGCAAGCTCTGTCACCTGCGCCTCGGCCCCGGCACGTGGCGGGTCCAACACCACCGCATCAAAGCGTTTGAGTTCATCCGGCATCAACGGACGGCGGAACAGGTCGCGGGCCTCGGTCGTCACCCGCTTCAACCCCTGCGCCATGCGCCAGCCCTGATCCAGCGCCTGCGTCATCTCGGCTTCGCCCTCAACAGCGTGTACCTCGGCGGACTGCGCCAGCGGCAGTGAGAACGTGCCGCTGCCTGCAAACAGATCAACGACCTGTTTACAACCCTGGACGATCTCCAAAACAGCCTGTGTTAGAGCCTGTTCACCGTCCTTTGTGGCCTGCAAGAACGCGCCCGGCGGCGGGGTGACTTTTGCGGGTCCGAACTGCTGTAGCGGAGCGTGACGCATGGCGATAACCTCTCGGTCCCAAGTCAGCCGCGCCAGCCCGTATTGCTCGGTGGCCTGGGCCAATGCCAGTTCCAGAGGTCCGTCCAAAGGCTTGCCGCCTTTGACCGACACATCCAGCCCGGTCTCGGACAGGGTCAATGTTACGGCCAAAACGCCCTTGCGGCTGCCGCCCAGCAGGGCCAGCGCCTCGGCCACGGGGATCGCATCAATCAAAGCAGGGTGCAGAAGATGGCAATCCGGGATCTCGGTGATCGTATCGGACGCGCGCCCGTGAAACCCGGCCAATGTGCCCTTTTTGGTGCGCCGCACCGCAATCGTGGCACGGCGGCGCGACTTGGTGGGTGAGGTGTGGATCAGACGCATGGGCGCATCAAGCCCTTGTGCCGACAGCGCGGTCCGCACCACCCCGACCTTCCAGTTCGCGACAAACTCGTCCGAGGCATGCTGCAACTGGCAGCCGCCGCAGGCCTTGTAGTGTCGGCACGGTGCTGTGACCCGATGATCCGAGGGCGTTTGAACCCGAATTTCGGTCAACAAGTTGCCGACAACCGTGCCACCGACCACTTCACCCGGCAGGGTTCGGGGCGCATAGATGGGTCCGTCGGCAATGCCGTCGCCTTGGTGGCCGAGGCGAAGAATGGTGATGTCCTGCGTCATGGCTGGCCTGATAACGGGCCGGGCGCAGTAACAAAACCCTTATTCGGCAGCCTCGGTTTGAATGAAACCACCGGACTGGCGGTGCCAGAACCGGGCATATAGCCCGTTTTGTGCCAGCAATTCGTTATGCGGGCCATTCTCGACGATCCGCCCCTGTTCCAGAACGATGATCCGGTCCATCTCACTGAGCGTCGACAATCGGTGTGCGATGGCCAGCACCGTCTTGCCTTCCATCACCCGATGCAGCGCTGTCTGAATCGCCGCCTCAACTTCGGAATCCAGCGCCGAGGTCGCCTCGTCCAGCACCAGTATCGGCGCGTCCTTGAGGATCGCGCGTGCCAAAGCTATGCGCTGCCGCTGACCGCCGCTCAGCTTGACGCCGCGCTCGCCCAGATGCGCGTCATACCCCTTGCGCCCGTGCGCGTCTTGCAAGTCGGTGATGAATTCATGCGCCTCGGCCTTGTGGGCGGCGGCGATCATTTCTTCCTCAGTCGCGTTCGGGTTTCCGTATAGGATATTGTCCCGCGCCGAGCGGTTGAACATCGCGGTTTCCTGCGTGACCATGCCGATCTGCGCGCGCAGACTGTCCTGCGAGACCGCGGCCACATCCTGACCATCAATCAAGATTGCGCCTTTTTCCCTGTCATAGAGCCGCAATAGCAGCGAAACGAGCGTCGATTTTCCCGCCCCGGACGCGCCGACAATGCCCAGCTTTTCGCCCGGTTGTATCGTCAGAGTCAGATCGGCCACGCCGCCAACATCCCGCCCGTATGCGAAGCTGACATTCTGAAACGCGATTCCTCCGTCGGGTACGGTCAGGTCTGGCGCGCCCGGCGCATCTTCGACGCGGTCGCGTCTGGTCAACGTCTTCATGCCGTTTTCGATCTCGCCCACATTGGCGTAAAGCCCCATCAGCGTGAAACTGACCCAGCCGGTCATCTGCGAGATACGAACAGCAACGGCTCCGGCGGCCACAATATCGCCCGCGGTCGCGCTCCCAGCCTGCCACAGCAACAGGGTCGCGCCCAGCAGCAGCACCGGCAGGACACCGGCCAGGGTCATCAGGATGAACCGGAAACTGGCCGACAGCTTGCCAAAGTCCAGCGACCTTTCGCGCAGCTCGACCATTGAATTCCGGGCCGCCTGATCCTCGAACGCAGAATGCGCAAACAGCTTGACCGTCTTGATATTGGTGATCGTATCCACCACCTGCCCCGTGACCATCGCCCGCGCCCCCGCGCGCGCGGCCGAGCGCAGCCTGATACGCGGCAGATACCACCGCACCAGAAGGAAATATACGACAAGCCAGGCAGCGAAAGGCAACATCACCAGAGGGTGAATAGACCCTAACAAAAGCAATGATCCGGCTAGCGAGGCCAGAGCAAAAACGATCGCGCTGATCGTCTCGGACACAACCTGCGTCATCGCGCTTGAAGTTTGCATCTGCTTTTGTGCGATCCGCCCGGCAAAATCGTCGTCGAAATATGTCACCGACTGACCCATGGTCCAGCGGTTCAACTTGGCCAACACCAGCGGCGGGATATTGGGCATGACGATATAGTTGTTCGATACCGAGGACAGCCCGAACAAGAGCGGGCGCAGCAGCATGAAAAAAGCGACCGCACCCAGAATCTTCCAAAGGTTGCTGACGGTCAGGAAATGCTCGGGCCCGCTGGCTGTGGCGATGTCGATCACGCGGCCCAAAATCCAGGCGGTGCCTGCTTCCATCGCACCGGCAATGGCTGAAAAACATGCCGCTGCAAACAGCATCGGCCACGCCCCCGACAGGCACCAGAGGATAAACGCCCCCAGCGTTTGCGGCGGGGGCGTTTCGGTGGATCTGAAAGGTTGGATCAGATCGGCAAGTCTCATTCAGCGGCCTCCGGATTCATGAAGCCACCTGATTGCCGCGCCCAGAACTGCGCGTATAGGCCGCCCTGTGCCAAAAGGTCTGCATGTGCCCCTTCCTCGACGATGCGACCGCTATCCATCACGAGGATACGATCCATCTGCGCGATGGTGCTCAGACGGTGAGCGATGGCGATAACGGTCTTGCCCTGCATCATGCCGTAGAGCGTCTCCTGAATCGAAGCTTCGACTTCGGAGTCTAGCGCAGACGTCGCCTCATCCAAGAGCAGGATCGGCGCATCCTTCAGAATGACCCGCGCCAGCGTGACCCGCTGCCGCTGACCACCGCTCAGCTTGACGCCCCGTTCACCGACATGCGCGTCGTACCCGGTGCGGCCCTGCGGGTCTTGCAGGTCAAGGATGAATTCATGCGCCTCGGCCTGTTTGGCGGCGGCGATCATCTGCTCTTCGGTGGCATCCGGACGCCCGTACAGGATGTTGTCGCGGACCGAGCGGTGCAACAACGCGCTGTCCTGCTGAACCATACCGATACAGCTGCGCAAACTGTCCTGCGTGACGCTGTCGATGTTCTGACCATCGATCAAGATCGCGCCCTGTTCGACGTCGTAGAACCGCAAAAGCAGCTTAACCAGTGTCGATTTTCCGGCCCCCGAACGCCCGATCAGGCCAATCTTTTCGCCGGGGTGAATGGTCATATCGATATGATCCAGCCCACCGGTCTTTCGCCCATAGTGATGCGACAGATCGCGAATTTCGATACGGCCCTCACCAAGTTGCAGGGGTTTGGAGGCAGGGGCATCCAGCAGGTCGATCGGTTGGGCAATCGTTTGCATCCCCTCGGCGACCACGCCAAGCTCGCGGAAGAAGCTGGTAAGCGCCCACATGATCCACCCGGTCATGGCATTCAGGCGCAGCGTCAGCGCCGTCGCAGCAGCGACCACACCGACCGAGGCGCTGCCCTGCATCCACAGAACAATCGCCCAGCCGACCACGCCGACGATCAGAAGGCCATTCAAGCTGACCAGGGCCGCATCCATGATCGTGAAAATCCGCATTTCAACCTGAAACGTGCGCCGGGTCTCCTCGATCGCCTCACGGGCATAGTCCAGCTCTTGCTCGGCGTGAGCGAACATTTTGACAGAATGAATGTTGGTATAGCTGTCCACAACCCGGCCTGTTACCGCGCTGCGCGCGTCAGAAGCCGCCTGCGAGGCTGGCCCGACACGCTGCACGGTCCACCGCACCAACAGCCCATAGAGCGCAAACCAGATCAGCAACGGCAACAGCAGACGCGGGTCCGCCGCCATCAGCAGGATCGCCGCGCCGATCATATAGGCAATCGAGAACGAGATCGCGTCAAACACCTGAAACACGGCCTCGCCCGCCGCCGGCGGTGTCTGCATGATCCGGTTGGCAATCCGCCCGGCAAAGTCGTTTTCGAACCAGCCAACCGATTGACGCAGCACATGTTTATGCGCCCGCCAGCGGATCAGCGTGCCGAAGTTCGGCAGAATTGTATTGTTCAGCAGCAGCACGTCCACGATGTGCAGCAAGGGGCGTAGCAACAGAACAAACGCGGCAACCCACAGCAACTCGGTGCCATGCGCCTGCCAAACCTCGGCCGGAGGGCCGGTCAGCAGGTCAACGACACGGCCCATATAGTAGATCAGGCCAACCTCGACAGCCGCGACCACGATGGAAATGAGCCCCGCCCAGAAGAACACCCGAAAGAACGGACGGGAGTAATCCAGCATGAATGGCCACAGTTGTGTCGGCGGCGTATCGGTTTCACGATAGGCGACAAATGGGTCAACGAGGTTTTCGAAATAGCGAAACATGGAGTTTGCTCCGATTGAGCGGAAAATAGACATGCGAAGAAGAATGGCGCCAAAACACCACCCTTTACGGGGAAAGTGCCCTGGCTTTAGCCGAACCAGATCCCGTAATACATTCGCATTCCTCCATCCATGTGACAGGCGCAGACTAGCCATAAAAAATCAGCTTTGTCATCCCCTTTTGAGACTTCGACTTATTCCGCCAGCAATTCGTCGCGCGTCAGCGAAAAATCCGACGCGATCCAACGCGCCTCAAGTTCGGCCAGTTTCCTGCCCAGCGCCGGACCGGTGAATTCGGGGATCAGATCCTGCGCCTTGATCGGAAACCGCGCAGCGGCGCCGGTTTTCAGTGACTTGGCCATCTGAGGCGACCACGGCTGTTCCAGAAAGGCACATCGCAGCAACGTCTCGTGCAATCCGCCCTCGGCCCCGTAGCGAAAGCCCAGTTCGGCGATATTCGCTGTTCCGGCAGCCTCGTCGCGCATCCGCGTAAGACGCTGCATTTGTGCCCGGCTCAGGCGTAGGGTCACGGCCACCTCGGGTGGAGCGATGGCGGCCAAGCGGCGCACCGGGTCGGGGGCGGCGCCTGCGTCACCTTCGAGCTTGACCAGGACGGCCAAAGCCCGGTCATCCGCGCCCGGCAGGATTTGCGCCAAAACCCCGGCCTGCCGCATTGCTGCGACAGCTGGCGCGGGATCGGGGGCACCCAGCAGCTTTATCAGCTCGGCCCCAACCCGTTCGCGTGACAACCCGGTCAACCCGTCCAGTTGCGATGCAATAGCTGACAGCGCATCCGCATCGAACCCCGCCTCGGCTTCGCCATACCAGGCGTGAAAACGGAAATACCTCAGCGAGCGCAGATAGTCTTCGCGAATACGGTCCTCGGCTGACCCGATAAAGCGGACCCGCCGCGCTTGCAAATCCGGCAGACCGCCCAGCGGGTCCAGAATCTCGCCGTCCGCGCGGGCATAAAGCGCGTTCATCGTGAAATCGCGGCGGGCGGCATCCTCTTCGACCCGATGGGAAAAGGCGACAACCGCTCGGCGGCCGTCGGTTTCAACATCACGGCGGAAGGTGGTGACCTCGTGCGGGATGCCATCACTGACCACTGTGATCGTCCCATGGTCGATCCCGGTTGGAATCGCCTTCAGCCCCGCATCCTCGGCCAGAGAAATGACCCGATCCGGGTGCGCATCCGTAGCGATATCGATATCTGACACAGGGGCGCCCAACAGCGCGTTGCGCACGCAACCACCGACGAACAAAGCTTGCGCGCCCGCAGTCATCAGCGCGGTGCAAACGTCCTGCGTGGCGGGTTTGCCGATCCAGTCTTCGGTGATCCGTGTCATTCCCTTACCCGTGCGGCCAGCCCCCGCAGAATTCGCGCCGTTGCGCCCCAAATGTAATAGGGACCGTACGGAACAGCATAATAGTAACGCCTTTCGCCACGCCACCGGCGCGACTCGACCACATAATTCGCCGGGTTCAGAACATGTGCAAGCGGGACGGAAAAGACCTCGTCGACTTCGCCCGGTTCTGGGACAGGATCGAAGGGGTGGTCCAACACCGCAAGAACAGGTGTCACCGAGAATGAGGTGACGGTTTCATGCGTCGGCAGATGGCCGAGAATTTGGGGCATCTCGAGAGGCAGGCCGATCTCTTCCTGCGCTTCCCTCAACGCCGTGGCGGAAACATCCGCGTCGCCCTCGTCCTGTTTGCCGCCGGGAAAGGCGATCTGGCCCGGATGGTGTTTCAAGGCCGAAGACCGTTTGGTCAGAACAAGCTGCGGCGTCGCGCCGGTCAGCTGGATCGGGACAAGAACACCGGCAGGGCGCAGCTTGCGCCCTGCGGGCAGAACCACCTTGGGGTTGAGGTCAAAATCGCTTGACCCATCGCCCGGGCGGTTCAATGCCGCCGTCAGAACCGAAACCGTATCAGGCACTGTCCGTATCTTCAGCCTCGAACCCGACGGTGCTGGGGTCCAGCACATAATGCGCGCCACAGAACTGGCAGTCTGCCGTGACAGTGCCCTCCACGGTGGTCATCTTGGCGATGTCCTGCGCGGAATAGATCGACAGGCTTTGCCGCACGCGTTCCTCGGAACAGGTGCAGCCGAACTGCACCGATTGCGCATCGTAAACGCGGGGCTGTTCCTCGTGAAACAGACGCACCAGCAGATCTGTGGGCGCGATCGAAGGCCCGATCAGTTCCAGATCATCCACCGTATCCAAAAGGATATTCACGCGACCCCAGTTTTCGCCTTCTTCGCCGTCGACCAGATCAGCGGCGGTCAGAATCTCGCCAGACCCTTCTCCCGACGCCGCAAAGGGCGAGGCTTTGGGCATGTGTTGCAGCATGACGCCACCAGCGCGCCAGTGCTCACCCACACCGGGTTCGGTCGATTTGCCGAAACTCAGCGAGAACCGGGTCGGCAATTGCTCGGACTGCGCAAAGTAGGCCTCCGCACAGGCGCTGAGCGAACCACCGGCCAGCGGCGTGATCCCCTGATATGGCTGGGTGCCCTCGCCCTGATCGATCATGATCGCAAAATACCCCTCGCCCACCTGATCAAAGGGGGCGGCGTCGGTCAGGCGGTCGCGGTCAAAGCTGGCATAGGCGCGAATCTTTGCGGGCTGCCCGTCTTCTTGCGGCGCATAGTAATCGGTCGCGATCATCCGCACCGCACCTTTGGACTGAACCTGCAGGGACAGTTTCCAGCGCAGCGAAATGGTCTGGCCGATCAATGCAGTTAGCAGAGCCATCTCGGCCACAAGCGCCTCGACCTTCTCGGGATAGTCGTGTTGCTTGAGGATGCCGTCCAGCACACCGTCCAAGCGGGCCACGCGGCCACGCATGTCCGATACATCCAGTTGAAAGGGCAGGACGGTGTCGTCCCACGCGATTTTCGTTCCAAGAGACATGGGGTTTCCTTACACGCCACAGGTTGGCATACCGCCACCATATAGGTCGAACAATCCGGGTTGAAAGGGGCCATACATGATCAGGCGTTTTGGGGAAAGCCCTGTTCCGGGACAGACATATACGCGCCGCGCCGGAGCTTACGCCCTGTTGCCGCAGGGCCATCGTCTGCTACTCACTTGTCAGATGGAACCCGGCCCTGATCTGCAATTGCCCGGCGGAGGGATTGATCCCGGGGAATCGCCGATCACCGCGCTGCATCGCGAAGTGTTCGAGGAAACCGGCTGGCTGATCGCCACACCCCGCCGTGTCGGAGCATTCCGCCGATTCGCCTATATGCCCGAATACGATCTTTGGGCCGAGAAAATCTGCCTGATTTATCAGGCCCGGCCGGTCCGTTGGCTCAGCGCCCCGTCCGAGCCGTTTCACGAAGCGCTGTGGATGGATGCCTGCGACGCCGCGCAGATGCTCGGCAATTCCGGAGACCGTCATTTCGCCATGCGGTACCTGCAAGGCTGCTAAGTGCCGTTGTATTCGAAGAATACGGCGGACACATCGTCATCCATAGCGCCTTTGGGCGACATCGCCTGAGACAGACGCCAGAACAGATCGTCCAGAAACTCGGACCCGTCCCGCGTGCCCGATGCGCAGTCCACGGCCATGTCCCGCAGGCCGTCTTCGTCAAGGAACGATCCATCGGTCAAGCGGCATTCCGTGAACCCGTCCGAATACAAAAGCAGTCGGTCCCCCGGCTCCAGATAGGTCTCGGTTTGCTGAAACTGCACGTCCGGTAACAGACCGATCGGCAGGCCGCCCTCTCCCAGAAACTCGGTGCGACCGTCCCGGCGCAACACCAGAGGGTGCGGATGTCCGGCTTGTACCATTTTCATATGGCCGTTGCGCAAATCCACGATGGCGTAGACCATGGTAAAATATTCCTCGACACCTGTGTCGGCCATCAGGCGCGAATTCAGCTGCGCGGCAACCTCGGCCGGGGGCAGCAAGGCGTAGAATTTGTTGAACCGCCGCTCCATGGCGAGGTTCTGGTCGAAATGTTTGCTGGACAGGTACCCACCCAACCGGGCCGTCATCATCGCCGAGGTGATCCCGTGGCCCGACACATCGATGCTGTAAAACCCCAGCCGGTTTACCCCGGGCGAGAACATGCCAACCAGATCGCCACCGATATGACCGCAGGGTTTCAGCAACAGGCTGACCTGCGACTTTCCGAACGTCTTTTTCAGCTCGGGCACCAGTGATTCCTGGATCTTGCGCGCCTGCATCAGATCCTTGTCGATGGCGTCATGCACCACCCGCAGCTCGGCCAGGGCGGATTCGATCATCCGATTCTTTTCGGACAACTCACGCTGCATAAGCAGGATCCGCGCGCCGGCGGCGATACGTGCACGCAGCTCGTCCGCCTCAAGCGGTTTGATCAGAAAATCATCTGCCCCGGCGTCCAGACCGCGCGCGACTTCCTGCTTTTCGCTCTTGGACGTCAACAGGATGAAATAGCTGTATTGGTCCGTGTCCAGCGCCCGAAACGCCTGGCAGAATTCAAGCCCGCTCATTCCCGGCATGACCCAGTCGCTGAGAACCAGATCGGGCGGTTCGGCCTTGCAGATTGCAATCGCATCCTCGCCGCTGTCGGCCTCAAGCACCTCGAAGCCCCATTTCTTGAGCGACGCCACCAGAATGCGACGCTGCAGGCGGCTGTCATCGACGATCAGTACCTTCTGAATTGCGCCGAAATCGGGATCAACCCTGGTTTCGGCTTGGCTGCTTTGTGACACTCTGACTATCCCGATCGGCCGCAATGCCGCCAGACTAGGTGCGGGTCGCTTAACATCGGATGAAAGCCCGATTGCATTCCGCTTAACCGGCTGTTTACGCGGGCTGGCATAACAATGACCCATCGCGCATCAAGGCGGAGGCGGGCCATGATTGACTGGCCAAGGGTCAAACAGTTGCGGCACGAAGTGGGCGCGGAAGAATTCGACGAGGTCTTGCAGATATTTCTGGATGAGGTGCAAGAGGTCCTGACCCGGTTGCCGCGGGAAACCAGCGATACCCAGATGGAACAGAACCTGCACTTTCTGAAAGGCAGCGCGTTGAGCCTGGGATTCGATCGGTTTTCCAAGCTGTGTCAGGACGGAGAACGTCGCGCCGCCGAGGGCGCTGGCAAGGAAGTTGATATCCCCGGAATCATCGCCAGCTTTGATCAGTCCAAGGCTGTCTTCGATGCCGGGCTAACGCAAAATCTGGACTGACACGGCCTAGATTACGAATTGCGCCAGCGTCTCATCTTCGGTGATGTCCGTGTAGGTGAAACCAGTCTCATCCAGATGGGCGAACAGGCGTATGAAATTCTCGGGTTTGCGGGTTTCGATCCCGATCAGGACCGAGCCGAAATTGCGCGCTGATTTCTTCATGTATTCGAACCGGGCAATGTCGTCTTCGGGGCCGAGGATATTCAGGAACTCTTTCAGCGCACCGGGGCGCTGCGGCAGGCGCAGGATGAAATACTTCTTCACGCCAGAATAGCGCTGCGCGCGTTCCTTGACTTCGGGAAGGCGCTCGAAATCAAAATTGCCGCCCGAGGTGACACAAACGACCGTCTTGCCACGGATAAAGCTCTGCACATCACCAATGGCCTCGACGGCCAGGGCGCCGGCGGGTTCAAGAACGATGCCCTCGACATTCAGCATCTCGATCATCGTGGCGCAGATGCGATCTTCGGACAGGGTCAAGACGTCCGACAGGTGGCGCGTTTTCAGCAATTCGAACGGTTTCTCACCGATCCGGCCCACGGCAGCCCCATCAACAAAGGTATCCACGTGATCCAGAGCCACCGGATGCCCAGCCGCCAAAGCGGCGCGCAGGCAGGCCCCGCCCGAAGGTTCGACAAACAGACAGTGGGTCCGGTCCCCGAACCAGGTCGCCACGCCCGAGGACATGCCACCGCCGCCAACCGGCAGCACCACATGATCCGGCACGCGGCCCAACTGTTCTTCGATCTCGGCCGCCAACGAGGCTTGCCCCTCGATCACGTCATCGTCGTCGAAAGGCGACAGGAAATACCCGCCCTGTTCAGCGCACCATTTCTGTGCGGCAGCCAGAGTGTCATCGAAATAGTCGCCGGTCAGATGAATCTCGACATTCTCGCCGCCAAAAATCCGCGTCTTCTGAATCTTCTGCTGCGGCGTCGTGACCGGCATGAAGATCACACCCTTCACATCCAGATGCTTGCACATATAGGCCACGCCCTGCGCGTGGTTGCCCGCGCTGGCGCAGACGAACAAATCCTGACCTTGCTGCTTACGCATGGCATTGAACGCGCCCCGGATCTTATACGAGCGCACCGGGCTGAGATCCTCGCGCTTGAGCCAGATATCGGCCCCGTAACGGTCGGACAAATGGGCATTCCGCTGCAACGGCGTTGCCGGAAAGACTGAGCGCATCGCCTGTTCGGCTGCGCGGGCGCGGGTCATGAAATTACTCATGACCGTGTCAGTGGCTTATCCTGAGCAAAAGGGCAAGGAATACATATGTGTACGGGTCAGCTGAGTTCGCGCTTTTCGATGAATACGCCATAGATTGTTGTCAGAATGCTGACGTTTATCAGCGGAACGATCACCATACTCGCGAACAGAACGATCAATACACCGATGATCGGGATGAAAAGCAATATGGAAGCCAGCAACTGAAGAAGAATTTGGAACATCACAGACAAGACAACCAGCAGCGCGATTGCGCCACTTGCACCCGATGTGGCCTGCCACGCCTCGGAAAGCTTTACTGACTTACCAATCGCAGCGCCAGGCAATATCGGTGATGCGCGATAAAACGCCAGGGTCAAAACGATGACCAAACCGACCCAGAAAATGCTCCCTAGTACAGCCGAGGATTGCGCCAACATACTCATGATCAGCGCTGCCGGAATCATAATGACAAAAGCCAACAGGAACAGCATCAGAAGACGCCCAAAATAGGCGAGAACCCGGTCAAATCTGAAAGGTGGGACCAGCCCGGTTGGATACTCCTCCAGCAGGACAAAGCGGTGCCAAGAGACGACGATCCAAAGCATGACTCCAAAAACAACCACCACGATGCTCAGCAGAAATCCGGTGAATGATCCGGCAGTCACACCTTCCGGGAACCCGGTGGTTTCGCTGTTGAATTCTTCAAGCGGGATACCGAACAGAAAGAACAGACCAACCACCAACGCGCCGCCAATAAACGCAGGTACGACAGATATTTGCAAAGCCTGCGTCAGATTCCTAAGAACCATCTTCACCGAATGCACGAAAATCTCCAATCCCAGCACGAAACCCGCCCTCTCAACCAATCCTTGTTCTCTATCCGCCCGTTTCACCCCAATTCCTGACCTGCGTCAATCCACACAGCTTGCCCCCACGTCCAAAACCCGTTAGGGGCCAGTCGTTCTACGCATAAAGGGAAGTCAGATGTCCGCGCCCAAGAAAGTTGTTCTGGCCTATTCCGGTGGCCTTGATACCTCGATCATTCTGAAATGGCTGCAGACCGAGTATGGTTGTGAGGTCGTGACCTTCACCGCCGATCTGGGTCAGGGCGAAGAGCTTGAGCCCGCCCGCAAGAAGGCTGAACTGCTTGGGATCAAGCCCGAGAACATCTATATCGAGGACATCCGCGAGGAATTCGTTCGCGATTTCGTTTTCCCGATGTTCCGCGCCAATGCGCAGTATGAGGGGCTGTATCTGCTGGGCACGTCCATTGCGCGCCCGCTGATCTCGAAACGTCTGGTAGAGATCGCTGAGGCGACCGGTGCCGATGCCGTGGCCCACGGCGCGACCGGCAAGGGCAACGATCAGGTCCGGTTTGAACTGGCCGCTTACGCTCTGAACCCCGACATCAAGGTGATCGCCCCATGGCGCGAGTGGGATTTGACCAGCCGCACCAAACTGTTGGAATTTGCCGAGGCGAACCAGATCCCGATTGCCAAGGACAAACGCGGTGAGGCGCCGTTCTCGGTCGATGCCAACCTGCTGCACACCTCGTCCGAGGGCAAAGTTCTGGAAGACCCTGCCGATATGGCGCCGGATTATGTCTACCAGCGCACCGTCCACCCCGAGGATGCGCCGAATGAGCCCGAGTTCATCGAAATTGGCTTTGAAAAAGGTGACGCCGTCAGCATCAATGGCGAGGCGATGAGCCCCGCGACCATCCTGACCAAGTTGAACGAATATGGCGGCAAGCACGGTATCGGTCGCCTCGATCTGGTCGAAGGCCGGTTCGTTGGCATGAAGTCGCGCGGCATCTACGAAACTCCCGGCGGTACCATCCTGCTGGAAGCACACCGTGGCATCGAATCCATCACCATGGACCGCGGCGCGATGCATCTGAAAGACCAGCTGATGCCGCAATATGCCGAGCTGATCTATAACGGCTTCTGGTACTCGCCCGAGCGGGAAATGCTGCAGGCGGCAATCGACAAGTCTCAGGAACATGTCACCGGCACGGTGCGCGTGAAGCTGTACAAAGGTCTGGCCTCGACCGTGGGCCGTTGGTCGGATCACTCGCTCTATTCTGAGGCACATGTGACGTTCGAGGAAGACGCCGGCGCCTATGACCAAACGGATGCGGCGGGCTTTATCCAGTTGAACGCGTTACGCCTGAAGCTGCTGGCGGCGCGCGACAAACGGGTCAAGTAACTCAAGGTAAAGTTGCAGTTCATTGATGCGACGCAACTTTGCCTAAATAATGCCCGGTTGATTGATCACCGATAAAGGGCCGTCCCAAGCGCGGGTCGGCCTTTTTTTGATCAATCCAATTGAGGCATCCATGCAGACAGAAGCGCAACAAGGCATCCCGACAGATTTCGAGTTCCGGGGGTCAGCCGGTGAATTTTTCGGAATCTGGATCGTCAACCTGTTGCTGTCGATCGTGACACTGGGCATTTACAGCGCCTGGGCAAAGGTCCGGACCAAGAAATACTTCTATCAGAACACCTATGTCGCTGGACGCAGCTTTGATTACCACGCAACCGGAAAACAGATTCTGATCGGCCGCCTGATCGTGGTGGCAGGGATCATCGCCTATTCGGTTCTGGCCGTCATTCCGTTGCTGAACCTGCTTATGCTGCTGGGCCTGCTGGGCTTGATCCCATATCTGCTGGTCCGGTCGCTGCGGTTCAATGCGCGGATGTCCAGCTGGTCGAACGTGCGATTTGTATTTCATGGAACAACCGGGAATGCGGCCATGAACTATTTCCTCTACCCGATCATCGCGGCCCTGACGCTTTACACCACATGGCCGTTTGTCACCCGCGCGGTTCAGCGGTTTCACGTGAATGGCCACACATTCGGAAAGACACCGATGTTTTTCGACGCGCCGGTCGGACCATTTTACAAGGCGTTGTTGGCCGCCTTTGTCTGGGTTCTTTTCGCCGCGATTCTTGCGATCAGTTTCGCTGGGAACGGCACCGGCGTGCTAGAAGCCTTTCGGGCTATTGAGGACAATCCAGAGAACATCATGGCTGTAGTCACGATATTCTCGATCTACGGAGCCATGTTTCTGATCCTGATCCCGGCCGCAATCATATATCACACTATGGTTCGGAACGTCGTCTACAACTACACGGTTCTGGGCGACAATCATCGGTTCTATTCGGATGTCTCACCGCTGCGGATGCTTTGGATTTCTGTTTCAAACTTTGTCGTCGTCGTCATGACACTTGGCCTGATGCTGCCCTGGGCACATGTGCGCCGGGTGCGCTATCTGGCCAGCCACACCACGTTCATCCCAGGCGGGCCGCTGGATGAGTTCATCGACGATGTGACTGCGAATGTCAGCGCCATTGGCGATGCTTACGGCGATATTGAGGGTTTCGATATCGGCCTCGCGGTCTGACGTGGCACCAGCGCCCAAAGACATCGGCACGTCCGTCACCGGGCGCGCCTATCCTCCGCTCAGCTCGCGCGAGGTGCCGGTGCGTTTTGCCATCGGTACCAATACGGCCTGGCTGATTGACGGAAACGAACGGGTCATGGCCCGTTCGAACCCGGACGAATTGAAGATCGAGCCTCGTGTTGGCAAAACCGAACGGCGCGTGATCTTTCCGGACGGAACCCTGTTCCTGACCAACAACCACGACGCGCTCGAGCATGTGATCGGGGATACCAGCGGCTCGATCCTGCATGGGTTCGAGCGGCTTCATCCCCGGCTGATCGTTGTAACTCTGGCTTGTATTGTCGGCATCTGGGGTGTCTGGAAATACGGACTGACCGTTTTGGTTTCGTTGGCGGTGTGGATGACACCGCCCACCCTGACAGCAGCGATAGACAGCAGCGCGTTGCAGACCATCGATACCCTTATCGCCGAGCCCAGCGCCCTGCCCACCGACAAACGGGACGAGGTTCGGGCTAGTTTCGACCAAATTCTGGCGGCGCTGGGTCCCGAGGCCGAGCGACATGTCTACAAGCTGGAGTTCCGGCACCTGCCAGGCATGGGCCCAAATGCATTGGCCCTGCCAAACGGGACGATTGTGATAACGGACGACCTGGTCAAGGTTGCCTCAAGGGATGCAGTAGCGGGTGTTATCGGGCACGAAATTGGTCATGTGGCCGAACAGCACGGGCTGCACCAGATCTACCGCTCGGTCGGTGGGTTCGTTCTGATCAGCCTGCTTGCGGGCGATACCGGACCGATTCTGGAAGACGTGTTACTGGAAGGCAATCTGATCCTGTCACTGTCCTATTCGCGCCAGCACGAACTGGCTGCCGACCGCTTTGGCGTCGCCCTTGCGGATCGCGCCGGGTTTGACCCCGATGGGTTGGGCGAGTTCTTTGACCTTATGGCCGAAGAATATGGCGATCACGAGGATGACTGGTTCAGCACCCATCCAGGTTTCAGCGATCGGCAGAACAACCTGCAAGATCTGACCCAAGGTCACTAGAAATACGCCCTTGTCCGCCTATGACGCGCTGCTTAAGGGTCCCCCGACAGGAGGACCCAAATGACACTCAGCACCATAGCCGGCGACATTCAGAAAAATCTTGTGGGCAAGACCTTCGACGGAACGCTCAAATTCGATTGTGGTGACGAGGGCGTTATCGTTTTGGCCGACAACTCCGCCACCACTGTTGACCGCGATACCGACTGCACCATCCGTATCTCGCGTGACAATCTGACCAAGCTGTTGACCGGCAAGCTGAACCCGATGACTGGCGTTGCTTTAGGCAAGCTGAAAATCTCGGGCAATATGGGGGTGGCGATGAAACTCGGGCAGCTTCTGGGATAAATTCGTTTCACCAGCCCGTGACCAACGATGACAACGGATTGCATGACCCGGAAACACACGGCAGCCTGAGTGTCGAAGGAGACTCGCCATGACCCGGACTGCCCATTTTGCCGATCTCAAACCCGCGCTGCTGTTCGCTCTGATTGCCCTTGTCGCAACCCTGCGCGCGCTGCCTGCCCCGGCGGCCGGTGCTGAAACGCTGACCGTGGCCGGTGGTTGTTTCTGGTGCGTAGAATCCGATTTTGAATCCGTTCCCGGTGTGATCGGGGCCGTTTCTGGTTACACCGGCGGCACGTCGGCCAACCCGTCTTATGATCAGGTGTCCAGCGGTGGCAGCGGACATTATGAAGCGGTCCAGATCACCTTTGACCCGGCCCGGGTTAGCCGAGAAACCCTGTTGAACATGTTTTTCCGATCCGTTGATCCCACTGATGCGGGCGGTCAGTTCTGCGACCGCGGAGAGAGCTACAGAACTGCGATTTTTGTCTCTAATTCAGGCGAAAAGGCCGCTGCGCAAGCCGCCAAAACAGATGCACAAAAAGCACTTGGGCAGAAAGTTGTTACGCCCATCCTGCAGGCAAGCACGTTCTACCCGGCCGAGTCGTACCATCAGGATTACTACAAAGGCGACAAGCTGGTTCTGACCCGGTTCGGCCCTAAGCGTCAGAAAAATGCTTATAAGGCCTATCGCAAAGCCTGCGGTCGTGACGCACGCGTCAAGCAGCTTTGGGGCACGAGCGCACCCTTCGCCGGATCCTAATCCAGCCGTGCCTCGCGCACTTCTTTCAGGTCGGGAATGACATCGGCCGTTCCGTGCCGCGTAACCATCAGGGCCGCGGCACGCATCGCTTGTGAAATCGCCTGCGCCATTGGCATCCCGTGATCCATCCCGGCCAGCACATAGCCGGTAAAGGTATCGCCTGCTCCGGTGGTGTCGACGGGATCAACTTTGTGGGCGGCAAAGTCGACCGGATCGTGGCCGCGCTGGAAGTACCGCGCGCCTTTTGCGCCAAGGGTGACGACAACATCGTCAACGGGCAAAGCATCAAGGGCAATACCTGTTGCCTGCTGCAACTGTTCCGCCTCAATCTCGTTCAGGATCAGGAAGTCCAGATGGGGAAGTACAGCCTCGACCGCCTCGGCCTGAAACGGGGCTGCGGCATAGCAGACCTTGAGGCCCAGCTTGCGACCCAACTCTGCGGCATGAACCTGAGCATTGGTTTCATTCTGCATCACCAACAGATCACCAGATGCGGCGGCTGACAAAGCCTGTCCCAATTGATCTTCGGTGATTGCGTGATTGGCGCCCTGGTACAGGATTATGTTGTTTTCGCCCTCAGCATCCACCGCGATGATGGCGTGGCCGGTGGGAACATCCACCTGCGCAATATGGCGCGTATCCACCCCGTATTCGGTTAACCTGTCGCGGGCCCAGTCACCCTCGGGGCCCACCGCACCGATATGGGCCACCTGCGCGCCAGCACGTGCCGCCGCGACAGACATATTCGCACCCTTGCCACCCAGAAACCGGTCCAACCGGCGCGCAGCCAGGGTTTCCCCCGGCCCCGGCAGGTGCGGCAAGTCATAGATCATATCCGCATTGATCGAGCCGAGGTTCCAGATGGTCATCGTTTACCCAATATCGCAAGAGGCCAATATGGCCATGTTCAGGATGTCATTTGCGGTCGCGTTGGTCGAACAGATCTGAATCGGTTTGTCGACACCGGACAGGATCGGTCCAATCACGGTGGCCCCTCCCATTTCCTGCATCAACTTGGTCGAGATCGACGCCGAGTGCCGCGCCGGTACGATCAGAATGTTTGCGGGCCCGGTCAGGCGCTGGAACGGGTATGCGGCTTGCTGATCCATGTTCAGGGCCACGTCCACGGTCATTTCACCTTCGTATTCAAAGTCAACGCCACGCTGATCCAGAACCGCCGGTGCGCGGTGCATTTTCTCTGCCCGTTCGGATACCGGGTAACCAAAGGTCGAGAAACTGACAAATGCTACGCGAGGTTCAAGCCCCATGTGACGCGCCACGGCTGCCGAACGTTCGGCGATATTGGCCAGATCGTTCTCATCCGGCCATTCATGGACCAGAGTATCTCCGATCAGCACAATCCGACCTTTATGCAGCAGCGCGGTCACACCTGCAGCGCCATGCGTCGCATCTGCGTCAAACACGTGGTTGATCCGGTCCAGAACATGCGCCGATTTGCGGGTCGCCCCTGTCACCAGACCATCGCCATGCCCGTGCGCCAACATCAGGGACGAGAATACGTGCCGATCCCGCGCCGCCAGACGGTGGATGTCCTTGCGATCAAAGCCTTTACGCTGCAGCCGCTGATAGAGGAAATCCTTGTAAGCATCCAAATGCATTGTGTTGGCAGCGTTCACCACATCCAGTTCGCGCACCGCATCGCCAAGCCCGGCCTCCTCCAGCTTTTGTTTGACCTCATCAGGACGCCCGACAACCAGAGCTTTGCCAAAGCCCGAACGCTGATACATCACCGCCGCGCGCAATACCCGGGGGTCATCACCTTCGGCAAAGATCATGCGGCTTTGAGCCTGGCGCGCGCGGGCGTTCAACCCCCGCAGAATGCTGGCGGTCGGGTCCATGCGGGATTTCAGGCTCAGCTCATAGGCGTCCATATCGATGATCGGACGGCGGGCTGCACCTGTATCCATGCCAGCCTTGGCGACCGCAGGCGGAATCCGGTGGATCAGGCGCGGGTCAAACGGTGTGGGAATGATGTAGTCACGACCAAAGGTCAGTGACTTGCCATAGGCCATGGCGACTTCATCCGGCACATCCTCGCGCGCCAGACGGGCCAGCGCATGGGCGCAGGCGATCTTCATCTCGTCATTGATGGCGCGGGCGTGGATGTCCAAAGCGCCTCGGAACAGATAGGGGAAACCCAGTACGTTGTTGACCTGATTGGGATAATCGCTTCGCCCGGTTGCAACGATGGCATCAACGCGCACCTCATGCGCCTCTTCTGGGGTAATCTCGGGGTCAGGGTTCGCCATCGCAAAGATCACCGGATTGTCGGCCATGCTGGCGACCATGTCCTGGGTGACCGCGCCCTTGACCGACACGCCCAGGAACACATCCGCGCCTTTCATGGCGTCTTCCAACGTGCGCAGGTCTGTGGTGATGGCGTGGGCCGATTTCCACTGGTTCATCCCGTCAGTCCGGCCCTGATAGATCACACCCTTGGTGTCGCAGACGATGCAATTTTCATGCTTTGCACCCATCGCCTTGAGCAGTTCAATGCAAGCGATGCCCGCAGCTCCGGCACCATTCAGGACGATCTTCACATCCTCGATCTTCTTGCCTGAAATGTGCAGCGCATTGATCAGTCCTGCTGCGCAGATCACCGCCGTCCCATGCTGGTCGTCGTGGAAGACGGGGATATCCATTTCTTCCTTCAGGCGCTGTTCGATGATGAAACACTCGGGCGCCTTGATGTCTTCGAGGTTGATGCCGCCAAATGTCGGCCCCATCAGCCGCACGGCACGACAGAATTCATCCGGGTCTTCGGTGTCCAGTTCGATATCGATCGAGTTCACATCGGCAAAGCGCTTGAACAGGACTGATTTCCCCTCCATCACCGGTTTCGAGCCCAGAGCACCAAGATTTCCAAGACCCAGAACGGCGGTCCCGTTCGAGATCACCGCCACCAGATTGCCCTTGTTGGTATAATCATACGCCGTCTCGGGCGCTTCGGCGATGGCTTCACATGGAACAGCAACACCAGGGCTATAGGCCAGCGACAGATCGCGCTGGGTGGTCATGGGAACGGTGGCCTGCACCTCCCACTTGCCGGGGGTGGGGTCGAGGTGAAAGGCCAGCGCCTCTTCTTTGGTGATCTTCGCTTTGGGCATCTTAAATGTCGTTTCCATGACTTTGGGGCTCTCGCCTCATAGCGCAGGCGGCGCCGCGCCTCAACGAGAATGAGTTTTCGCCTTTTACAGAAGATGCGGGATTTGTAAGGTCGCGCCCGGAACACGCCAGAAGGGGGCCGGTTTTGTCCACAGTCACGCCGATGATGGCACAATATCTCGAGATCAAAGAGGCCCATGCCGACGCACTGCTGTTTTATCGCATGGGTGACTTCTACGAGATGTTTTTCGAGGATGCCGTCAACGCAGCCGAAGCGTTGGACATCGCCCTAACAAAACGCGGCAAGCACAATGGCACCGACATCCCAATGTGCGGCGTGCCTGTTCATTCAGCCGAAGGCTACCTGCTGACCCTGATCCGCAAGGGCTTCCGCGTGGCTGTCTGCGAACAAATGGAAAGCCCGGCGGAAGCGAAGAAAAGAGGCTCTAAATCGGTGGTACGGCGCGATGTCGTCCGCCTTGTGACGCCCGGCACGCTGACCGAAGACGCGCTTCTGGAAGCCCGAAGCCACAACTTTCTGGCCACCTATTCCGAGGTTCGGGACGAGGCCGCCCTGGCTTGGGCCGATATCTCGACCGGTGCGTTCCACGTGATGCCACTTACCTCGGTTCGGCTCAGCCCCGAGTTGGCACGGCTGGCTCCGTCCGAACTGATCGTGGCAGACGGACTGGAACAAAACCTGCAGGACACGGTGCGCGATCTCGGCATCTCGCTGACCCCGATCGGTCGCGCCAGTTTCGACAGCACGGCGGCGGAAAAGCGTATTTGCGCGCTGTTTCACGTCGGCGCGCTGGATGCCTTCGGGAATTTCGGGCGCGCCGAGGTGTCGGCGATGGGTGCGCTGATCGACTATCTTGAGATTACCCAGAAGGGCAAACTGCCTCTGCTGCAAACACCTTTGAAAGAATCCGAGGACCGCGTGGTCCAGATCGACGCCGCCACACGCCGCAATCTGGAACTGACCCGTTCGCTCTCGGGTGGGCGCGCCGGATCATTGCTGTCGGTGGTGGACCGAACCGTGACACCAGGCGGGGCGCGGTTGCTGGAACAGCGACTCTCGAGCCCGTCGCGCAATCTGGATGTGATCCATGCCCGTCTTGACGCAGTAGGTTTCGCGACTGAGGACGGCCTGACCGCCTCGGATCTGCGCGAAGCATTGCGCAAAACACCCGACCTTGACCGCGCGCTGTCGCGGCTGTCGCTCGACCGCGGTGGGCCCCGCGATCTCGCCGCGATCCGCAATGGATTGGCGCAGGCGGGCACGATCGCCGGAATTTGCGAAGGTCAGGACCTCCCGATACTGCTGGCGACTGCGCTACAGAACCTTGTCGGCTTCGATGATCTGCTGACCCTGCTGGACGAGGCTCTGGTTGCAGAGCCACCCCTGCTGGCCCGCGACGGAGGGTTCATCACGCCGGGTTTTGACAGCGAACTGGATGAGGTGCGGACGCTGCGGGACGAAGGTCGCTCGGTCATAGCCGGGTTTCAGCAGAAATATGCGGAACATACCGGCATCGCTTCGCTGAAAATAAAACACAACAATGTGTTGGGCTATTTTATCGAGACCACAGCGACGCATGCCGAGAAAATGCTGAACACGCCCTTTAGCGAAACCTATATCCACCGCCAGACCACCGCCAATCAGGTGCGGTTCACCACGGTCGAACTGTCCGAAATCGAGACCCGTATTCTAAACGCGGGCAATCTGGCGCTTGAGATCGAAAAGCGGCTCTATCAAAGGCTTTCGAGCGAAATTCTAGCCCTCGCCGCGCGCCTCAACCAAGCCGCCCGAGGGCTGGCAGAGCTCGACCTGACCACAGCGCTCGCCGATCTGGCGCGTGGTGAAAACTGGTGTCGCCCGCAGGTCGACACATCTCGAACTTTCTGTGTGCAAGGTGGCCGCCACCCCGTAGTTGAACACGCGCTACGCCAACAAAGCGGCGATGCCTTCATCGCCAATGATTGCGATCTCAGCGCCGACCAAGGTGCGGCAATCTGGCTGCTGACCGGCCCGAACATGGCCGGTAAATCAACCTTTCTGCGCCAGAACGCCCTGATTGCGCTCCTAGCACAAATGGGCAGCTATGTCCCTGCGGAACAAGCTCAGATCGGCGTGATCAGCCAGCTTTTCAGCCGCGTCGGTGCCTCTGACGATCTGGCCCGGGGTCGCTCGACATTCATGGTCGAAATGGTCGAAACTGCCGCCATTCTCAATCAGGCTGACGACCACGCGCTGGTCATTCTTGACGAGATTGGCCGCGGCACCGCCACTTATGACGGTCTCTCGATCGCCTGGGCCACACTGGAACACCTGCACGCATCGAACAAATGCCGGGCCCTGTTTGCCACACATTACCACGAACTCACGGCGCTGGCAGGCAAACTGGAGGGCGTCGACAACGCCACCGTAGCGGTCAAGGAATGGGAAGGCGAGGTCATCTTCCTGCACGAAGTTCACAAAGGTGCCGCCGACCGCTCCTACGGCGTACAGGTCGCGCAACTTGCGGGCCTACCCGCTTCGGTTGTCGACCGCGCGCGCGTCGTCCTGGATCAACTGGAAAAAACCGAGAGGGAGGGAGGCAAACAAAAAGCGCTGATCGACGATCTTCCGCTGTTTTCAGCCTCTCCACCACCACCGCCCGCACCTAAAACCTCCCCCGTCACCGAGATGCTGAACGACATCCTTCCCGACGAACTCAGCCCCCGCGAAGCGCTCGATCTGATCTACAAACTGAAAGAGGCGGCCAAATCCTGACTGCCCCTTCATCTTTTCAAAAATACTCTCGCCGAAGGCTTGGCCTCGCAGAGGCCAATCAACTTGCTGGTGTCGATGAAACGCCTACCTGCGCCGGGCGCAGCAACCGGTCGTGCAACATGAAGCCTTCTGCCGAGACCTGAATAATGTCCCCCGCACGGGTGCCGGGCACCGGGGCTTCAAACATTGCTTCATGCACATTCGGGTCAAACCGATCACCGACTTCAGGCGTGATGACCTCGATCCCGTGTTTCTGGAACACGTCCTTTAGCGCCCGCATGGTCAGTTCGACACCTTCGATCAGACCTGCCGCCACCTCTTTCTGCTCATCGGTCGCAGCCTCAAGCGCGCGTTTCATGTTGTCGTAGACCGGCAACATGTCGCGGGCCAGCTTCGAGCCACCATATTGTTCCGCATCGCGACGCGCCTTGTCACCACGTTTGCGCGCATTCTCGGCATCCGCCAGTGCGCGCATAAAGCGGTCTTTGTATTCGTCCCGCTGCGCCCGCAGTTCGTCCAGCTCCAGCGCTTCTTCACTGATCTCGGCAATTTCCTCGGCCAGTTCTTCCGCTTCGGCGGACATGATATCGTCCAGAAATTCTTCGTTCTTGGGCTCTGCCATTTCTTACCCTCTAGCTCCGGTCGGATATCAGCTTGCCGACCAGTTGCGCCGTATAATCCACGATCGGCACGATCCGTCCATAATTCAGACGTGTGGGTCCAATGACCCCAACCGCACCAATTATCTTACGATCAGCGTTCATATATGGAGACACCACCAAAGAGGAACCCGAAAGTGAGAAAAGTTTGTTCTCAGAGCCAATAAAAATGCGCACACCCTCGCCTTCTTCGGTCAATTCCAGGAATTCGGCGATATCACGTTTGCGTTCAAGATCATCAAACAGGCTTCGAATGCGCTCCAGCTCTTCTGCCGCGCCCGGTTCACCCAGAAGATTCGCACGCCCGCGCACGATCAACCGGGCCGAGTCGGCACTGTCCCCATCCCACGCGGCGATGCCACTTTCCACCATCTCTCGCGCCAGTACATCGATCTCCTGACGCCGTGCCGCGATCTGGCTTTGCATCTGGCGGCGCACCTGGCTCAGGGTTCGCCCCTCGATCAGCGCGTTCAGGAAATTCGCCGCTTCGCGCATTGAGCTCGGTGTCTGGCCGGGTGGTGGAGTGAACAGGCGATTTTCGACATGTCCATCTGCAAAGACCAGCACGACCAGCGCGCGGTCATGCGCCAGTGATACGAACTCGATATGCTTGATCTCGGATTCGCGCTTGGGCGTCAGAACCAGCGAAGCGCCATGCGTAACGTGAGACAGCGCCGACCCGACGCGGTCCAGCATTCCGCCCACATCGCCCGCGTTAGAGCCTAATGTCTCGTCCAGTTTCTGCCGATCATCCGCACCTAGATCGCCAACTTCAAGCAGCCCATCGACGAACATCCGCAGCCCCTGCTGCGTCGGAATCCGGCCGGCGCTGACATGAGGGCTGTCGAGCAGGCCCAAAAACTCCAGATGCTGCATCACATTGCGCACGGTTGCCGCGCTGACCTTTTCCGACAAGGTGCGGGTCAGCGTGCGGCTGCCAACGGGCTCGCCACTGTCCAAGTAGCTTTCGACGATCAGACGGAACACTTCGCGTGACCGGTCATTCATCTCGTCCAGAATTTTGCTCGCTTCGCTCATCTGTGATCCCTTGCTGGATCGTCATTAAATAGCAGGCACAAGAAAGGTCAATCGGGGTTGCATCGTAACGCTGCGGGGCGGTATCCCCAAGCCAGCAAACAAAGGAATACCCATGCGACCCTCAGGACGTGATCTAAACGAAATGCGCGCCGTTTCTATCGAAACAGGTTTCACCAAACATGCCGAAGGTTCCTGCCTGATCAAGATGGGCGACACCCATGTGCTGTGCACCGCCACGATCGAGGATCGCGTGCCGCCGTTCATCAAAGGCTCGGGCCTGGGTTGGGTCACCGCCGAATACGGCATGTTGCCCCGCGCCACCAACACAAGGATGCGGCGTGAGGCGGCCAGCGGCAAGCAAGGTGGCCGCACCGTGGAAATCCAACGCCTGATCGGCCGCGCCCTGCGCGCCGGTGTGGATCGCGTGGCATTGGGAGAACGCCAGATCACCGTCGACTGCGATGTGATCCAGGCCGATGGCGGCACCCGTTGCGCCTCGATCACCGGGGGCTGGGTCGCGCTGCGTCTGGCGGTGAACAAGCTGATGAAAGCGGGCGACGTGATTTCGGACCCGCTTGTCGATCCGGTCGCCGCCGTGTCCTGTGGCATCTATGCGGGTCAACCAGTGCTGGATCTGGACTATCCCGAAGACAGTGAGGCCGGAGTTGACGGCAACTTTATCATGACTGGATCGGGCAAACTGATCGAAGTTCAGATGAGCGCCGAAGGATCGGTCTTTAGCCGCGCGCAAATGGATCAACTGATGGATCTGGCGGAAAAAGGCGTGGGCGAGCTGGCGGAAGCGCAGAAAGCCGCAACCGCATGACCCGCAAATTCGACGGGGACAGGCTGCTGATCGCCACACACAACAAAGGCAAACTTGAGGAGATGGCGCATCTTCTCAAACCCTTTGGTGTAACTGTCTTGGGCGCTGGTGAAATGGACCTGCCGGAACCGGAAGAAACCGAGGATACTTTCGTCGGCAATGCCCGGATCAAGGCCCATGCCGCCGCGCAAGCCACCGGCCTGCCCGCCCTGTCGGACGATTCCGGGATCACCATTGACGCGCTGGACGGTGCGCCGGGCGTCTACACGGCGGACTGGGCTGAAACCGGCAATGGCCGTGATTTCCTGATGGCCATGACCCGCGCGCATAATGAACTGGAAGCCAAGAACGCAGCGCACCCGCGCAAAGCACAGTTTCGCTGCACATTGGTTCTGGCCTGGCCCGATGGGCACGACGAAGTGTTCGAAGGCATCGCGCCTGGCCATTTGGTTTGGCCAATCCGTGGCAAAGATGGCTTCGGCTATGATCCGATGTTTGTCCCCGAAGGCCACGACATTACCTTTGCGGAAATGGATCGCTGGGAAAAGAACAAGATCAGCCATCGCGGCCGCGCGGTGGAGATGTTCGTGAAAGGCTGCTTTGGCGGATGATTGGCGCAACGGGGGCTTTGGCCTGTACGTGCACTGGCCGTTTTGCGAGGCCAAATGCCCCTATTGCGACTTCAACAGCCATGTTTCAAAAAACATTAACCAAAAACAATGGCTTACTGCCTATCTAAACGAAATAAAACGCAGCGCCCAAGAAACCCCTGATCGGGTTCTGAATACGATCTTCTTTGGTGGCGGTACCCCGTCGCTGATGGACCCCGATACTGTTGTGGCAGTGATAGATGCCGCGCGCGCGCTCTGGCATCCGGCAAATGACATGGAAATCACGCTCGAGGCCAATCCCGGTTCCGTCGAAGCCGGACGGTTCTCGGCCTACCGCGAAGCGGGCGTCAACCGCATCTCAATGGGCGTGCAAGCACTGAACGACGAAGACCTGCGCCGATTGGGTCGTATCCACACGGTCGCCGAAGCCCGCACCGCCTTTGATATTGCACGCAATTGCTTTGACCGGGTCAGCTTTGACCTGATCTATGCCCGACAGCATCAAACCGTTGATGCGTGGCGCACGGAACTGACCGAAGCGTTGTCGATGGCGATTGACCACCTGTCTCTTTATCAACTTACGATCGAAGACGGCACCGCCTTTGGCGACCGCTATGCCGTCGGAAAACTACGCGGGCTGCCCGAAGATGACAGCGCCGCCGACATGTACCTGATCACCCAAGAGATTTGCCAGGCACACGGCCTACCCGCTTACGAGGTGTCCAACCATGCCCGCGCGGGTGCGGAATCCCGGCATAACTTGATCTATTGGCGCTATGGCGATTATGTCGGCATTGGCCCTGGTGCCCATGGGCGGATCACCCAGGATGGCCGGAAATATGCGACCGAGACCTATCTGAATCCACAACGCTGGCTGGACGCGGCCCTAAGTGATGGCGGGAAAAAGTCAAAGACCCTTCTGACACGCGAAGATCAGAGCAATGAATACCTTATGATGGGTATGAGGATCAAAGAGGGGCTAGATATTGAGCGTTTTACAGCTTTGTCAGGACGTAAGCTGTCTGAGAGCGTGATCGATCACTTATCCCAGATTGGCATGGTTAAAGTTCAGGACAACAGGTTGATTGCCTCAGAGCAGGGTCGCGCCGTCCTGAATGCGGTGGTCCGGGAATTGTTGGAGTAAATGATGCGATATCTCTGGGCCGGGTTGGGTCTGCTCTGCGTCGCGGTGGCAATTATCGGAGTTGTCCTGCCGTTGCTGCCAACCGTTCCCTTCCTGTTGCTGGCAGCGTTTTTCTTTGCCCGTTCGTCCTCGAGATTGCACACATGGCTGATCACGCACCGGACGTTTGGGCCGATGATCCTTGATTGGCAACGATCCGGTGCCATCCGTCCCGCAGCAAAAAAAGCGGCCACCATATCGGTCGCCGCCGTATTTGCGCTCTCGGTGATATTCGGCGCGCCCTCACATGTCCTGATTATTCAGGCCGTCGTGCTGAGCGGTGTGATGATCTTTATCTGGACCCGCCCTAACGGCTGAGTTTGGCGCAAAGATCGTCCAACTGGTCGAGATTCTCATAGGTCAGAACAACTTGCCCGGTCTCGCTGCCCGGTTTGTGGTTGATCGAAACTTTCATCGCCAGAATCGCCGACAGATCCTTTTCCAGCGCGCGTGTATCCGCATCCTTGCCCGCATTCAGGTTCCTGGACTTCGGGGCGGGTTTTTCAGCGTCGGGCTGGTTCTGTTTCTTCACCAGATTCTCGGTCGCACGTACCGATAACCCATCGCGGACGACCTGCTTGGCCAGTTCCGAAGGGTTTTCCGCCGTGATCAGCGCACGCGCATGTCCTGCGGATATTTTCCCTTCTATTACAAGGGTTTGTACGTCAATTGGTAATGACAACAACCGCATGAGATTGGCGATATGGCTGCGGCTTTTGCCCAAAGCCTCTGACAGTTTCTCCTGAGTATGGCCGAATTTGTCCATCAACTGCTTATACCCAGCCGCCTCTTCCACTGCATTCAGGTCAGCACGCTGGATGTTTTCGATGATCGCAACTTCCAGAACTTCGGTATCGTCAAAGTCCCGCACAACAACCGGGATGTCATGCAGTTGCGCCATCTGTGCCGCGCGCCAGCGGCGTTCTCCGGCGACGATCTCATAGTCTCCGCCAGCGATGCTGCGAACGATCAAAGGCTGGATAATGCCCTTTTCCTTGACCGAGGCTGCAAGCTCATCCAGTTGATCCTGCGAGAATGTCCGGCGCGGCTGGTTTGGGTTGGCGCGCAGCTTCTCAATCGGCACTTTCAGATCCGGGCGGCGCGGCTCGGATGTGATCCGGCCCTCTGCTTCGGACGTGACATCCGCCATCAACGCGGACAATCCCCGCCCCAGACCTCGTGATTTACTGTTCTTCACGCTCATGATCGCCCTCCTGACGGCCGCTTAGGCGGCTACTTTGTTCTTATGAATGACCTCGCGGGCCAAATGCCGATAAGCCATCGCCCCCAGGGATCCGGAGTCGTACTGCAACACCGGCAACGCATAAGACGGCGCTTCGCTGACCCGCACATTCCTAGGTATCTTGGTTTTAAATACCATCTCACCCAGATTGTCACGTGCGTCCTTTTCAACCTGACGGGACAAGTTGTTGCGGTTGTCATACATGGTCAACACAACACCTTCGATCCGTAAGTCCGGATTAGCAGTCTGACGAACCTCACGAATGGTCAGCATCAACTGCGAAAGCCCCTCAAGCGCAAAGAACTCGCTTTGAAGCGGAACCAGGACCGAATGTGCCGCCACCATGGCATTGACCGTAAGTAAATTAAGTGACGGAGGGCAATCTATCAGCACGTAATCCAACTCGAAGGAATCGATAGCGGTCTGGCGCAATGCATCATGAAGAAGATAGCTGCGTTTCTCGTTTGAGATCAGTTCGATATCGGCTGAACTCAGATCAACGGTCGCGGGTACAACCAAAAGATTTTCAATTTCGGAATCCTGAACAACAGCTTCAAGCGGCGCATCATCCAGCAACAGATCATAGGTTGTCCAGTCCCGATCCTCGACCCCTAGACCCGTAGAAGCATTTCCCTGCGGGTCGAGATCAACAACCAGCACTTTGCACCCTGCCTCGGCCAGCCCTGCCGCCAGATTGATCGCCGTTGTGGTCTTGCCAACCCCGCCCTTTTGGTTGGCAACTGCGATTATCCGGGGCCCGGCAGGACGAGATAAATCAACCAAAAGAGACTCCTTTGACTTTCAGGATAACGGCTTTGGGTTCCGTTAGACTTGTAATTGGCTCAGCCTGAAAATTCCATTCTTCGTGCGCGTCCGCCAGTTCTTTTTTCCAGCTTTCGCCTTTGGGCAACAATGCCGTGCCAGATTTACTTAAATGCCTGTCACAAAACGAAATAAGCGTTCTTAGATCTGCCAGGGCACGTGCTGAAAGAACATCTGCCATCAACGGTTCAATTGCCTCGATCCGCTTTGAAATCACTCGGCAGTTGGCCTTGGTTTCTCGGGCCACCGTCCTCAGAAACGCCGATTTGCGTTGGTCGCTTTCGACCAGGGTAAATTTTGTCCCCGGCGATTCCTCAATCGCCAATATCGCGCAGACCATGCCGGGAAACCCCCCACCGCTTCCTAGATCCACCCAGTGGTCGGCAGCCTCGGCACAGCGGAATACTTGCACCGAATCCAATATGTGGCGCGTCCAAAGCTCACTCAAACTGTTTCGGGACACCAGATTTATCTTAGGATTCCAGCGCTTAACCAGTTCAGCGTAGTTCGAGAGCCTTTGGAGTGTTTCACGTGAAACATTGAGATCAGAGAGCGCTCCGAACTGATCTGACGTCATGCCTGTCGCGCTTTCTCGTTGCGTCTCAGCTTGGCTAGAACAAGGGTAAGCGCAGCCGGCGTTACCCCTTCGACGCGGCCTGCTTGCGCAATGTTCTCTGGCTGAGCTTTCGATAGCTTTTGCTTCATTTCGGTCGAGAGCCCATCTAGCGCAAAATAGTCAAAGTCCCGCGGTATCTGATGGGATTCATCCCGCTTCATCGCGTCCACATCGCGTTTTTGACGGTCAATGTAGTTTGCGTAAAGCGCGTCTCGTTCGACCTGTTGGCGTATTTCTGGATCGGTTTCTTCCAGGCCTGGATACAATGGAATCAGATTTTCGAATGTCACATCCGGAAACGCCAGAACACTCATCCCGGTCCGGCGATTACCGTCCTGATTGACATTAATCCCAGTCGCCCGGATCTCTTTCGGGGTGAAATCCTCGTTGGTAAGACGACTTTTGACCGTATTCAGCTTCTCCAGCTTTTTTTCGAACACAGTGCTCCGCGTCGCGCCAACACAACCCAACGCCATACCGGCTGGTGTTAATCGTTGATCCGCATTGTCAGCCCGAAGGGACAGCCGAAATTCGGCGCGCGAGGTGAACATGCGATAGGGTTCCGCAACGCCTCGCGTCGTCAAGTCGTCAACCATGACACCGATATAGCTGTCCGAACGCGTAAAGACATGCGGATCACGGTCTTGAACACAAAGCGCAGCATTCAACCCAGCAACGAGGCCTTGCGCAGCTGCCTCTTCATACCCCGTGGTTCCATTGATTTGACCCGCAAGAAACAGGCCCGGAACATCAGGGAGCGACAGGGTGGCAGACAGGGCCCGCGGATCGACATAATCGTATTCGATGGCGTAGCCAGGCTGCAGGATTTCTGCGCCCTCAAGCCCTTTTATCGATCGAACATAGTCCCATTGAACCTCTTCCGGCAAAGAGGTTGAGATTCCGTTGGGATAAACAGTGTGATCATTCGCACCTTCGGGTTCCAAAAAGATTTGGTGCGAATCTTTGTCCGCGAACCTGACGATCTTGTCCTCGATCGACGGGCAATATCTGGGGCCGATCCCGTCGATATGGCCACCATACATGGCTGATCTTGATAGATTTTTCTCGATAATCTCGTGGGTTCTAGCGTTGGTATGGGTGATACCACATGCGATTTGCGGGGCGTAAACACCATTTGAAAGAAATGAAAACAAAGTCGGCTCGTCATCGCCATCCTGCCGTTCCAAGCTATCCCAGTCGATCGTACGACCGTCCAGGCGTGGCGGTGTGCCGGTTTTCAGTCTGGCCATGGGTAGTCCGAAACCATCCATTCGTTCTGCCAGTTTGATCGAAGGGCGATCTCCCATTCGTCCACCCGGGCGCGATACATCGCCGATATGTATGACTCCACGAAGAAATGTTCCAGAAGTCAGGATAACGGCCTTGGATGGAATCTCGGACCCATCTGCAAGAAGAACACCAGATACCCGATCTCCATTCATAAGGAAATCGACAACTTCGCCTTCGATAACCGACAGGTTAGGTTGATTGTGAGTTTCGGCCAACATGGCCGTCCGGTACAAGGCACGGTCCGCTTGCGCTCTCGGTCCTTGAACGGCAGGTCCTTTGCGTCGGTTCAAAAGTCGGAACTGGATACCCGCCCGATCCGCGACCCGACCCATGACACCGTCCATCGCGTCGATTTCGCGGACCAAGTGCCCTTTTCCCAAACCTCCAATGGCCGGGTTACAGGACATCACTCCGATATCGCGCTCGGAAAGCGTAACCAGCGCGGTTGATACACCCATACGGGCGGCTGCGTGCGCTGCTTCCGCCCCGGAATGACCGGCCCCAACGACAAGAACATCAAATTTCGAATGTTTCACGTGAAACACTCCTTACTTTCCCAAACAGAAACTGGAGAATATTTCGTCCAGTAACGTTTCGACATCTATTCGCCCAACTAAAGATTCAAGCGCCCGAATGGCGGTGCGCAGCTCTTCTGCTGCAATATCATACATGTCCGGACCCGAATCCAGAACGTCAACGGCAGCCAACAACGCGTCACTTGCTTTCACCATCGCAGTTCGGTGACGCTCACGCGTCGCAATACCATGGCTTGCGGTTCTTTTGTTCAAGACACACGATATATTGTTAATCAACTGATCAACACCCTGCCCCGTTTTACCCGATATTCCGTCACTGCCCGCGTCGCGTAGGTCAGCTTTTGGCAAAACGTGGATGTCTTCAGTTTGAAATTCAACTCCCAGTTCCGCGGGGGTGTCAGACAGAAAGACACGAATATCCGCACGCTCGGCGCGCTTGCGGGCCAATTCGATACCCAGTGTTTCGACATGGTCGTCGGTTTCTCTTAGGCCGGCCGTATCGAGCAACGTAACCGGCAATCCGGCCAGGTCCATTCGCACTTCGATCACGTCGCGGGTGGTTCCGGCGTATTCGGATGTGATTGCTGCGTCGCGCCCTGCCAGTGCATTTAGCAGCGTGGACTTCCCCGCGTTCGGAAGGCCAACGATAGCCACCTCAAACCCGGTTCGGATACGTTCGGCAATTTGGACGCCGTCCGCTTGTTTTTGCAGATCAGTCAAAACGCCAGACATCAGTGCGCGAACCTCGGGCGTGACGTCCGTCGGTACCTCTTCATCCGCGAAGTCGATCACCGCCTCCAACAACGCGGCCGCCCGGATCAGATCCCGCCGCCATCGCTCCACCAGAGACCCCAGCGCTCCGGCCAAAATCGATTGCGCCTGCTTGCGCTGTACTTCGGTTTCAGCATCAATCAGATCTGCCAGGCCTTCGACCTGCGTCAGATCCATCTTTCCGTTTTCCAGTGCCCGCCGCGTGAACTCTCCAGGTTCAGCCAAGCGCAGTCCATCGATATCGGAAAGGCAGCGCATAACCGCGTCGGTGGACGCTGTGCTGCCGTGGATCTGCAGCTCGGCAACGTCTTCTCCGGTAAAGCTGGCCGGGGACTTGAAGGTCAGGACCAATCCGTCATCCAGCCGAGACCCTTCGGCGTCGTGCAGGCTACACAGCTTCATTCCGCGAGAAGGCAATTCCTTTCCAGCCATTCTGGAAGCGGCAGAATGGGCAAGCGGACCCGACAGTCTTATAACTGCTACGCCAGCTTTGCCCTGCGCGCTGGCCAAGGCGAATATCGTATCCATTCGGCGGCCCCGCGTTGCTCAAGACCCGGATCAGGTGTTCATCGAATCGAAGAACTCACCGTTTGTCTTGGTCTGTTTCAACTTCGACAGCAGGAATTCGATCGCGTCGGTGGTCCCCATCGGGTTGAGGATACGGCGCAGAACAAAGGTCTTGGCGAGATCGCCTTTGTCGACTAGCAGATCCTCTTTCCGGGTGCCGGACTTGAGGATATCGATGGCCGGGAACACGCGCTTGTCCGCGATCTTGCGGTCCAGCACGATTTCCGAGTTACCGGTACCTTTGAATTCTTCAAAGATCACCTCGTCCATCCGGCTGCCGGTATCGATCAGTGCGGTGGCGATGATGGTCAGCGAACCGCCCTCTTCGATATTCCGCGCCGCACCAAAGAACCGCTTGGGTCGTTGCAGCGCATTGGCGTCCACACCACCGGTCAGAACTTTACCTGATGATGGCACCACAGTGTTAAACGCCCTACCAAGTCTTGTGATCGAGTCCAGCAAGATCACAACATCTCGTTTATGTTCGACCAAACGCTTGGCTTTTTCGATCACCATTTCCGAAACGGCTACGTGGCGGGTCGCGGGTTCATCGAAGGTCGAGGAGACAACCTCACCCTTTACCGACCGCTGCATATCGGTCACCTCTTCCGGGCGTTCGTCGATCAGCAGGACGATCAGATAACACTCGGGATGGTTCTGTTCGATCGAGTGCGCGATGTTTTGCAAGATCACGGTTTTACCGGTCCGCGGAGGCGCCACGATCAGCGAACGCTGGCCTTTACCGATCGGCGACACCAGGTCGATTACACGAGCCGATTTATCCTTGATTGTGGGATCTTCGATTTCCATCTTCAGACGCTCATCCGGATACAGAGGCGTCAGGTTATCGAACAGGATCTTGTGCTTGGCTTTCTCGGGGTCTTCAAAGTTGATCTTGGTGACTTTGGTCAGCGCAAAATAGCGTTCGTTCTCATCGGGTGCCTTGATCTCGCCCTCGACGGTGTCGCCAGTGCGCAGCGAGTGCTGGCGGATCATATCAGGCGAAACATAGATGTCGTCAGGGCCGGGCAGATAGTTCGCCTCGGGCGAGCGCAGGAAGCCAAAGCCGTCTTGCAGCACCTCAAGCACGCCATCGCCACCAACAGTCCAGCCTTCATCTGCGCGTTCACGCAGGATCTGGAACATCATCTCGCCTTTGCGCATGGTCGAGGCGTTTTCGATCTCAAGCTCTTCGGCCATCGCCAGTAGATCTTTGGGGCTTTTGGCCTTGAGATCAGCCAGATTCAGAGAGTCAGTCGACATGATAGATACCTTCACCGCTGACAGCGCGGCTTGCAGTGGAATTTCAGTACGGAAAATACGCCGCCCGGACGGGCGTGTTATTCGCTAAGTAATCTCTTACATGCCAAGAGTCAAACAGCCCCTCAGAACTTCAGAACGACCGCCAGAACGATGATAACCATCAATACGGTCGGAACCTCGTTCATCATGCGATACTGCCGCCCACTGAGCGTATTTCGCCCCGCAGCGAAGTCCTTGCGGCGTGCCAGCAGCCAATGATGAAACCACGTCATCGCAATCACCGCCGCACCCTTCACCCAAGGCCAGCTCCAGTCCCAACCGACAACACCAGGCGTGAACACCATGATCAGACCGCAGACCCATGCCGCAATCATCGCCGGGCGCATGATCACACGCAGCAGTTTTTCTTCCATTTCAAAGAAGATTGGTTCCGCACCTTCGACAGCTTGCGCCTTTTCAACGTGATAGACGAACAGGCGCGGCAAATAGAACAAACCTGCCATCCACGAAATCACGGCCATGATATGCAGAGCCTTCACCCAAGGGTAAATTGTAAAAAGAAGGTCTGTCATCCTGGCTCCGGGCTCTGGTCAGGTCATCCCTAATAAAAAAATATAGAAAGAAAAAGGATGATGGTTTTGTAGGGAGGAGAAATTCCGTGGATTAGTTTTTTACTCAGGGCTTTTCCCCATGAGGACAAATCCTAAAGGCAGATTTTCCGATCCCGTGATTCTTTGAAAAGAATATTAATAACAAATACTTAATCGACCTCTGATCCTTCCCTTCTGGGGATAAGTCCTGGGGAAAAACGGGACAAGTCACTTATCCATACTGATGGACTTATCCTTGTCCCGTTTGGATTGAATTGGAACGACTCGCAGATGTTTTCAGCAAAATTCCCGGGCTTGCGTGTCAACAGGAAAACCATACAAACCATCCCGGACCACTCAACGAATTGCTCAGGGGGTTTTCCACATGTCTGTCCCCATTATCCTTGCTTCGGGCTCGGCCATTCGCGCGCAGATGTTGCGCAACGCTGGCGTGCCGTTTGACATCCAGACAGCCCGGGTGGACGAAGACACCGCCAAACGCGCTCTGCTGGCAGAAGGTGCGCCGCCGCGCGATATTGCGGATACGCTGGCCGAGATGAAAGCCCGCAAGGTCAGCGACAAGAACCCCGGCGCTTTGGTGCTGGGCTGCGACCAGGTGCTGGATTTCGAAGGGCACCTTCTGTCGAAACCCGAAACCCCTGAGGAGGCGTTGGCGCATCTCAAGATGATGCGCGGCAAGCGGCATATGTTGTTGTCCGCCGCGGTCATCTACCAGAACGGCGAGCCGCTTTGGCGACATGTCGGTCAGGTCAGGTTGCGTATGCGAGCCAGTTCGGACGCTTATCTGCGCGACTATGTTTCGCGCAACTGGGACAGCATTCGCCATGCGGTTGGAGCCTATAAACTCGAAGAGGAAGGCGTACGCCTTTTTGCCACAATTGATGGCGACTATTTCAATGTCCTGGGGATGCCCTTATTGGAACTTCTGAATTTTCTGGCGGTGAAAGGTGTGATTGACCAATGACGGACCATCGTATTCCTCTGGCCGGTGTCATCGGTCACCCCGTGGCGCATTCCCGGTCGCCGAAACTGCATGGTCACTGGCTAAAAACATATGGATTGTCAGGGCATTATGTCCCGATGGACGTGACGCCCGCCGACTTGGAAGAGGTTTTGCGGACATTGCCAAAGATGGGTTTTGTCGGCGCAAATGTCACTGTCCCGCATAAAGAAGCCGCGCTGCGCCTGGCCGATCACGTGTCTGATCGCGCATCAGTCATTGGCGCTGCAAATACGCTGGTCTTTCGCGAAGATGGCTCGATCCATGCTGACAATACGGACGGGTATGGCTTTCTTGAGAACCTGCGTGCCGGCGCTCCGGACTGGGTTCCACAAGACGGCCCGGCGGTGGTCTTTGGGGCTGGTGGCGCCGCGCGCGCGATCCTATGGGCGCTGGCAGATGCAGGCGTGCCCGAGATTCTGTTGACCAACCGCACCCGCACCCGCGCGGACCATTTGAAAGAAGAGTTCGGCCAGCGCATCACCGTTGTTGACTGGGTGCAGGCCGGGAATGTCATCGAAACCGCCGAGCTGGTGGTCAACACCACGTCGCTTGGCATGCAGGGACAACCGGAATTGCGGGTGCCTCTGGACGGGCTGCAACCGGGCGCAGTGGTGACCGATCTTGTCTATACCCCACTCAGAACCCGCTTGCTGCAAAGCGCAGAAGAGGCCGGATGCACCACGGTCGACGGCCTGGGCATGCTGCTGCACCAGGCGGTTCCCGGCTTTGAACGCTGGTTCGGCGTGCGACCGCAGGTGGATGCGGCAACACGCGCTGCGGCTCTGGCATGAGTTTCGCACTTGGCCTGACCGGTTCCATCGGCATGGGCAAAAGCACAACCGCGCAGATGTTCGTCGCCGAGGGCTGCGCGTTGTGGGATGCCGACGCGGCCGTTCACCGGCTATACGCCGTTGGCGGCGACGCGGTTGATCCTATCAGAGCTGCGTTTCCAGCCGCAGTCGTCGACGGGTCCGTCAGCCGCGAGGCACTTAAACGGATCATCTCGGATGACCCGTCTGCGCTGAAGGCGATCGAGTACATTGTTCACCCTCTGGTCGCGCAGGATCGGGCTGCGTTCCGGGAAAGCGCAACGGCGGATATTCTGGTTTTCGACATCCCGCTGCTGTTTGAAACCGGAGGTGAGGCCACGATGGATGCGGTGGCCTGCGTGTCGGTTTCCGCCGATGAACAAAAGCGCCGCGTCATGGCGCGCGGCACCATGACCGAGGCGCAGTTTGACCAAATCCGTGCCAAGCAGATGCCGAACGAAGAAAAATGCGCGCGCTCGGATTATGTGATCGTGACAGACACGCTGGACCATGCCCGCGCGCAGGTGCAGGATGTGGTCAGGCAGATCAGGGCGGGAATGGCAGATGCGTGAGATTGTACTCGATACCGAAACCACAGGATTCGATCCCGAAGGTGGCGACCGGATCGTCGAGATCGGCGCGGTCGAACTGTGGAACCATGTGGCAACGGGTGAAACATATCACGTTTACATCAATCCCGAACGATCGATGCCGGAAGAGGCCTTTGGCGTTCATGGCATCGGGCCGGACCTGCTGGAAACCCCGCGCCCACCCGAAAAGGGTGAGGTCACGCTCAAGGACAAGCCGGTTTTCTCCAAGGTTGGCCAAGGGTTTCGCGATTTTATCGCCGACGCGAAGTTGGTGATCCACAACGCAGCCTTCGACATGAAATTCCTCAACGCCGAGCTGGGATGGATGGGTGTTCCGCTGATTCCGATGGAACAGGCCATTGATACGCTTGCAATTGCGCGCAAAAAATTTCCGGGCTCTCCGGCATCGCTGGATGCATTGTGCCGCCGGTTCAATATCGACAATTCAAACCGGGTACTGCACGGGGCACTGCTCGACTCGGAAATTCTGGCCGAGGTCTATCTGGAGCTGATCGGCGGGCGACAACCGGACTTCGGGCTGTCCTCGACAGCCGCAAGCAACAGCGGCGGCGCCGAGGATTGGAGGCCAACACCCCGCGCAACGGCCTTACCCGCGCGGATCACCGAAGACGAGCGCGCTGCGCATGAGGCATTTGTGGAAAAACTGGGCGAAAACGCCCTGTGGACCCGCGCCTGACGTCAGCCAGGCGCGGGTCAAAGCATCAAGCTTCGGTCTTTTGTGCCTGCGCAGCCTGGCGGCGCGCCAGCTCGTTGCGGTACAGCGCGACAAAGTCGATATTGTCCAGGTTGACCGGCGGATAGCCACCGTCACGTGTGATGTCGCTGACAACACGGCGCAGGAACGGGAACAGCATGCGCGGGCATTCGATCAGCAGGAACGGGTGCATTTGATCCTCGGGAACGCCTTCCACGTGGAACAGACCGCAATAATCGATCTCGCACAGAAACAGAACGTCATCCATGCCTTTGGCCTTGGAGGTCAGTTTCAGCTTGATCGATACTTCATACTGATGGTCCGGCGCGCGCTTCTTGGCGTCCAGATTGACCTGTACGTTGATCTCGGGCTGCACTTCGCCCGAAACGCCCTTCTGCGCCATAACGTTTTCAAAAGACAGGTCGCGAATAAACTGTCCCAGAACGCGCATCTGAACCTGCGGGGCGGCCTTTGCCGCGGTGTTTTCTTTGGCGTCTTCTTCGGCCATGGAGCTACTCCAAAAATGAAATTTGCCACTGCTTAGCAAGTTGGGCGGGGCACCTCAATGCTGGTGCGGGCCCTCCACCCATTTTGAGGGTTTTGACGGGTCCCTGCGGGGCTTGACCTCGGAAAACTCTCCGTCAATCACGTCGCCCTGGTCATATTGCGCTGGCCCGTCACGAAACTGTGTGCCGGCACCCATGCGGAACTGTGTCACTGTTACCTTGGATTTCAGATAACGGAACACAGCCACCCGCACGCCCGGAATTAACAAAGCAAAACCAACCGCATCTGTAAAAAATCCGGGCGTCAGCAACAAGGCACCGGACAGCAGGATCATGGCCCCGTGCGCCAGCGGCTCGGTCGGGTCGTCCAGCTCGGCAAAGGACCGCTGTAAGCTGGCCAGCGCCATGCGACCTTGTGTCCGCACCAAAAAGGTGCCCAAAACAGCGGTCAGGACCACGATGGCAAGCGTTGGCCATAGCCCGATCAGACCGCCAACCTGAATAAAAAGCGCGATCTCGATGATGGGCACCAACAAAAATGCCAAGAACAGATACATTTGCGTTATCCTTTACCATAGGCCGGGCTGTGGACTTGCCCCCCGGTGTCACCTACATAGTGGCTTGAGGCCGTGTACACAAAGTCCCGGCGCTGAAAAGAGTATGAAATGAGCGACAACCCTATGATCCAGTTGCTGGTCCTGGCCGGAATTGCCGTTTTCCTGATCCTGCGCCTGAAAAGCGTATTGGGCACGCGCGAAGGTTTTGAGAAACCACCCTTGCAGCAGCAGCCAGATACCAACTCTGCGCGGCGTGATTTCGAAGTGATCGAAGGTGGTCCGGATCATGACATCACCGACCACGTGGCCGAAGATAGCGAACAGGCTCAGACATTGGCCGCGATGAAGCGGGTCGAGCCCAGCTTTTCCGTCAGCGAATTTGTTCAGGGTGCACGCGGCGCTTATGAGATGATCGTGATGGGGTTCGAGAAAGGGAATCTGGATGAAATCCAGCCTTTCCTGTCCGAAGAGGTTTTCGACAGCTTCGTTTCGGTCGTGGCTGATCGAGAAGACAAGGGTCTGACAATCGAGGCCGAGTTTATCGGTGTGCGCGAAACCACATTGGCGGATGCCCATTTCGACAAGGACACCAACCAGGCCGAGATCACCATGCGGTTTATCGGCGAGCTGACATCGGTCGTGCGGGATCGCGGTGGTGATATCATCGAAGGCAACCCCAACACCGTCAAACGCCAAAAGGACAGCTGGACCTTTGCCCGCGTGATGGGCACGGATGATCCCAACTGGCTGCTTGTCGCAACGGACGCATGATTGCCACGCTCCGGTCGCTTTTTCTGGTGGGCGCAATGACCGCTGCCAGCGCCGCCGGAGCCGAGGCGACGCGGACAATCCTGTCATTTGACGCTCTGGATGGCTGGGCCGCCGACGATCACGGGGCGGCCCTTTCGGTGTTCCTCAACACCTGTGGTGATTTGAAAGACCCTGATTGGCAGGCCCTATGCGCGGTGGCCCGTAGTTATGAACCCGAGGCCGCGCGCGCGTTCTTTGAGCTGTTCTTTCGCCCGGTTCTGATCGAGGACGGCAACGACGCCCTGTTCACCGGGTATTTTGAGCCCGAACTGGACGGGGCGACCTCGCCTTCGGACAGGTTCCGCTATCCGCTATACCGTATACCGCCCGAGGCACGGCAGGCCGGACAATGGCTTAGTCGGCGTGAACTTTTGACCTCGGACGTGATGAAGGGCCGCGGGCTCGAGATCGCCTGGGTCGACGATCCGGTCGAACTGTTCTTTCTGCAAATTCAGGGCTCTGGCCGTATCCGCCTGCCGGATGGCAGCGCCCTGCGGGTGGGATATGGAGGCGCAAACGGACACCCCTACCGCTCGATCGGGTCCGAACTGGTGCGGCGCGGCGCGCTGGGCGCACATCAGGTCAGCGCCCAGATGATCCGTGCCTGGGTCCGTAAGAACCCCGAAGCCGGGGCCGAATTGCTGTTCCATAACCCCTCGTATGTGTTTTTCCGCAAGATCACCCGGGTCGCACCTGAGTTTGGTCCGCTGGGGGCGATGAATCGATCCGTGACCACATTGCGCAGCATCGCCGCCGATCCAGCATACACGCCACTGGGCGCGCCTGTCTGGATCGAGAAAGATGGTCAGAACCCGATGCGCCGCCTGATGATTGCGCAGGACACGGGGTCGGCCATCAAGGGTGCGCAACGTGCGGACGTATTTTTTGGCACCGGCGACGAGGCGGGCGAAGCCGCCGGCCGCCTCAAAGACCCCGGTCGTATGGTTGTTCTGCTGCCGATCCAACGCGCCTATGCTCTGCTTCCGGACGAATTCTGATGACCCGGCGCAAACTGACGGCGGACGAGATCGAGCTTTGGCGCAAGGTTGCAAAACAGGCCGAACGAATGCATCCCGAGGTTCCGCAATCCATACACCCCACAGTGTTGCCCAAGCCCAAGCCCGCAAAGCCTCCGAAGCCGAGGGTCGAGGCGTTTGACGTTGGGCAAAAGGCGACGCCCGCTCCGGCCCGACACACTCTGAAACCATCACTTGCAGAAGAACTGCGGGGCAGCCCGGTGCAGATGGACCTCAAGGCGTTCGGGCGCATGAAGCGCGGCAAGCTGAAACCCGAGGGCCGGATCGACCTGCACGGCATGCGCGTCGACACGGCGCATTCGTCGTTGATCCGGTTCATTCTCACTGCGCAGGCGCAGGGTAAAAGGTTGGTTCTGGTGATCACTGGCAAGGGCAAGGACCGCGACGAACCTGGCCCGATCCCCACGCCACGGGGGGTTCTGCGCAATCAGGTGCCGCGATGGCTGGCGTTGCCTCCGCTGGCACAGGCAGTGCTACAAATTGCGCCAGCGCATATCAGCCACGGCGGAGATGGCGCATACTACGTCTATCTGCGGCGCAGCCGTTAACCGGTCGGAATTGCGTTACTACCAGGTATCGTTTGAGCTAAGGCTACGCTCGAACGACATGGTCCGCGGCTGTCCGGTACCGACCACGAGTATCAACTATCAGGCGGGCATGCTTTTTGATCAGGTCGTAGTCGAAATCATCGTGGTTAGTTGCCAGTATGACGGCGTCCTGATCCGACAAGATTTCAGGCGTGAGGTCTGAAGAGGAAAGTTCAAAGAAATGTTCCCGCATTATCGGGAACTCGGGCACGTGGGGGTCGGAGTAGCTGAGCACGCCACCATTGTCACGGATCAGTTCCATCAATGTGACAGACGGGCTTTCGCGCATGTCATCGACATTCTTTTTGTAGGCGATGCCCAAGACCATAATTTTGCTGCCTCTGACCGATTTGCAGCGCTCGTTTAGGGCACTTGCCAGCTTACTAAATACATACTCTGGCATAGCCGTATTTACCTCGCCGGCAAGCTCAATGAAACGCGTGTTGATCCCGTATTCACGTGCCTTCCACGTCAGATAAAACGGATCAATCGGAATGCAGTGTCCGCCAAGACCAGGCCCTGGATAATATGGTGTGAAGCCAAAGGGTTTTGTGGCAGCGGCTTCTATGACTTCGAAAATATCGATGCCCATTTTGTCGGCGACAATCTTCATTTCATTGACAAGGCCAATGTTTACAGCCCGGTGAATGTTCTCAAGAAGCTTGGTCATTTCCGCAGTTTCGGTTGAGCTCACAGGAACCAGTTTGTCGATGGCCTGTTCATACAGCGCTAGACCGACCTCAAGGCAGGCTTCGGTATGCCCGCCGACAACTTTAGGGATTGTATTCGTCGTAAATTCTGGGTTTGCCGGGTCTTCTCGTTCAGGTGAATACACCGCAAATACGTCTTGGCCGACCTGAAGCCCATTCTTTTGCAGTCGCGGCAACACTTCTTCTTTAGTTGTTCCGGGGTATGTGGTGCTTTCCAGGGCGACGACTTGTCCCGGCCTCAGGTAGTCTGCGATCTGATCGCAAGTATTCGTCACAAAACTAAGGTCGGGTTCGCGGTATTGGTTCAGCGGGGTCGGCACACACAACATGATGCCGTCGGCCTCGGCAATCCGCGAAAAATCCGTCGTCGCTTCAAATCCCGCATCGCATGCGGCCGCTATTCTGGTATCCTGAATGTGCTCAATAGCGCTGCGACCCGCATTCAGTTCATTGACCTTTGTGGCGTCCAGATCAAAGCCGATAACTCGATAGCCGATCTCGGAATACCGCAGCGCCAAAGGTTGTCCGACGTAGCCCAGACCGACGATACCGATGACGGCTTTCCTTTCAGAGAGTTTTTCAAGCAAAACGTTCAAGGTTTCTTGTGTCATAAATACGCTTCTCTCAATCTGTGCTTGCAAACCCGGGACGACCTGGAATGCTAACTTCAGTCCACAGCGGGGACCGTGGTTCTCATAGTCGCTTCGACAAAAAACGCAATGAATAATTGTTTCGTGATCCTTTCGCCGCTAATCGCTTGATGGACACCGTCCGGTTTTCGGAAGAGTTTCTAAGTGAAGATGGTCGAATCGCGGTCTGTTGGCACCCACTTGATATTAGTCGCTGCATCGAAGGCGATGAACTATAGGTCAGAATCGAACAGATGATTACCGCTCTGGTGCCGAACCGAAAGCATTCCTGCTTCTGCCAAGAAAGCACTGGCAGACCACGCATGACCCAAGAGTCGATTTAACTCGCTTCACAGTCTCGCCGGAGACGTTTTGCATCGGCCGCAGTGGCCCGACCACCTCTGAACGGAATGTGGCTCAAACCAGCATTGGTGCAACACAGAAATGAGACAGTTTCAAGATATCCGTAGAAAGCTAAATGGTGATGTGTTAGCGCATGATTCAAAGAACTCTCAACATGGATCAATCGTGAAAATTGCAGTAGTAGTAGGCGCCCGCCCACAATTCATTAAACTCGCCCCAGTCAGCAGAGCGCTCCGTTCATTTCCGACGATTGAAGAGACCATAATTCACACCGGACAACACTATGATAACTCAATGTCCAGTGTTTTTTTCGACGAGCTAGGCATAGCTGAGCCTGACATAAACCTTTCCGTAAATTCCGGTGGTCATGGAGCTATGACCGGGCTTATGATGCAAAAACTTGAGCCGGTCCTAACAGATTCCAGACCGGATGCGCTTCTTGTGTTTGGTGACACGAATTCTACACTGGCTGGAGCGCTTGTAGCAGCAAAACTCCATATTCCAGTTGCTCATATCGAAGCGGGACTGCGGTCGTTCAATCGAAAGATGCCCGAAGAGACCAACAGAGTGCTTACGGATCACGTTTCTGAGCTACTCTTCACTACCTCTGTTGATGCTGTTCAGAACTTGCAAAACGAAAACATTGCGGCTGAAAAAATATTTAATGTTGGCGATGTTATGTATGATGCAGCGCTGCAATTTCGCGAATCTGCTCGAGAAAAATCTAGTATAATTAATGATATAGGGGTTGATGCCAAGGGCTATGTCCTCGCCACTATCCACAGAGCTGAAAACACAGACTCACCTCAGTTGTTGGCCAATATCGTCGATGCCCTAGAAACTGTCGCAGAGACTTGCCCTGTTGTGTTACCGCTACATCCACGTACGGCAAAACGTCTAACTGAGACAGGCCGCCAGTTTCGTAAGGTGAAAACCATAGATCCGGTTGGTTACCTAGATATGGTTGCCTTGGAAAGCAATTCGACCCTAGTTGTTACGGATTCCGGAGGGGTTCAGAAAGAGGCGTATTTTTATGACGTTCCCTGTGTGACCTTGCGAAATGAAACTGAGTGGGTCGAACTTGTAGATAGCGGTTGGAATCGTCTCGTTTCTCCGTCCGATAACGATATCGCAGAACAGATCCTAGGAGCGATTGGCACCAAAGGTGAACAAGTTGAGTTCTATGGCGATGGAACTGCGTCTGAACAGATTGCAAAGGTATTGGCGGCCCAAGCTTAAATTGTTTCGTACACCGTTGCTAACCTCTTAGCTTGTGCGGGCCAGCTATATGTTTCCCAGAGCTTTTCAGTGTTGCCGATCGTCATTCTATAGTTGTCTGGATGATCCAGAACATCTCTGATGGCATTGGCAATACTCTTTGGGTCTGTCTGATCCATGACTCTGCCGAAGCCTAGATCTTCCGCAAATCTCCGCATCTCGGGAAGGTCGGAAATGCAGATAGGAAGACCTGCAAATGCGGCCTCGAAGAGTTTGTTCGGCATCGCGTAGCGGTGGTTAAGTGACACGTCCTGGAAAGGGCATATTGCAAGGTTGGCCGTGCTGATTGCCACCGGGACGTCTGGCGCGGCCACAGGTGGGAGCAAGGTAATCCTGTCGCTTACACCAATATCGCGCGCCGCGTTCATAAACCACTCGTCGTTCACTGCGTGTCGCGGGCCCATGGTAGCCAAATGAACATCAGGCAGATGAACTAAGGCTTCCAGCACTTTGTCCATGCCACGATGAGCCATCTGGACTCCGCCAGTAAAGATCACCAACGGAGTTTCGCCAGAGACTTTGGCTTGGGCACGTATTGAAAGCTGATCCAGAGCCTCCTTCTTTCTTTGCGCAACGAAGTCGGGATCTATTTCCGGCGCGTTGAGGATAAGGGTCGGTCTGTTCTTGAAGCGTTTTGAATAGAAGTCAGCAAATGATGGTGAAACCGTAATCATATGATCGACATATTCAAGGCAATCGTCTTCAAGCTCTTCGGCGAAGTTCGATCCATCCGAAGGGTTCTTTGTTGCTCTTGCAGGTTCATATTCGTGGGCGTCATACACCAGTTTGGCTTTGAACTTCTTAGCAAGCAGTACCCCGGCGGGTAGGCAATAGATATCGTGGGCGTGGATGACGTCCGGAACTTCGTCAAACCGTAGACTGCACAGATTTTCCGCAAAGATTAGCGAACTGAGTTGGTATAGTTCGCGTCTGCCCTTGTTCCGCGCACGTCCTTCGGATTTCAAGAGCTTCAGCTTTTGGGCAGCATCGACTGAACCATGCTTGAATCTGATCTTTAGTCGCAGCAACTTATGTTTGAACTTTCGAGCCCTTCGCTCTTTCCCTGTGAATTTCTTGTAATATTTTGGATCCAGGACCGGCACGTCTTCGACAGGAAGATGTTTCTCAAACCACCGAGTTAGCTCGTTCACCAAGATTGCGCTTTTAGCATACGGAACAAAGCGTTTGTTTACCTCGTCAGAGATCTTGTTGGCGAAAAAGAACCGCTTCAGCGTATCAGCTGAGATTTGCTCAGGCGACTGCCAATCGAAACGCGTGATGCGGATGCCGTCGATATCATCCTGACGAGGAAATCCTTCTGGCCAATCACAGAAGATATGAACGTTGTGTCCTGCCGCCTTCAAAGCCCGGGCTTCTTTCAACACTCGTGCGTCGGCTGTAATCTCATGATAAGTCAAACAAAAAACAGTTTTTGGCTTGGACGTGATTACAGAGGACATTAGTTTATTCACCAATTCAGTTAGGTAATTCTTAACGTGCTCTAGCAGAGCCTGAGCCCTGTTGCCAGAACGATCGGAACCACCGAATACCAAAAGCGAACTATTGACTTCGACGTAGAATTCTTAGATGCGCAAAACTACGGTCATCCAAACTGGACTATACTTGATGAGCAATTTTGCATTGATAGGAACCGCTGGCTATATCGCTCCGCGTCACATGAAGGCGATTACTGACACCGGTAACAACTTGCTGGCGGCGTTGGATCCCAGTGACTCGGTCGGGATCATAGACAGCCACTTTCCCGCGGCGCACTTTTTTACAGAATTCGAACGGTTTGACCGTTTTGTCAGCATGTTGCGACACAGCGCTTCAGAAAAAATCGAATATGTTTCGATCTGTTCGCCCAACTATCTTCATGACAGTCATATGCGTTTTGCACTCCGTTCAGGCGCTGATGCGATCTGTGAAAAACCTTTGGTGCTTAATCCGGAAGATATCGATGGGCTCGAAGTTGTTGAGAAGGAAACCGGTCAGAAGGTCAATACGATCCTTCAGCTACGGGTCCACCCGTCAATCATCGCACTGCGGGAAAAAATCCAAAACAGCCCTAAAGACACCAAACACGAAGTGGATCTGACTTATATCACGTCGCGTGGGCGCTGGTATTTGGAAAGCTGGAAAGGTGATGTGCGCAAATCCGGAGGTATTGCCACGAACATCGGTGTTCATTTCTTTGATATGTTGCACTTTTTGTTCGGTGATTTGCAGCAGAACAATATCCACATGAATACGCCAACAAAAGCTGCTGGTTACCTTGAGTTCGAACACGCACGTTGTCGTTGGTTTCTGTCGCTAGACGTGGATGACGTTCCAGTTGATGCCCGGAAAAGTGGGGCTCGGACCTACAGGTCGATCACAATTGATGGAGAAGAAATCGAGTTCTCAGGCGGTTTCGCAGATTTGCATACCCGCAGCTACGAGGAAATCCTTGCCGGCAACGGGTTCGGATTAAACGAAAATCGGCCTGCGATTGAAATGGTTAGCAGTATCCGCAACTCTCCGATCGACGTGACCAAAGGTGAGTTGCATCCGAAAATAGCTGCCGGCACGGGCAGATGATCGCTGTATTTGCCTATGCGTTCGCCCATCGTAAGTCGCATGATTTTCTGATTGAGTTAGCGTTGGCGGGTTACCAAGAGGTAACCGTTATCGGAGCGCCGTTCCAGAAATTACCGGCGATGGATCGTACAGTCTATTTTACGCGCACCCTGAATGCTGTTCCTCCTATCGACACCAAAGAACTTTGCAGTCGCCTGGGCTTTGGTTTTGTCGAGATGGCACACGATAACATTGAGGCAATCACGAGTCTGGTTGCCAAACGTAACTTGGAGCTTGGCATCATCTCAGGCGCGCGTATTCTCAAGCGACCAGTGATCGAAGCCTTCAAGCAAGGTATTGTAAATTTTCATCCTGGAAAGATCCCTGAAACGTCCGGGCTCGACGCTTTTTTCTACACCATCAAGAACAACGTCGATGCAGGAATTACCGCTCACCTGATTGATCCAAGAGTGGACGCGGGACATTTCCTTGCATTTCATGCTGTTAAGGTCGGGTTGACTGATACCCCCGAAATTGTTCAGGAGAATACCTACCGTTTACAGATAGTTGCGCTTAGGCAGTTCCTTGAAAGCTGGAAAAAAGGGGCCCTTTTACCCAAAGAACTTCACCGGCCGCAAAAAAATATTCCGATGGAACCGGCGGAGAAGTGGCAGATGTTGTTGCGGTTTCCGAGTTGGCTTGCGGCGCGCAATCGAATGCAGACATTTGAGAGATTGCGAGTTGCGTGTGAATCCGGAGATACCCAATCGGCCTCAGAGATTCTAAACGATCAACCGAACCTGCTGGAGGAACAAACCGCCGAAGGATGGACGCCGCTAATTCTGGCTGCCTTCCACCAGAACGTTGATGTTGTTCGAATATTGCTTAACATGGGTGCAAATCCAAATGCCACCGGGCGGAATGGCACGTCTGTGTTAATGTATGCCAAAACTGCCCTTATGGAACGGCCAGAAGCAGATTTCGATTTGCTGGATATGTTAATAAAAAATGGTGCAGATATACATCGCGCTGACAAGCACGGGTTAAATGTGCTCGATTACGTTGCGCAGGCGGGTGCTGATCACCTGGTTCAGTATTTCAAAGGAATAGGAAAGGCGCAGTAGAACGATGCAGTTTATCGATCTGGGAAAGCAGCAAAGCCGTATCAAAGACCAGCTGGATGAACGTATTTCTGCGGTACTGTCACACGGAAAGTATATTCTTGGCCCAGAAGTGGTACAGCTCGAAGAGAAGCTTGCGGCGTTCACAGGTGCCAAGTACTGTATTACTTGCGCCAATGGCACTGATGCTCTGCAAATTGCATTGATGGCTCTAGGTGTCGGTCCAGGTGATGAGGTGATTACGCCTGGGTTTTCCTATATTGCAACGGCCGAGGCCGCTTGTGTGTTGGGAGCAGCGCCGGTCTATGTCGACATTGAACCGGTTACCTACAATTTGGACCCCAATAAGCTTGAGGCAGCGATCACACCGAAGACAAAAGCGATCATACCCGTGTCGCTCTACGGGCAGCCTGCGGATTTCGACGAAATCAACGAAATCGCTTCAAAGTACAATTTGCCCGTGATCGAAGACGCTGCCCAGAGTTTTGGAGCGATGCTAAATGGAAGACGTTCAGGAAATCTGTCCACGATTTCCTGCACGAGCTTCTTCCCCTCTAAACCCTTGGGTTGTTACGGGGACGGCGGCGCAATTTTCACGTCAGATGAAGAGCTTAGTGTTGTCCTTCGCCAGATCGCGCGTCACGGTCAGGACCGCCGTTATCACCATATTCGCGTCGGAGTGAACAGCCGTCTGGATACCGTGCAGGCCGCAATTTTGCTATGCAAACTCGATGTCTTTGAAGAAGAGCTTGAACTGCGCAATGAAGTGGCGGATCGATACAAGACACTGCTGAAAGATGCTGGGCTGGTCGCTCCAAGTCTGACAAAAGGCGCAACAAGTGTTTGGGCGCAGTATACCACTCGCGTCGAAAATCGAGAAATGGTTCAGGCCAAGCTTAGTGAAGCGGGTATTCCGACAGCTATTCACTATCCATTGCCCTTGAATAAACAACCTGCGGTTTCAGACCCGAATGCAAACTTGCCAGCCGGGGATTCTGCTGCAGCGCAGGTCATCAGCCTGCCAATGCATCCCTATCTGGAGCAAGAATCACAGGTGCAGATTGTCGAGGCTTTGGCGCGCGCCGTCAGACATTGACTAGCAGGAATGTATCGTCAGCGCGTTAGTGACGCGGCTAGATCACGGCGCGCTGACCTGAGCCTGCCCGGTTTCTGTCAGTACGATCTCAGTCGCGCCGTCGGGGTTGCGCTCGCTGGCGGGTACAAGCACGTCGATACCGGGTCGGTCAGGTCCAAACGTGTTGCTGACGCGGCGCACCGAGCTGAGAATCGCCAACAACGCCGGAGAGGTTGCTGCCACGAAATGCGACGATCCTGCGTCGCTGTTGAAGGCCGTCGTGTCGATCACGTTGATCGGATAGTCCGCCAAAGCCTCGACCGAGCTGATATTGCCCAGACGCTCACTGTCTGCGGTGCCGCGCAACCGGGCCGAGATATTGAGAATTTTGTCTTTCTGCGACACCATGACCACGAAGGGCTCGGGCGGAGACTTGATGCTGTCCATCTGCGAGCGGAACAGATCGACGTCCAGATCGGGCGAGATCAGAATGACCCCTTCGATATTTCTTGCGGACCAGCCCGGTTGCCGAAGTTCCGCCTGTCGCATCATCTCCATCGTCAGGGCGCTGCCCATGGAATGCGCTATCACGACCACGCGCTTCACGCCCATCGACTTCAGCGTGCGAATCGTCTGTTCCAGCCCGTCGCGGGCGAACAGCATGCTGTCCAGATCATAGGCATAACCGGATCCCTTTGCGCGGCTTGGCCAGGAATAGATCAGGGTCGAACCGGGGATCCCGATGTCATGCGAAAGCTGAGCGGCCCGAAAAGCGGTTTCTGTCTGCGTCGCGTTGTAGCCGTGGACAAAGATGGACACTTCGTCGACACCGCGCAGACGTGATGCCAGCGCCTGCGGTCCCGAAAACTCGGATACGTCGGCCAGTACAAACTGCTTTTTGGGATTCGGGTTGGCGTATGAAAAATCCAAGGTTCCCGGCGTGTGGTTCGGTGGTATCGAAACCGTCATTTCCAGAAACCGCAGGCCATCGCTGCGACGATAGCCATAAGAACCGTCCGCCTCGCGCGCGCGTGTGGTTGCGGCAAAGACGGTTTCGGGGACTCCGATCCGCAGCGCGTCTGGTACCGTCTCGGACACCGAGCGGTCGACACAGGCGCCCAAAAACGCAAGCATCAGAGACAGGATCAGGTAGCGCAGCACGTCATGACCTCAACGAAGACTGGTTGCCACGCTACCGCATTCTGAACCCGCGTCCAGAGACGGTTTCAAGAAGTGCAATCTGAACCGGCAAGAACCGGCTGCCATTGTTACAGAACGTAACGGCTGAGATCGGAGGATTTGGTCAGTTCACCCAGATTGTCGCTGACGAATTGAGCATCAACGGTGATCTCGGCACCGGCTTTGTCGGGGGCCTCGAACGAAAGCTCTTCGAACACGCGTTCCATCACCGTGTAAAGCCGCCGCGCGCCGATATTCTCGACGCTTTGGTTCACATCCGCCGCGATACGCGCAAGGGCTGCGATGCCGTCTTCACTGAAGGTGACCTTGACCTCTTCGGTATCCATCAGCGCGGTGTATTGCAGGGTCAGGGCGTTGTCGGTTTCGGTCAGAATGCGCACGAAATCCTCTTCGGTCAGCGCCCGCAGTTCGACCCGGATCGGCAGGCGACCCTGAAGTTCCGGCAGCAGGTCCGAGGGTTTGGCGATATGAAACGCGCCCGAGGCGATGAACAGGATATGATCGGTCTTGACCGGGCCGTGCTTGGTGCTGACGGTCGTGCCCTCGATCAGAGGCAGCAGATCACGCTGCACGCCTTCGCGGCTGACATCGCCGCCGCGCGCATCCGAGCGGGCGCAGACCTTGTCGATCTCGTCCAGAAACACGATGCCGTTCTGTTCGACGGATTCCAAAGCGATCCGATTGACGGTTTCGTCATCCAGCAGTTTGTCGGCCTCTTCCCCGATCAGCGCATCATAGCTTTCCGCGACGGTCATGCGCTTTTTCACGGTCCGCCCACCAAAGGCTTTGCCGAAGATATCGCCAAGGTTCATCATGCCCATTTGCCCACCAGGCTGTCCGGGAATGTCAAACATCGGCATCGGGTTCGAGGTGTCGGCTAATTCCAGTTCAATCTCGGTGTCGTCCAGATCACCCGCTTTCAGCTTCTTGCGGAACATCTCGCGCGTGGCTTCACGGGCGTCGGTGCCGGCGATGGCCTCGATCACGCGATCCTCGGCGGCCTGATGCGCCTTGGCCTTGACGTCTTCTCGCATCCATTCGCGGGTTTGCAGGATCGCGGCATCCGCCAAATCACGCACGATCTGTTCCACGTCGCGACCGACATAGCCGACTTCGGTGAATTTGGTGGCCTCGACCTTGATGAAGGGCGCGCGGGCAAGCTTGGCCAGGCGGCGGCTGATCTCGGTCTTGCCGACGCCGGTGGGGCCGATCATCAGGATATTCTTGGGATAGACTTCCTCGCGGATATCATCGGACAATTGTTTACGCCGCCACCGGTTGCGCAGCGCCACGGCGACGGCGCGTTTGGCATCTTTCTGGCCGATGATGAAACGGTCCAGTTCCGAGACAATCTCGCGCGGGGTCAGGTCGGTCAAGGTGCGGTCCTTTCGGTCGGCATGGCAAAGCTTGGGCTTAGGTAGTCACGCGCCGCGCGAAAACAACAAGCCCTTTTCCTTGGCCGCGTTGGTTAGCAACGCCCCACCCGGTTTGCAAACGCTTTCCATAGGTGAAACGCAATGGCTCTGATACAGTGATTTCAAGGTGTTGTGGGTCAGGAGCGCGCAGATGACGAAAATTGCCAAGATCACCCTGCTGTTTGTGGTCTTCGTCGACCTGATCGGGCAAGGGCTGGTTTTCCCCATCATCAACTCGTTGATCATGGAAACCAAGTCCGGGTTCCTGCCCGAAAGCACGCCGGATGGCCGCCGTCATTTCTACTATGGGCTGGTGATCGGATGCTTCTTCCTGTCTTGGTTTCTGGGTGTGGTCTATGTCTCAAAGGTATCAGACTCGATCGGACGCAAGAATGCGCTGCTGGTCTGTTTGGGCGGCGCTTTGGCTGGCTACGCGATCACCATCGCCTCGCTGTACATGGATAGCCTGTTGCTGCTGATCCTGGGGCGGTCGATCACCGGTTTCACGGCTGGCAATCAGCCCATCGCGCAGGCTGCGATGATCGATGGCAGTACCGATGCCGCCGACCGAGACCGGAACATGGGTTACATCGTGACCGGTGTCAGCTTTGGCCTAGTGGGTGGCCCGATTATCGGAGCGGTCCTGTCCGATGCCGCCCTGCTTGGCAGCATCGCAACGCTCAAGACGCCCTTCTACGGTGCGTTCGTATTGGTACTGATCGCCATTTTCCTCGTGCTGTTCTTTTTCAAGGATACCCGGACCGAGCGTGCACCGTTCGTTTTCCGCCCTCGCGACATCACCGACAGCCTGATAGCAGTGCGCGGGCATCCGATGGTTCTGAAGATCCTGCCGGTCTATTCTTTCTTCATGATCGCAAACGTCACCTTCTATGTGTTCGTCGACAACTTTCTGACCAGCCGTTTTGGCTATGGCGTGATCGGCGGCAGCGTGGCGATGGTGGTAATCGGCTTTGCGCTGGCGTTCTCGAGCACATTCCTGGTGAAACCGGCGCAGGAAAAGTTCAGCAAGCACCAGATCATCTATACCTCGCTGATCATCATGGTGATTTGCGGCGTGGCTTTTGCGTTCAGCCCCAATGGTGTGCTGAGCTACGTGCCGGTCTTCTTCTTCTATTTCTTCTTCGGCGTCTCTTATCCGACCCTGCTGGGCCTGTTCTCATCCAGCGTGGCTGAGACGGATCAGGGCTGGGTCATGGGGGTGACCACAGCCGTCTTCTGCCTGGCCGGGGGTGTCATGTCCCTGATCGGCGGTGGGTTGATGAGTATCGATATCCGCGTGCCCTACTACATCGTGGTCATCGCTGCGATCTTTGGTCTGATCGGGATGCACCGACGTTGGAAAGGCAAAGAGATCAAGGCATTGTTAGCCTGAGATCGTCTCGACCGTCAGATTGCCGTTGGTGTAGACGCAGATATCGGCGGCAATCGCCATTGCCTCGCGCGCAACAGCCTCTGCCGGTTTGTCGCTGTCCATCATCGCCCGCGCCGCTGCCAGGGCAAAGTTACCACCCGAACCGATGGCGGCCACGTTATGTTCAGGCTCCAGCACATCCCCTGCCCCGGTGATAACCAGAAGGTCCTTGCCATCAGTGACGATCAGCATCGCCTCAAGCTTTTGCAGGTACTTGTCGGTGCGCCAGTCCTTGGCCAATTCAACCGAGGCGCGGGCCAGCTGACCGGGGGTCGATTCCAGCTTGGCCTCGAGCCGCTCCAGCAAAGTAAAGGCGTCTGCGGTGGATCCGGCAAAACCCGCGACAACCTCGAACCCGCCGGGTGACAGGCGGCGTACCTTGCGGGCGGTGCCTTTGATCACGGTCTGGCCCAGGCTGACCTGTCCGTCACCTGCGATGACCACCTGGTTGTCCTTTTTGACGCCGATGATCGTCGTCCCGTGCCATCCGGGAAAATCGCTGTCTGCCATGGAAGCCTCCGTTCTCACAGTCGCTATATATGGGCCGGGCGCGGGGTGGGCGCAACCCGTTCCAAAACTGCCCAAAAGATATGCAAAAAATGCAGATCGGGGCTGTTGAACCAGCATTTGTGAGTCTCGGTGCGCCGTCTTACATGAGCATCACAACCGACAACGGGTCGGCTGTTTCAACTCAAAGGACTGCGCACATGGCACACACAGCAACAAAACATGCGCCGCTCGGAGCAGCTAGCATCCTGCACATCGCGGACGTATTCATCTCGGCCTTCGACAACGTTGTCGAATGGAACCAAACCCGTAAGACCCGCGCGATGCTGAGCGAACTGACGGACGCACAGCTGAACGACATTGGTCTGGATCGCGCGGATATCGCAAAGATCTAAGCTGTCTACGAGATCAGCAATCTGGAACAGCCGCCCGGACCCCCGAGCGGCTTTTTCTTTTTTTGACAATAATGACATCTGACACCGTGATCAGTTATGTGCTTAGTTTTCAAAGCAGCAAAGGCCAGACAGCTCGCCATAAATTTCAAAGTCAGAAACCGGATGCTCTCAACAGATTCATAATTATCCGCTGGGCTCACAAGTGTGTTTCGGCGAGGACGCGGTAAGTCAGATACGTCGCAAAAATCCATCCGGAGCTACCGATATTTGCAATTTGTGATCAATGGATTTGTCGATTGCAAACTCGGGATTGTCTTTTAGCCAAGCATGAACTGCGGTTTTGGGATTGTTTCCGGGAGCCCATGGCCGGTCGGAGAACATATCCACCGGCATGTCTTCAACGATAGTATCGAAAACGATGCAATAGCTACCAGGTGAAACCAGTGAGGCATAGGCGTTCAGTTCGGCTAGAACATGCTCATGGGTATGGTTGCTATCCAAACAAACCAAAACACGTTCGTACTTTTGAGCGACAGCGCGGACCTGGTTAACAATAGACTCCTCAATGGAAGACCCCTGAATCATTTCGATCCTAGTTGCCATTGGATGTGCTTCGATGGCCGCACGATTGTGCGCCCTGATATCAATATCTACGCCTAGCACTTTGCGTCTGGGATTGGCTGGATCAAGCATTGTGCCCGCCTCGGCAGCGTCGCAGTAATCAAGCATCGCAAGAAGGGAAGCAGAATATATAAGAGACCCGCCATGCGCTATGCCGGTCTCGATGATCAGATCCGGGCGAACGTCCCAGACAATTTCCTGCAGCGCTACGATGTCCTGCGGGTACTGAATAATTGGTCGCCCCATCCAATCAAAATGATAAGAGTACTTTAGAGAATTGGCGTGCTCGAACCATTGACTTGTAAGGTCAGCAAACTTTGGGTCCTGACCGGCTTTGATAATTTCTTCTTGACGTTCCAGCTGGAATTTTTCGTGTGGTGTCATGTCATTTTCTCGCAATTTCTACTCTGACCTCATACGCACCATCTCCGTCTTCGAAGGTGCAGGCCGGATGTCCAGGAAAGGTTCGGGCTCGTAAGAGATTAAGCAGTTCTCTTGCAGTGGTGGTTTCGTCTAGATCGATCCTGCTCGCCGGTTCCAACTCTGAGGCAAGGTGAAACGATCCCAAGTTGTAGTTCTGTTTGATTGGCTGAACTTGCTCTGTACGGAGTGCTTCCCAATTGTTGATAACCAGATCAACCATTTCGTTCTGCGCTTTTTCATAAAGCGTGCCGCCTGTATCGGTCCAGTCGTAAGATATTTGTGACTGTGCGATTATTGGGCCGTCGTCAATTCCAGGCGTAACCACGTGGAGTGTTGCGCCAAATGGCGCTTCTTCGACAATTGCCCAGAAATTATAGTGTTTACCTCGGTTATACGGCAGCAAGCTTGGATGCGTGTTCACAAACCCCCGATTTGTTCGGGACAGCAGGGATTCGCTGATCAGATATGGCCACCATGCCAGGAAACCAATTTCGAACTCTTTCGATCCTAACCAATTGAGCAACTCATTTTCGTCTTCGAAGTTGGTTGTGGGGATATCCGAGCTGCGCGCGAGTTCTGAGATTTCGTTTTTGCTTGCAGTGATCACAACTGCAATGTCCTCGGGATAATTCCGAACTAGATAGCTCGCAATTTGAAACCCTACACGACCGTCGGCCATGAGAAGCGTTTTGCACGGAAGCGAATTCATAGCGTACGCGAACTAACTATGGTTGCGGAAATCACTTTGACGACCCTCTCAATTTGTTCATTCGTCATTTCATGATAGCTGGGAAGATTTATGGCTCGACCAGGGATGTCCCAAGCTTGGGCGTTCTCAGGGCAGTCTTCAAACATATCGAGTGAGCTTAGCGGCCAGAAGAATACACGTGCATCTATGTTGGCCTCAGAAAATGCCTTTTGCAGAACTTCGCGGGTGACTCTTGTTTCGGGATCAAAAACAGCTGTTGGCATCCAAGCGCCGTTTAGACCAACTTGTGGCTCAGGGTTCATGGATACACCTGACACATCGGATAGCCTGGATTTGTAACCGTCAAGTATCTCGCGTTTTCTGGATGTAAGCTCATCTATGCGCTGGAGTTGCGCGCATCCGATCGCTGCCTGGATGTTTGACATCTTGTACTTGAATCCGATCATATCAGCCCAGAATTGTCGGGTCTGACCGCGGGCACGACCGTGGTTGGACAATGTTAAAACCCGCTCGTACAAGCTGGTATCTTTGGTGGCAAACAATCCACCCTCTCCGGTTGTCAGGGTCTTGGTGCCGTGGAACGAGAAGGTTGAAAACAGCCCCATAGATCCCGCGCGCTGGTTATACCATACCGAGCCGAGCGCTTCGGCGGCGTCCTCAATCACCGGAACGCCATACTCAGATCCAAGGGCCAACAGAGCGTCCATATCGGCAAGGTTGCCGTAGATATGTGTAGCAATGATCGCTTTGGTGCGGGGAGTTATCGCCGCCGCTGCAGCTGTCGGGCTGATGCACCATGTAAGAGGATCAATATCGACAAAAACAGGCGTCGCCCCGAGATGCACAACAGGCGAAACTGTGGCAACCCAGTTGGTATCTGCTAGAATGACCTCATCACCCGGTCCGATGCCAAGAGCGGCAAGGCCCATATGCATCGCGCCAGTGCAGCTGGATGTCGCAATGGTATGCGGAACATTCAAATATCGCGCAAACCCTGCTTCGAATTGATCAATATAGGCATAGCACTGAGCACCCCAGCCATTGGTTGCCGCGTCGGTTGCATTGTCGATCTCGGCCGGCGTAATAGACGGCTTAGTGTAAAGAATCCGTTCCATCACCGCACCGCCAATTCAGGAATGAAAACGATGAATGACGTTCCGGACTGTTGAAGTTCCGAAAGTTGCCCGCAGATCTCGTCCGCAATGTTCCACGGCAAAATGACGATATAATCCGGTTTGGCTTCGCGGATGGCATCGGCATCAAGGACGGGGATGTGGCTACCTGGCAGATACTTGCCTTGTTTCGCGGTCGCGGCATCTGACACAAACTCGATAAGGTCCGGCTTCACCCCGGCAAAGTTCAGCAAGGTGTTACCCTTGGCTGCAGCACCGTAGGCTGCAACATGTTTACCTTCTTTCTTGGCTTTCAACAGGAAGGAGAGCGCTGCATCCTTTACCGCCTCTGCCCGCGCTTGGAATTCCTGATAGGGAGAAACGGTATCCAAACCGGCGGTCTTTTCCGCATTGCAAACCTCTTGAACCGAAGTTGTTTGTATATGGCTTGCGTCCTCGTGGCAGCCATATACACGCAGACTTCCTCCATGGGTTGGCAATTGCTCGACATCGAAGACGCGTAAACCGGCTTTGGCAAAGATCGACATAGTTGTGGCCAAGGATAGGTATGAGAAATGTTCGTGATACACTGTGTCAAACTGACATTCTTCCAACAGCTTTAGTAGATGTGGAAATTCAAGTGTAACAACACCTTCGGGCTTGAGAACTGTCGCCAAACCTCGCGTGAAATCGTTGATGTCAGGCACATGAGCGAAGACGTTGTTGCCGCAAACCAAATCTGCCTGCTGGCCTTCGGCCACGAGTTCAGTTGCGAGCCCTTCGCCAAAAAACTCTCGCAATACAGGAACTCCCACTTCCTCTGCTTTGGCGGCAGTGGCATCGGTAGGCTCGATACCCAAGCATGGCACACCTGCGGCGACAAAGTTTTTCAGCAGATATCCGTCATTTGACGCGACCTCGATCACGAAGGAGTCCGCAGTCAGAGAAAATCTAGATGAAACGTTTCGGGCGAAGTCCGCTGCATGAGCCAGCCATGATCGAGAGGTTGACGAGAAATAGGCGTAGTCTTCGCGAAAGATTTCATCTGCGCGTGCATAGTCTTCGGTTTGTACCAGCCAGCAGGAATGACAAACCCGCAAGCGCAAAGGGTATGTGATCTCGGGGCCAAACAACTCGTCCGCAACCAGGTAATTGTTCGACGGAGGCGCGAAACCCAGGTCGAGAAAGGCTGGACCAAGCTTAGATTGGCAATGTCTACATTTCATGGTGCAAGTGGTTCCAGTTCCGATAGTGCGGGTAATTCCAGATCCCGTGGCGAAATAACGGTGACAGGCGAAGGCCAGTCGACGCCAACGTGAGGATCGTCGAACCGTAGTCCTCCGCTTGCTTCGGGCGCAAAAGCGACGGAATGCAGATAGGTCATCTCGACATCGCTTGTCAGTGTTTGAAAGCCATGAGCAAACCCTTCCGGAATGTAAAGCGCAGCCCGATTGTCCGCTGTCAATTCCTGAGCCAACCAAGACCCATAACTTGGCGACCCAGCCCGCAGGTCAACGACGACATCAAATATCGCGCCACGCACAACGCGTACAAGCTTTGCTTCTGCAGCTGGAGCGCGCTGAAAATGCAATCCCCGAACCGTACCCATGGCAGAGGTGTAAGATGTGTTAATTTGCGCGATGTTGCCGAAGAGCCCCTGTGCCTGAAATGTCTCCGCGCAAAACGCGCGTGCAAAGAACCCGCGTTCATCTTGTAAGGGGTCAAGTTCAATGCGTTTGACACCGGCCAGGGCAAGGTCGATGAAAGTCATGACTGCGCTCCGCAATACTCTGCTATCTCAGCATCTGCTAAGGCACGGGCATCTGCGCCTTCATAGAAGGCGCGGTACCAGTTTACACTTCGGGTTACAGCCTCATTGAATCCCCAGCAGGGGGTCCAACCCAGAACACTGCGAGCCTTGTCGATGCTCAGAGCAAGGCGTCCAGCTTCGTGTGGGGCATCGGAATGTGTTTCGAATACGACGTCGCCCGCCCAAGCCGCGCGCGCGACATCAACCACGTCGCTGACGGGTCGCTGATCCTCTTGCAAAGGGCCAAAGTTAAAGGCGGATTCCAATTCTTTGCGTTCAGCCAGTAATCCTTCGGCCAAATCCATGTACCCTTTCAAAGGCTCCAACACATGTTGCCAGGGCCTGATTGCATGCGGGTTGCGTATTCTTAGAGGACGACCATTCGAAAATGCCCGAGCTAGATCCGGGATGATACGATCTTCGGCCCAGTCCCCGCCACCGATCACGTTACCAGCCCGCGCCGTGGCGATGCGAATCGGTGTATCGACAAAAAAAGAGGATCGAAAACTGGACGTTACCAGTTCAGTGGCTGCTTTGCTGGCGCTGTAAGGGTCGTGGCCACCCAGACGATCATCCTCTCTGTAGGGGATTTCATGCTCAAGATTTTTGTAAACCTTGTCGGTGGTGACGATGACAACAGCGGTTGGTTTGGACTGCGTCCGCAGTGCATCCAACAGATGAACTGTACCCATCACGTTGGTGGCCATGGTTTCTTGGGGAACCCGGTAAGATCGCCTCACCAATGGTTGCGCGGCCAGATGAAACACAACATCCGCGTCCGCTTGTCTGACCCGCGCGGTCGTTGCCTTGGCATTGCGCAGATCACATACTTGGTGATCGACGTGCGCAATGAGATTCAAGGCGTCAAAAAGATTGGGGTCGCTTTCAGGAGGCAGAGCAGCACCAAACACCATGGCGCCCGCAGAGCTGAGCCAATGACTCAACCATGACCCTTTGAAACCTGTATGGCCTGTTACAAGCACTCGGCGCCCACGCCAGGGATTAACTGTCGATGATTGGTTCATGCCCAGACGCGCCAGGGAGCATTGCCGTTGGCCCACAAATCTTCCAGAAATGTTCTGTCGCGAAGTGTGTCCATCGCTGCCCAGAATCCGCTGTGTTTGTAAACTGCAAGCTGACCGTCGGCCGACAATGCCTCAAGCGGCTCGCGTTCCCACAATGTTTCGTCGCCTTCGATGCGATCTAGAACCGAGGTTTCACAAACAAAGAAACCACCCGAAATCCATCGACCATCCCCTTTGGGTTTTTCAAGAAAGTTCTTGACCCGCGCGCCTTCAATTTCGATCGAACCGAAGCGCCCGGCCGGCTGGATTGCCGTTACTGTTGTTTCGGCACCTTCGGCCTCGTGAAAAGCAATAAGCTTGACAATATCGACGTTACTGACACCATCGCCGTAGGTCAGCAGAAACCTGCCATCCAGATGGTCGCGGACTCGAGCAATTCGTCCACCAGTCTGGGTCAGCTCGCCCGTATCCACAAGTGTCACGCGCCAGGGCTCGGCTTTGCGCTGGTGCACTTCCATCTTGTTCTGGCTCATGTCAAATGTCACATCGGACATATGCAGGAAGTAGTTCGCAAAGTACTCCTTGATCACATAACCCTTGTAGCCACAGCAGATCACAAAATCGGTTATACCATGATGGCCATACATCTTCATGATGTGCCATAGAATTGGGCGTCCACCGATTTCAATCATCGGCTTCGGCTTGAGGTGTGATTCCTCGCTGATACGAGTGCCAAGCCCACCCGCAAGAATTACCGCTTTCATGGTTGCGTGGCCTTTTCTTGATTATAGGCGGCTAGACGTTGGGCAACAACGCGCTGAAGCCTCAATGAATTTGAAACTGCATCAGACACCGCATTAGTCGTCCAGTTTTGTAAGCGAGTTTGGCGAAAATGAAATTGAGAATCTAGGGTCGAGGTTCTCGCTAGAAGGTTCCTCGACTTGTTTCCGATCTATTGCCTTCTCGCTTCGCTTTCTTTTCTTAAAGAAATCTGACAGCTTCGTTTCTTTTGTACTCTTCATTTGCGAACTCCTGATCCGGAAGCTGAGCTTCGGCTACTTTAAACATCTGAGCTAGCTGGGTCGATTAGAGCCTTTACGGACGTATACCTCTCAGGCTCGCCATAGTTGTCTGTATTGGCTTTAAAAATATCTTGCATGGCATCGACGATCAGTCTCAGATTTTTACCAAGCCGTTCTCGCGTGGGCGTTCCCTCAGAAAATAGTTCCTGAAATGCCTGATATTGCGCTCTTACGTTTTTCTCAGCGAACAAGGGCGACGTTCCAAAACCTTTCTTGCCTTGAGGTACGCCGCCGGCAAAGTGTGAGATCCTCATACCTATCAGTCTGTCGGCAACATCTTCCGCCTCTTGCAAATCAATTCCAGGCTTCGCACTCAACTGCTCTTTGTAATACTCCCGCAATTCTAGAATTTGCTTTGCGTTTTCAAGGTAGTGAAGGCGCGACGGTTTCTCGAGGCGACTGTGTGTGGGAAGTTTTGTTGTAAAGTAACAAATCTCGGGCAACGCCCTGATCTTCCCTGCGAGACAATCATGAAAAGCGACGTTGTAGTCTCCAAAAAGTGTCATACAAGCCAATTCAATATTGCGGCAACGTTCAAGATAATGGGTTCGTAGTGTGGCGGCATAGCTTGTTGCGAACGGCCACTGGCCGTATCGGATCATACGAATACTTGAAGTGGCGTTTTGAATTGATCGTCCTTGTAAGAATTTGGCACTATAGCGATCAGTGTCCTCCATAAACAGGCTAATAATCCCACCGATGGCCAACACATGGTCGTCATGCTTACGCAGGAAGTCTACTGCTCTGCTCAGCGCTTCCATGACGGGAAAGTCGTCATCTGCTCCGACAATAACTATGTCGTCTTGAAGCCGGCTGACACAATCGACCATGCGGTCAGCAAATGGCAACTCGTGGGGATACCGTTCGTACTCAATTTTAAGTTTTTCTGAGTTTGCGCTTACGACGGCATCGTATTTGTCTGCGTAAGAGGGGTGACTGCCATCCGCTATCACTACTCGCTGACCCGGGTACAGCTCGCTGAGATAGGATAGAAGATATCCCAAGGACATAGGGCGATTTCGCGTTGGTACTACTAGTGGAACCAATTCATTCTCTCTTTTCAGGCCAATAGAAGACCGGGATTTCTCATTCTCGTGGCTCCTGCCAGGCAGGAACAACTTAGGATGGTTGCAATCGAGTTGTTACATATTGCTGAAGTATTTTTCTGTCTAGCCTTCAGATTAGCTACGCCAAAGGTGATCAACCAGCTAATGGACACATAAGCGCTCCGGCATAATGTGTTCGCTTCCCGAGATACTAAGCAGCTACTATTTCTGTCTGCTTTCAATGTACTTGCCGGTCTGATCCGGCAGAAACGCTTCGATTGCGGCTGTGGCGACGACGTGGCGCGTACCAGCCGGTTCATCAACAACATCCAGCCCACCCTTGACCGCGCGCACCTGGGCGCGGCCCCGCGGCAGATCGGCGGCTACCTTTTCGCAATTGACATCCTCGGGCTTTTGAACGCCTATAGTCACCTGAACCCGCATCTCGGAGTGGTCGAGTCCCAGTTTCGAAAACAGCGTGATCGAGGAATGATGCAGCGCGTCCTGCACCGCCCGGCGCGCGGCCTTGGTGTAGTCCCGTCCATACAGGTCATTGCCGGTACCCATTTCCAGAATGATACGTTTTTCGGTCATTGGACGGGCTCCATATCGAACGAAACGACAATTGCGGCGTTGGCGATGACCGCGCGCCCCTCTGTATGCGGTTTGTCGATGTCCAGCCCGCCTTGCGTTACCGTGATGTTGGGCTGACCGTAAGGGAAGATCGCTTTCAGCGCCCCGGCATCCACCTTGTCGGGCTGTTGTACACCGATCTCGGCGTCTATGATCATTGCCTCCTTGGGAAATCCAAACAGCTCGGCCATATTCACCGAGTTATGCCACAGCGCGTCCTTGAGCGCGCGCAGCGCCGCTTCGGTATAATCCTCGCGCCGCAGGGACGTGCCCATACCGAATTCCACCAATACCCGTGTTTTGGGCATGTCGCCTCCTTCTTTTGTGTGTCCCGACAATCTGCATGGGTTTTTCCGAATTGAAAGAACCAGAACGCGAATGTGCATCCGGCCACAGGCAAAACCGCGAATGTTTGATACCTGCGATTATTGTGGTTTAGAATCCCGGTAGATTTTGTGATCGATCAAAGAAAGGTTTGTTTCCATGACGTTTTTTCGATTCATGCCATCGACATTGTTGTTTGTGCTTCTGGCAGCTAATGCGTCTGCAGAAGTCATCGAAAACAAATCGAAGTTCATGCAACTGATTGCCGGAAAAACGCTTGTCCAGGGCGAGACTCGGGTGACAATTTTCAGGGATGGGACAGTTGAGGGCAAGCGCCCCAAGGGTGGCAGCATCAGCGGTTCTTGGGAATGGAATGACAAGTATTACTGCCGAGATATTGTGATCGTCGACGTGGCAATGCCCCATGACTGTCAGGTGGTTTCGGTCAAGGATGATACTGTCACATTCACTCACAAAGATGGTGCCGGAGTATCGGTTAGGTGGACCATCGAATAATCCGACCTTTGGACAGGTAAAACCTGCGACACAAAAAAAGGCGCCCCATCCGGGACGCCTTCTGAAATCACACTTTGCGAATGTCAGATGGATTCGTCGATCCAGCTTTGCAGCGCGGCCTTGGGCGCAGCGCCTGCGCGGTTCGATACAACCTGCCCGTCTTTGAAGATGAACAGCGCCGGAATACCGCGGACGCCCATCGCAGCGGCCGCATTCGGGTTGCTGTCCACGTCGACCTTGGCGATTTTTACCTTGCCGCCATATTCGGTCGCCAGCTCTTCCAGAGCGGGGCCGATCTGTTTGCAGGGGCCGCACCATTCGGCCCAGAAATCCACCACAACGGGGACATCTGAATTCTTGACTTCGGCGTCAAAGGTATCGTCGGTTACGGCAACGGTCGACATATCATGTCTCCTGAATGGGATAAGCTTGGGCACTGAACCTAGGTGCGCGGATTTGCAAGGTCAAGACACCGCCGCCTGTGTCAAAGCGTCTGTCACAAGATCGTGTGGCAGCCACATCAGGCTGGCTGTTCGCGTCCACAGGATCGCCGTGCGAATGCGGCGGTCGGGGTAGATCTGCGACAAGGCGTGGGCATAGGCCCCCATCTGCCGCAACAGACCGTCGGGGCAGTTTTCGGGGCGATCCGGTACCGAGGCGTTTGATTTGAAATCAATGGCTTGTACTTCTGTGTCCGTTACGATCAGCCGATCAATCACTCCGTGAATCCTTTGGCCCCCAAGCGCGGCCGAAACAGGCACTTCGGGCAACGCGTCGGGCGCAAAAAGTGGCTGAAGAGCCGGCTCAGACAGAACGTGCAGCACTTCCTGCAAAAGATCATCACGCTCAATCGGCTGCATATCCGGCAGCAAACGGGCGCAGAGCTGCGGCCGTGCCTCTGCGGCGACCTCGGGCAAGTGTTCCAGCAAACGGTGCAGCCTTGTGCCACGAAGTTTCGCGGCCTCTTCGTCCTGACCGGCATCACTTGGCAAGGCCTTGGCCCCACCCAGATCGGACGGGCTGAGCGTGGCAGCCGTCACAGCCGGTTCTGGCGCAGGAGATTCGAAGTAGGCTGGCAGGTCCTGCTGCGGTGTCGAGGTTTCGGCGTGCTGGGACAAGGGTGGCGCGTCCCACTCGCCATGGGAAAGGCGTTTGACCTGCGATCCAGGGATTGCTGCCGCCCCTGCCCGCTCCATCGCCGCCTCGACCAGTTGATACCAGCTGCTGCCATCCTTGCCGACATCGCCGGCGGCAGCCACGATCAACCACTTTTCCGCCCGTGTCAGAGCCACATAGAGCAGGCGCAGCCTCTCATTCTCTTCCCGTTCGCGCGCCGTATCTCGTGCCTGCGCGATCAGCTTGGGTGATGCGTCTGCGGGCAGTTTCCACACCGGGGTATCACCTGCCACCATGATCTCGGCGTCGCGGGGCGGTTGCCGTTTGCCGGTATCGGGCAGGATCACAATCGGGGCCTCGAGACCTTTGGACCCGTGAACGGTCATCACCCGGATCATGTCGCCGACGCCGGTCATCTGGCGCTTTATTTCCAGATCGTCGGTCTGCATCCAGACCAGAAATCCGGTCAGGCTGGGAATATCTGTCCGCTCATAGGCCAAAGCCTGCGACAGCAACGCGTTGATCCCGTCTTCGGCCTCGGCGCCCAGACGGCCCAACAATTTGCGCCGCCCGTCATGGCGCGTGAGTATACGCTCGATCAAATCATAGGGTCGCAGGAAATCGGTCTGCCCGCGCAAATCGTTCAGCACCGCCAATGTGTTTGGGAACTCGTCGGCCCTCCTGCGCAGCGCGGCCCACAGATAGGTCTCCTCTCGCCGGTGGGCCAGATCAAACAGTTCCTGTTCCGACCATCCAAACAGCGGAGATTTCAGAACCGTGGCCAGCGACAGGCTGTCTTCGGGTGTGGCCAGAAAACTCAGCAATGCCGCCAGATCCTTGACCGCCAGTTCCGCGCCCACCTTCAGGCGGTCTGCACCGGCGATGGGTAGGTCAAGGGCCTTGCAGGCGCGAATGATCTCGGCAAACAGATCCGAGCGGCGCTGCACAAGGATCAGAAAGTCACCCGGCCGCACCTTGCGGCATTGGAATGTACCAGGGGTTTTGCCGTCCTCGGGGATGGTTTCGCCATTCTCAAGCATGTCCTTGATCGACCCGGCGACCTGCTCGGCCAGCAGAACGGTATGATGTCGGGCGCCGGGTCGGTCGACCGGATCGGTCCAGTCACCCTCTTCATCCGCGTCGACCTTTTCGATCACCGGCCACAGATCGACACGACCCGGAAGTTCCGCCTTGAAGGCGCGATGCAGCGACTCTTTCTGGAAGCCCGCTGCAGACTGATTTTCAAACAGAATATCAACAAGACTCAGAATCGCGCTGGACGAGCGGAACGAGTATTCCAGCGTCGAATTCCACAGTTTAGAGCCTGATTCCTTCAGCCGCTGACCAAACTCGGCCTGCATCCGGTCGAAGGCCTGCGGATCAGCCCCCTGGAAGGAATAGATCGATTGCTTCTTGTCGCCGACCACGAAAATCGTGCGTTCGACACCGGACCGCGCCCCCTCACCGCTGGTGAATTCCTGCGCCAGTTTTTCCACCACATCCCATTGGTCCGGGCTGGTGTCCTGCGCCTCGTCGACCAGAATGTGATCGATACCGCCATCCAGACGATACAGCACCCATTCAGCCACGGCCGGATCATTCAGAACCTGCCGCGCCCGCAGGATCAGGTCGTCGAAGTCGAGCCAGCCGCGCAGTTGCTTTCGGCGTTCGTATTCGGGCAGGAAGGTATTGGCAAAGCGGTGCAAAACATGGGTTTTTCGTGCCGCTGATAGCGCCAGCCGCTGCTCGCGTGCGGTTTCGACCCGCTTCATGAAGTCATCCAGCTGCGGCATCCGATCCGCCAATGGGCCTTCGCGCAATGGTTTGGTGGGGAAGCTACCGGTTTTGGCGGCAAACGGTTCTTTGGCGGTCTTTCCAAACAGAAAGACGCTTTCCAACACGGGAAGCCAGTTCAGTTCTGGCGTGGTGACCAAGGCGAGCTTGGCAGCGGCCTTGGCGTTGTTGCCACCGCTTTCGATCAAAGTTGGCAGAATTGACTGCAGCAATTCAATCTCACTACCCAGAAAGACCTGCCTTGATACGGCGTCTTCGTCTAACCCCTCGGGCAAATCGAACACGTCCAGCAGTTCCGACCATTGCAAAGACCGCCCGAACAGCGTTCGCCGTTGCGCAATAGCCGCTGTGAGCTTGTCAAAGCCCGTGTCGGTGACGAACCGCGCGACCTCTGCTACCAAAGGCGCTTGAGGTCCGGCGGCAAAATCCTCGAGAATCTCTTCGCGCAACAACGCAGCGGCACGGTCTTCCATCTCTGAAAACTGCGGGCTGACCCCGGCCTCGAGTGGAAAGCGACGCAACAGCGCCGCGCAGAAGGAGTGGATGGTCTGGATTTTCAGACCCCCCGGTGTCTCGATCGCGCGGGCAAACAAGGTGCGCGCCTGCGCCAGACGGTCCTGATCGATACCGCCATCGACGCCCAAATCTTTCAATTGCGCCAGCAGATCACCGTCGCCCAACATGGCCCATTCACCCAGCCGCTTGAACAGCCGGTTCTGCATCTCGCTGGCTGCGGCCTTGGTGTAGGTCAGGCACAGAATGTGCTGTGGCTGCACGCCGCTGAGCAACAACCTGGCAACGCGGTCTGTCAGCACACGCGTTTTGCCGGACCCGGCATTTGCCGCCAGCCAGGTCGAGGCATCGGGGCGCGCGGCCTGCACCTGCCGCTCGGTCGCATCATTGCGCGCGCTCATGTCAGATCCTCGGGCTTGGTTTCGGAGGTGCGGTCCCACTCGCCGAACCGGGCGAGATGGTCATAGTCTCCGATATCGGTATCCTTGTGCAGCATCCGACGGGATGAAAACCCCTGATCAGGCTCTAAATAGGCTGAAATTAGCTGTTTCAGCTCGGACAGAACTTTGTCGGCGGGTTCCTTGTCCAATGGTGCAGCGACTTCCTTATAGCTGCCGCCCATCCCGATAAAGACCGCTTGTGCCACGGGCAGCGGGTCGAAGCCTTCGACGCCGCCCTGCTCGGCCACGGCCGCTTCGATCAGCAATTGTTTGTCGAACTTCGCTTGCTGGCTTTCTGTTGGCGGTACGCCGGTCTTGTAGTCGACAATTCTCAGCGCGCCCCGGCTGTTGACATCTATCCGGTCGGCGCGCCCGCTGAGGGTGAAACCCAGCGGTGGCAATTCCAGCTTGAGCGCGGCTTCAAACGCGACCGGACCACCGTCCGTCCGCCGCGCCCGTTCGGCAGGTAGAAACTCATCGGTGATGCGTTCCAGACGCGCCAGCCAAAGTGCCCGTGCCGTGGGCCATGCGACATGCCAGGCCAACAGCGCCTCGGCCCGTTTCAGAAAGTTCTCGCGGGTCAGCAAGGCTGCGTCCAACACGCTGTCCTTGACGAAATGTTCGAGAATTTCGTGAATGACGATCCCGCGCAGCAGGGCGTCGGGCGCTTGCACCAGTGGGTCCAGCGGTTTCAGCCGCAACACATGTTTCGCGTAGATCGCGTATGGGTCGCGGATCAGCCGCTTGATTTCTGTGACCGAAAGACGCCTTGGCCGGGCCGCAACGGGCGGGCGCGGTGAGGGGCGGTGCGCGGCAGAGATCCGGGGTGCCTCTTCCAGCGTCTCGGCCCAGCCCAGCCACTGGTTTCCGCGGCCCTGCATATCCGCAAGTGCCTGTGGCCCGCCCTGATCCGGCAGGCCCTGCAGCAGATTGGTCAAGCGGTTCAGCCAACGCGAGGCAACCGTTTCCGCATCATCCGAGCGAACCGCGCGGGTCAGCCAGACCTCCGGCGCGCCGACCGCCTGTTGAAAATCATGGGCCGACAGACCAATCCGCCGCTCCGGCAGCAACAATCCGGCCTTGTCGCGCATTTGACGGTTCAGCCAAGGATCAGGGGCGGGGGCCTCGGGCCAACTGCCTTCGTTAAGGCCACCCAGAATCAGCAGATCCGCGCCCTGAACCCGCGCTTCGAGCGTACCCCAGATCATGATATGCGGATGCGGCGCGTCGCGGTCGCGCACGTCTTCGCCCGCAAGTAGCGCACCCAGCAGGTCGGCGAAATCATGGGCCGACATCGACCCGCCGTGATGCGCCTCATCCTCTAGCGCGGTCAGAACGGACAGTGCCTTTTGACCCGCGTTTTTCTGCCACAGCGTACCGGACTCGCCGGTTGATCCGGCCGAGATTGCCTGTGCCAAAACCCGCAATTGCGCTACCCAATCCGCCAGCGGGCGATCACTGGGGCTGTACTGGTCGCAGAAATGATCGATGACCCAGGCCAGCCAGGTCTCGGACACGCCTTCGGTCTGGCCATAGACGTGCAGGCTGTCGCGGGTCGGCAAGGGCGGTCCGTTGCGTCGTAGGTGCAGTTCCAGATCGCGAGTCTGCAACAGGTGCGTCCCCCGATCATCCCCATCATGACACAGCGGATGCTTCAACAGCGTCAGTAGTGCCTCGCCATCCAAACGCCGGGTGAACAAACCGGCGACGTGGCGCAAAAATCGCCCGGGCGGGGAGAGCTGCAGCGGCAAACCGGCGCTGTCATCCGGCAGAATGTTCCAACGATCCAGCGCGGCGCTGACCTGACGAGTCAGCATCCTGTCCGGCGTGATCAGGGCAGCCGTTTGCCCGGTCTCTGCCGCCTGCCGCAATCGCAGCGCAATGGCCAAAGCCTCGGCCCGCGGCGAGGGTGCCTCGACCAACGTAAGATCACGCGTGGCGCCCTGGATATCCTCAAGCAGCGGTCCTTCGGCCATCCAGGCGTCGGTGATGGGCGCAGGCCGTAACGCTAGCGAAACCAGTCGGTTACGGGCAGGTGAGGGGGCTTGTCCCCCGGTCCAGCGCTGGATATCGCGCGGCCCCAACTCAAGTTCGCGCATCAGCTTGCGAAACCGGTATTGCGGATGATCTTCGCAGCTGAGCGCGTCGTCCAGACTGTCCCAAACCGCGTCCGGCTGATCGAAATCAAAGCCCGGCAGGATCAACGCCCCTTGCGGCAGAGAGGCCACCGCCCGCATCAGCATCAAGGTCGTCCCGCGCGAGCCGGTCGATCCGGCAAGGATAACCGGATGTTGCGGCGGGCTGTCCTGCCATCGTGCGATAAGCGCCTCGACCACGCGGCGCTGTCGGGCCTGTGCATCCAGCGCCTCATCCCCGGAGGAAACCACCTGATCCGCGATCCCGATGAACTGCTGCGCCCGCTCCCAATGGCCCGAGAGGTCACTGACATCCAACTTCCGGATGGCGTCTGCCGAAACCCCCTCGCCCTGCATTTCGTCAATCAGTGCTGCCAGACTGTCGGACAGATCAAACAGCGATGACCGGGCCGCCAGATCGGGTTGTTGATCTAGCAGCTTTGCGATCAGCTGGGTCAGCTCAAGACGGCGGCGCAGGGCAGGGATGGCGGGCGGTATGTGCCCGAGGTCCGCGTCTGCGCCCAGATCGGTGACCAGCGAAAGCCGTGGCAGCAGGCACGGCGCGCCCTGATCGAACAGGTCTCGTATGCGCCGCGCCATGCGGCGGGTGTTGACGACAAGTTGCACACGGGCCAGCGCCTCGGGTGGCAGGGCAGAGCTGCGCGCCCGCAACCCGTCGACTAGCGCTTTGGGGAAATTTGCGCCCGGCGGAACGGCAAAGACCCGGGGCGATGCACTTTGGTCAAACATCTGCGATCAGACCCTCTGCCAACGCGATCCCTTCGGGTCGTCCGACGTCGCACCAGCGACCCGGGTATTCCAGCGCAAACAGCCGCCCGGCATCATGCATCCGGTTCCACAGCACGTTCAGCGAGAACACGTCATCCACGATGTCATGCAGCCCGTCGGTTTTGACAATCTGCGCGCCACCATAGATCAAACCGGGGCCGCGTGTGATCCGGCCCGAGGCATCCCGGGTAAAGTCACCTGTCCCTGAATGTCCAATCGTCTGCGCCACGGGAACACACATGAGCAATGCGTCCATCGTGTCGGGATCCCATGCTTCACCAAGTAATTCCAATGGATTAGGGCCGGCCCAGATCGCATCTGTGTTCAGGGTAAACACCGGTCCCGAGCCCACCAAAGGCAAAGCGGACCTTAGCCCGCCGCCGGTTTCCAGAATGTCGGGTTGTTCGTTCGAGATCAGCACACCCTTGGGGGCCAAATGAGCAATCATCTGATCGGCCAGGTAGTGGACATTTGCCACCGTGCGCGGGGGATTCAGGCCGTCGACCAAATCCAGCGCGTGGTCGATCAGAGGCCGGCCGGATACTTCAATCAGCGGCTTGGGGCGGTTCTGCGTCAATGCGCCCATGCGGGTGCCGAATCCGGCGGCGAACAGCATGACGGCGTCCGGTTTCTCTTTCATTGCGGTTTCAGCCTTGCCAGATGGTCGGCACTGGGCGCGGGCAACGCATCGCGAATGGTCTGTGCGATCGGGGCCAGTGCGGGATGCTCAAGATCCCGCATCAGATGCGCCCAAACAGCGGGGATCAGGTCGACATATTGCGGCTTGCCGTAATCCGTTGCCAGACGCGCGAACCCACCCAATATGCGCAGGTTGCGCTGGGCGCCGAGCACGCTGTAGGCGGTTCGGAAATCGTGGCTGTCGACACCCGTGGCCTCGATATAGCGGTTGATCATGCGCATCTCGATCCCGGCCGGGACAGAGCGGCGGACGTCCTGCAACAATGACATCAGATCATAGGCCGGATGTCCAAGCATGGCGCTTTGGAAATCCAGCAGACCCACACGGCGCAACCCGTCGAGATCCGGCAGCCAGATCAGGTTTTCCGCATGATAGTCCCGTTGCACCACCACCCGCGTACCACCCGTTTCCCGGTGCAGAATATCGGCAAAACGCAGTTCGAACCGTTGCCGCGCGTCCGAGTCGTGGCTGCCCAGAACGCCCTGGGCATATTTGGTAAATGCCAGAGCCGAATACTCGGTCATCAGCGCCGGATCATAGCTATCCAGCGACAACACAGGCGCGGCGTGCAGATGCACCAATACATCCGTTGCGGCCTCGTACAGCGTGCGCTCCAGGCCAGGTTTTTGTATAAGCACACGCGCAAAGAGGGCGTCGCCCAGATCCTCAAGCAACAGAAAGCCGTATTGCAGATCTTCAGCATAGATCTCTGGTGCGCTCAGCCCGATGGATCGCAGATAGTTTGCCATGCGGACAAAGGCACCAATGTCTTCGTTTTTCTCTGGCGGGGCATCCATCAATACTGCGGTGCGCCCGCTTTCCGGGTCCGTCAGGCGTTCGTAACGGCGGTTCGAGGCATCGCCGGCCAAAGGCATGCGTGCAGCATTGGCCCAAGGGGTTTGCGCAATCAGCGCCTCGGCCAGAACGTCACGATTGGTCATTGTACCCCCTTGAGTCGGGCATGCCATTTCGGATCGGTCCAGCTTAGCTGGATATGTCGCGTGTCCTGTTCGTCAGCATCTGATCGAAACCGCAGAGTCAGGGCCGATGGCGGGGTCAGCACCCCGAGCTTTTCCGGCCATTCAATCAGGCAAACGGCGGTATCGAAGGCGTCGGTAAGACCCAGTTCCTCGATCTCAGAGATGTCTGTCAGGCGATACAGATCCGAATGCCATACCTCGCCGATTTCCGTGTCATAGACCTGAACCAATGTGAACGTGGGCGAGGGCACGTCTTCGGGCACCTGCATCAGCGACCGGATCAGAGCGCGCGCAAAATGGGTCTTGCCACCGCCGATCGCACCGTCCAACAGCAGCACGTCTCCGGGCTGCAACGCAGCGCCCAGTTGCACCGCCAATGCGGCAGTTTCTTCCGGTGATTTCAGGGTGATCGGCGCGGCTTTGGTCATGGCGCCACAATGGACCTGCGCCCGGTGCGCCGCAACCCGGTCAGGCGCTGATTTTCTGCATTTCCGCAGCTTGTTCCGGCTGAGCGTCGAGCGTGAAGCGAATGATCGTTGCACCGTTCTGCATCGGACTGATCGTGCAGGTCATTTCTGTGCCGTCGCGTCTGATCATGTCCGCCGACCATTGGGTGCGGTTATCGCGCATTTCGACAAAATCCCGAATCTCACCCAGTACCGGTGTTGCCATACATTGGTCCTGCCAACCGCGCGTGACGTCCAGAACCGTCGCGGGTTCAAAACCCGTTTCCTCCGACTCACCCCAAAGCCTTTGGTAGGCGTAATTGGTCAGGGCCAGCGTGCCATCGTCGGCAAAGACCGCAATTGCATCGGCCAATTTGTCCAGGATCGATTGCATCAGGTCCATTTCCGAGCGGAACCGGCGGGTCAGCGTAATCTCGGCGGTAATATCTTCGAACAGAAAGGCCACCGCGCCATCAGGGTGCGGACGCCCGCTGACCGAATAGACCGACCCAGACGGGAGCGACCACGTTTCTTGATAATTTCCGTCTTGCGCCGCTTCAAGCAGGTCATTCATCTGGCGCCGCCAGTCACGGTAATTCTTGGGTTCGGGCATCATATGCTGATCGCGCATTCTGTCGAAAAAACTGGACAGGCTGGGGCGGCAGCTCAGGAAATCGGGGGACAAGCCGGTCAGGTCGATCAGGGCCGGGTTGAACAGGGCCAATTGGCGGTTCCTGTCAAATATTGCCAATCCGATGGACAGTTGCGCAAAGGTTTTGGTCATGGTCTGCACGAATTTGCGCTGCGCCGCTTCAGCCTCGACAATCGCGTTGATATCAATGGCATAATTCAGCTGACCGTCTGCGCGATCGACATGCGTCAGGTCAAACCACAGTTTGTTTTCACTACCCGAGACCGCAACAGACACGCGGGTCTTTTTGCCTAGATGATCCTGTTCTTTGACCCGGGGGAACAAAGGGACTGTCAGATCAGCGTCGCGACCCTTTGCCTTGCGCACAAGCGAGACATAGGCGGCATTGCACCACTGAACCGTATCTGACCCGTCCAGTAACCAGACAGGATAGGGGGCCAGATCCATCGCCAGGCGCACAGGGTCGTTGCGATCGCTGCGAACCGCGCCAGTATTGCCCTGAAGGTCACGCAGCTGCACCCGTACGATACCGTCTATCCATTCGCACAGAACCTCGCGGTCGATGGTGCAATCGATTGCGGACACAATTACAGAGCCTTCATCCCGCACGGTTTCCGGCGTCTCGGGGAATGTCGTAAAGTCGCGTTTCAGCAAGCGTCGCAAATCGCCCCAATTATGGACCGCCTCATAGCCCGCAAGCGCAACATCAGAATGGCTGATCAGGCGGTTTCCATCGAACAGGAACACCGCATCGAACAGAGAGTTGGGTGTCGCCAAGCCATAATCGCCAATCCATGCCGGCCGGCGCGGCATCAGCCACCGAAAGGCCAGGCAGGCCGAAATCAAGCTGATCGTCGCCAAGATGATCCAGTCAGCCATCACACACTCATCCCTTCAAACCACCGCGCCGACTATGGGCATCAATGGTTAACGAGGGCTTAACTCAGATCTGGAATGGTTGATTGGCACCGGAGGGCACAGGTGAATCGCCAAGTTGCGCATCGACCAGCTTGCGTTGCCAGGACACCTGAACAATAGCCCCGCGCCGCTCTGGATCCGAGGTCAGGTTTTGATAGGGGTCAGAACCATTGGCAAATTTCAACTCGGCCCCGCTGCGTTCCAGTAAGGTCTTGGCGATGAACAACCCCAGGCCCATGCCCTCGTATTCCGGCCGCGTTGACATGTCGGTGTCCGAGCGCCGCCGCCGCATGAACGGGTCACCGATGCGGCCAATCATCTGTGGCGGGTAACCGCGACCGTCATCCATGATGCAGATCGTGATCCGGGTCGGAGTCCATTCGGCCTCGACCCAGACATTCGCCTGCGCGAAATCGACGGCGTTCTGGATCAGATTGCGCAGCCCGTGAATGATCTCGGGCTTGCGCAGGATCGATGGCTGCTGAACGTCCGCATCCTCAACCGGCCCCTCGCTGAAATGCACAGCTTTGCCCCGACCCATATGCGGCTCGGCGGCCTCGTGAATCACGGTGGTCAGCGGTGCCTGGCGCAGATGCAGGTCATCTTTTCCGGCCCGGCCCATATCGCGTAAAATATCCCTGCACCGGTCGGCCTGCTCGCGGATCAATGCAGCATCGTCCCGCAGGTCGGGCTGTTCGTCCAGCTCTTCGATCAGTTCCGAGCTTGCAAGCTTGATGGTGGCCAATGGCGTCCCCAGTTCGTGCGCAGCGGCTGCAACGACGCCACCCAGATCTGTCAGCTTCTGTTCACGCGCCAGCGCCATATGGGTGGCTGACAGGGCCTCGGACATCGATTGGACCTCGGAACTGACGCGGTGCGAATAGGCTCCGATGAAGACAATGGCGATGATGATCGCGACCCAGTTTCCGAACAGCAAAATCGCGGGCACGTCCAGAACAAGCCCAAGATTGGTACGCAGCGGCAGATGGAATTGCGCCAACAGGCTGGTCAGAATGATGGCCACGGCCCCCACGATCAGCGTTGAGCGGGTGCTCATGACATTTGCCGAGATGGTGACCGGGCCAACCAGCAGCAGCGCAAACGGATTGTTCAGCCCGCCGGTCAGATACAGCAGGAAAGACAGCTGCAGTAGGTCGAACAGCACCATCAGAAAGTTCTCGAACTCTGACAGGCGCTTGTTTTCCGGGAACAGCAGGATCGCAGTCAGGTTGCCCATGACCGAAACGCCGACGGCAAAATAGCACAGGCCCAGTTCTAGCTGCACATGATAGGCCTGCTGCGCCACCGTGATGGCGGTAAGCTGACCGATGATGGCGACCCAACGCAAAAGGATCAGCGTACGCAGGCGGATCCAGCTGCTGCGCTCCTGTCCTCGCCAAAGGCTGGTCTTGGAAATTGCCATGGGTCGATTATGTCCTGTTGCGTCGGCTGAGTATCTTGATAGGTGTCCGGGCCGAAACGATCAACAATCCCTGCGTCAGGACAACGCCATGACTCGCCTTTATGCCATACTCGCAACCATCGTTCTGGCCGTGGCTGTCGGTGCCATGTGGTTGTTGACCGGGGGTGCGGGTTCGGATGACAAGTTCGCCCAGTGTCGTACCAGCCAGATTGCAGGCGGTGCGGCGGCCATCGGCGGGCCCTTCGAACTGGTGAACGGCAAGGGAGAGACGGTGACAGACACCGACGTTATCACCGAACCGACGCTGGTCTATTTCGGATATACTTTCTGTCCCGATGTCTGTCCGTTTGACATGTCCCGCAATGCCGATGCGGTGGATCTTCTGGCCGAGCGCGGCCAATCGGTGACGCCGCTGTTCATCTCGATCGACCCGGACCGGGACACGCCCGAAGTGGTCGGGGACTATGCTTTCAACCTGGGCGGCAAAACCATTGCGCTGACCGGATCGCCGGAACAGGTTAAGGCCGCCAGCAAGGCGTACAAGACCTATTACAAAGCCCATGACAAAAGCGATGAGTACTATTTGGTCGATCATTCGACCTTTACCTATCTGGTCACGCCACAGGACGGATTCATCGAGTTCTTCAACCGCGACGACACCGCCGAGCAAATGGCGGACAAGGTCGGGTGCTTCCTGGACAAGATATAGGCTGGAACCATCGGTTTGACCTTTGGGATGGCGCTGCTAATACTCATGTTCGAGCCAATGGCGTGAAATAGCGGAAAGAACAGAATATGGCGGACAGCTCTGACCTCGACATCGGTCCCGACAAATCCCTGCTTTTGGTGGACGATGACGAACCGTTTCTGAGACGTCTTGCCAAAGCCATGGAAAAACGCGGCTTCGAGGTTGAAACCGCAGGTTCGGTCGCTGCAGGTCGCGCCATTTCGACCGCCCGGCCGCCGGCCTATGCCGTGGTTGATCTTCGGCTTGAAGATGGCAACGGCCTGGATGTGGTCGAAGTGCTGCGTGAAAAGCGCCCCGACAGCCGGGTCGTGGTTCTAACCGGCTACGGAGCCATCGCCACCGCCGTCGCCGCCGTCAAAATCGGCGCAACCGATTATCTGTCGAAACCCGCCGACGCCACTGACATCACCAACGCGCTGTTGGCCAAGGGCGACGAACTGCCCCCGCCGCCGGAAAACCCCATGAGCGCGGATCGCGTCCGCTGGGAGCATATCCAGCGGGTTTATGAGCTGTGCGACCGGAACGTCTCCGAGACCGCGCGACGGCTGAACATGCATCGCCGGACGTTGCAGCGGATTTTGGCAAAGCGTAGCCCTCGGTAGGCTACCGTATGGAAATGGTGCCCTAGAGCCTATACCCAAATCGGGCAAAGGTTGCCGCGACGGAAAAGCTGGCAATTCTGCATTTGGACCAAATCCGTCAAACTGCCGCTGAAATGATACAAGACAGCAGTTTTTGGCAGGCGCGACTGGTTTTCCCGTCTTGATCCAAGCGCCCGTTCCATCCGCTAAGCGAAAGCGCACACAGAGAGTTTCGAGAAGCGAACGTCGTGCATTTTTCGATAGTGACAGAGAGACTTGGTCCGTTCGCCACAGGATAGTTGTTAGCGGGCACCTCCTCGGCGTCGATTACGTCGTTGTCGATGTGGAGATATACTGGTCTGTCGAATGCTAATTCGTCCAGACGATCTACCGGAATTCGGTTAACTTGGGATGAATTGAGAGCGACTTCTTCAAGCGGGTCCAGGTCGCGAGCATCAATCAACCAAACATCGCTTTCTTTGACAGGTGTGTGCCCTGATTGCGCGGCAATCGAAAGATCACCGCGCCCCACCATCATTGCCAATGGCATGCCGCCCAAAAAGCCCGAATGCGATGTCTCCGCCGTATTGAAATCTCCGTGGGCATCAATCCAGACAAGTATCGGCTCCTTACCGGCGCGTTGCAATCCAGCCATAACCGGCAGGCTCGCCGCGCAGTCGCCAGCGATAGACACAGGAATATCGCCCCTCTCGACAACATTGTGGACAAAATCCGCGATAGGTCTGTGCAGTTTCGCCATGCTTTCTGGCGTCCTGTCCACCACCCCAGTCGGGTCATTGGTTGTGTACGTCAAGGGCGACGGTACAGCCTTGCCCAAGTTGTTATCATGTTCATCAAAGAAATAAGGAGTGACTAACCAAGCTGTGTTCATGTGGTTTCATTTTGATTCTTTGAAAGCATCATTCAACATTCGAATGAGCTGGCTGGCGACATTTGATCAATCGGAAATTCTATAGGAGCGCGATCAACTCCTTGTGTCGTACCCCATACGCCTGCCGAACTTCAACAGGTGGACGCAATCTAATATTCAACCCCTCCATCACCGCCTTATCCGGACGGCCAAAGAACTTCGTCGCCTCGGCCTCGGAAAACCCGGCGATCTGCGTCGCTTCCATCCAAGCGCTGATCTTGTCGGCCTTCTTGATTTGCCGTTTCACCGTCTTCGGCACCTCTGCGGGTAGGCCGAACCGGATGTGAATTGCCGCCGCCAGGCGGTCATCCAAGGCGCCGTAGCCTGGGCCAACAGCCGATTTGACGGGCGAGATCATGTCTCCGATCACATATTCCGGCGCGTCGTGTAACAGGGCGGCCAACCGCCATTTGACCGGTGCCTTGGGGGCAATCCGGCCAAAAAGCTCTTCGACCAGCAAGGAATGCTCGGCGACGGAATAGGCGAAATCGCCGCGTGTCTGCCCGTTCCAGCGGGCGACAAAGGCCAGACCGTGGGCGATATCGTCGATCTCGATATCCACCGGGGTCGGGTCCAGCAGGTCCAGCCTGCGGCCCGACAGCATGCGTTGCCACGCGCGGGGTTGTGTTGCCATTCTGCCATGCCTTGTGAAGTTGGACACATAAAATCCCAGATTTTGTGGTATGATGTATCTGTCCGGATCACCGGCTGCCAACAATTTCTTGAGCACTTGTGCTTTGAAACGATGGAAAACGATCCCGACATTAGGACTGAGGGGGTGCAGACACCTCTCGGTCGCGCGCCCTCTCGAAACGAAACTCGTATCGAAAGGAGCTTGTCATGTTCAAGCGTTTGTTTGCAATAGCACTGACCTTCGGAATGGCCGCCACGGCACCGCCGGCCTTCGCCCAGAATTGTGCGCAACGCGATCACGTCATTGCCAAACTCAAAGACAGCTATTCTGAAGAACTGGCCTTTGGTGGTTTGCAGAAGACACGCGGCGCGCAGTCGGTCATGGAGGTTTGGACCTCGAAAGAGACGGGCAGCTACACCGTTCTCGTGACCCATGCGAACGGCATGAGTTGTATTGTCGCCGTTGGCACAGATTTTTTTGAAGCAATACCGAAAGACACTCCGGATGGCATCCCAAGCTGACCCTTACATGTCCGGGTCCGATCTGCGGTTGGTTTGGATGACCGTCAGATCGTCCGGAAACCGGCTGAGGTAACGCTGCGTTTTTGCGCCTGACAGGAAGTGTTTTAGCAACATCTTACGCATCTTGGTGCTGTTGGGTTCCAGCGGCCTGCGTGTGGGCTGAAACACGTCGAGTTCAGGGAAATACCTGTCGGCAAAGACTTTCATCGCGTTTGCAAACCGGGGGCTCAGTTCGCCTTTGGGGTCTTTCCAGGGTTTGGTCTTGCCGATGAAATGCACCAGATGCGGCTCGATCTGCATCGCAAACAGCAGTGATGACCAAGTAAACTGCCAGTTCCACATCGGGCTGAGTTCGGCCCAGTCGCCCTGCAGGACCGAGTTATAGAGGTTCTGGTCGTGCCGGATCATGACCTCGGCATTGGCCTTGCCCAGCGTAAGGCATCGGTCCAGCAGGTTTTGGGCATTATACCGCTCAACATCCATCAGAATGACGCCCGCGTTGAAATACGGGGCCGCAGGCAGGTTAAGTGTCTTGAATTGTTTCGGCCTGCGCGCGGGTGTGCGCCACTGGGTGTTGTCCCGTACCGCCGCAATCGCATGTGAGCCGATATCCACATCCAGAAGGGCGCTGAAATCGCCGCCCTGAATAAAGATGTCGCTGTCCATATACAGGATGCGGTCATAGTCCTCGGCAAAGGCTGCGGGCAGGGCCAGGCGCAGGTAGACATCGTGGCTCTTTCCGCGATCCAGCCGTAGTCCATCAAACAGCCCCGAGGTCTGCACCTGGCACAGGCGGATGTTCAGATGGTCCAGCGATGGCGGGATTGTGACTGGACGCTCGTCATAACAGATGCAGATATCAAAATCGCGCTGCGGATGCAGCGCGGCAATCTGAGACGCCGCATGTGCCGCAAAAACCAGATAATTCTGGTCGCAGCAGAACATGATCGCTTTTCGGTTGGCGGCGGGTCCTGAGGCGGACAAACTCAGCTTTGGCATCGTTTCATTCCTCAGAATTTGCCTGCGACGTCCGGGCAACTCGCGTTTGGAAAGGGTGCGTTGCAATCGGTGCCATTCTGCCCCGGTTACGCATTGCAGGACAAGGATGTCAATGCTAGACGGCCCCTCAGTTAAATCGGAGAGGTCCTATGGGCAGTGACTACATAGTCAAAGACATTTCGCTGGCCGCGTTCGGCCGCAAGGAACTGGATATCGCTGAAACCGAAATGCCGGGCCTGATGGCACTGCGCGCGGAATACGGCGACAGCAAACCGCTGAAAGGTGCGCGGATCGTCGGATCGCTGCACATGACCATCCAGACCGCAGTTCTGATCGAAACGCTGGTGGCGCTGGGCGCGGATGTGCGCTGGGCCTCGTGCAACATCTTCTCCACTCAGGACCACGCGGCGGCGGCAATCGCGGCGGCGGACATTCCGGTATTCGCCATCAAGGGCCAGACGCTGGAAGAGCATTGGGACTACCTCGACAAATCCTTCCTGTTCGAAGACGGCCCGAACATGATACTCGACGATGGTGGCGATGCGACGCTGTACATCCTGCTGGGTGCCCGCGCCGAAGCAGGTGAGGACATCATCCCGGTTCCGGGCTCGGAAGAAGAAGCTGTCATCAAAGCGCAGATCGCCAAGCGTATGGCGGCGTCCCCGGGCTGGTTCACCAAGATGCGCGACCAGATCCAAGGCGTGTCCGAGGAAACCACCACCGGTGTGAACCGCCTGTATCAGCTGGTCAAAGACGGCCATTTGCCGTTCCCGGCGATCAACGTGAATGACTCGGTCACCAAATCGAAATTCGACAACAAATACGGCTGCAAGGAATCGCTGGTCGACGGTATCCGCCGCGCCACCGACACCATGATGGCCGGTAAGGTCGCAGTGGTCTGCGGATACGGTGACGTGGGCAAAGGCTCGGCCGCGTCGCTGCGTGGTGCCGGTGCCCGTGTGAAAGTGACCGAAGTTGACCCGATCTGCGCGCTGCAGGCCGCGATGGACGGGTTCGAGGTTACCCTGTTGGAAGACGAAGTCGCATCGGCGGATATCTTCATCACCACCACCGGCAACAAGGACGTGATCCGCATCGAGCATATGCGCGAGATGAAGGACATGGCCATCGTCGGCAATATCGGTCATTTCGACAACGAAATTCAGGTCGCCAACCTGAAAAACCACAAGTGGACCAACATCAAGGAACAGGTGGACATGATCGAGATGCCCTCGGGCAACCGCATCATCCTGCTGTCCGAAGGCCGTCTGCTGAACCTCGGCAACGCGACCGGTCATCCGTCCTTTGTGATGTCGGCGTCTTTCACCAACCAGGTGCTGGCGCAGATCGAGCTGTTCACCAAGGGTGATGAGTACGAAAACAAGGTCTATATTCTGCCCAAGCATCTGGACGAGAAAGTTGCGCGTCTGCATCTGGACCGCATTGGCGTCAAGCTGACCCAAATGGACAGCGAACAGGCGGCATATATCGGTGTAAGCCCGGAAGGGCCGTTCAAGCCGGAACATTACCGCTACTAAGCCCAAAGACTCATGAGCAACCAACCGCGACGTCGCCGATTCCTGCTATCGGCGGCGTCTTTTGTTTTCAGGATCGCGGTCGTCGCTATCTTGGTCGGAGGTGGCGGATGGTGGGTTTTGGCGCATCCTGAAACCCCGGTACCTTCGCATTGGAACCCGCTGCGAGAACTCAAGGTGACTGCGCCCGTTACTCCGATCACCCGGTATCAGCTTAACCGCGCGCTGGCGGACGAAGCGAAATGCAGGGCAACCTTGACCGAGGCAGGGGTTTCATTTGAGGCGATGGAAGACCTGATCGTCGATGAGAATTGCGGCATTCAGGGGCGCGGCCTGCTGTCAGCATTGGTAAAGTCCACAGTCGATCCGGTCGAAACCAGCTGCACCACCGTTCTGCGGCTGACCATGTGGGAGCATCACGTGGTGCAACCTGCAGCACAAGACCTTCTTGAGACGCCGGTCAGCCAACTAATGCATCTGGGCAGTTACAATTGCCGCCGGATGCGCGTGGCGCAGGGACAGGCAAGTGGTTGGAGCAGCCACGCGACAGCAGATTCCATCGATATCATCGGTGTTCAATTGGCTGATGGGCGCAGCCTGTCCTTGCTGTCAGACTGGGGCATCGAAGGGGCCGAAGCCGCGTTTCTGCGCCAGATCTGGCGCGGGGCCTGCGATTGGTTCCGCGTCGTATTGGGACCGGACTTCAATCGCTTGCATGCGGACCACTTTCACTTACAAGGCCCCGGCTGGGGGTATTGCCGCTAAGCGACACTACGCAGGGATGGAAAGAAATCTCCGCGCCCTTGTGGCGTTAGATCCAGGATATTCCACAATGGCCATGCCGAATCCACGTGGCGAGGGTGCCAGTCGCTGGGCTCAAAAAACAGCTCGGAACTCCAGAAATGATGGATCCCGTCGGCGTCCTGCTGAAAGACGTTCATGATGGGTAACTGGCTGCCGTCTTTGGCCTCGGCCAGATAATCTCTCTGGTAGTCCGTCCCCAGCGCCGAATAGAGTGGCAGATTATCCCAAGCCATCCGCGATTTGAGTTCAGACAGCTTTTCGGGTGAATTCTGCGCGACAATGGCGAAGCCGATTTTCTGCGAAATATGCGGGATCTGCCCGTTCAGCCCGTCCAGAAAGGCCGAGCACATGGGGCAGGGTGCCTTGGCTTCGGGGCCGTACATCAACGAATACACGGCCAGAGTGTCGTGCGTGCCAAACAGGGAAGACATCGGCGTAGGTTCGGCGTTCACTGTGCGAAAACCGTAGTCTTTGGGGATTGCTCCACCTTTGGGAAGATTGCGCCGCAGGTCAGCGACGGATTCGATACGTGCCCGCAACTCGGTTTCCGCTGCCAACAAGTCGTTGCGCGCCGCTCTGTATTCGGCGCTTTCGTTAGGAAAGGACACGGTCATGGGGGCCTCCTGAACTGTAGATAACTAACATTTAACAAAAATGTTAAATAATAATTCGGCAAAAATCAAGATCAGGCAAGGCCAAGATTTGCTTAGGGGGAAACCTCAGGATTTTTCCCTTTGTGCGAAGGGTGCTTGTGGCTAACCTTTGCGCACCTGACCCTCAGGTTTGATCTGAACACTGCAATAACTGTTTGACGGGAGAGTTTTCATGGGCAAGCGCGACGAACTGATCGCAAAATACGCGGATGATCTGAAATCAAAATGCGGGATGGACCCCGATATGGACCTGTTGACCAAGGTCACAATCGGTTGCGGCCCGGCGATCTATGACGCGGATGCGGCGACCGTCGCGGCCAGTCAGGACTCGGAACTTGAGACCGTCAAAAACAACTTTCTGATCAAGAAGCTGGGTCTTGCTGACGGTCCCGAACTGATGGAGGGGATCAACAAGGCCATGGAAACCTATGGCATGTCCGAGCGCAACAAATACCGCGCTGTGGTGTATTACATCCTGACAAAACATTTCGGAAAAGAATCCGTTTACGGCTGACCGGGCACGACGATACCCCAGACGCTCGCTATCCCCATTGGCGAGCGTTTTGAATTTTAAAGAAAATCTATGGACTTGGTGTTTGAACTTACCGTCCAAACCGGGCTAGGTTCGGAACATGACCAGGACGGTCAGGACCAGAGATTTCCATACGCGTGTGGTGAGTTGGGAGCACGCGGGGGTAGGGAAGGTTCTGACCTGTCGGGACCTTCCCTTTTTCAATCCGCTTGGGTTTGACCCAGACCGCAGATGACGGCCCATTCGGCCTCTGTCACCGGCTGTACCGACAGGCGCGAGTTCTTGACCAGAACCATGTCACCCAGACGTTCGTCAGCCTTGATCTGGTCCAGCGTGACAGGTTCGACGAACGGACGAACCGCCTTGATGTCCACGCATTCCCAGCGTTCGTCATCGGTGGTGCTGTCGGGATGGGCCTCTGCACAGACTTCAACAACGCCGACAATCGCCTTGTCTTTCTGCGAGTGATAAAAGAAACCGCGATCCCCGACCGCCATCTGCCGCATGAAATTGCGCGCCTGATAGTTGCGCACACCATCCCATTCTTCGCCCGCCTCGCCCTTGGCAACTTGTTGATCCCAGCTCCAGGTCGAGGGTTCGGATTTGAACAGCCAATACGCCATCAGCCTATCACCTTCTTCCACGGGATCAGGTCGACCGACTGAAACAGACCGGCCTTGGCATAGGGATCATTGTCGGCCCAGCTTTGAGCGGCGGTCAGGTCCTCGACATCCAGAATGACCAGCGACCCGATCATCGCGTCCCCGTCCAGCAGCGGCCCGGCCTGCGAAACGACGCCTGTTTCTTCGATGTAAGCCAAATGGGCCGCACGGTTGTCCAGCCGGGTTTGCAACGCGCCGTCCTTGTCTCGGGCGATGAGGGCAATCAGCATTCTATTCCTCCTTGAGTGGGCGATTGAGTAATGTGTCAATCGCGTCATTGACGTCAATCTGACCGCTGCTGAGCGCGGCAACGACTTTACTGATAGGCATGTCCAACCCTTCGGCATCTGCCAGGTCGGCCATGGCGCGAGCGGTTGCGACGCCTTCGACCGTCGTGTTGCTGTCAAAGGGACGATTTTGACCCAAACACAGGCCAAAACGGTAGTTTCTGGACAATTCGGATGAACAGGTCAGGACCAGATCACCCAATCCTGACAGACCCATCAACGTGTCACTATGCGCCCCGCGCCGCATTGCAAAGCGCTGCATCTCAGCAAACCCGCGTGTCATCAAAGCTGCCCGGGCACTATCGCCCAAACCTGCGCCGATGGCAGCACCACAGGCAATCGCCATCACGTTTTTTAACGCCCCGCCCAACTCGGCTCCGATGATGTCGCCGGTACGATACAGCCTCAGGTTCGAGGTGGTCAGTTCGGACTGCAAAGACTGGCTCAACTCATCATCCGCGCAGGCCAAAGTCAGTGCCGTCGGCAAGCCTCGCGCGATGTCGTCTGCAAAGCTCGGGCCGGTCAGCAGCGCGGGGCGTGCGGTTGGCACACCCTGCTGGATCACCGAAATCGGTCCCAGCCCGGTCGTCAGTTCAATCCCCTTGCAGCAGGCGACAAGCGTCTTGTCGGCCAGTACCCCGGCATGTTCGGTCAGCGCCGCACGCAGCTTTTGCATTGGAACTGCCAAAAGTATCACATCGGATTTGACCGCCAGCGCGATCTCGGCCGTGACCGCGAGTGTCGAAGGCAGGCTCACCCCCGGTAACCGGGCTTTGTTTTCCCGCGTCGCCAGCATTTGTGAAACCTGCTCGGAATCGCGCGCCCAAAGTGTTACTCGCCCGTTTCCGGCCAGCGAAATGGCCAACGCTGTGCCAAAGGCACCCGACCCAAGTACGGACACGCTCATGCCTTGGCTCCCTTTTTGCCACTGCCCAGCATTGCCGGGCTGGTCTGGTCAAGTGGCCAGCGCGGGCGTGCCACCAGATCCAAACCATCGCGCGTACCGGTCCTGAAACGTTCAAGCCCGGCATAGGCGATCATGGCGGCGTTATCGGTGCACAGGCTCAGCGGAGGGGCGGTAAACTGTGCGCCGCTTTCAGTGCAAACCGATTCTAATGCGGAACGAATGGCCGCATTAGCCGCAACACCGCCCGCGACGGCGATCATAGGCTCGGCTGGCTCGTATTCCAGATAAAGCGCGATGGCACGCCGTGTTTTCTCGGCCAGCGTATCCACGATCGCCTGTTGAAATCCCGCGCACAGATCGGCGCGGTCCTGCCGCGTCAGTCCACCCTTTTCCGCAACAATCTGATCGCGCGTCCGCATCAACGCTGTCTTGAGCCCGGAAAACGAAAGGTCGCATCCGGGGCGATCCAGTAGCGGTCGCGGGAACCGCAGTCTCTTGGGATCGCCCGATTGCGCCTCGACCTCGACTGATGGGCCACCAGGTTGCGGTAGACCCAAAAGGCGGGCGGTTTTGTCGAACGCCTCGCCGGGGGCGTCGTCGATGGTGCCACCCAGGCGGGTGAACTGCTCGGGCCCGTGAGCAATCAAATACTGACAATGACCACCTGAAACCAGCAGCATCAGGTAGGGAAAAGTGACCCCGTCCGTCAGGCGCGGCGTCAGCGCGTGCCCGGCCAGATGGTTAACCCCGATCAGAGGCAGCCCGGTCGCCGCGCTTAGACCTTTGGCGCACATGACACCGGACATGACACCTCCGATCAGGCCTGGACCAGCGGTTACGGCGATGGCGTCCAGATCGCTTAAGCGCAGACCGGCATCCTTCAATGCCTGCACCACACAGACATCCAACTTTTCCGCGTGGGCGCGGGCCGCAATTTCGGGCACGACGCCGCCATAGGCGCTGTGCAGATCGGTCTGACCATGAACGATCGAGGACAGAATCTCGGCCCGCGCGCCATCAACCTGGCGCACGACAGCGGCGGCCGTGTCGTCACAGCTGCTTTCCAACCCAAGGATCGTAAGTGTTTGCACCATTGGTCTGATCCGTTGCATCATGACTGCCATGCGGGGTATCACCCTGCGCGGATGCAAACAATCCCAAGGCCGAAGGCGCCGCCTGTTGTATTTGTTGATGACCCGCCCTCGCGCCGCCTCCGAGAGGTTCGTTGCGCAGCTTCCCACACGCACCCGCTCGCGTGTCACATTGGTTCATTCGCCTTTGCTCGAAATTCGGCCGTTGGAGGTGCATCTGGTGACCCACGCAGCACGGGGGTTGATCTTTACCTCGGCGAACGCGGTCAACGCGGCGGTGACTTTGGGGGTCGATCGGGATTTGCCGGCCTATTGCGTGGGCTCTGCGACCACCGGGACCGCGAAAGGCGCCGGGTGGACCGCGCAGATGATGGGTGCAACAGCCGAGGAGCTGGTGGCGAATCTGCTGAAATTGCGCCCCCAAAGCCCGCTGCTCCATCTGCGAGGGGAACACAGTCGGGGTCATGTCGCGGAACGATTGACCGAACTTGGCCTGACCGCGCTTGAACAGATCGTCTATCAACAACGCCTGCTGCCCTTGACCCCCGAAGCCGCCGCCGTCGCGATGGGCGATGAGCCGGTCATAGCGCCGATATTCTCGCCGCGCACGGCGCGACAATTTGCCGATGTTTGGGACGGGGCGGCACCGCTTTGGCTGGCTGCGATCAGCGATGCAACCGCCGAGCCCCTTAAATCCTTGACCTTCCGGCGTCTGAAGATCGCCAAAGAGCCAACGCCCAAGAAAATGAGTAAAGCCGTTAAAAAACTTGTGAAACATGCCTTGCGGGTTGAGGGTGGACCCGGCGCGGATTAACTTGGATGCGTATGTACTTCGGGTATTTTTGGAATCGATAAGGGGAATATGGCGGTGGCTGATAACAAGAAAACCGATCAGGAACCGGTAGAAGACCCCAAATCGGACGAGATGACCGAGACTGCGGCGACCGACAGCAGCGCTACCACAGACGAGACATCCCTTGACGCGTCAGACGATACGGACGAGCTGACTGCCGAAGCCGAAGCCGAAGCCGAAGCCGAAGCCGAAGCCGAAGCCGAAGCCGAAGCCGAAGCCGAAGCCGAAGCCGAAGCCGAAGCCGAAGCCGAAG
>NZ_JBQFXD010000008.1:0-197145 GCF_056540665.1 Ruegeria sp. AM4 | reverse complement strand
CGCTTACAGTTGCGGGGGCAGTCACGGATTTGACACTCGAGGTCGCACCGTATTCCCTTTTCATCCCTCGGACAAAACCGAAAGAACCATCTTTCGACCAGCTGCTTGAAGACAAAAACTGGCTGGTAATCGAGTTTCGAAACCAAGCAGGATCAGCTGGGTGTAGGGGGGAGACCAAACACCCAGCCAGTGTTTTTGCGATCTGAATCAAAGCGTCCAGGTCGAGAATACAAGCGCACGTTCGCGATACGCTTGAATGTTGGCGTCCAGAACGTCCAGAGGATTGAAGGCCTTGACGCCCGGGATCAGATCGTCTTCGCGCATCCCGTAAAGCGCGCCCATCGCAAAGCGGCAGGCATAGACCTTGGCGCCCTCGTCGATCAACGTCTTGAGCTGGCGGTTGTAGCCCAGGTTGCCCGGGAAACCTTCATTGCCAACGGCCGGATAGCCGCGTGCGGCCGACGCCATCAGAACGCCAGGTCCGTACAGAATGAAGGTCAGTTCGAAACCTTTACGCTGCAGCCGGGTGGCCGTCAGCATATTCACCAGTCCGACCGATCCTTCGAACGGAACGGTGTGCATGAATACATAGGCTTTGTCGCCTTCGTTCGCCTTGTGATCCGGAAAGATCTTTTCTTCGACGTCAAAAAGGATGTCACCTTCTTTGGGCGGGTCGATTTTAACAGTTTGAGGCATTTCAACTCCCTTGTTGCAGTGGTGTTTACCTTGATTGTTCCAAGAGGCTGCGCCCCTTGCTGAACCTGTTGAATCCTATTGTTTGGATCGAAAGTTCTTACGCGGCCAATGCCGTTTGTGGCTGCCGGGAATGACGTCCATGAACCATTTCTTCATGGTCCAGGGCATCATGTGATAGATCGGGATAACCAGCTGTCGCCAGAACCTGTCCTTTAGCCCCCGGGGCTTGTTGGGTGGGTTCATTCCGGTCCTGCGCGCCATTTTGTCTTGCGCATCGCACAGAAGGTAATGCTCGGAGTTTTCTCTGAGCCATTGGGAAAACGCCATCGCCTCAGACCTTTCCGTCCAGCTTCATAACCGCATCTGCGGCGGCGATCTGGATGGGCTCGTTCAATGCGCCAATAGCGGGCGAGTAAACGTTTTCCATCGTTGCCAGAGCATCGATTGTCAGACCGGCCCGAGAGGCCACACCCAGAAAATCTGCGCGTTCCTTGACGCCTTCGCCGCCAACCATCTGCGCACCCAGCAACCCACGCGTTTTGGGGTCTACCAAAAGCTTGACCGTTATCGGTCGTACGCCGGGGTAATACCGCGCCCGGGTGATGCCTGTGGTTTTGCCACAGACATAGTCCATTCCGACTGCCGTGGCCGAGGTTTCGCCAAAGGAAAATCCGCCGATCATCCACTCACCTGCCAACATGCCCCAGGGAACATGCACCGGCTGGTAGATACGCTCACCGCCGGCGGCGTTTACACCAGCAACCTTGCCTTGCGCATAGGCGTGGCTGCCAGTCAGCCCCTGCAATGGCAGGTTGGTGACGCCGTGTACGATTTCGGCGCAATCTCCGGCGGCATAGATATCCGGGTCCGAAGTCTGACCTCGGGAATCTATGACGATCCCGCCGGTGCTGCCAATTTGAAGTCCTGCTGCAGTGGCAAGATCGTTATTGGGGACTTTGGGCGTCCCCAGAATGACGATATCGGCTTGAACGTCGCCGAAGGTGGTTTCGACATGCGTGACGTTCTTGTCGCCGCGGAACGCTGTAACCCGCTCGCCCCAGCGCATATCGACGCCTGCCTCTTCCCAGTCTTTGCGGACCGGCTCGATGATATCGGGATCGACCACGTCGGACATCGGCCACGGGTTCGGATCAACCAGCGTCGTCTTGATACCGCGGTGCACCATGGCCGAGACCATCTCTACTGCAATCGGACCACATTCGACGACAACCGCCGTTTTTACATTGTCTAGGAACTTGTCCCAATCCATCGCGCTGCGGATGTTCTTGACGCGGTAGATGCCTCCGAGGTCCTGCCCAGGGATGCCCAGCTCTTTGTAGCGCCAGCCCGAGCAAAGGATCAGCTTGTCGTAACTAATGTCGCCTTCGCCGGCGACGTTGATGCGCTTGTTCGTGCGATCGATCGCGTTCACGGTTGTTTCATAGTGAACGTCGATACCTTGCTCCATGTACTGTTCCTTGGTCGCAAGGAACAGCCGGTCGAAGGAATCGATCTCTTTGCCGTGAACGAATGGGATGCCACAGGGGCTATAGGCGACATCCTCAAACTGAGTGTAGACGATGGTTTCTGCGTTGGGGTCCGTCCCCTTGGCTGCTCCGGCTGCTCCAAGGCCACCCGGCCCGCCACCGATCATCACAATTTTCACGGAATTCTCCCCCATCGAACGTTTTATCATCAAGTGTTGATGTTTCGTATCGTAGAAATACATAAACTATCCGTCAAGCGTTCTGTTTACTTTCCTTTTCGAATTGAGCGGATAAGATTTTCTGAATTCAGGCGCGGATTCGACCCATTGGCTCAGTGCGTCTGCGCCGGCAAATTTTGATCAGTGAAAATTGAATGAATTATTTTATGTTTATTTACTGGCTGTTATGAATTTATTCGGCCCACGTATGGACACGCCCGCGAATTGAATCAACTGCCCCGAAACAAGAGGAAGCGGGCCTACTTCCCCCTCGTGCCCGGATAAAGTCCAAAGAAAAATTGAGGCTTAATTATTCACCATTGTTAATGGCTGCTCTCGCCTTTACCAGCAATGCTTCCTCAGCTTCCGAGAATCGTTGAAGTGCATCCTCGGCGCTGCGACTCAGTCTCTTTGCAGCGTCCCGGTTTTGCTCGGCCATTTTCAAGACAACCTCGGGCGCGGCTCCGCCCGGTGCAGTTCGCGTGGCAACGATATTGCGTGGGTCAAGCGCCTGTTTCAGCGTCCGCTCATCCGGCGTCAGAGAGATGTTGGCCACCTTTTGCGCGGCATCCGATATGTGCTGGGGCGTGATATCCACCCCGCGCAACCCAGCTCGGCTGGCCGTTCGCACAGCTTCACCTACGATGTTATAGGCCATCCGGTAATCCAGCTTGTGTGTCAGCATGATGTGTTCTGCAAGATCGGTCGCTTGGCAGAAACTGTTTTCCAACAGGGTCCACATACGCTCGCGGTTGACGGTCAGTGTCCCGACAACACCCGTCATCAGGTCGCTGATCCGGGCCGAAAACTCGAGCGCGCGTGGTACTTCGCCATAGGCAAAAATCAAGTTGTCACTGCGCGCAGAGGGGCTTTTGACCACCGCAAGAAATCCGCTGAGCCGTCCGATCAGAACGCCACCGCCGCCGCGCACGATCGAAAGGGAATAGGGGTTGCGCTTTTGCGGCATCAGAACCGAAGACCGGGTAAAGGGGCCCGCCAGATCCACATAGTCAAACTCCTGACTGGACCAGATCTCAAGATCTTCGGCCAGTTTCGATTGATTCGACAAGGCGCTGACAGCCGAGGACAGGACATCAATGAAAGTATCCGTTTGCCACATGGCGTCCCGCGTGTGGTCGATGATCCCGTCGAAGCCCATCAATTCGGCGATATACGAGCGGTCATCCAAAAGTTGCGTACCGTTCACGCATCCCGCGCCCCCCGGGCTCTGGTTGATTTGCGAAAGACATGTCAGCATCCGCTCGCCGTCCCGCAGGGCGGGCGGGGCGAAGGCCAACAGATAGTGCCCAAAGGTCGAGGGCTGCGCCTGTTGCAGATAGGTCTGATCCGCCATCAGGACGTCTCGGTGATCCCGCGCAAACGTGGCGGTTGTTTCTGCGAATGCACTGACGGCCCGGATCAGTTCCGCAGTCAGGCGCCGCATCTCGACCCGCAGCGCAACACGCGCCGCCTCGCGCCGAGGGCGGCCCGCGTGAAGCCATCCCGCGGCATCTCCGATCTGCGATACAAAATGCCGCTCGCGCGAATTGTAAGGCTCGCCATATGCGGCATTGTAGGGAAAGTCTTCAACGGGCGTTTCATGCGCTTCTAACAGTACGCGCAACAGCTTTTGGGCGGCATCATCAGGGATGATCTGACGATGCATCAGGTCCAAGACATGACCCAGATCCGCGATATTCAACCCATGGTGCAGAACTGGCGCATCGGCAATTTCCCATGCAAACCCCGCGTCGATCAGCTCTTGCGCAGGGCCAGAGGCGGATGGCCCTGCCAAACGTTGCGATCCCGGTTTTACATCCTCAATGGTCATGGGAGCCTCCTGTATTACTTTTCCTTGGGGTGGTCCGGCTGATCAAAACAGCGCTTCACTTTCGGCGTTGCGCCGGTCGGATGCGCGGGCCAAGACCCGGTCCACCATCTGGGCCGACGCGCCGGTCTCAATCTTTGGATCGTTGACGGGTTCGAACCCTTCGACCAGGTCCGAAAGAGCCTCGGGAATCGTGACGCCTTCCTCACGAACCTTGCGATATGCGTCCTGCAGCGCCGCTTGCGCTTTGTGTTTGCCCAGCTTCTCCGACAGCGCCGACAGCACACCTTCCGAGGCGGATTCCTGTAACAGGTTGCTGCGCATCGCATCGACGTTCACTTCAAGCCCATCGACCAGATCTCGTGTCATAGCTGCCGCTGCAAGGCTGTAATGGCAAAGTTCCGGAAAGACCGCCCATTCAACCTTCCACGACCGGGCATCACGCTCGTTTTCCTGCAACATGGTTTCTGCCAACACGCTTGCGTTAGCGCGCACCAGCTTCGACAGCGCCACGATCTGTTCACTGGATTCCGGGTTGCGCTTGTGCGGCATGGTGATGCTGCCGACCGTGTTGGGGTTGGTCCGTTCGGCCAATTCACCAATTTCCTTGCGCTGCAAGGTAAAGGTCTCGTTGGCAATCTTGGCCAGCGTCGCTGTGCTCATCGCCAATAAATGCGCAAACTCGCAACAGCGATCGCGGGCGTTGATCCAGCTAACGTCGGGCTCACCAAGGTTCAGTTCAGCGCAAAACCGCGCCCTGAGCGGCATCGCCTGTTCGCGAAAAAAGCCCAGCGACCCAACCGCACCACCCAATTGCGCCACAAAAAGGCGGCTTTGGGCCTGCTTCAGCCGCTGAAGGTGACGACCGATTTCATCGACCCAAACGGCCGCCTTCAATCCAAAAGTGATCGGAGAGCCCGGCTGCCCGTGAGTACGTCCGACCATCGGCGTTGTACGATGCTGTTCAGCCAGCGCCAGCAACAGCCCCTCGACCACCCAGAGATCGCGCCAGATCAGGCGGGCGACGGCCAGCATCTCCAACACCTGTGCGGTGTCAGTAATGTCCTGCACAGTCGTGCCGTAATAGACGTATTCCTTGGCCTCTTCGGGCAAATGATCACGCAGGACATGGATCATGCCCAATGTTGAATGCGAAGTCGCACGCGTTTGTGCCGCAATATCCGAAACTGGTAAGTCGATGCGTGCCAGATCTTCGATTACCGGCTGCACTTCCGAGGGTATGATCCCACATTCTGCCTGCGCACGTGCCAAAGCGACAATGACCTGCACCCAGCGGCGAACGCGCGCCGGTTCGTCAAAAATCTCGCGCGCCTCGGCAGTTGACCACTGGTGCCCGAAGATTTCGGAATCGATCATATGTGCGACCATGCGACCCCCGTCTGTTCGACGATCAATTCGATCGCTTCGCGGACTTCATCAAGCGATGCGCCCCAGGGCACGAAAACCGCATCCGTGCGATCCTCGATCCCTTCTTGCAGCTGGCAACACCGCGTCAGAACCGGCCCGTCAGATTGCGAAAACTGCGACAGGAATTTTCTAGGGCATGTATCCACCAGATCAGGAGGCTTGTTGTAAAACCAGCTGTGGATCTGATCCGATCGCTCGCAGCCCAACAGCACCCAGTCCTTTTCGGGCGGGCGTTCGTCCAGATACGAAACAGCTGCATTGTCCACTTCAATGCCTGACCCTCGGCACGGGACCAGCAATTGCTTTGGGGCTGGGTGTCGCTCGTCCGCCAGAACATCCCGGCTGTCAGTCAGGACCGGGACAACCACGATTGGGGGCAGGTTTTCGGCCGCATCCAATACCCGCTTCACCTGATCCACCAACTTCGATGGAAAGGGCGGGACGATGTCCAAAACGGTCAACCGAATGGGTTCGGGATTCAGAATAAAACTGACATGCGAATACCGACCCTCGATCACAACGCATTTCTGCCCCGGGAACCGTTCGGCCACAGCCGCCAGATGAGAAGGAATGCCCGCATCCGCAAGATCGTCGGTAACGTAGACACAGTCCCGAGGTTCAGCCAACATGCGAACAGCCGTGATAGGGGAAAAGAGGTCGGTGTCGTTTGCGCGATCAACCTCAAGCAGCGCGGTCTCTTGCCCACATCTGGCGACAATGAAACGCGTGCGCATATACGCCTCGCGGCCGGTAAAGTGGGGGATCAGCCAGTCGGCATCCAGACATTCGAGATCGGTAGACAGCGCCACCGTTCGATATCTGTTTGGAACGATATTGAGGGCCGAGGCGTCAAAGTCGAACATCCGCGCTGGCCTTTTCAAGCTGCTGAGTCTCCATGGTATCCGCGCGCAGGCCAAGCCGCAGAGTCTCTAAGCCCAGCACTTCGTCCAATTGAATGTTGCCCAGACTTACCTCGGACCCGAAATGCTTGATCAACAAAACCTGCTGATCCCGACGTGGAGCCTCGAAAATTAGCTTGTCCGCATAAGGGCTGTCCATCAATGCCTCGATCAAAGTGCACCGTGCGCTGCCATCGGATTGATACAGGCCGACGGTCCCACTTTCACGACCCTCGGCCACAACCCAGCTAGCACCCGCTGCAAGATCGCCCTCGATCTCGGCAATCCAATCTTCCGCATCCGCAGTTTGGCTTGGGTCCTTGCTGCCGACCTCTGCCAGTACTTCGAAACCGGCGTCGCGCGCGCGTGAGATCATCTCCTGCTTTTCGGCGACAGGAATTTCAGACGCGCCATCCGAGATTTCGACGCAATCGAAACCGACCTCAGCCGCGAAACGCAACATCGGACCGACTTGACCCTGTAGCCGTGAAATCTCCATCAAGGTGCCGCCGGTACAGGTTTTGATTCCGGCCTCGCGCAATTCGGCGACTTTCGTGCGCACATTGGGATCTATGTAGGAGATGCCCCAACCGAACTTCCAGATGTCAATCAGACTTGCCGCCTGCTGGATGACATCACGCGTATGAGAAACGGTACTGCCCTTGTCCAGAACATGCGTCAGCCCGGTTGATCTGGGCTTGGGGCTGCGCAGAGCAAGATCGAGGAAACACGGTCTGGGATCGGCAAGCATGTCTAAAATCCTCAATAGTTTTCCCGACTATAGCCAAACGATCTGACCATTACGGATACGACTTAAAGTATTTCGTATAATTAACTTAGTCAATCTTTTTTGTTGGCCCGAAGGGTGTACACCGGGCCGCGTCCGGCATTTCACTAAAGTAACACTCATTTCTTATAGTTGACAACTCATCCCTGTTGCTCATACCTTTTCGACCAAACAAAGGGAGGCGATTCATGGATGGAATACATGACATGGGAGGAACCGAAGGCTGGGGAAGCGTCGAGATCGACCCCAACGAACCGGTCTTCAAAGAAGATTGGGAAGCCCGCGCTTTTGCGTTGAGCCTGGCCTCGATGGGTGTCTCGGGAACCAACCTCGATGCATTCCGGCATGGTTTGGAACGCCTGCATCCCGTCGACTATCTGTCCGAAGGATATTACGGGCGCTGGATCAGCACGGCCGAGCTTTTGTGTGTCGACAGCGGAATTCTACCCCCCGGCGCGGTTGCCGCGCGGGCCCGGGTGATGCAGGGCGAAAAAGTCGATGAACCAGCAGATGTTGAGACCAACAAACCCCAATATGAACGGGGTGGCGCGGGTTCTCTGCGTGAAATCGAAGATGCTCCGAAGTTCGCAGCAGGTCAGGTCATCCGCGCCTCGTCCGAGCGCAAATCGGGCCATACCCGACTGCCTGCTTATATCCGGGGCCGCACGGGGACCGTCATCGCACAACGGCCAGCAGCCGTGCTGCCAGACAGCACCGCGCATTTCGTCGGCGAGGACCCGCAGCACGTTTACACGGTCGAATTCGACTCGACAGAACTTTGGGGCGAAGACGCCGAAAAATCCAAGGTCCGTATTGACCTGTTCGAAAGCTATATGGAGGCCGCATGACCGAACTTCCTCATTCCGAAGACTACCCGTCTCCGCAACTTCGCGTCGAAGCGCTTGAGGCATTGCTGGTTGAACGCGGCCTAGTCGATCCCAACGTTTTGGACGGGTTCATCAATCGCTATGTCAACGATGTTGGTCCGATGAACGGCGCCAAAGTGGTCGCCAAGGCCTGGACCGATGATGACTATAGGAAACGTTTGCTGGCGGACGGCACCGAAGCCTGCAAAGAGCTGGGCTTTGCCGGACCGCAAGGCGAGCATATCGTTGTCGTTGAGAATACGCCCGAGATGCACAACATGGTCGTCTGCACCCTGTGCTCGTGTTATCCATGGCCGCTGCTTGGCCTGCCGCCGAACTGGTACAAAGACCCGGCCTATCGGTCACGATCGGTTCGCGAACCCCGGACCCTGCTAAAAGAGATGGGATTGGACTTGCCAGAAAGCGTGGACATCACGGTCTGGGATTCCAGCGCCGAGAACCGCTATTTCGTTTTGCCGATGCGCCCCGAAGGTACGGACGGCCTTTCCGAAGACGATCTGGCCAAGCTGGTCACGCGTGACGCGATGGTTGGTGTCGCGCAGGTTTCGGCGGGCTGAACCATGACGATGATGGACAATATGGGGCCCGAATCCCAAACGCCCCTGCCCCGCTCGAACGGAGAGTTGGTCTTTGAAGAACCCTGGGAAAGTCGCGCGTTCGGCATGGCTGCCGCGCTGGCGGATCAGGGCGTATTCGACTGGACCGACTTTCAGCACGGTCTGATCGCTGCGATTGCAGATTACGAAAAGGATCACGACAGTATCGAGACGCCTTATCGCTACTACGAACGGTGGTTTGCGGCGCTTGAGTCCCTGGTCGTCAATCATGGGCTGTTGTCGAAACAGGATATTGACGCTCTGACCGAAGACTTCTGCAAACGTCCGCACGGCCACGATCACCGTCATGATCACGATCACGGGCACACACATTGAGCGGCCAAAAAACAGTCGAAAGCACGTGGCGCGGCGGCCTGTGTTGCGACGTCGACATGGGTGGGTTTTCGGTTACGGTCGATGAACCCCCCTCGGTCGGCGGAACCGATCTGGGGCCCGAGCCAACCTCGCTGCTTTTGGCATCGGTGGCGTCCTGTTTCACTGTCGCCATCGCCTATTGCGCGCGCAAACGATCGGTCGAACTGACGGATCTCAAGGTTTCAGTAATGGGCAAATATGACGGCCCCAAATACTCGTCTATAACCATATCCAGCCAACTGGGCTGCGACGCATCGCAAATCGACGGCATCATCCGGGCTGCCGAGCGGGTTTGCTATGTCACGAATACGCTCAAAACGACCCCGGACATTCACATCAAGTCAACACCAATCACGCCCGGCGCAGCGTGATCCTGAAATAGTCAGCGCCTGATGCGCCCCGTTTGGGCGTGTCTACAAACAATCACAAAAAGCAGAGCCAATCTGCATGCCATTCAGTGGCCTGGTGCCGCTGTGCCAACAGTAAAGGAGACTGATAGTGAAAAGTCTGAATGCGTTAGCCATTAGCATCCCGGTGACCGGGGCCATTGCAACCTACCTCGCGCTGGGACCTCTTAGCGGGTTCTTTCTGATTTGGGCGGCATTTGCCGTCTGGGGCGGATACTTCGCCTTCGGAGCGAACGGGGCCGCCTTCAAAAACATCGTCGTTTGCGGCATTTTCGGCTGTGTCATCGCATGGGTTTCGACGCTGATCATCCTGAATGTCCCGCTTGCAGACGCGCTGGGTCTGCCCATTTGGGCCGCGATTGTCGTCAATCTGGGCGTCGCGGTTGCGGTGCTGGCAGCCAAATCCGAGCTTTTTTCTGCCATACCCTGCACCGTATTCGGTATCGCCAGTTCCTATGCCTATCTGCTGCAGACACCTGACGTCATGAGCACCGCTGTACTGACTTCTGCTAGCCTCGAAAACCAGATCATCCTGATGCCGCTGTCGATCATTGCTGGTGCCATTTGTGGCATGATTTCAGGGACATGGGGATCAGCCATGACCAGCGAAGCAGAAGCGTAAGCGTAAGCGCTTAGCCGGATGATGCCTGTTTCCACCTGTACGATCCCGTGGGTTTGAATATGGCATCCGCTTTGGGTTCGGGCACTCCACCCGCCCGGACCCAAAGCATTTATCACAATAAACGCACCGACCCGATCGCAGGGTTGCTTGTGTCGGATAAAGTTTGACATGATCACTATAGGTAATTAAACACTTCCTATAAGTTACGATCTAGAAGTTACGATCAGCACCGAAAGGAACGACCCACATGACCGCCGCGCCAATCGTGAAACTGCCTGAAAGCGTCAGCATCGTGAATATCGGCCTGCCGTTGTTCGAGACCTCGGCCCGCGATCAGGGCGCATCCGTGGTTGGCGTAGACTGGCGTATCCCCGGCGGAGGCGATGCGGATGTTGTTGCCGCACTGGGTCGCCTGCTTGGTCCGAAGGCCGATATCGTGAACAAGGCCAATGCCGAAGTGATCCACCGCATCAACGAAGGCGTCCCGATGCTCAAGGGTATCGACCGGGCCGGGTCCGTCATTCCGAACATGGGTGAGCGTACGATCCTGCATTGCGGCCCGTCGATTGCGTGGTCGGACATGCCGAACCCGTTGCAACGGTCGATAAAGGCGGCCATCGTCGCCGAAGGATGGGCGAACGATGTCGACGCCGCCGAAAAACTGGTAAACTCTGGCGAGGTCGAACTGAAACCTGCCAATGAAAGCTCGACCGTGGTGCCGATGGCCACGTCGATTGGCCCGTCAGCTCCGGTCTATGTTGTTGAAAACGAATTTGGCGGCACAACCGCATTTTCTAGCGTCAACCAGGGCTCTGGCCAGGTCGCCTGGTTCGGCGTTGACAACGACGAAGCCATCGAGCGGTTGCGCTTCCTGCGCGACGCTGTTGGGCCGGTGCTGGCACAGGCGATCGCAAACAAAGGGGCGATCGACGTTTTGTCATTGGCGGCACAGGGCGTTCCGATGGGCGACGATGTCCATATGCGGGTTCAGGCAACAACCAACCTGTTCCTGCGCGATCTATTGCCCTTCCTGGTCGCCAGCGACCATGACCGCGCGGCCGAGGTGGCCACCTTTCTCAGCGGCAATCACCTGATGTTCCTGAATGTCGCGATGGCAGCGGCAAAATCGCTGGTCGATTCCGCATCTGATGTGGAAAATTCCAGCATCGTCACCACCATGAGCCGCAATGGATCGACCTACGGTGTGCGCCTGCCCGGCAAAGCCGGAAGCTGGTTCATCACGGACTCGCCTCCGATTCAGGACGCACTGTATTACCCCGGTCAGGGCCCGGAAACCAGCGCGCCTGATATCGGCGACAGCGCTGTGCTCGAGCTGATCGGCCTGGGCGGCCCAGCAGCCGCAAACTCTCCAGCGGTTGCGGGTTTCTTGGGCGGACGCATGTCGGATGCCATAGCCGCGACGCAAAGCATGCAGCGCATCTGTTCGGGGGAAAGCACCCGGTTCCGGCTGCCAATCCTGGACAACGTCGGCACGCCTGTCGGTGTGGACGTTCGCAAAGTGGCCGAGTTGTCGATCACTCCGGCCGTGAACACCGGGATCATCCATGTGTCAGATGGCACCGGACAGGTAGGGGCAGGCGTCGCATGGGCACCGGTTAAGTGCTTCGTAGACGCTTTGCTTGATCTTGACCGCCGCATTACCTGAGGTTTCGCCGGTCTATCTGGCGGACACGATGGGCGATGGGATTCCCGTCGCCCAAAAGGGCGGTTCGATCAAAGCAAAGGTCACCACCACGTTTTCTTCAGGGTTCTGCGTCGAAGACGAAATCGGGCGAATTTTTACGATCGGAAGTCCGTCAGTCCCGGCAGGACCACTCCACCTAATTCTGAAACATCCCCTACCAAGACCGGATATCGGAACAACCGTCCGGCTTCGGTCAAACTCCATTGATGTCGGACCGACTGCGATTTGGCTGAAATCGGCCAGACGCTATTCTCCGTTCATGCCCCGGCCCTGTGACTTGGCCCTTGCAATTCCGGTGCTGGCCAGCTTGTACGATTCCCGCAATCATCCCCGTGAAATATTGCCGCGCGTTTCCTCGCTGATATCCGCCGTCAACGCAGGCGATCTCGATGCGGCCCGTCAAATCCTGCAGGGACGGCACGGCACTATGACAGCCGGAGGCCATGATGTCTTGGCGGGTCTGGTGTTGTTTCACGCTTGGAGCGGCATGCGGGTCAAGAACCTGTTGAATGTCGTGCGGTACACACGAACCAATGGACTAAGCCGCTCCTATCTGAAATGGGCCGCGCTGGGTCAGAGCATCCAACCCATGCATGATCTGATACAGCTTGCCCTCAAACTTTCGCTAGAAATCCGACCCTTGCCGTCGCGACGCCTAAAGGTCGAATTGATGCGAGCGGCGGATGATTTGCGCAGCGTTAGACGCTCGTCCGGGTTGGCTTTGCTGACCGGTCTTAGCCTTGCGGCCAAATTGCACTGGACACCTGCCGATTGTCAGAAGGCACTGGGAAACGACAAAAATGCGCCGTGATACTAAGCTGGTCCATTATGGCCGCCGCCCCCTGCCCGGCCCCGCAAATCCGACGATTGAGCGGGCTTCGACAATTCTGCACGATACCATGTCGTCATTCCGCGACGCGAAAGAGCGGCGGTTAACGGATGACCATGTAGTGTCCTATGGAAGGCGTGGAACATCCACGGCGCATGCCTTGTCTGCCGCACTTTGTGATCTGGAACAGGGTGACGCATGTTTTCTGTACCCGTCCGGGGTCGCTGCGGTCACTACAGCCCTGACTGCATTCCTGCGAGCAGGCGATCACATCCTGATAGTGGATGGCGCGTTTCATGCAACCGAAAGCTATTGCCGCGACTACCTTGAACAGATGGGTGTCAGCTTGTCCTTCATTCCCTGGGACGTCACCGACCTGTCGCCGTTTGTCAGGCCCAATTCAAAACTCGTTCTGGTCGAGTCACCGACGTCGCTGACATTCAAAGTGATGGACCTTCCGGCGCTATGCAAAAACGCTCAGGAACTGAATCTGACTGTGATCGCTGACAACACCTACGGGTCGGGATGGTTGTACCAACCTCTTGACCTTGGATGCGATGTCTCGATTATTTCGGGCACCAAATACCTCAGCGGTCACGCGGATACGATGATGGGGGCCGCCGTCTCCAAAGGTGCGGCAAGCGCAGCTTTGCGAGCACACACGCTGAGAACGGGTCAACTGCTTGCACCTGATGAGGCCTATGCCTGTCTGCGCGGTCTGCGAACCCTATCGCTTCGGCTTGATCGCCACGCCGAAACCACTTGCCGTATCGCTGATTGGCTTACCGACCGACCCGAGGTGAAACGCGTCTGGCACCCCGGACTTGCCGACCATCCCGGTCATCAGATCTGGGCGCGAGACGCAAGCGGGGTGAACGGATTACTGAGCCTCAGCCTTGCAGATGGGCTGGATCCGGATGTCTTTGTCGACGGCCTGAACCTCTTTGCGATTGGCGCGTCGTGGGGCGGTTTCGAAAGCCTCGCCTTGGTGCTTCAAACCCAACAGGGCGTTTCCAGCGATGACCGCCCACAAGTGAGGCTGCATTTCGGGCTGGAACATGCCGATGACCTGCTAGACGATCTTCGAGACGCATTTCTCAAGTTAGCTGCCGTTTGAGTTTACGCCTTGGCGTCGATGCATGGCCCGCCGATTGTTTCAATCAATACCACTGTTCATATCAGAGCAAAGCGAGACATTTTCCTTTATTGATTGTATAATGTATGCCATACATAGCGCGTCGATTCTGAGATGGTATGGATACCGAGATGGAAGAAAGAAACACGCGAACTGCATTGGGCAGGGGCTTTGCCCTACGGTGCCCGAATTGCGGCAAAGGACACGTGCTGCACAACTATCTTAAAGTGAACGACACATGTTCGGAGTGCGGCTTGGACCTGTCCCACGCGCAAGCCGATGACGGCCCAGCGTATTTTACAATTTTGATCGTCGGCCACCTTGCAGGATTCGCCCTGCATATCATCTGGTCCGTCTGGGAACCTACGCCCCTGGTGTTGGCGCTGGTCACGTCGTTTGGCGCTGTCGCGCTGTCCCTCTTCTTGTTACCGCGCTTCAAGGGAGCGCTGATCGCCCTGCAATGGGCTAAGCGCCTGCACGGCTTTTGAAGTCCAGTGTCAAAAACTAGCGCGGGGATGCCATATCCTTGCGCTAGAACGCCGTTCTCCGTGTACGATTACTCAAGCCAGCATCTTTGCCGCGACATTTGGCAATCGCTTCTCGTTGATCTTTGCATGCCACTCGGCGGCGGCTGCAACGCCACCAAACGGATAGAGGTGGAGCGCCGTATTTCCGATGCCCCGTGTTTGCAGCCCATGCGCCACAGCTTTGAACAATCCGGTACAATCAAAAATCCCGTCCGAACTGCTGCTGAATTCGTCCAATTTGCGAATTGAGACTCCAAAGGTCCGCGCAAATCTGAGCAGACGATCCTGCCTGGTCGGTCCTGGGAGTCCAATCCGTATCAGCTGACTGATGCCCTCATCCCTCAGCTGACTGACCCATCTGACAATTTTGTCCGGATCAAAAGCCAATTGCGTTGTTATGGTCACGTCGCATCCGTTTGCTGTCAGCAGCTTAACCTTTTCGATCAGATCCGGCACATCCGTCCTATATCCGTTGGCGACGTTTCCCTCGGGGAATCCTGGCAATGTAATGCTGTGTAGTTGGTATTTTTCGACCCAACCCGTCGCCAGCAGCTCAATTGCACGTTCGAACGGACCTGACGCTTGTGACGGATCCCCGCCGACGATCATAAAATGCCCATTTGCACCCGCAAAACGCAGCTTTTCGGTCAGATCAAACAGGTGCTTTTTCGACCGCACCCGGCGCGCAGCGATGATCGGCACCGGCAGCATTCCAACCGCCTCAATCCGGCGCACCGTCCGCAGCCTGTCGTAATCATCGTCATTGTTCAACCAGGCCACGTTAACAGGGGTTTTCTCTGGAAACAGATGCGCAGACGCCGTTAGCTCAGCGACGGTTTTTCCGGCCGCCTCAAGCGATACAGAATTCGCATTCATCTTTGTTTTTCCTTCGGAAATGCGAGCAAATGCCGAATGATTGGTCAAACAACCATCCAGCTGGGCTGATCGGAGTTTTTCAGCGCGTCGGCCAGATTGCGCAGGGCTGCGCTCAAGTTCTGAGCTGTATCAGTTGACCCCAGCGCAACGCGAACCGCGTTAGGCGCGCCACTAAGCGCAAAGGCGGCTCCGGGGACAAGCCCCAAGCCGGAACCGCGAAGGTTCAGGACAAATTCTGTGGCTGAACAACCATCGGGCAGCGCAAGCCACAAATGATATGCGTCTTGCGGCACTTTGACATCCGGAAGCCATTGATGCAGCACGGCCTGACGCGCTTTGGTCTCTTGACGGATCGACGATGTGATCTCGTCAGCCAATCCGGACGCAATCCAACCTGTCGCCAATCGTGCAGATATGGGGGAAACCACGCTGCCATTCGCACGCATGGCCCGCCGGACGCTGTCATTGGACACTCCGGGGGGCGGGGCCATGAAGCACACCCTAAGCGACGGTGCCAGACATTTCGACAAGGACGAGACATACCAGGTACGTTCGGGCGCAAAGTTGCAGATCGGTTCGGGAGACTCGCTTGCAAGAACACCGTACGCGTCATCTTCGATAATTTGCAGGTCATGTTTCCGCGCGATCTTTGCGATTGCAGCGCGACGTGCGCCCGACATCGTGATTGTCGTCGGGTTGTGCAGCGTTGGCGTGGTATAAACGGCCTTTGGCTTTGCGGTATTGCAGATCTCATCCAACGCATCCGGGTCCAATCCGTCGCCATCCATCGGAACCGGAACGACGTTCAGATCAAGGTGCCGCGCCAGCGCCAGAAAGCCGGGATAGGTCAGTTCTTCACAACAGATCGTGTCGCCCGGCCCCATCACAAGCGACAGTATCGTCCAAGCAGCACCCTGAACCCCGTTGCAAATGACAACGTCATCTAACTCCCGAATATTCAGGTTGTTCTGAAGCCAGGACTGCGCAGCCAACTGATCTTCGTGACTTCCGCCAGGCATCTGATAGCGCATGAGGAACTCGACCCCATATTCGGACCGGAGCGCTTCAAAGCCCTGCCACATCTGGCGGATCAGTTCGGCATCCTCGAACCTGGGCGGAACATTCATGCTCATGTCCACCGCAGGATTCTTTGGACCATTTGCACCCAACGGGATGGCGGGGCCAGAGTCTTTGACATAGGTGCCCCGACCGACACGACCCTCAACCAGCCCATCCTTGCTGGCGGCTGAATAAGCCCGGCTGACAGTTGTGAAATCAACGCCCAACGCGCCGGCCAAGGCCCTTTGAGGTGGAAGCCGCTGCCCCGGACGAAGAACGCCCGACCGTATGTCGCGGCCAATGGCACCGGCGATCGCCAGATAAACGGGGCCTTCGCTGTCGTCGACGACGGGAACCCAAGCAAGATTCGGTGCATTGCCATTCATTGCGTCACTCCTTGCTCGTTTTATATGTACTTTGTATGTAGATTGCAACAATACAACTTCAAAGACGCGGCAGCGCGATCTTGGCGAGTGCCGTTAATCCAAATAGGGCTCCGGATCACACTCTATTCCCAATCGGTCAACTTCTCGACATCGATGTCGTAGATGAAGTAATCCGGGTGGCGTTCGATGGTTCGTACTGAATCCCGCCTCAATTGAGCCAGGTGGTGGTCCATTTTTTGCGCCGCCAACGGATCGTCCCCCATTTCGATCGCATCAACGATCTGTCCGTGCTCCATTACGATTTGCTGCATGCGGTCAGCGACCGGCAGGATGAGGTGACGGAACCGATCCGTCGGCGTTTTGATTTGCCGAACAAGCTTCCAAAGGCCCGGGTTTCCGCTGACCGCTGCAATTTCAGCATGAAAGGCTGTATCGGTGTTGTCGAACTCGGCGCGAGAACCCGTAGCCGCCGCTTCACGGCTTTCTTCAACGATCGCCCTCAGACGCAGGACTTTTGCCGGACTTGCAAGTTTGGCCGCCCGGGTCGCCAAGTCCCTCTCGATCGCGCGGCGCGCGACCAATGCTTCGGGCAGGGCTGAGAGCGGTATTCGCGCCACAAACGTTCCGGATTTCGGTACGACCTCAACCAGCATTTCCTTAACCAACCGCAGCACCGCCTCGCGAACAGGCGTGCGCGAGGCAGCAAACCGCTCTGCTATCTCTCGCTCGAGTATCGGAGTGCCGGGTGTCAGAACCAATTGTGTTATGTCGTGATGCAGTTGGTCGTAGATCTGATCCGCCAAGGTATGCCGGCCGCTCAGATCGAAATGCCCCTGACCTTTTGGCCCGGAGTTGGCAGCACGCTTGCGTCTGGTGTTCTCATCCGAAGGTGTCATGACTGCCTGCTCAGACCTTTCTTCCTGAATCCCGGAACCTATTGACCCGGCGCCAATCTCTCAACTTGATTAACTGGTATACATGATATACTAGTTACGAGATTCGACAACCCCCGGTGCTGCTTGCACCCGTCGCGCCCATCACGGCGCACACAAACAGGACCGCAACGCCTCGCGCAGCAAGTGCTGAACCACGAAAGGAAAACCAATGAGTTACGAGCTATCGCTCGCTGGCAAAACCGCGCTGATTACGGCTTCGGGTCAAGGCATTGGCCGCGCCAGCGCTGAAGCGTTTGCGCGCGCAGGTGCAAATGTATTTGCCAGTGACGTAAATGACGCCGCGCTAAAAGAATTGGACCAGATTGACGGTATCACCGCGATCAAACTCGACGTGACGGATCCCGCCAACATCGCTGCGGTTCTGAGCGAAACCGGCCCGCTGAACGTGCTTTTCAACTGTGCCGGGTTCGTACATGTGGGCAGCATTCTTGACTGCCCCGAAGAAGATTGGGATTTCGCGTTTTCGCTGAATGCAAAGGCACAATTCCGGCTTTGCAAGGCGGTGCTTCCGTCGATGCTGGCAAATGGCGGCGGCTCTATCATCAACATGTCGTCTGTCGCCTCCTCGATCAAAGGAGTGCCGAACCGGTTTGCCTATTGCGCCTCGAAGGCGGCCGTTATCGGATTGACCAAATCCATCGCTGCCGATTTCGTGACGCAAGGCATCCGCTGCAACGCAATCTGCCCCGGTACTGTGGACAGCCCAAGCCTGCATGACCGACTGCGCGCCACCGGAGATTATGATCAGGCGATGAAGGATTTCATCGCCCGGCAACCGATGGGACGTGTCGGCGATGCTGACGAAATTGCGGCGCTCGCGCTTTATCTGGCCTCTAATGCCAGCGGCTTCACGACCGGGCAAACTCATATCATTGATGGCGGTTGGGCCAACTGAACAGGAGAACACCATGAAATTATTGCGCTACGGCCCGAAAGGTCAGGAAAAACCGGGCATCGTCGATGGCGAAGGCAAGGTGCGCGACCTCTCGGCGCATGTAAGTGACATCGGCGGTGAAACGCTGGGCGACGCGGGACTTGCCAAGATCGCCGCGCTGGATTTGTCCTCTCTGCCCGAGGTTGCGGTTGACCGCTATGGCGCTTGCGTTAGCGGCGTTGGCAAATTCATCTGTATCGGGTTGAATTATTCCGACCACGCAGCCGAAAGCGGCTTGGCGGTACCCTCCGAGCCGGTGATCTTCGCCAAGGCCACCAGCGCAATTTGCGGGCCGAATGACGATATCGAGATCCCACGCGGATCAACTGCCACTGATTGGGAGGTCGAACTGGGCGTCGTCATCGGCAAAGAAGCCAAATATATCGACGAAGCTGACGCGCTGGATTACGTGGCTGGGTATTGCGTGATCAACGACATTTCGGAGCGAGATTTCCAGATCCGGCACGAAGGCCAGTGGACGAAGGGTAAATCTGCCGACACGTTCGGCCCGATCGGGCCGTGGTTGGTTACACGGGACGAGGTGCCCGACCCGCAGTCACTGGGCATGTATCTGGACGTCAACGGCCAACGCATGCAGGACGGCAATACCGACACCATGGTCTATGGCGTGGCGCATATCGTGGCCTACCTGTCCAAATTCATGTCGCTTCAGCCGGGTGACGTGATCTCGACCGGAACCCCTCCGGGTGTTGGGATGGGCATGAAGCCGCAACCGGTTTACCTCAACGCAGGTGATAGGATGCAGCTTGGCATCGATGGTTTGGGCGCGCAGGCACAAACCGTTGTTCAGGGCTAATCGCCAAAACAATCCGGGCGCGCAACAGCGCCCGGATTGACCAAACCGCAAGGGCGAACAGTGGATCACAAGACCCTTCTTATCGACATGTTCAATGCTGCTCTTGATGCGGCGGATCCGATGCGGGCCGTCAAACAGCATTTGCCGCCACGGCCGGATGGTCGGATCATCGTTGTTGGTGCGGGCAAAGCATCGGCGCGAATGGCCCAGGCAGTCGAGGCTGAATGGGGGCCTTGCGACGGGCTCGTGATCGTTCCCCATGGCGCCGCTTTGCCCTGTCAGGGCGTTCGAATTGTCGAAGGCCGTCACCCCGTGCCGGATGAAGCGGGGGCACAGGCGGCAGCCGAAATTCTCGCAATGATTTCTTCAGCCGATGAAGGCGATTTCATCCTCTGCCTGATTTCTGGCGGTGGATCCGCACTGCTGTCAGTCCCAGCCCCTAACTTGACGCTTGCCAATAAGCAGACACTCAACCGTGCGCTGCTGGCCAGCGGGGCTGCGATTGATGAAATGAACATCGTGCGCAAGCACTTGTCGGCAATCAAAGGCGGTAGGCTTGCGCGTGCGGCATACCCCACTCAGGTGCTGACATTGGTGATCTCGGATGTGCCGGGGGATGATCCTGCAGATATTGCTTCCGGACCAATGTCGCCGGACCCGTCAACTGCCGCGCAGGCCCGCGCCATCATCGACCGGTTCGATATGGACCTGCCCGAGCCTGTTCTGACCGCGCTGGATCATCCCACTGCCGATACTCCAAATCCCGGCGATTCCTGTTTTGACCGCGTTATGACGCGTGTGATTGCAACACCTCAGGCCGCGCTTGAGGCGGCGGCCAGGGAGGCGCTTGAGGCGGGCTACACCCCCGTCATTCTCGGTGATGCGCTCGAAGGAGAAGCGCGGGAAATGGGAAAGGTACTGGCGGGCATCGCCAAACAGGTTCGGCGCCACGGCCAACCGGCATCAGGCAAAGTGGCGCTGATCTCGGGCGGTGAAGCCACCGTGACGGTGACCGGGAAGCCGGGCAAAGGGGGGCGTTGTACCGAGTTTCTGCTGGGCTTCGCGCTCGCCACGTGGAACGAGATAGGTATCGCCGCGCTGGCCTGTGACACCGATGGGCGAGACGGGTCTGAGCATAATGCAGGCGCGATCTGGTTGCAGAAAAATCGTGAGGTCGCACACCGCGACATCGTACTCGACTATCTGTCCCGTCATGACGCCTACAGCTTTTTCGAACAACACGACGCGCTGGTGATGACGGGTCCGACCCACACCAATGTCAACGACCTGCGCATCATTCTGGTAGAGACTGCCGATGAAACTTGAGCTGCTATATGGCCGCGACGGTCTGACCCTGACGCTCCCGTCGAACGCTCGCGGATATGTGATCGAGAAACCGCCATTTCCGCCCAGCGCGCCGCCGAACGACCAAATATCTCAGGCGCTGCGGAACCCGCATGGCGCTGCACCGCTGCCACAGCTAGCGCGCGGCAGGAAATCGGCCTGTATCCTGATCTGTGACATCACGCGCCCCGTGCCAAATCACCTGTTTCTGCGCCCTATGATCGAGACGCTGGTACGCGAAGGCATCCCGCTGGACCAGATCACGGTGCTGATTGCCACCGGATTGCACCGTCCCAATCTGGGCGAAGAACTGGCCGAACTGGTGGGCGACCCCTGGGTGGTAAATAACGTCCGCGTCGAAAATCATTATGCGCTCGAGGATGCGGACCACGTTGATCTGGGGGTTACGCCCGGGCGCGGCGTCCCGATCAAGATCGATCGCCGGTTTGTCGAAGCCGATCTGAAAATCGCCACTGGTCTGGTCGAGCCGCATTTTATGGCCGGTTTCTCGGGCGGTCGCAAAGTCGTCGCCCCGGGCGTCGCCCATCATGAAACCATCCGCACATTTCACTCGGCCCGGTTCATGGAACACCCGTTGGCGCGCGAGTGTAATCTGGCAGGCAATCCCCTACATGAAGAGCAATTGGCGATCGTCAAACGGCTGGGGGATGTCTACGCCCTGAACACGGTCATCGATGACAAGCGCAACCTTGTATTCTGTAGTTTCGGCGAGATCGTGCAAAGCCATCTGGCGGCTGTCGATTTTGTCCGCGGCTACACCGAAATTCCCGTAGGGCGCAAGTTCAAGACGGTGGTGACCTCGGCCGCGGGATATCCGCTGGACCAGACCTATTATCAGACGGTTAAAGGCATGGTTACTCCACTGGACATTCTGGCACCGGGGGGCACCCTGATCATCGCATCCTCGTGCGCCGAAGGCATCGGGTCAGACCATTTCCGCGCCGCGCAGGAACGGCTCGTCGCCCAGGGCCCCAAAGCATTTCTGGCCGGGCTCGAAGCCAAAAGCTTTGCCGATGTGGATGAATGGCAGACCGAGATGCAGTTGAAACCGATGCGCGTCGGGCACATTCAGCTTTACGCCCCTGATCTTTCGGACGGAGATTTTGCTGTTACCGGTGTCGAGCGTATCACAAACCTGACGGACGCAATCACCGATAGCATCGCTCGGCATGACGATGCGGACGTCGCCATCATCCCCGAAGGCCCCTATGTGGTGCCCAAATCAACTGCAGTGGCCGCGCAATGAGCCTGCATCTGCACATCGATCCGGTCGGCGGGATCTCGGGTGACATGTTTCTGGCCACGATGATCTCGGCCTTTCCTGAAACGCAAGCGCAGCTGATACAAGACTGGCGGGACGCTGGTATCGACGAACACGTCCGACTGGAAGTCGAAGATGTGCGCGAAATGGGTTTCGCCTGCAAACGGGCAAACGTCGTCACTGCCAGCGACGCGCCGCCCACATCGCACTGGAAAGACATTCGCGAAAAAATCGAAACCAGCGCCTTGCGCAACTCGGTGCGGGACAGGGCGATCGCGATCTTCACCCATCTTGCCGAGGCCGAGGCGACCTGCCACGGGTTGCCCGTCGAACGGGTGCATTTTCACGAAATCGCCGACTGGGATTCGCTGGCCGATATCATCGGCGCGGCCTCGGTTTTGGACAGCAGCAGGGCGCAGTCGTTTTCGGTCGGACCGATTCCGTTAGGGCGCGGTCGGGTGCGCACGCAACATGGGCTGGTGCCAGTGCCCGCCCCGGCAACGGCAGAACTGTTGAAGGGTTTCGATCTGGTGGATGACGGAGGGCCCGGTGAACGGGTGACGCCAACCGGTGCGGCCATCCTTGCCCATCTGTTACCCCACCCGAAACAAACCACCCCACGCGGGTGCCTGTCGGCCACCGGGATGGGTGCGGGGCAAATGCAGATCGACGGCATCCCCAACATCCTGCGCGTTCTCGCATTGGAGTCCCCTTCGGAAATGTCCGATACGGTCTCGCTGATCCGGTTCGAGATTGACGATATGACGCCAGAAGAATTGTCTGTCGCTCTGGAACATCTGCGCGCGAAAGAGGGCGTTCTGGATGCCAGCCATGTAATGGGGTTTGGTAAAAAGGGTCGAACCCAATTTGCGGTGACGGTCATGGCCCGCCCCGCGTGCTCGGACCAGATCGCCGAGGCCTGTTTCGCCGAAACCAGCACAATAGGCCTGCGCGTCGAACAGGCCCGGCGACTTTTGCTGCCGCGTCAGGAAACGCAGCGCAATGGCACCGCGATCAAGACCGTTATTCGACCTGGCGGAAATACATCCAAAGCCGAAAGCGACGCGCTTTCCGAAACCGAAACATTACGCGCGCGCAGAGATCTGGCGCGCAGTGCGGAACACGACCCCGAGGCCGAAGATGGCTGAGCCGCTTGATTGTCTAAGCCGCGTATTGGCCACCTTTCCCAGACTGACGGTCGCGGTCAGTGGCGGCGTCGACAGCCTGACACTCGCCTTTATCGCAGAGCGGATTGTTCCTGACTTTCACGCGATCCATGCGGTGTCTCCAGCGGTGCCGCCCGCTGCTACGCGGCGGGTACGAGACTACGCCCAACGATATGGATGGGCGCTGTCCGTGATAACCAGCCACGAGTTTTCCGACCCGGACTATCGCGCAAACCCATATGACCGATGCTATTTCTGCAAGAACAACCTCTATGCGACGATGGCAGCGACCCGTGACGGACCGCTTGCCTCGGGCACCAATCTTGATGATCTGGGCGAGCACCGCCCTGGCCTGATTGCCGCCAAAGAACACGGCGTGCGGCACCCTTTTGTCGAGGCGGGGATCGACAAAGCCGCATTGCGGCGTCTGGCGGCAATATTTGGGTTGCGGGACATTGCCGAACTTCCTGCGCAACCCTGCCTGGCCAGTCGGATCATGACCGGCTTGCATATCGAGCCCGAAGATTTGCGATTTATTGATCAGATCGAACAGCAGTTGCGGATACAAACGCAAGGGGATCTGCGCTGCAGGATCACATCGGACGGGGTCGTGATCGAGGCTGACACGCTGTCAAGGGACGCGCTGGCACAGGTACAGCTGGCCTGCGATCAGGCTGGCAAGCCTTTTGCAGGCCATCGCCCCTATCGTAGGGGCAGCGCGTTTGTTCCGCCTATAACAGCAATGGGGCAAAACGCGTAATGGATGAACACACGATATTCGACTGGTCCCGCAAGGCGCGCACCGGCGTGCCCGAGGTGGTCTTTGCCGAGGGCAAAACTATTGCCCAGGTCGAGGACATTCTGGATCAGCACATTGCGCGCGCGCAGCCTTTGTTGATGACGCGTTTGACAGCCGAACAGATCGCCCGGTTTTCGACCGTCAGCGACCCGAATTTCGCGCTGTTCGAAGATGCCCGACTGGCCAGTTACCGCGCACCCGAGCCGCCTTGTGACGCGCCGGAAATTGCCGTGGTCGCGGCGGGAACCTCTGACCTTCCCAGTGCCCGCGAGGCCGCCTTGTCTGCGCAGTTTATGGGGCTGCGTGTGCGTCAGATCACCGATGTCGGTGTGGCCGGGCTGTGGAGACTGGAACAGCACCTGCCCGAGCTCAGAGACCATCGGGTCGTCATTGCCGTTGCTGGCATGGAGGGCGCATTGTTCTCGGTTCTCGCCGGGCTGATCCCGGGGGCAGTCATCGCTGTTCCAAGCTCGGTCGGCTATGGTGTCGGCGCCGGTGGTCAGGCTGCGCTTAGCTCAGCCCTGAGCAGCTGCGCGCCCGGTGTTCTGACGGTGAACATAGACAATGGCTTTGGCGCCGCTGCGGCGGCGGTCAAGCTGCTAGGCTGAACTTGGTGCCATAGGTTATCTGCGCATTGTCGCCATAGATTTTCTGACGCGCTGCGGGACTGATGCCCGTAAGCAGGCGATCCGACAAGGCGATCCAACCCCGATAGTCCGAGGTCTCGTTCAGCACCGGCCAGTCGCTGCCCCAGATCAGGCGATCCGGCCCGAACAGGCTCAACAACACGTCCACATAGGGCTGCATCTGATCTTCGCGGCTGGTGAACGCGGTCAAGCCGGACAGTTTGCAGCGCAAATTAGGTAAGGCCGCCAGCCGCACCATGCGACAATGCCATTCATCCATGGGCACCGAGCCGATCTCGGGCTTGGCCGCGTGGTTGATGACAATGGTCAGGTCAGGGTTGTGCAGGCACAAAGTCTCAAGTGCAGGTAAATGTTTCGGCTGCACCAGTACGTCCAGCGTCAGTCCGCGCTCGGCCATGAATGATAGCGCCGTGCGGTCCGCAATGCGAGCCAGCCAATCGGGGTCGGGATTGGGTTGCGCCATCGCCCGCACCCCCAAAAAGGCATGATCGGTCGACAAGCGACGCAGGTCGCTTTCCGCCCGGTCCTGTTCGAGATCGACCCAACCCACGACACCCAGTATGGACGGGGTGGTTTCTGCTAGAAACAGCAGGAACTCGGTTTCTGCCAAGGTCGGGGTCGACTGCACCACAATCGACTGATCCACACCCGCGGCCCGCATGTCGGGTTCAAGGTCTGCGGGCATGAAATCCCGATTGATGACGGGCCGGTGCGGACCCAGCCAGCCATAATCCTTGCGGGCCAGTGCCCAATAATGCTGATGCGCGTCAACCCGTATCATTTCGTCGCTCCTGCAGTCAGGCCGGAAACAAGCCGTTTCTGCAATGGCAGGAACAGCAGCAAAGTAGGCACCGTGGCCACGACCGAACCGGCCATGACAGCGCCCCAGTCGACATTGACGTCGCCGAAATACTGATAGAGCCCAAGTGGAATGGTTTTCATGCTGTCATCTGTAATCAACGCAAGCGCCAGCAGATATTCCGACCAGCTTTGCAGGAACCCGAATGTCGCTGCCGCCACCATGCCTGGCCACATGATCGGCAGAATGATCTTGGTTACAACCGTCAGGCGCGAGGCCCCGTCGACGATTGCTGCCTCATCCAGACTTTTGGGGATCGTGGTCAGGTAGCCGACCAGCAGATAGATGGTGAACGGCGTGATGAAGGCCGTGTAGCACAGGATCAACCCAATCTGACTGTTGATTAGCCCACCGCGCGCGAACAGGATGAAGATCGGGTTCACCAGTATGATCCAGGGAAAGAACTGCCCGCCCATGATCGATCCGAAAACCAGACCGCGTCCTCGAAAGCGGAACCGCGACAATCCGTAGGCCGCGAACAGAGAGATCACGCAGGCCAGAAACGTCGCTGTGATGCAGACGATCAGACTGTTGATCACATAGACGTAGTAACCCGACGAGAAGATGTTGATGTAGTTTGACAGCGTCCAGCCACTTTCGGTCGCGACCAGCGAGACCGACAGGTTTTCAAACGAGCCCTTGAAGACGTAAAAGGCCGGGGCAAGAAGGAAGATTGCGAACAGGGCGAAGCCGAACAACAACGCTCCGTTTTCGATCAGACCGGCGAAACCTTTGGGTTTTTGCGTATTCATGGCTTATCCCACCTTGTCCTGCATGTCCGACAATCCGAAGAAGCGGAAGTAAAGTGCCCCAAATGCGGCCATGACGATGGCCATGGTCACGCCAATGGCTGCGGAATATCCCAACCGAAGGTCGACAAAGGCTTTCAGATACACTTCGGTCGCCAGCACGTTGGTGTAAGTGCCCGGTCCGGCCCCTGTGGTCAGCCAGACATAGACGAAGTTGTTGAAGGTCCAGATCACGCTCATCAACGTCAGAACTGAGATCGTCGGCATCAGATAGGGCAGCGTGATGAAACGAAAGCTCTGCCAGCGGTTGGCCCCATCGATTTCCGAAGCCTCGATCAGGTCCGACGGCACGGTCTGCAGCGCTGCCAGCAGCGAAACGCCGATCAACGGGGTCGTGTTCCAGACAATGATGGTGATAATCGACGGCCAGACCGTTGCCAGATCAGCGGTGAAAGCGATCGGGTCCGAGATCAGGCCGGTCTTCAACAGCCAGCTGTTGATCGGCCCATGCGTCGGGTCGAACAGCCAGCGCCAGGCGATCACTGCAACCACCGGCGGTGTCGCCCAGGGCACCAACAGGATCAGCCGAGCCAGCGTGGTCATTTTCATCCGCTGCAGAAAATTCGAATTCAGCAGCAGGGCAAAGCCCAGTCCCAAAAGAATCCGGCAAAAGACAGATATCGCAGTCAGCCACACAACGGTGTTGATGGCGATGTCAAAGAACGAGGACGAGGTCAGGAACTCTGTATAGTTGGCCAGCCCAACCGGGTCTCCGCCCTTGCGCAGCTTCAGAAGGGTGATGTCCGTAAAGCTGAGCTCCAGGTTATAGAGTGTCGGGTACAGGTAGAACCCGAACAGGATCAGGAATGTCGGGAACAGCATGAGGAAGATTGTGAATCGTTCCCGTGCAACGGGCGAGAATTTCATGGCAGCTCCGCAACCAGTCAGTCAAAGGGTCAGGGGCGGCACAAGGGCCGCCCCCAGCGGGGAGAAGAGGGGTTATTCTTCCAGCATACGGTTGATTTCGGCAATCAACTCGTCAGCGGCCTGTTCGGGTGAAGTCTGACCCGAAAGGGCCGCGCCAAAGGCGCGCGACGTGGCATTCCACAGCGGACCGACACCTACTCCGCTGTCGGCATAGGCACCCCAGGTCCGGGTATTTTCCGCCAGCTGAGTAGAAAAGCCGCTTTCCTCGGGGCGATAGTCGATCTCGGCCAGCATGGTTTTCTGCGCCGGGAACTGATTGGTGTAGTATTTCTCGAACAACGGTGCCGAGGTCAGGAACTGCATCAGCTTCCACGCCTCTTCCGGATGCTTTGTGTTCGAATTCACAACCAGCGTACGCCCGCCCAGATGTGTTTTGGGCCCGTCGCTGCCGCCCATCATCACACCGGATTGCAGCGGCACCTCGGCACCCGGATTGGCCTCTTCCCAGGCTGCAAGCAGCTGCCGGAAGGTGTTGGTCGGCATCACGGCCATACCCTGCTGCCCGTCGATCAGTGCCTGCATCAAAGCCGGGTCATGGGGCATGTCGATCGACAGGATAGATTGCGGAACCAGACCGTCATCCAGATAGGATTTGAAGTAGTTCATGGCATCGACCAGTTGGTCCTGGGTCACGCCAACCTTGTAACCGCCATTACCGTCTTCCGTGATGAACTCGGCCCCGTTCGACCACAAATAGTAGTTCACCGGGAACCAGATCTGGTTCGCGCCGGGATAGGCAAATCCGGTCTTGCCGGTCTTTTCCTTGATGATCTTGCTGTCCTCGGCCAGTTCAGCCCAGGTAGAAGGCAATTCGGTGATACCCGCCTCGGCCAGAACATCTGTTCGGTAAACCATGGCCCAGGTATCCGCTGACCACGGCACGCCCCAGGACTTGCCTTCGTACTTTGTCAGGTCGGTTGCGATGTGATCCTCGAACCCGTTGGGGAATTCGCCATATTGCACCAGATCCTCGACCGCCAGGACAGATCCTGCCTCGGCCATTTCCTGCGTCCAGACGAACGCGATATGGACGACATCCGGCCCCTGCCCCACCGCGCTTTCGCGCAGGAACTGATCGCGGCTGTCTTTCCAGGCGATGGTTTGCAGATCGACTGTGATACCGGGGTTGGCAGCTTCAAACTCGTCCAATGCCGCGCGCATCTCTTCACGTTCGCTATCGTTGAAGCGGAAGGTGAGTTGCGTATCCGCCGCCGCCGTAAGGGCCGTGCTGGCCCACAATGCGGCCGTGATCATCAAGCCTTTGGTTGTGTTTTTCATCTTGTCCTCCCTAGACAAAATTCAGTTTGTTACTGTGGCATGAGCCACGCTCAGATCTTTCAACGCCTGCGGATCGGGGATGAAGCCCAGCCCCGGACCTTTGGGCAGCGCGACATATCCATCGACCGGTGTCAGGTCGATCTCGCCCAGATCCGAGCGCAGGGGGTTTGGATTGGCATCCAGTTCAACCCGGCCATCGCCCTTGAGCGCGGCCAGAACATGAAACGAGGCCGCCAGGCCAAGCGCGGTGCCCATAAAGTGCAGCGTGACGCCCGCGCCGTTTTCCAGCGCATGCCGGCCCGCATCGAAACTGCCCGAGATACCGCCCCATTTGGCAACGTCGGGCTGTACGATACCCAGCGAACCCGACGTCACATGATCGGAAAACTCGGCCCACGAAGTGATGTTTTCACCGGCGGCCAAAGGCATATCCACAGATTTGGCCACGCGCAGCCAATCAGCGCGCGGAGCGTCGGCCATAATCGGCTCTTCCACGAACCCCAGATCGAACTCGACCAGATCATTTATCGCCTGAATGGCCTGATCGGCAGACCAGTTCTGATTGGCATCGACGCCGACGAACATGTTCTTTGCATCCTGACTGCGGAAGCGCTGCAAAACATCGCGGTCACGTTTCGGGTCAAATCCGATCTTGATTTTCACACCGGTGTGTCCCATCTCGCCCAACTTTGCGGCCAGTTCTTCGGGCCGGTCCACCGACGGCGAAGACGCGTAGACCTGAGCCTTGGGCAATGGATCATCGGCCAGCAACTGTGAGAGGCTGACCCCTTGCCGACGCGCGGCCATATCCGCCGCGGCCATGTCGATCGCAGCGAGGCAATGGGCAAATGGACCAAATTCACCGGTATGGATCATCATCCGAGCCAGCTCTTGCTCGAGGCCGGGGCGAACGGCACGCCAGTCCGAAACGTCGCGTCCGATCATCATCGGACCGATCGGATCCTGAAACAACGCCAGCTTGGACAGGTTGCCCTTGGGGGGATAATTGCACCAGGCCTCACCCCAACCAAAGGCGCCGTCTTCGGTCTCGATGCGAATCAGCAGACCATTGCGAACCGGCATCAGAGCCAGGGTAGACACAGGCCCGCCATTCACGGCGCGCGAGAGGGCAAACACCTCTATTTGTTTTACTTTTTGCGCCTTTGGCATGTGGTGCGATCCGATGTTGCGACAAGTGTTTTTATTTATTACAAGCTAATTGCTAACTGATTAATCAGTGATTGTCTAGTGCATAATTACTAATTGACATGTAGTCTTTCAAATGCGTAGGATTGAAAAAACCCCGCCCCTAACGGGGTGACATTCGCGGCCGATTCCGGCCGCAAAGTGATGAGCGTAACAGTCAGGACCACATGACCCGAGCTTCCGCATATCAACAATTTCGCGACCGGCTTTTGACCGGTGAATTGCAGCCCGGCCAGTTCGTCACCCAGAAAGAACTGGCTCAACTGGCGGGTGTACCCATCGGGACCGCCCGCGAGGCGATCCAGAAACTGGAACACGAAGCGTTGCTGAAGGTTCACCCCCAGCGCGGCATTCAGGTTGCAGATGTCACCACAAAGTTCATCCGCGAGGCATATGGGCTGCGCGAAGCATTGGAGCTGCAGGGCGTTCGTAACTTTGCCAGAGGCGGCTTTTCGGTCGAGATCGACATGTTGCTGAGCGCAACTCAGACGGTGCTTGAGGAATCGCGCGCAACACCGAATCCGGACACGCTGGAGCGGGCAGTCGAAGTGGACTGGGACATGCATGACCGCATCATCGCCAGCCTGAACAACGATCTTCTGGACGAGACCTATCAGATCAACGCCACTCGGCTGCGACTGATCAAGGTCAGCAACCGGTTTTCACCCGACCGCGCCCTTACGGCGCTGGCCGAACATCTCGAAATTCTGGAACTGTGCAAGGCTGGGGATGCCGAAGGTGCAGCCGCCACTTTGGCGCGCCACATCCACACCGCCATGAACCGCGCCCTACAAGGACAATAGGTATGTCAGACATTGCAATCTCATCCGCCGTCAAGAAATACGGCAATGTGCAAGTATTGCACGGGATCGACGTTGATATTCAGGACGGCGAGTTTGTCGTTCTGGTCGGTCCGTCAGGGTGCGGTAAATCCACTCTGCTGCGCATGATCGCAGGGCTCGAGAACATCTCGGATGGCGAAATTGCCATTGATGGCGAGGTGGTCAATGATCTGCGCCCCAAGGAACGGGGCATCGCGATGGTGTTCCAGAACTATGCCCTGTATCCGCATATGACCGTGGCCGAGAATATGGGATTTGCCCTGCGGCTGTCCAAGATCAGCAAGGATGAGATAGACGAAAAGGTCCGCGAAGCTGCCGATATTCTGGACCTGACACACTTGCTTGACCGGTATCCGCGACAATTGTCCGGCGGTCAGCGGCAGCGCGTAGCCATGGGCCGTGCCATCGTTCGCGACCCTTCGGTGTTCTTGTTTGACGAGCCGCTGTCCAACCTCGATGCCAAGCTGCGCGTCAAGATGCGAACCGAAATCAAAGCGCTGCATCAAAAGCTGAAATCGACCATCGTCTATGTCACGCACGACCAGATCGAGGCGATGACCATGGCAGACAAGATCGTTGTGCTGGAGGGTGGAAATGTTTCTCAGGTCGGGTCCCCGCTTGATCTTTATGACAACCCGACCAATCGGTTTGTGGCGACATTCATTGGCTCGCCGTCGATGAATCTGCTGCCCGCTGTTGCGCAAGACGACGCCTCGCTTGTTCTAGAAAACGGTCAAGCCGTTACCGTATCCCACAACCTGGCTTCCGAACGGGCTGTTGAATACGGCATTCGCCCCGAACACCTGCATCTGGGTCGCGAAGGCGAGGGCATCGCCGCCGAGGTCATGGTGGTCGAACCGACAGGGTCGGAAACCCATGTGATCTGTTCCGTCAACGGCACCGAGTTGGTCGCAGCCCTGCGCGATCGGGTGTCTTATGAACCCGGTGATACGATCTGGCTGGTGCCGGACGCATCCAAAGCCCATTTGTTCTGCAAGGAAAGCGGGCAGGTTCTGCACTGAACCCTGTCCGCAAGCGCCAGACAAAAAAGAACGCCCGATCCGAAAGGACCGGGCGTTTTCATACGTTGTGCAATCGTAAGGATTACGGGAGGGCAACCGCCTTGATCAGACCTTCTCGGTCTTCGGCCAGGGCTTTGAAGCGGTTCGGAAGGTCTTTCAAAGCCACTGCTTCCGAACACAACGCATCCGTGTCGATCAGACCGTCGCGCATCGCGCGCATCACCTGATCGAAATCTGATTTCAGGGCGTTCCGACTGCCGATGATCCGGCTTTCACGCTTGTGAAATTCGGCATCCTCAAAGGTGATGTCATCCTTGACCACACTGATCAGAACATAGCTGCTGCCATGAGCCAGCAATTCGAACCCGTCTTCGATCGCACGTGCGTTGCCCGTTGCGTCAAAGATGATGTCAAACCCATCGGTCAGAGCACCGCTCAGAATATCGTCGCCAGGCTGGTGCAGGTCATGAAACCCGAATTTGTCGCGCGCCTGGTTCAAACGCGCGGCACTGAGGTCCAGCAGATGCACCTCGGCCGCGGCCAATCGCGCGAACAGCGCGGCACCCAGTCCGATCGGCCCGGCTCCGGTCACAAGGACGCGGTCGCCCTGCGCTATGTCCGACCGGTTCACAGCATGTGCCCCGATAGCAAGAAACTCGACCATTGCAGCCTGAACCTCGGTCAGGCCGTGAGCCGGATACAGGTTTGCGACCGGAACCGCGATACGGGAACACAGGCCCCCGTCCCGGTGGACGCCCAGCACCTCGATATTTGTGCAGCAATTGGGTTTGCCCTTGTGACAGGCCCGGCATTCGCCGCACGAGACATAGGGGTTGATCACGACCAGAGACCCGGCTGGCAGACGCGGCAGATCCGAGCAGGTACGCGCTGACAGCTCATGCCCGATCACGCGCGGGTAATTCAGAAAGGGGTGCTTGCCCTCATAGATATGGTAGTCGGTCCCGCAGATGCCAACGGCACAGATGTCGACCAGAACCCAGCCTTCGGGCGCGGTTTCCGGACGGGGATAGCTGCGCAGTTCGAACTGGCCAGGCGCAACACAGGTGCCGCTGGTCTGCATATCTTTCATTATGCCAACTCCAGATTGCGCGGCGTCCAGTTGTCCGGCAGATCGCCCTTGATGATCAGGCTCAGCACGTCGTCTTTCGAAACCTCTTCGATCGGGTGCGATCCAACGTTGCGGCCCTTGTTCATCACCATGATCCGGTCGCACAGTTCGAACACGTCATGCATGTCATGACTGACCAGAAAGATCCCGATCCCCTGCGCCTTGAGTTTGCGGATCAGATCCGCAACCATCGCGGTCTCTGACGGGCCAAGCGCCGCCGTCGGTTCATCCATGATCAGAATCTTGACGTCGAAATAGATCGCGCGGGCGATGGCAATGACCTGGCGTTGGCCACCAGACAGGCTGGATACCGGGTCGGTCAAGTTGGTGAAATTCGGGTTCAGCGTATGCAGAACCTTGCGCGCTTCTTCCAGCATCCGTTTGTCGTCGAGATTGCCGAAACGGGTTTTCAGCTCGCGCCCGAGAAACAGATTCGATGGCGCGTCCAGATGATCGGCCAGAGCCAGCGTCTGGTAGATCGTCTCGATACCCAGATCGCGCGCATCATGGGGAGAAGTGATATCGGCGTCCTTGCCGCGTACACGGATCTGCCCGCCATTTGGATCCATCGCACCCGAGAGAATGCGCATCAGGCAAGACTTTCCTGCGCCATTATGGCCCAGCACGCCAACCACTTCACCCGGATACAGGTCGGCAGAAACACCATTGACGGCGCGCACGCCACCAAAGTGTTTTTCAATATTGATCATCTCGACCAATGGCGTTTGACCGGTGGCGGGCTGGGGCATGTCAGGCTCCGAAAAAGAAGAAAACAGCCGGCCCCGAGCAGAGGGCCGACTGACTTGGGAGTTTAGTACAGAACGTTCTGCGCTTCGGGCGCGTCGATATTGTCCTTGGTTACAAGCACGACACCAGTGTCGATATAACCGTCGACCTTGTCACCCGCGAGGATGTCCATGACCGCCTTGACGCCCAGTTCGCCCATCTGGAACGAGCCTTGAACAGCGGTGGCCTCCAGCGTGCCGCTGCGAACAAAATCCTGCAAGTCGCCATTGCCGTCAAAGCCAAAGGCCGCCAATTGCCCAGCCTTGCCCGCTTGTTCCAGCGCACGACCCATGCCGATGGCGGTGGGTTCATTGGCACCGAAAATGCCGACCAGATCGTCATTGGCCGCCAAAATATCGGTGGTCTGGTTCAGCGCGGTCGCCATTTGCGATTGCGAATAGAACGGTCCGACCACTTCGAGGTTCGAATTCGCACCCAGTTCCTCAACGAAACAGCCGACGCGACCAATCTCGGAGCCCACACCCGCGACATAGGACATCACGGCAACTTTGCCGTCCTTGCCAACCTTGTCGATCATCTGGCTTGCAATCATCTTGCCCGCCGCGCAGTTGTCGGTCGACAAGAAGGCCTGATAGGTGCCTTCAGCGTCCTCGGAAAGGCCCGAGTCGATGATGACGACCGGGATGCCCGCCTCGTAGGCACGTTTAACGGCGGGGGTCAGCGCGTCAGGGTCCGAGGGGGCCAGAACGATACCCGCGACGCCGCGATTGATAGCGTTTTCAACAAGGTTCACCTGATCGGCGATGGCAGATTCCGCCGCAGGGCCGTTAAACGAGAATGTATGTTCGCTTTGGCCTTCCATGCCTGCAGCAGCGCCCTTGTTGACGTTTTGCCAGAAGTTCGAGTTGGTGGTCTTTACGATCACCGCGATCTCTCCGGCGATACTGGCCGCTGGGATCATGGCGATGGTGGTTGCCGCCAATGCGGCCTTGAGCGTCAGTTTCATTGTATCCTCCCTATGAAGACTGAGTTCGAGTTCTGTCAGCGTCGGTTGCGTAGTTGGTCCACGTAGACCGCCAGAATGACGACGCAGCCGATGATGATTTGTTGGATAAAGGCCGAGACCCCGGCCATGTTGAGCCCGTTGCGCAGCACACCGATGATGAATGCGCCCAGCATCGTGCCCGAGATGTTGCCGACACCACCCATCAGGGACGCGCCACCTATGACCGCCGCCGCGATGGCGTCCAGTTCGTACATTACGCCTTCGTTGGGCTGTGCCGTGACCAGCCGCGACATCAACACAATGCCCGCCAGACCAGCCAGCGCGCCGGATAGTGCATAGGCGGTGATCTTGGTGCGGTCGACCTCAACGCCAGCCAGTCGCGCGGCCTCTTCGTTCGACCCGGTGGCATAGATGTGGCGGCCCAGACGGCGGCGGCGCAGCAGATAGCCGCCTGCCAGCGCCACTACGACCAACAGGATTGCTGGATAGGGAATGCCTGGGAAGATCACGCGCGGAAACCCGTTGGCCCCTTCTTCGACAATGCGAAACAAGGCCCCGTTACCCAGAACACCAAAGGCTTCGCCCAGACGCGAGATCGGGGCCGCACCGGTAAGTTGCAACGCGATGCCGCGCGCGATCAGCATCATGCCCAGCGTCGCGACAAAAGGGGTGATCCGCATCTTGGTGATGACCAACCCGTTGACCAGCCCGCAGGCCGCGCCCACAAGAATACCAACCAGCATCGCCGGAACCACTGGCATCCCGGACTTGACCAGCATTCCGGTCACTGTGCCGGACAAAGCCAGCACTGAACCGACACTCAGATCAATGCCGCCGGTGATGATCACCAGCGTCATGCCGATGCCCAGCAGTCCGATCACCGATGTTTGCAGCAATACGGTCAAACCGTTATTTACGGACAGGAACGCCGAATTGCCGAACGCGAAGACAATGATCAGGATCAGCAACGTCAGAAAAGCGGACAGCTTGTGGAACATCTCGGCCGAGATGTTCAGCTGCTTTCCCTTGCTTCGCATTTCGGCAAGTGACAGGCCCATTCTGATCTCCAACAGTGATCGCGATCGGTGGCGCGATTTGGTTTTTAATTATTTAAATCAGTTCACCAGTGGCGAGCCAAATTGTCAATTGTTTTTTATTATTGACGACAAAAATAAAAATCGACAACAATAATAACATCTTAGTAGGAGGCTCCCTGACGTGGCGCGAACTGACGACCGATTTCGAGAGGCTTACAACGTCCTGCTGGATGTGTGCGACACGTTGGAGTCTGGCGACATGTTGCCCTCGGAAACCAATCTTGCCGCAACGCTCGAGGTCAGCAGAACCGTGGTTCGGTCTGCTCTGACGCGAATGGACAACGAGGGTATTATCCGATGGGAGGGGCGATCAAAAACTTTGCTACGCGCACCGCTGCAAAATGACCGTCTGGCCACCCGACAGGAAACCATGTCGCCGGAAGAAATGGAACAACAGTTTCTGGATTGGATCCTGCGTTTCGACGTTGCCCCTGGCACACCATTGAATGTGACCGAACTGGCCCGCAACTGGAATGTTCAGCAGCATGTGCTGCAAGAGTTTCTGGCCTCGCTCAGCCGTTTCGGTCTGGTACAGCGGCGCAAGCGCAGCGGTTGGGAACTGCTGGGCTTTACGACCGATTATGCGGTCGAACTGTCCGACTTCCGTGCGATGCTGGAACTGAACGCCATCGCAAAGTTGTTGTCGATGCCTGAAAATGCCGAGATTTGGGGGCAGCTCAAATCGCTCCGGCGCGATCATCTGGATCTGCGCGAACAGATCGACACACGCTTTCACGACTTCTCGATGCTGGACGAAAAGTTCCACGCCACGTTGGGCGGCGTGGTTAAGAACCGCTTTGCCGCCGAATTCCAGCGCGTGATCTCGCTTATCTTTCACTACCATTATCAATGGGACAAGAAAGACGAACGCGAACGCAACGCAGCCGCCATCACCGAACATTTACGTCTGATCGACGCCTTGCTCGCCCGTGACGAAGCACAGGCGATGGCAGCAGCCAGAGATCATCTGGCCACCTCTAAGCAGACCTTGCTGGCCTCGCTCAGCGCACATGACCTGGCCTAACGCGCCGTCAGACCGGATCGAAAATCTGATCGGCGTCCTCTGGCCAGGCGGTCTTGAGCGCATCCAGATTACGGGTCAGTGACGATGCCTTGGCCGTTCCCAGAAGAACCGACGCCGCTGCGGGGTGACGCAGCGCAAACTGCAATGCCGCCGTTGCAAGAGGCACACCAACGGCGTCTGCCCGGGCCTGCAATGCCGTAACCTTGGCCATGATTTCATCCGAGGCCGGTTTATAGTCAAAATGCGCCCCCTCAACCGGGCCCGTCGCTAGAATGCCCGAATTGAAAATCCCACCCAGAACCAAACTGGTCTGCTGTTCGCGGCACAGCCCGACAAGCTCGTCCTCGCCCTGTCGATCCAGCAGGGTCAGACGACCTGCCAGCAGGATCACGTCGATCGGCGCGTCGCGCATCACGTCGAGGCAGACTTGTGTCTCGTTGACGCCCAAACCATATGCCCCAATTCGACCCGCCTGTTTCAAGGCACGCAACCGGTCGATGCCGCTGTCCATCAGGTCGTCAAAATGCGGCGGGTTCCCGTCTTTGTGGGTATAGGTGCCGATGTCGTGGACAAAGACGATGTCAATATATGAGGTCCCCAATCTTTCGCAGCTCTGCTCGAATGAGGCCTCGATCCCGTCACCCGAATAATCGTAGTGCACGTCATTCGGCAGCGGGTTGATAAACCCGTTAGCCTCGGCCATCGGGTTGCCGGGGGTCAGCACCCGGCCGACCTTTGTCGATATCACGTAGTCCGAGCGCAACCGTCCTTGCAAAAATTTCCCCAACCGCTTCTCTGACAGGCCCCTGCCATAATGTGGCGCGGTATCGAAGTACCGAATTCCGTTGCCCCAAGCGCATTGCAGAACCTGCGTCGCCTCGGCATCGCTGATTTCGCGGTACAGGTTCCCGACGCTTGCACAGCCAAATGACAGCTCTGTCGCATGAACGTTGGTTTGCCCAACTCGATTGATCTTCATCATTGATCCTTTCTTGGCAGGTCATCCGCGCCCTGCGGCGGCGGTCAGGCGGGGCATGTCGGCGGTACAGCCCTGCCCTTGGGCCCACTCGATAAAGGCACCGATCCGGCGCGCTTTCTTTTCGTCATGGTTCTGAGCGATATCTTCCAGCCGGTGATCCAGAAACGGGTTGCTGAACCGGTCAATCGTGGTTCGGAAGTATTCCCGCGCCTGATCGCCCAGACCTGCGGCCTCGAAACCAGGAAGAACCTCTTGCTTATAGAGCGTTTCAAGATCGGCGCGTACGGTGGCGTCCTGCATGACCTCTCGCACCAGTTCAGCCCCCTGCGGGCGGCGTTTCAACCAGCCGTCTACCAGATAGCTATGGCCCAGATTCAAAATGAACAGCTTTTGTTTCTCTATCGGATCAAGATCGGGAACCACCTGAATTGCCGCGTGCTGCGCGGGCAGGATCAGGCCATCGCAATCCTCGATCGCCCACAGGGCGTAGGGTTCGGCCACGGCCCCTGCGGGGTCCAATGGTTCCGATACGATACGATCAACCAGCGCGTTCACAAAGCGCACCTCGCCTACAATCCAGTCAGCGAATTCCATATCCAACGGGCGCGCCAATTCGAGAACCCGCTCACGCAGGGTATCGCCATTTCGGGCCACCAGTTCGGTCGGCATGATTTGGATTGGTCGGCCACCGGCCCGAAACCGCGCGCGCAGTAAATGGGTCAGCTTGGCGGGGTAAGACATGGTTTGCGCAAAATGGCTTAGGTTGTCGTCAGGCAGCGGCACCCAACCCGCGTCACCGGTGTTGGACAGGACGATTTCAGCCTCTTCGACAAACACGCGTTCGACCTCTTGCTGATCGGTTGCGGTGGACAAGGTGCGCGCTATGGCCGAAGCGCGGATTTCATACCGTTGTTCAGCCCCGCCAGCGATACCCTGAACCCGTACCGGATAGCCCTCGGGCGCGGCCAGCGCTGCCAACCGGCGCACCCGTGCCGGATCGCCCGACGATTGCACCACGCAGATCTGCCCCAAAGCCTGGCCCGTTTTCAGGGCCTCGGATATGAACAAATCCGCATGCGCCTGAAGAAAGCGACTGGTGCCAAATTGCAGGATGGGTGTGATTGACATCGCGGTCTCCGATCTTTAATTTCGTATTTTATTATTACGTACAAAATGTCAAGTCTTTGCGATGTTCTGTTTGACACTCAAGCCGAGGAAAGAAATGAATCTGCTAAGAATATGGGTGCACGCCAGAGGTAAAATCGAATGGGCTCAGTAAGATGAACAATCAGATCGTATTTGCAGGCGAGGTAATGGGCGAATTGCGCAGCGATGCCACTGGTTACGCTGTGGGTTTCGCCGGCGACACGTTCAATGCAGCCGTGTATTGCAAACGCGCACTTCAGGATGCAGGCCAGGTATCCTACCTGACGCGCGTTGGGCTGGACCCACTGTCCCAAAGCGCGTTGGATCTGGCCGCGCATGAGCAAATTGACACAAGATTGATGCGACGCGATCCGAACCGCAACATCGGGTTGTATGCGGTCAAGACCGACGCACACGGCGAACGCAGCTTTTTCTATTGGCGCAATCAGTCCGCAGCGCGCGCGATGTTTTCCGACCCGGCTGAGCTGAACGTGTTGGAGCGGGCTGGTATTCTATGCCTTTCTGGCATTTCACTGGCCATTCTGGCCCAGCAACAGCGCGATGCCTTGTTGGGCCGGATCGCTGCGCTTCGCGATGCCGGGAAGCTGCGGCTTTGTTTTGACAGCAATTACCGCCCCGCCCTTTGGGAAGACATCGAAACAGCACGCCAAATCGTGACCCGCGCCTGGTCGCTAACGGATATCGCTCTGCCCTCGGTCGACGATGAAATGGACTTGTTCGGCGACGCCGATGAGGCCGCAGTGCTGACGCGGCTGCGCAGCCTTGGCCTGCGCCACGGTGCCCTCAAACGCTCGGACAAAGGCCCAGCGCCCTTGGACCCGTCGATCGCGGTCACAAGCGCCTTTCCGCGCGCGGAAAAGGTGATCGACACAACCGCGGCAGGCGACAGTTTCAACGGTGGATATCTGGCCGCGCTGATGCAAGGCCAGCCGACTGAGGCCTGTATGGTCGCCGGTCACATGACCGCGCGAAAGGTGGTTGGGAAGCCCGGCGCAATCATCCCAAACGACAAGGACTGACAACATGGTACAGAGAATGGGTAAGGTGATCGGCCTGCGGCCCGAACACATGGCAGAATACAAACGCCTGCACGCAGATGTCTGGCCAGACGTGTTGGCACGCTTGAAGGCATCGAACATCACAAACTACTCGATCTTTCTGCGCGAGCCAGAAAACCTGATGTTCAGCTATTGGGAATATTCAGGCACAGATTTTGACGCCGACAGCGCGGCGATTGCTGCCGATCCGGTCACGCAAGACTGGTGGAAAGTCTGCGGACCGATGCAGGACCCGCTGACAACCCGGGCCGAGGGCGAATGGTGGGCCTCCATGGAGGAAGTGTTTCACCTGGATTGACCGAGCAGAGCTTGTTCCCTGGCAGATCGGGGCTGTCAAACAGACAGCCCCAGATGATCAATGGTTGTCTCGGGGGACTCCCTTCGCGGCAATGTTCTGATACTCAGCAGCACCCTTCAGCAGCATGCCCTCGGACAATGGGCCGACCGCTTTGCGAAACATTTCCTGCCAGGGCGTCTGACTGACGGGGACTGGATAACCGCCCGCATCTTCAATTGCGGTCACGCGTGCGCTGTATTCCTGATCCGAAATCAAAATATCTGCGCTGCGTGCGTTCAGGTCGATCCGCAAGCGGTCTCCGCTTTGCAATATTGCCAATCCGCCGCCATCCGCCGCCTCGGGGGATGCATTCAGGATTGACGCTGATCCGGACGTGCCAGATTGGCGGCCGTCCCCGATACATGGAAGGGCGTGTATCCCTTGTTTGATCAGGTACGACGGCGGACGCATGTTCACAACTTCCGCCGCACCGGGATAGGCTTTGGGACCCGCCCCGCGCATAACCAGAATGTCAGCTGGTGTAATACCCAGATCCGGATTATCGATCCGCGCATGAAAATCCTCGGGACCGTCAAAGACAATCGCGCGACCTTCAAAGGCGTTGGGATCGTCCGGGTTAGACAAATACCGGTCCCGAAACGCGTCGGAAATGACCGAGGTTTTCAGGATCGCGCTGTCAAACAGGTTGCCGGACAGATTCAGAAATCCGGCGCGATCGACAAGCGCCATGTCACGATGGCGGATCACATCGGGGTTGGTTGGCTTGCAGCCCTCATAGATCTGCCGCAGGCTTTGACCATTTGCGCACAGCGTCTCCGGGTGCGGTATCGCGCCGTCCGACAACATTTGCCCCACCAATGCAGGAACACCACCCGCACGGTGAAAATCCTCGCTTAGGTATGACCCGGCCGGTTGCAGGTTGACCAGCAGAGGGACGTTATAGCCGACGCGTTCCCAATCCGCGTTGCTCAGCGTGATGCCAAGATGCGCGGCGATTGCGTTCAGGTGTATCGGTGCGTTGGTCGACCCCCCGAGGGCAGAGCAGATTGCGATCGCGTTTTCGAACGAAGCACGTGTCATGATGTCAGACGGGCGCAGGTTCTCGCGCACCATCTCGACGCACCGTCGTCCGGTTGCGTAGCTGATTTGCCCTCTCTCGCGATAAGGGGCGGGGATCGTCGCAGAACCGGGCAGTTGCATCCCCAGAACTTCGGCCAGAGAATTTAGCGTGCTGGCCGTCCCCATCGTATTGCAATAGCCGACCGAAGGTGCGCTCGAGGCGGCGAGATCCATGAACTGTTGCGCATCAATCTTTCCGGCCGCCAGTAGTTGGCGGGCTTGCCAGATGACCGACCCGGAGCCGGCGCGTTCCCCGTTATGCCAGCCGTTCAGCATCGGACCGACTGAAAGTGCAATCGCAGGAATGTTCACCGCCGCCGCCGCCATCAACAGGGCTGGTGTAGTCTTGTCGCACCCAATCGTCAGCACCACGCCATCAATCGGATAGCCGTGCAAGGTTTCGACAAGGCCCAGATAGGCCAGGTTTCGGTCCAGCATCGCGGTGGGGCGCCGCCCGGTCTCTTGAATCGGGTGGACGGGAAACTCCATCGGTATTCCACCTGCATCCCTGATCCCGTCGCGCACGCGGCTGGCCAGTGTCAGATGATGTCGATTGCACGGGCTCAGATCGCTTCCGGTCTGGGCAATACCGATGATAGGTTTGTCTGACTGAAGCTCTTCCATCGTCAGGCCGTAGTTCAAATAGCGCTCAAGATAGAGCGCCGTCATCTCGGGATCATCGGGATTGTTGAACCACTCACGCGAGCGCAGCTTGGTCATGTCACCGCCCCACCCATGCGCCGTCTTTGGCAGCCGAGGATTGGGCCGCTGCGATATACCACATCCCGTCCAGACCGTCCTGCAAATTCGGGATCAGCGCATTATCAGCGCCCAAGGAAATAACGTCGGCGATGTCATTGTAGAGCGTTGCAAAACCTTCCAAATACCCTTCGGGATGCCCTGGCGGGATGCGGGTCCAGTCCGGGCCGGTTCCAGCCCCACCCCTGGTCAGGATCTGTTTCGGTTCGCCAAAGCGCGTGAAGGTCATGTGGTTGGGGTTCTCCTGTGCCCATTCAAGCCCACCTTTGTCACCATAGATGCGCAGGCGCAGACCGTTTTCGCAGCCCACCGCCACCTGACTGGCCCAAAGCATTCCCCGCGCGCCGCCTTCGTAGCGCAGCAGAATATGTGCGTTGTCGTCCACCTGTCGGCCAGCGCCAAAGCTCTGCAAATCCGCAGACAGCGCCTGAACTTTCAGCCCGGTAACAAAATTGGCCAGATTGAACGCATGGGTGCCGATGTCGCCGATAGCACCAGCGCCGGACTTCGTTGGATCGGTGCGCCAACCGGCCTGCTTGTGCCCGTCCTGTTCCAGCGGTTCGGTCAACCAGTCCTGCGCATATTCCGCCTGTACCAACCTGATTTGTCCCAGATCACCGCGCTCAACCAAGGCGCGGGCCTGCCGGATCAACGGGTAACCCGTGTAGTTGTGGGTCAGAAAGAACCGGGCTTTGCTGGTTTCGACGGCAGCCTTGATCGCATCAGCTTCCTCGCTGCTGGCAGCAAGAGGTTTATCGCAAATCACGTGGATCCCTGCATTCAGGAACGCTGCGCTGGGACCAGCATGCATGTGGTTGGGGGTCACGATGGCAACCGCGTCAATCCCATCTGGGCGCACCGCCTCGGCCTTCGCCATATCCTCGTAAGAGGCATAAGACCGGCCCGACGCGATCCCAAGTTCCGCTGCACTGGCCGCCGCTCGATCTGGATCCGAGGACAGCGCCCCGGCAACCAGTTCAAACCGCCCGTCGATACGGGACGCAATCCGGTGCACGGCACCGATAAAGGCCCCTTGCCCGCCACCAACCATGCCCAGTTTCAAACGTGTCATAGCCCCAGCATTCCCTTGATCATTACCTCATCCCGCTCGCCACCGGCAAAGTCGTCAAAGGCTTTCTGCGTGACCTCGATCAGGTGTTTTTTAATGAATGGCGCGCCCTCGGCCGCGCCTTGTTCGGGGGATTTGATGCAGCATTCCCATTCCAGAACCGCCCAGCTGTCAAAGCCGTATTGGGTCAGTTTCGAAAAGATCCCGGCAAAATCCACCTGGCCGTCGCCAAGCGACCGGAACCGGCCCGCGCGGTTCATCCATCCCTGATAGCCAGAGTACACACCTTGCCGCCCGTCCGGATTAAACTCGGCGTCTTTGACATGAAACGCGTTGATACGGTCATGGTAAAGATCGATGAACGCCAGGCAATCCAACTGCTGCAACAGAAAGTGGCTGGGATCGTAGTTGATCATCGCCGCCTCGTGACCGTCACAGGCATCGACGAACATCTCGAATGTTGCGCCATCGAACACGTCCTCACCCGGATGGATTTCGAACCCGATATCCTGCCCGTGATCGGAATAGTGGTTCAGGATCGGGATCCACCGGCGGCCGAGCTCGGCAAAGGCTTCCTCGATCAGCCCGTCGGGCCGCTGCGGCCACGGGTATAGAAACGGGAACGCCAGAGAGCCGGTGAAACTGACCGTATGCTTGAGGCCCAGCCGTTCGCTGGCAATCGCGGCTTTCTTCATCTGATCCACCGCCCATGCTTGACGCTTGGCCGGGTTGCCGCGGCAGTCTTCCGGCGCAAAGGCATCAAATGCTGCGTCATAGGCTGGGTTTACCGCGACCAATTGGCCTTGCAGATGGGTCGACAGTTCGGTGATCTCGACCCCGGCATCCGCGCAGATGCCTTTGACTTCATCGCAATAGGTCTGGCTGTCAGCGGCCTTGCCCAGGTCAAACAGGCGCGCGTCAAAGGTAGGTATTTGCACCCCTTTGTACCCAAGCCCAGCGGCCCAGGATGCGATTTCAGCAAGTGAGTTGTACGGCGCGTCATCCGCCGCGAATTGCGCCAGAAACAAAGCTGGCCCTTTGATCTGAGTGCCCAAATTGGTCTCCTTGATTGTCGGACGTCAAAGACTGTGAAGCGCGCTTCGGTCGGGCACTTCCAGACATTGCATGGGTGAAATTTCGGGGTTCTGGATTGCCTGTATGGTGGCCTTTGCCAGAAACGCGCCCGTGGTATCGACATTTTCGTGAATGACGATGATTTCCGGGCGCACGAATTGCAGCATGGGTATGGCCTCTTTCGACACGATGTCGAAGTCGCCCCCAACCCGGAAATCCAGGCTTTCCATTCCAGCCACAACCGCCATGGTCGCGTTGGTCGAGGCGCAGATGAACCCGTCTAACTTGGGGTCCGCGGCCATCTTTCGCGTTGCCCATTCACGGGTTTCGAATGTGGTCGCATCGCTGTGCACCTGTTGTGCAACATGCAGGTTCACACCCTGCTTTTCTGCAGCCGCCTTCGCCCCGTTCACCATCTCGAGCGCGTAGTTCTGGTCAAGCGGAGGAGCGACCAGCACAAGATTCCGACGTCCCTTGCGAACAAGTTCATCAACCCCCAGCCGGGCATAGGTGAAATTATCGAAATCGTAATAGGCATGCTGTCCGGCCCATTTGGTACGACCATGGGTGGCAAAGGGAAACTTGCGGTCCATAAGGTATCTTGCGCGCGGGTCCTCGGTCCGGACCTGATTGAAGATAATGCCATCGGCCGTCTGGTTTTCGACGATATAGCGCACCGACTCCATTGGATCATCATCGGGCAGGATCGGAATCACGTTCAGATGGTAAGGGGTCTCGCGAAGGGACACCCCGATCGACGACAACAGGCGCGCCGTGACATTCATCATTTCGCGTTCGGTCGACATCACCAGTGAGATCACATTCGTGCGTCCGGTCCTCAGACCAACGCCAGCGCGATTCGGGACATAACCGAGTTCTTTGGCGATCTGACGAATCCTTTTCTTTGTTGATTCGCTGATATCAGGCGCATCCGCCAACGCGCGCGAAACAGTGGGAACCGCCATTCCACTCACTTCCGAAATGGTCTTGAGAGTCGGCTTCCGAGAGCTTGATCTGGGCGCAGGGCTTTTATTTTTCATCGTTTTCACCTTCGCTTTGCTGAGGCCGATCAGAACTGCAGGGCGGTATCTGATGGCGTCAAATCTATCCAGAAAGAAAACTGTTGCAAGTACAATCTAAAACGTTATAGAAAAATCTACAACGATTTAGTTGGGAGGAAAACGCTATGAAGACCAAAGCCGCTCTGGCAACCACAGCAGCAATTGTTAGCGCTAGCGCGCTGAGTGCTGCCGATCTAGAGGTGACACATTGGTGGACATCCGGAGGTGAAGCGGTTGCAGTTTCGGAATTCGCCAAGGCCGTAAACGAAAAGACGGCGCATAACTGGGTGGACGGCGCGATCGCCGGATCCGGCGGTACGGCGCGTCCAATCATCATCAGTCGCATCCTGGGCGGTGATCCAATGGCAGCGACGCAGCTGAACCATGGCCGTCAGGCGGAAGAACTGATCGAAGCAGGCCTGATGACCGACCTCACCGATCTGGCCGAGGCCGAGGGTTGGAAAGACTTCGTTTATCCTTCGTCCCTGCTAGAGGGCTGCACCTACGAGGGGCGTATTTACTGCGTTCCGGTAAACATTCACTCGACCCAATGGCTGTGGCTCAGCCACGACGCCTTTGAGAAGGCCGGTATTGACGTGCCAAAGGACTGGTTCGAATTCGTCGCCGCCGCACCCAAGCTGGAAGAAGCCGGATTGGTGCCGATGGCACAGGGGCAACAAGGCTGGCAGCAGGCGATCGCGTTCGGCGCATTGTCCATCAGCGTGGTCGGGATCGACACCTGGAGCAAAGTTGTCGTCGAAAAGGATGCCGACGTAGCTGGCGGACCGGAATATGCCAAGGTGTTCCAGGCTTCGGCTGATGCCCGCGAACTGGCGCGCAACAGCAACGTGCAGGACTGGAATCTAGCCACCAACATGGTGATCACCGGCAAAGCAGGTGGACAGATCATGGGCGACTGGGCTCAGGGTGAGTTTGCCGTAGCTGGTCAAGTGGCCGGCGAAGACTACACCTGCCTGCCAGGTCTGGGCTTAAACCAGGTCATCGACACCGGTGGCGACGCATTCTATTTCCCCGTCGTAGACGACCCTGATGTCAAGGCCGCGCAGCTTGAGATGGCCTCGATCCTGATCTCAAAAGAGGCACAGGTCGCCTTCAACCTGGCAAAAGGTTCGCTGCCTGTCCGTGGTGACATTGATCTGTCGACCGCAAATGACTGTATGCAGAAGGGCCTTGCGATCCTGGCAGCGGGCGGCGTGTTGCCCAATGCGGACCAAACCCTGTCCGCTGACACTCAGACCCAGATCAAGGATCTGATGGCCGAGTTCTGGGCTTCGGACATGACCGCCGAAGATGCACAGGCCCGGTACGCGTCGATTATCGCGTCTGCCGACTGAGCCTGACATGTCGGGGCGCGCCTCTCCCCCCGCGCCCCGACCCTTAACGGGGTTTCCTATGACACTTGCAGATACCGCACGCGTATCCGACAACCCGGTACGCCGTCCAAAACAGCTGTTTCGCAACCTAAGCGCCAAATTCGCCTCGATCCCGATGATCCTCACGGCACTGGTGGTGTTTGTCGGCGGCACGGCGTGGACAGTCGCACATTCCTTCACCAAGTCTCGCCTGCTGCCAAAGTGGGACTTTGTTGGGCTGGATCAATATGAACGGCTCTGGAACAGCAACCGCTGGATCATTTCGGTCGAAAACCTATTGATCTATGGTCTCTGCTCGCTGGTACTGACCATGGTCCTGGGTTTTACCCTCGCGGCCCTTCTGGATCGCAAAATCCGGTTCGAGGGCGCGTTTCGCACCATCTTTCTATACCCTTTCGCCCTGTCCTTCATCGTTACCGGCCTCGCCTGGCAATGGATCCTGAACCCCGATTTCGGCATTCAGGGCGTTGTGCGCAACATGGGTTGGGAAAGCTTTACTTTCGACCCGCTCAACAATCCGGATATCGTTATCTTCGGCATCCTGATCGCAGGTCTCTGGCAGGGTACGGGCTTTGTGATGGTCATCATGCTGGCCGGTCTGCGCGGCATTGACGAAGACATCTGGAAAGCCGCCCGAGTCGACGGCATCGGCATCACCAAAACCTATGTCCGCGTGATCATCCCAATGATGCGCCCTGTATTCGTGACCGCCTTGGTCATCATCGCCAGCGGAATCATCAAGCTTTACGATCTTGTGGTCGCGCAGACCAATGGCGGCCCGGGCATCGCATCCGAAGTCCCCGCCAAATACGTCATCAACTACATGTTCGAAGCGCAGAACCTCGCGCAAGGCTTTGCTGCCTCAACCATGATGTTGCTGTCGGTCATCATCGTGCTGGTCCCGTGGGCTTACCTGGAATTCGGAGGAAAGAAACGTGGTTGATGCGACATCCCAAACCGCTGGACGGATTCTGGAAGGCCCTCGCGGAAGCAAGCCGAAATCGCGTCTCTCGCGCCGCAACATATTCCTCTATGGCACTTTGCTGCTGGTTTCGATTTACTACCTGCTGCCGCTTTACGTGATGATCGTCACCTCGCTGAAGGGGATGCCGGAAATCCGTCTGGGCAATATCTTTGCGCCACCTGTCGAAATCACCTTCGAGCCCTGGGTAAAAGCCTGGGCAGAGGCCTGCACGGGCATCAACTGCGATGGCCTGAGCCGGGGGTTCGGAAATTCGGTGAAGATCCTGATCCCATCGCTTATCCTGTCCATTTCGATTGCCAGCGTGAACGGCTACGCGCTTGCGAATTGGCGGTTCAAAGGGTCCGAGGTTTTCTTTACCATCCTGATCATCGGGGCCTTCATTCCCTATCAGACCATGCTCTATCCCATCGTGATCATCCTGCGTGAGATCGGGTTGATGGGTTCGCTCTGGGGACTGGTTCTGGTGCACACGGTGTTTGGGATGCCGATCCTGACCCTGCTGTTCCGAAACTACTTCACCTCGCTGCCGGAAGAGCTGTTCAAGGCCGCCCGCGTCGACGGTGCCGGGTTCTGGGGCGTCTATTTCCGGGTTATGCTGCCCATGTCGATCCCGATTTTCGTGGTCGCGATGATCCTGCAGGTCACCGGCATCTGGAACGACTTCCTGTTCGGCGTGATTTACACCAAGCCCGAAACCTATCCGATGACGGTGCAGCTGAACAACATCGTGAACTCGGTCCAGGGCATCAAAGAATACAACGTCAACATGGCCGCAACGCTACTGACCGGCCTTGTCCCTCTCGTCATCTACTTTGTCTCCGGCAAACTCTTTGTGCGCGGTATCGCCGCCGGTGCTGTGAAAGGTTGACCCAATGAACATCCATTCCCATTCCGTCGAAGTCCGCGATCTGGACCTGCACTTTGGCGAAGTCAAAGTTCTGCAAGAGCTGAACATCGACATCCATGAAGGCGAGTTTCTGGTGCTGCTGGGGTCGTCCGGGTGTGGCAAATCCACCCTGCTGAACTGTATCGCCGGGCTGCTGGACGTGACCGACGGGCAGATCTTCATCAAAGGTCAGAACGTAACCTGGAAGGAGCCTTCAGACCGTGGCATCGGCATGGTGTTCCAGTCTTATGCGCTGTACCCGCAGATGACTGTCGAAGGGAACCTGTCCTTCGGCCTCAAGAATGCGCGCGTTCCCAGAGATGAGATCGCCAAGCGCGTGGCGCGGGCTGCCGAAATATTGCAGATCGAACCTTTGCTCAAACGCAAGCCGGGCGCATTGTCCGGCGGTCAGCGTCAGCGCGTCGCCATCGGCCGGGCACTGGTGCGTGATGTCGATGTGTTCCTGTTTGACGAGCCGCTCTCGAACCTTGACGCCAAGCTGCGCACCGATCTGCGGGTTGAACTCAAACGCCTGCATCAGCAGCTCAAGAACACCATGATCTATGTGACGCATGATCAGGTCGAGGCGATGACCCTTGCGGACCGGATTGCCATCATGAAGGGCGGTAAAATCATGCAGTTGGGCAGCCCGGATGAGATCTACAACCGGCCCCAGAACATCTATGTCGCAGGTTTCATCGGCAGCCCGGCAATGAACATGATCGAAGGCCGCATCGACAATGGCCATTTCGCCGCCCAGGACCTTTCGCTGCCGCTGGACGGCTACGAATTCGAAAGAACAGGCCACCAAGCCGGACCTGTTGTCATCGGTATTCGCCCCGAACATGTACTGACCGGCGACGCGGTTGAGACAGCTGCGGCACAGGCAGAGGTCGAAGTTCAGATCGTCGAGAAACTGGGTTCGGACACTCTGGTGCACTCCACCCTTGGGTCACACAATCTAAGGTTCCGCATGGACGGGCTTAGCCGCGTGGCCGAGGGCGACCGCCTGCGAATTGGTTTCGATACTTCACGCGCTTCGCTGTTTGATGCCGCGACTGAGACGCGACTGTAACCCGCGTCAGATGAAAGGACATATCATGCCTGCTATTTCATATCAGCTTTACGGTTCGCGAAACTGGCCGCTGCTGGACACGCTCGCCATGCTTTACGCAACCGGATTTAACGAGGTCGAAGGATATGGTGCCCTGTTCGCCCAGGCACCTTCGCTCACGGAAGACCTCGCAACGGCGGGGCTGAGAATGCCCACATTGCACTACGGCCTCGCCGACCTTGAACGCGACCCGGATGCTGCGATTGATCTTGCCCGGGCTGTCGGAGCCGAAGCGGTGTTCGCACCATTTCTGGACGCCAAAGACCGTCCGACGGATCGCACCGGTTGGGAAGTATTTGCCGAACGTCTGGTAGCAGCTGGCAAACCGCTGCAGGAGGCCGGGCTGATCTTCGGTTGGCATAATCACGATTTCGAACTGGTTGATCTGGGTGGTGGCGTAACGCCTCTGGACATCATCGCCGGCGCCTCGCCCGATCTGAAACTCGAGCTTGATCTCGGCTGGGTCGTGCGCGCCGGGTTGGACCCGGTACACCTCATCCGAACCTACGGCGATCAGATACATTCGGCCCATATCAAGGACCTGGCGCCGCAGGGCGATTGTGTTGACGAAGACGGTTGGGCCGATGTGGGTTATGGGGTCATGGACTGGACCGCGATCCACGACGCGCTTCAGGACGCCGGCGTCTCTCGTTATGTCATCGAACACGACAACCCCAATGACCACCACCGTTTCGCGTCGCGTTCGCTGGCAACCGTACAAGCCCTTTGAGGATATTTCATGAGCACTCTTGGCGTCGGCATCATCGGATGCGGCAGCATCTCTACTACGTACCTAAAATTTGCGCCCCTTTTCAAAGGGCTGGAAGTCCGCGCGGTCGCGGACATCAATATGAGCGCGGCGCAGTCCCGGGCCGACGAGTATGATATCCGCGCCGAGGCGGTAGATGACCTGCTGGCCGCGGGCAACATCGACGTTGTCGTCAATCTGACCATCCCCGAGGCCCATTTCGACCTGACCAAGCGTATTCTCGAGGCTGGAAAGCACGCCTATTCAGAAAAACCTCTGGTCCTGACATTGGATCAGGGCAAAGCCCTGCGGGATCTGGCCGAAAGCAAAGGGCTACGCGTGGGCTCGGCACCGGACACGTTTCTGGGTGGTGCGCACCAGCAAGCGCGCGCGGTCATCGATGACGGCCAGATCGGTCGCGTGATCGGCGGAACCTGCCACGTGATGTCACGCGGCATGGAGCATTGGCACCCCAATCCGGACTTCTTTTTCCAACCGGGCGCAGGGCCGATCCTTGATCTCGGTCCATACTACATCACCAATCTGATCCAGCTGATCGGTCCGGTTAAGGCCGTCTGCGCCATGACCGCCGCAAGTTTCCCCACGCGTACAATCGGCAATGGCGCCCGCGAAGGCGAAGAGATCCCGGTCAATACGCCAACCAATATCCACGCGCTTCTTGAATTCGAAAACGGCGCCATCGTAACCTTGGGGGCCAGTTGGGACATCCGCGCTCATACGCATCCAAATATGGAACTATACGGCACCGAGGGCACAATGCAGGTGCCCGACCCAAACTTCTTTGGCGGAGACGTGATGGTTTCCGATCAAGCTGGCGACCTGCATCCTTTGCCTGGCTCAGAGCATCCATTTGGCGTTCCGAACGAAATTCACGGCGAAGACACGCAGCAGGCAAACTATCGCACCGCTGGATTGGCAGACATGGTGCAAGCCATTTCCGAAGAGCGGCCCCACCGCTGCAATATCGATCTGGCCGTACATGCAGTTGATGTCATGACGTCGATACTGGACGCCGGGGAAGGTCGGCGCTGGGTCGAAATGACAACCACTTGCGAAAAACCGCGCCCGCTCACCTCTGCAGATGCACGCGATCTGTTGAAGTGAATGCTACGCTTTTGATGCTCTCGAGCAGGCGCGTCGCCAAGTCTCAATCAAAATCCAGAACATCCAACGCTGATCGCTTGGGGGCGCGGCTATCCTTATCAAGCTTTTGGTGAAGCTTTTCGAAAGCAGAAACGATTCCCAAAAGTTCCAGTTTCGAAAATGGGGAAAGTAGATCTTCTTCAAGGTCCAGCGCGATAGCCGAGATCTTTCGGTACACTTCCAACCCTCTGGGGGTAAGGGATATTTCCAGAAGCCGTCTGTCTTCTTCGCTGGACTCGCGGTTCAGGAGTCCAGAGGAAACAAGCTTTCTAACTGCACGGCTGACGGTTGGTTTGTCTAAATTAACGCAATTGTGGATTTCACGAACAGAGACTCTGTCGCAACGCGCAACATGTGCGACGACCCGCCATTCAGATGCATTCAGGTCGAATTCATCCCGGTAATCTGCCAACAGTCGTCTGCTAATGCGCGATGCAAGAACTGAAATTTGGTAGGGGAAGAACTGCGCAAGTTCCAGTTCCCTGTCTTTAATTTCAGTCATCTCTACCCCCTATTTTCTACGTTCCTGACCAGAACTCGAAAATCATTGCGTTGCCAACGACTATTTAAACATGTCCACTAGCCTAATCCAGTCTAGATTGCCCTTCAAGCCGACGGTATTGCTTAATTTTCGTTGGATTGCTGTAAGTCCGGCTCTTTCGTGTCCGACACGTAGTCGGCTTTGGCTTTTCCGCGGTACTTGGCGGTAAGCTCGTCGGAAACTTCGCTGCCATCAACCAGAAACGCCAGTATGCCCTTGCGCAGCGAGCCGCCGCGCATCGCTTTGATGTCGTCATCCGATTTGGTGACCCGCTGCGACATCCGACGGCCCCACTGGCCGAGATGGTCATACAAGCGCGCGATGACATCCGAGTGGTCATCGCATGTGCCGAGGTCGACAAACTCCTCCGGGTCGGACTGCAGATCGAACAGGATCGGGCGGAATCCACCCTCGGCGTGGATCAGCTTGTAGCGCCCGTCAAACACCATGAACAGGCGCGCGTCGCGGGGCTCGAGCCCAAGCTCGACACATTGCGGACGGGCGGAATAGTCGTATTCGCTGATCACATAGTCGCGCCATTCGGGCTGCTCACCATGCAGCCAGGGCAGCAGCGAGCGCCCCTCGATAATATGGCTCGGCACCTTGCCTCCAGCCGCTTCGACAAAGCTCGCCGACAGGTCCAGCGATTCAACCAGCGCATCGCATACCGTGCCCCGCGTGCCGTCCGCAGCCTGGCGCGGATCAAAGATGATCATCGGCACCTTGACCGAAGGCTCGTGGAAAAAGTCCTTCTCGCCCATCCAGTGATCGCCCAGATAATCACCGTGATCCGAGGTCAAGACGATCATCGTGTCCTTCAACCGATCCGTCTGCTCCAGGTGGTCCAGAAGCACGCCCAGTTGATCGTCACATTGCTTGATCAGCCCCATATAGGCGGGAATGACCTTCTCGCGCACATCCTCCTGCTGGAACGCCTGTGACACCCGCGCGCCCTGAAAGGACTTCAGAACCGGCTGGGTATTCTCCAGCTCGCGCTCGTGCCGCGCGGCAGCCGGGATCGCATTCGCGCCATACATATCGTGATAGGGCGCAGGCACCACATAGGGCCAGTGCGGCTTGATATAACTCACATGCGCGCACCAGGGGCCGTCATTTTCCTCGATGAACCGGATCGTCTCGCGCGTCAGCCAGGGGGTCTCGCTGTCTTCTTCGCGGATATTGGCCGGTTTGTCCGCATTCTTGAACATCCAGCCCGAGGCTATGTCGCCCTCCTCGTCAATCCCGGCATTGGCAAAATCCGCCCAGGGGTTTTCCGACGGGTAGCCTTTGGATTTCAGGTATTCGTTATAGGGCGACCGCTTTTCGTCATAAAACCCGTCGGGACCCTCGGCCCACAGCCCGTCATCCCGGATCCAGGCATCAAAACCGCATTCCGACTGACGTGCGCCAATCACGCTGTCGGGGCTCAGACCAAGGCGTTCCATCCCGGCCTTGTCCGCTTTCATATGGGTCTTGCCGATCAGCCAGCAATCCATCCCCAATTGACGCAGGTGATCACCAAGCGTTACCTCGCCAACGCGGATCGGAAACCCGTTCCATTGCGCCCCGTGGCTGGACGGATACCGGCCCGTATAATAGCTCATCCGAGACGACCCGCAGATCGGAGACTGAACATAGGCATTCGTAAACCGAACACCCATCGCCGCAACCCGGTCAAAATTCGGCGTCTTCAAAACCGGATGACCCGCACAGGACAAATAGTCGAACCGCAACTGATCATACATGATGAACAGAATGTTCTTGATCGGCTTCGCCGCTTCCTGATCTGCCCCTGAGCTCATGCCATCTCCTCCAAAAGCGTGCTCCAATTATTTTTGCAACACAAAAATAGTCCACACAAAGGTCCGCTAGGCGAACCTGACTGTTTATTAAATGCCCAAAAGTTGAAAGCAATGCGATCCCGATGGCTCGCTGAAGGTCAAATAACGCGACGCTACTCATCGGGGCCATCTTCAACCGGCACCCCTTGTTTGGGGTTTCAACCTCGGTAACCTGTTCTTCGGATGTCATAAAAACTGCTATGCATGAATTGCAGGACCAGAGTTTTATAGCGAATGTGGAGGCCAGATTAAGATTGTGCTGGCCTCAGTATACTTGCGCAAAGAGAATTTCGTATCGCAGACCCCGCGCGTTTATTTTGGGTTAGGAGTTGGGTTGCTCCGGCTGGGTGTTGCCGGAGCGGGATCTTACTTTTTTGAGTTCTTTTGCGTGCAGCCAATCGGCGTGTTTGGGTGCGCGTTTGGTTTTGGACCAGTCTTCCAGCATCAGCCATTTGACGTCGTCCATGCGGGCCAGCATGGCCTCTTCTTCCGGATCCGGGCAGGCGAGTTCTACGCGGTGGCCGTTCGGGTCGAAGAAGTAGATCGAATGGAACATGGAGTGGTCGGTGACGCCCAGAACCTCGACGCCCTGCGCCTCGATATGTTCTTTGAAGGCCACCAGCGTTTCGCGGTCTTTCACCTTGAACGCGATATGCTGCACCCAGATCGGCGTGTTGGGATCACGCCCCATTTCGGGCTTGGTCGGCAACTCGAAAAAGGCCAGAACATTGCCCATGCCGGCATCCAGAAACAGATGCATGTAAGGGTCCGGTTCATGGGTCGAGGGCACGTGATCTTCAGCAATCGCCAGGATGAAGTCCATGTTCAGGATCTTGCCATACCATTCGACGGTTTCCTTCGCGTCCTTGCAGCGATAGGCGACGTGGTGAATCTTCTCAATCTTCAGGTCCATCGGACATTCCTTTCGGATTGGCGCCATTTTGGCAGGTTTTCTGGCTTGGAGGGTCTTTTCCGGCTCAGGTATCGGCGGCAAGGCTCATGGCCTGGTCCAGCACCTCGGCATCGCCGATATGGTTGGCCAGGATCAGAACCAGACGCGCGCTCAGCGCATCGCTTTCCTCTTTCGATTTCCCTTCGAACACGTTCAGCAGACGCGCATAGAAATCATCGGGGTTGGCGATATTGGGATCGGTATTCAGAGTGCTCATCTTGATCTTCTCCTCATCCGCGACCGGTTGCGGTGTTCAGGGCCTTGCGAACGGCCGCTTCGTCGAAGCTGTCCCAGCGGGCAGCAACATGCTGGTCGGGCCGCATCAGATAGACCGCAGATCCGCCATCGCCCAGATAACGATCCGCCAGTTCCGAGTTGCCATCCGCGCTCAGCGCGACACGGGTTACCGTGATGCCGTCCACCTCCAGGCTGTCCGGCGCATCTGCATCGATGGTCAGCAACTGGAACGCTCCGCCCAGCCGATCCAGCAACCAGCCGCCACTGGCAGGAGCATCCACCATCGGCGCCCCGACGCGCGTACGCGCCGGTCCTCCGGTCAGCTCATCCGGCCCGTTCAGCGACAGGCCATCGTAGGCACAGGGCACGGATAACCGCCCCGAATTCACCAGTGGCCGCGCAAACTGCGCCTTACCCGCCAGGTTCAACACCGCATCGCGGTAGATCTTGCTGGTCTCGGATTTCGGGGTGATGAAGTCCGTCGACCGGGTCGAGTTCAGAATGTTCTCATCCGCCCCGTGCACCCGTTCCTCCGAATAGGTGTCCATCAGCGTGTTTGGCGCCTTGCCGTTGATCACCAACCCAAGTTTCCAACCCAGATTGTCGGCGTCCTGCATTCCCGAGTTGGCGCCACGTGCACCAAATGGCGATACCTGATGCGCCGCGTCTCCGGCAAACAGAACCGGACCGTGGCGGAAGCTGTCCATCCGCTTGCACTGGAACGTATAGATCGAGGACCAGACCATGTCGTATTCGACACCGCCCAGGAACGCATCCAGACGACGGCGGATGTTTTCCTCTTTCATCTCTTCCTTGCGGTCCACATCCCAGCCGATCTGGAAATCGACCCGCCAGACATCATCGGGCTGTTTGTGCAACAGCAACGAGGCCCCCTGCCCGTGGGTCGGCTCGAACCAGAACCAGCGCTCGGTCGGGAACTCGACATCGCCTTTCATCTTGATATCGGCAATCAGGAAACTGTCCTGGAACACCTTGCCGGTGAACTCATAGCCCAGCATGTTGCGCACGGGCGAACTTGCCCCGTCGCAAACCACCAGCCAGTCGGCTTCCACCTTGTAGGGGCCGTCCGGCGTCATCACATCCAGAACCACGTGATCATCCTTGACGTCAACCGCATCGACACGGTTCTTGCCGCGCAGCTGGATCGGCGCGCCACCTGCCTGCAACTCGCGCAGGCGATCGATCATGAAGCGTTCGAAATACGGCTGCTGCAGGTTGATGAAGGCCGGATATTTGTGGCCCTGTTCCGGCAACAGGTTGAACGAGAACACCCGGTCATCCTTGTGGAACACCTTGCCCAAGTTCCAGACCACGCCCCGGTCAACCATCGGCTCGCCGCACCCATAGCGATCGGCAACTTCGAGCGTGCGCTTGGCAAAGCAGATCGCCCGGCTTCCCATGCCGATACCCTCATGGTCATCCAGCACCACAACCGGTACGCCCTGCTGGCCCAGATCAAGGGCGGTGGCGATGCCGATCGGGCCGCCCCCCACGACCACCACCGGATGGCGAACGGCCTCGGCCTTGTCCTGATCGGGTGACTTCTCATACGGATAAACCTTATCCGCCAGAGTATATCTGTCGTCGAACATCAATTTCTTCTCCTCCAAAAAATCGCCGATCAGCCTTGCAGGGCTTCCCACATGTCCAGATCGCGCTGTGCGGTCCAGATGCGCGGTGTGTCGATGCCACGGGCTTCGTCATAGGCGCGAGAGACGTTGAACGGCAGGCAATGCTCGTAGATTGCATAGTCCTTGAACTTCGGATCGCAGGACGCGCGGCAGGCATCCCATGCATCCTTCAGCGATCCGCCACGTGCAGCGACCTTGGCCACCGGCAGATATGTGCTGTCGACAAAATCGCGGGTGTTTTCCAGCGCCGCGTTGACCGCCTCGGTCCCAACCAGCGCCTCGCCGCGGCCCGGCGCGATCGCGTCCACGTCATAGGCCTTGATGTTGTCCAGCGTCTGGCCCCAATCGTTGAAATGGCCGTCGCCGCAATAACAGGCCGAGTGCGCCTCGACGATGTCGCCCGTGAACATCACGTTCTGATCCGGCACGTGAATGATCGCGTCTCCGGCCGTATGGGCGCGGCCGATCTGCTTGATGTCAACCCGGCGGTTGCCCAGGTAAACCGTCATGCTGTCCGAGAATGTCGTGGTCGGCCAGGTCAGGCCGGGAATGCTCTCGTGGCCTTCAAACAGGCGCGGAAAACGCTGAAACTCGCTGTCCCAGTCCTCCTGGCCACGCTCGACAACCATCGACCGCGCCTTGTCCGACATGATCACCTGCTGCGCTCCAAAGGCGCTGGCGCCCAGAACCCGAACCGCGTGATAATGGGTCAGAACAACATGGGTGATCGGCTTGTCGGTCACGCTGCGGACGCATTCGATCACCTTGTTCGCCAGCCGCGGCGTCGCCTGCGCCTCGACAATCATCACCGAGTCATCCCCGATGATCACCCCCGAATTCGGATCCCCTTCGGCGGTAAAGGCATAAAGTCCTTCGCCGATCTCATCAAAGGTGATCTTCTTCTCCGTCAAGTCTCCCTGAGACGCGAATGCTTTTGCCATTTTCTCGGTTCCATCCTGTTTCCACAACAAAGCGAGCACAGCTTGTCTCAAGCAGCCGGTAACAAAACACGCTCGCTTACATTTTTCGTTGTAATCGTAACGAGAATTGTTACCCAATCAACACCAATAAAGTCAAGTTCGTTCAAAATTTAGATCAGACGATGGCTTTCGACAAAACTAGTGCAGCTGCAATTCTCACAGGCAGGCAGCGTTGGCCGGTCGTCGGATGTTGCCATAACCCAGTAATTGCAGTGGGTTTCCCTTGCCTCCGAAATATTTCTGCTTACCCCGTTTGGTCATTCATACGCAGTCGCGGGCCCGTACCTGGATGGCAGTGAAGCCAGGCGAAGAAGTCGCACCAGGCAAATTCAGGATGCCACATGATTCTGAAAGTTAAGACAAAGAGTCCGTTCTAAGTTGCACGAATGGCAGCGTAGTATACTTTAGTTACATTAACAACGTTTTTGCTTTGAGAAAACTGACCTGATATGCCTGAGCCTTCTATCAAAATGCCCAGTCATCACCGGCTCTCGGCCCCGATGGCAGAGGAAGCTTCAGGGGTTGGTTTTCAAGTTTTGCAAACACGTCTGACTGTGTGCAAATTAGGCGGGTCTGTTCCCGTCAGGCCCGTCCTGGCCACGGCAGCGAATAGGTCTTTACGTTCGTAAAGAACCTCATTGCTTCGATCACGCCTTCCTTGACGCCATTGCCGCTGTCCTTGATACCCCCAAAGGGCGACATCTCGATGCGGTATCCCGGCTGTTCCCAAATATTCACTGTGCCAACATTCAAGCCTTCGATGTATGCGTGCATTCGGCGGTAGTCATTGGTGCAAACCCCCGAAGACAGGCCAAAAACCGTCGCGTTCGAGATCGCGATAACCTCGTCATCATCGTCCGGGACTCGAAGGATGGGCACGACGGGACCAAAGGTTTCTTCCATCACCAACTCTGACGTCTGGGGCACCTTGTCCACAACGATCGGCGGCAGTAGAGCTCCTTGCCGACCGGGGTTGTACAGGATTTCCGCGCCCTCATCGGCCGCCATCTGAACGCGCCGTTCGAACAATTTCGCGGCTTGCGCATGGACGACGCAGCCCAGTTCCGTTTCCGGGTCGCGCGGATCACCGAACCTGATCGCTTTGGCTTTTTCCAGCACCAGGGGGACAAATCTGTCGGCGATGCTGTGTTGAACCAGAATGCGTTTTACGGCCGTGCAGCGCTGACCCGAATTTCCGGTCGCCCCGGCCACCGCGATTGCAGCGGCCCGTTCAAGATCGTCTTCGCTCAGGTCATTGAGAACAATCAATGGATCATTCCCGCCCAGTTCAAGCGCCGTGCGCTTATAGCCCGATTTCTCTGCGATCATCTTTCCTGCAGCAACACTACCGGTAAAAGTGACGATGTCGATATTGCCGTTGGTGACCATCTCATCGCCGATGTCGTTCGGCCAGCCGGTGACGATCTGGAACATCTCGGGCGGCAGACCAGCCTCATACAGGATGTCAGCTAGCGTGATCGCGGTCAGCGGGGTCAGTTCGCTGGGCTTGCACACCATACAATTGTTGGTGGCGATCGCCGGAGCAATTTTGTGGCTCACCATGTTGAGCGGGTGGTTGAACGGGGTGATGGCCGAGATCGCCCGAACCGGCTCGCGCTTGGTGAAAATCTTGCGGTCCTTGCCAGTGGGCGTCAGGTCGCATGAAAAGACCTCGCCATCATCCCGCAAAGCTTCAGCAGCGGCGAACTGGAACACATCCTGCGCGCGCTTGGTCTCGTAGATCGCATGCTGATGGCAGATCCCCAATTCCAATGTCAACCACTTGGCCAGGTATTCGCGCCGTTCGCCGATGATCTGCCCCGCCCGCCCAAGGATCCGGCTGCGGTCAAACCGGGTCAGGGTCGGCTGATAGTTTGCCGCGATCTCAAACGCCTGTTTTGCGTGACGCGCGTCACCCGCGGGCACATAGCCGATGATTTCGTCGGTATAGGGGTATTGGACCGGCAATGTGGCACCTGCAAACACCTCTGCGCCGCCGATGCGCATCCCTTCGTTTCGAATGTCCAAATTGGCCATCTCATTCATGCGGACGCCTCCTGGTGAACAGCGGTTATGTCGAAAAAGCACAATGTCTCGCCCAGCGCGGCCCGAACATTCGGGTCAAACTGGTGCAGTAGTTTGCGATTCATGGCTTTGGTTCCAACCGGCCTCATGACAATACCTGTTTGCACAATCCGTGCCCGTATCGGAACCACAATCTTGCCAAATCGATGCGATCTGTCGCGGTGCTTCTATGACACTCCGAGAACCTGCGCTAAACGCTCGCCCAACAGGCTAGGATTACCGTGACCTGCGTGACAGACTGCGCATTGGGTGCAAACGCCAGAAGGGCAGGCAAAGATGAACCTGATCAAAGTGAACCTGATCGGCGCTGGTAAGGTCGGGCAAACCTTCCTGAAGCTGCTGAGTGCCTTGCCGAAGTTTCAGATACAGAATGTCCTAAGCGCAAGTGATACTTCGGCACGCAACGCCGTTGAGCAAGTTGGTTCCGGACGCGTGGTTAGGCACATGTCCGATCTGCGGCCCGCTGATCTCTGGATTTTAGCCGTACCCGATACGCAGATCGAAGCCGTCGCAACAGAGATTGCCGCGACCCGTTCACCAGCCGAGGCATCCATCGCCTTTCACTGTAGCGGCTTTTACCCGGCCGATCAGATGGCGCCTCTGCGGACGCTCAACTGGCATCTGGCCAGCGTTCATCCGGTCATGTCATTTGCTGATCCAGCGGTGGCGGCAAACCAGTTCAAGGGTGCGCTTTGCGGATTGGAGGGCGACGCGTCTGCAGTCTCCTTCCTTCGGCCCGTCCTTGAAGCGCTCGGCGCCGAGTGCTTTTCGATCCGATCCGAAAGCAAAAGCCTCTACCACGCGGCTGCGGTGATCTCGAATAATTTTACTGTTGTTTTACAAGCTATTGCACGGGATGCCTGGGCACAGGCAGGCGTTTCGGACGACGTTGCCTGGCAGTTGAACGCAAAGCTTCTGGAAAGCACCGTTGAAAACGTAGTCGCCCTGGGTCCGCAGGACGCTCTCACCGGCCCCGCCGCCCGCGGGGACCAACATGTTGTCGCCACGCAGGGCGAGGATGTGGCCCAGTGGAACCCACCCGTTGGTGAGCTTTACCGCGTTCTCAGTGACCTTGCTCGACGGCTCAAGACACAGGGCCGCACGCGCTAGATCTTGGCTTTGGCCGCGCGCCTACCGCATGTTACGTTTACAAGCTTGGATCGTTGGGCCGCCCGACCCCGAGGGCATCCAATATGTCGCCTGTGACCGCAAGCACCGCGTATTCCGCGCGATGTGCCTGCGCCTCCAATTGAATGACCCGCACCTGAGCGGTGTTCAGCTCGCGCAGCGCGTCCAGAATTTGCAGAAACGTCGTGCGACCGATATCGAATTGGCCTCGGGCAGCGTTCAGCGCATCCTGATTTATGACAACAGCCCGCCGGGCCAGAGCCAGCCGTTGCTGGATCGAGTTCGTTTCCTCGAGCGCCTGCGTCAGATTGCGTTGCAACTCGCGTCGCAGGGCCTCTGTATTGGCCTTGCTTTGCTGGTGGTTGGCCCGCGCTGTCTGGACGTTGGCCCGCGCCGATCCCCCCTGATAGATTGGAATGTCGACGCCCAGGCGGGCCTGCACACCGTCGTCGATAGAGCCCTGGTCAAAATCCGTCTCCAGGATTGCAGACAAAGTTGGTCGCGTTGCCCGTTCGGCGACCAAAACCTCTTGCTCGCGCACCTCGCTTTCTGCGATCTGACTGCGCAGTCTCGGGCTTCGGGCCACCATGTCCTGCGAGGATGTTCCCACAAGCGCGGGCGCGCGCGGGATTTTAGGTACGGTTCCCGGCAGTGACCCAAACACTTCGACCCACGTCGCGGTTGCAAGCGCGACATCGGTTTGCGCCTGCGCCAGTTCAGTCTCGGCATTCGATTGCCGCCCCTCACCGGCAAGCAGATCGGCCACCGAACCCGCCCCGGCGTCGAACCGATCCTTCAGGTCATCGACCAGTGCCGTGGTGCGTTCAAGGTTCTCGTGTGCCTGATCTTCAAGCCTGCGGTTGCGATCAAGGTCGATGATTGTTTCGACGGCCTCAAAACTCAGCGCGCTCAAGACCGACAACTCGTTCAGCCAGGTTTGTCGCGCCTCGATCTGACGCAGACCTACACGTCCTGCAACCTTGCCGCCGTCATAGATGATCTGGCTCAGCCGTAGAATCGGGATCGTGTCACCCTCGTCAGTTACCGAGGTCTCTGCGTTCAGCTGCGGTCTGAACCTGCCCTTTTCCGAGGCAATGCGCGATTGCGAGGCGGCGATGCTGGCGACCCCTGCCGCTGATGAGGGTGACTCGGCCACGCTGGAACGGACGAGCCCCGCAAACTCGGTACCCGCGATGCTGCGCGACAGGTTCTGTTTTGTGACCGTACTTACCCCCGGATCAGGTTTGGCGGGCTCAAACGATCTGGTTCCCCGCAAGTCGTTGCTGCATCCCGCAACAACCTGCAATGCGATCAATATGAGCACCCAGAATCTCACGGCATCAGAACTCCCGGTTACGCGTCTGCGTCGAGCGGATAGCCTGAGGTCAGGTCATCGGAATCGGCGCAGACAGGACGTGGTGACTCACTGGTAATCCGAGGTTGATAAGAATTCGTTGACGACGATTTTGATTTGGTGCGCGAACTTGAGCCGCTTGTCTCAGCGGCGGCGCGCGATGATCCAGATTGGATGATAAGTAAGCGACACCCCATCCGGTGTACCGAACCATTTCGAATACTGCTCCGTGAATCGGGCCAACGCGGATTTGGTCCAGACTTTGCGCGCCCGCCCGTTCACGCCGGTCTGCCGCAGATGGTCCAAGACGGCACGGGGCGAGGGGAAGCTCGGGCGGTGCAGCGCCTCACCCGCGTCCAGAACATCAAAATGCCGGGCGGCAAGGGCGCGAAGCTCCTGCAGCGCAATCAATCCGGGCGCATTTGAAGACGACCCCAGCTGTGCAAGCTCGCGGAACAGTTCAGGGCCATAGCCAGAGATTGCAAGCCACCCTCCGGGAGCAAGATGGTGCGCGGCCTTGCTAAGCAAAGCACCCGGGTCGGGATCCCACTGGATCATCGAGGCCGAAGCGACCAGATCGAGCCCGTCGGGCCATGCGACCTTTGCCACATCCCCACCAAGAAACTCTGCGCCGTGGTTTTGCGCAGTTTGGCGGGCCTCGAGCGTCAGATCGTTCAACGTCAATCGCTTGAACCGGGCTTGATTGTGCATCGCGCGGGTCAGATGCCCGGTACCGCAACCAAACTCGAACGCATGCGCGAACACCTTCGGCGCACCGCAATCTTTTAGTGCCTGCGCCAAACGCTCGGCGACCCAAGCCTGCTGACAGGCAGCGTCATCATAGGTTCCGAAACTGCGGCTAAAACTACGCTGAACACGAGCCGGGACCTGGATGTTCATGCGAACCATCCCTCCCAACTTTGACCTTTCCGAAACGGCATATGGGGGCCGTCAATTCGGCGCACGTTCTGAGGCCGGGCCGCCCAGGCTAGGGTCTGTGCCTCCGTCGGGATTATGCGGTCTTTGGTCGAGATCCAGACCCGGTCGAATTCGGTCTCGGGCGCCGGGCCTCTGGCGGCAATGGCGTGCAATTCGTCGCGTGCCGCTGGGATATCCAGTTCCGGAACTGGCCCATCCAAACCGGCACGGCGGCAAAACCGGGCGAAGCTCACGGTACTCAGACCGTCGGCTGTGGCCGTCACCAGTTCGGGCGCAATACCGCGCGCTGCATCCGCCGGAAAAAGCGTTCCGTTTACGGCCACAAGACGGCTGGGTTGCAGGCCAGCGGCATGCAGCCAATGCGCGGCTGAAGCGACACCAAAGGAATAGGCCAGCACGCGCACCCGATCATAGTCTCCGATCTCGGTCAGATCATCCGCCAGATCACGGAAGTCGTCGACGACCAGAACATCCGCACCGCCTTCTAGCGCGGCAAAAGGGGCTGGCCCCAGGGCCCAGCCACCAAACACAAGAGTCAATTCTGGCCCGCCGTTTCGGGCCAACCAATGCCGCCTCATTGCGCACCCCGTGCCAGGTCGACCATGGCCGCAGTCACGCGGCTCAGGTCGTCAGCCGAGATGATGAAAGGCGGCATGCAATAGATATTGCGGGCGAAGGGTCGCAACCAGACGCCCGTTTCGGGCGCGCGGCGATGGGCGATGCGCGGATCAACGGTGTCGCGCATCTCGATCACGCCAATAGCGCCCAGCACACGTACATCTGCGACCCCAGGAAAATTGCGCGCAGGGGCAAGCTCGGCCCGCATCTGCGCTTCAATTGCCTTGACTTTTGACTGCCAGCGACCGTCCTGCAAAAGCCCGAGGCTCGCTGCCCCCGCAGCGCAAGCCAGTGGGTTGGCCATATAGGTCGGACCGTGCATGAAGACGCCCGCCTCGCTGTCTCCGATCCCATGGGCCACTTTCCTGCTGGTGACCGTGGCGGCAAATGAGATATGCCCGCCGGTCAGCGCCTTGCCCAGACAGATGATATCCGGTGTCACCTCCGACAGATCGCTCGCAAACAGATGACCGGTGCGCCCGAATCCGGTGGCGATTTCGTCAAAGATGATCAGAACGTCGTGCGCGTCACACAGCGCCCGAGCCGCGCACAGCCATTCCGGGTGATAGAAATACATTCCCCCCGCACCCTGCACGACCGGTTCAAGAACCAGCGCGGCGATCCGGTCGCCTTTGTCCTGCAACAGTCGTTCCAACGCGTCCAATCCGTTGTGGGCACCATCCTCGGGCCAGTCTTCACCCAGGCGAACCTTTGGTCGCGGCAGGAAATGCTGGATGGACAGTGCGCCGCGAAACAACCCGTGCATCCCGTTCACCGGGTCGCACACACTCATCGCCTTCCAGGTGTCGCCGTGATAGCCGCCGCGAATAGTGGCGAACTCGACCTTGCCGGTGCGGCCAAGGGCCATCTGGTACTGTACCGCCATCTTCATAGCTACTTCGATCGAGACCGATCCGCTGTCGCAATAGAATATCCGGTCAAGCCCGTCGGGCAACATCGACACCATCTTCTGACCCAGCCCGACAGCCGGTCTATGTGTCAGCCCGCCGAACATGACATGCGGCATCCGATCCAACTGTGCCCGCATGGCCGAGGTGATGGCAGGATGACCATGACCGTGGATCGCACACCACCACGAGGACATGGCATCGATCATCCTCGTGCCATCCTCGCGGTACAGATAGACGCCCTCGGCACGGTCGATCAGGTGCATTGGGCCCGGATCGGCAACGTTGGTGTAAGGGTGCCACAGATGTTGGGCGTCAAACTCCAGCGGTGTCACAACGCCCCCCGGATCGTATCCATGTCGATGGCGGAAAAGGCGTCTTTCAGCGTGGTCTGGTTCAGATCGTCAATACGCCCCAGCCGCCCCAAATGAGCAACCTTAGACATTTGGCTAATCGTCTGCTCCACCTCGGGTTCGGCGTCTCCGACGAAGGCCACGCCGACGACAGAGCAACCCGCATTGCGCAGCGCCATCAAAGACAGCGTGGTGTGGTTGATCGTGCCCAGCGCCGTGCGCGCAACCAGGATCACAGGGGACTGCCACCGCGCCATCAGATCAAGGTAATAGGCCTGCCGTGTCAGCGGCACCATGACGCCCCCGGCCCCCTCGACCACCAGCGGGCCATCAGTGCGCGGCAGCTCCAGCCGGTCGAGATTGATTTCGACGCCCATGTCCTCGGCAGACAGATGCGGTGAGGCAGGCAGGTTCAGCAGATAGGTCTCCGGCAGAACCGGTTGTCCGGAAAGTGCGGCGACGGTCTGGCTGTCGGTCGCATCCTCGAGGCCCGATTGCACAGGCTTCCAATACGTAGCCACCAAAGCAGCGGTCAGCCCGGCTGAAAACACCGTCTTGCCAACGCCCGTGTCGGTTCCAGTCACGATAAGCGCCGTCATGCCGCCACCGATTGCTGGCGGGCGATTGCCTGAAACAGCGCGGTGATGCCCTGCTTGTCCACATTGCCGGTGATTGACACCCGCAGTCGAGACGTGCCGCGCGGAACGGTGGGCGGGCGGATACCCCGAACGTCAAATCCCAGCTGCTGTAGTTCTTCAGCCCGGCTGATCGTCGGCGCGTCCGCTCCGATGATCACAGGCAAAATCTGGCTTTGGAAACCGCCGAGACCGCACAGGCGCTGCGCTTCGGAATGTGCATGCGCCATCAGATCGCGCGCCCGGCATGTCAGCGACGTATCGTCCTGCAAGGCTTGCAGCGCCACGCGCAACAGCGATGCATTGAATGGCGACGGCGCAGTGGCAAAGATGAACGGGCGCGCCCGGTTGATCAGCGTCTCGATCATCGGTCCCGGGCCACAGACAAGGCCCCCGCTGACCCCGAGCCCCTTGCCACATGTATGCAAGGTCAGAACCTCGGCAGCCAGCCCATGCGCCAGCCCTTTGCCCTGCGAACCAAAAACACCCGTCGCATGGGCTTCGTCCACAACCAGAACGGCCCCATCCTCGCATGCCAGCGCAGACAACGCTGCCAGAGGGGCCAGATCACCCTCCATCGAATAGACGCTTTCGACAGCGATCCAGACTTGACCGGTGTTGCCCTCGGTTCGCCAGCCCTCAAGCACCTTCCGAGCCGCGACAGCGTCATTATGCGGAAAGGACAAGGTTTGGGCTCGGCCCAGACGCATACCTTCATGCGCGCTGGCATGGACCAGCTCGTCATGCAGGATCAGGTCGCCCGCTGCTGGCAGGGTTGAAAAGATCGCCTGATTGGACTGAAACCCACCGCCCATGTACAAGGCCGCTTCGGCCCCGAAGAACGCCGCTGCCTCGGACTCCAGTGCCTCATGCTCGGCGTGATTGCCGCGCAACAGGCGCGATCCGCCTGAGCCCAGCGGCACATCCCGGTCCAGCGCCTGATGCGCCGCAGTTTTCAAAAGATCAGACGCGGCAAGACCGAGATAGTCGTTCGAAGCAAAATCCAGCCCCTGCCGCGGCGCAAGCTTGCGCAGACGGTGGCGTGTCTCCAACACCTCCAATGCCCGGGAAAGCCGCGCCGTCGCCGTCATTCGGCGGCGTCCAGCTGAGCCGCGCTTTCCGCTTCCATTGGCTGAATGCCCAGCTTGGCAAACAGGATCGCATCGCTGCTGTCACCAGGGTTTTCCGCCGTTAGAAGCGTATCGCCCGCAAAGATCGAATTGGCCCCGGCAAAGAAACACATGGCCTGCATCTCATCGCTCATATCCGTGCGTCCGGCGGACAGGCGGACATGAGATGTCGGCATCATGATACGGGCCAGCGCGATAACCCGTACAAAGTCGATCGGGTCGATCGGGTCGGCCTCTGCCAGCGGGGTATCGGCCTGCGGCATCAGCATGTTGATCGGAACCGAATCCGGTGCCTCGGGCAGGTTGGCCAAGGTCACCAGCATGTCGATCCGGTCCTCACCGGTTTCACCCATGCCAAGAATGCCGCCCGAACACACTTTCATTCCCGCTTCGCGCACGCGGTTCAGAGTATCGATGCGGTCCGCAAAGGTCCGGGTGGTGATCACCTCGGGGTAATACCGCTCGGACGTATCAATATTGTGGTTGTAATAGTCCAGCCCGGCATCGCGCAGCTGCACGACTTGCGTGTCGTCCAGCATGCCCAGTGTCATGCAGGTCTCCATTCCCATGGACTTGACGCCCTCGATCATGGCGACCAGAGCGTCCATGTCGCGCGCCTTGGGTTCGCGCCACGCGGCCCCCATACAGAACCGGGTGGAACCGGCATCGCGCGCCTTGCGCGCCTCTCTCAGCACCCGTTCAACCTCGATCAGCTTTGACGCGCTGAGTTTCGAGCCATTGCGCGCGGATTGCGAGCAATAGGCGCAATCCTCGGCGCAGCCGCCCGTCTTGATCGACAACAACCGGGACATCTGCACCTTGTTGGGGTCAAAGTTCGCACGGTGAACGGTCTGTGCGCGATAAAGAAGATCCATCAACGGAAGATTAAATACCGCCTGAGCATCTTCGCGCGACCACCGAATTGAACTGTCTGCCATTACGTCTGTCCTGCCTGCTATTCTAGGTTCCGGCAAACGCAATACCGATAAATCGCCACGCTGACTAGGGCGACAAGGACACGGTTTGCCAGCCATTGCCATAGGGCATTCCGATGCGCGATGGCGATCCCCTCAGTTTGATTTCGGGGCGCTGGAAACATGTTCCAACAGGGGGCATGGACTGGCTGACGAATCCGTATCTGACACCGGCGCGCACCAGTTACTTTGGATTGCGGTAGCGCAGCCGGGTCCGTTTTGTCCGGCGCGGCGCCAAGTCATTCCACACGCTCGGAAATACGGCGTCGCATGGACTGTCAACATTGACCATCTACCGCCCCTGCCCTATCCCTTGCGCCATCACGAACCCAACTAGAAGGCACTGCAATGGGCCGACCTTCGGTACAGGATCAACGCAGACAAGAGGTTCTGGACGCCTTCATGACATGTGTGGCGTCCTATGGTGTCGAAGGCGCGACGCTGGAACATATTGCCGCAGAGGCTGGTTTGAAACGACCGCTGATCCGGCATCACCTCGGCAACCGCAAGGAAATGGTTCTGGCGCTAGGCGACCACGTTGTCGCCACACTGAATGAACAGAGCGAAGGGTTGCGCACGTTGCTAGGCGACGCACCAAACACCCGTGACCTGATAGAAACCCTGTTTCGTTCAGATCACGACTTGGACCCCCGGATCAACGTTTGCTATCAGGCGCTGGCAAATTCGGTCGCGCTCTACCCGGATCTGCGCGCTCCGCTGCTGAATGCGATGGACACGCTTTACCAGGTTGCAATCGACATTCTGCGTTCAGCACACCCAGACGCAAATGCCCGGGATTGCGAGACCGTGGCCCATGGCCTGATCAATCTCTACATCACGACAGATGCCTTTGCGGCGCTTGATCCACCAGAGGCCTGGAACCGCGCCTCTTATCGCGCCGCGCTGAAACTGGCCGAGACTCTGGAAGCCAACGACTGACGCCCTCTTCGCCCACTCTCAGAAGGCGCTGTCAGTTCGAAAATCGGTCTGGCCCAAAGGCACTGTGGTCGATGTTGGCAGCACGACCTGCCATCTCACCCGCCACAAGCCGCGCGGTTGTAGCCGCCAGTGTCAAACCCAACTGCCCGTGCCCGGTTGCAAAAGTGACATTGGACAGGCGCTTGCTGCGACCGATGATCGGCCTTGTATCCGGTGTCAGCGGGCGCCGCCCCATACGCCGCTCGGCCTGATCAGTGCGCAGGCCTGGAAGAACCCGCCGGGCGTGATCCACCAGAACATCCGCCCGCTTCCAGTTCGGCTTCGCATCTGAGCTGGCAAACTCGATAGTCCCCGCCACGGCCAACGCGCCCTCGTACGGGGTGATCCCGAACCCGCCCTTGGCGTAGAACACGGTATGGCGCAGATCAACGCCGCTGTCGCGCAGAGCGGTTGAATACCCGATCACGCCTTCCATTTGAAGCGGAACACCCAGTCGACCCGCCAAAGCGCGTGACTGCATTCCGGCCGCGAGAACAAACTCATCGGCATCGACGGCGCGACCGTCGCCCAGCTGCACCTTGGTGACGGTCTGGCCGTCGCGGTCAAAATCCACCGCTGCACCGGTCACAACCGAACCGCCGCGACCGACAAAGGCCCGGTGCAATTCCTCCACCAAAAGCACGGGATCGGTGACAAAACTCCAGTCACGCAACAGCGCGGCGTGCTGAAAATCCGGCGCAATGGCGGGATCAATCTCATGCGCCTCGGCACCAGAAATGTCATCGATCCGGCACCCCAGTTCCCGGGCGAGATCGAAGGCAACCGCCATCATGGCGCGATCTTGCGCGTTCTCGAACAGCTTAATCACTGGCCGTTCGATCAACAGGTCGGGCCGTCCGATATCCGCAATCTGCGCTTTGAAGTCTTCTGTTGCGGCAAAGGTCAACCTGGCCAGATCCTCGGCGATGGCGCGCATCCTCGAAGGGCGTGCATTGCCCGCAAACCGCAGGAACCACGGCAGAACACGCAGCGCAGATGCTGGTCTCAAAGTCAGAGGAGCCTCGGGTCGCAGCAACCAACCCGGGACCTTCATCAGCATGCCCGGCTGCGACAGGGGTACGATTTCGCCCACCGCGATACAGCCGCAAGAGGCCCAACTGGCCCCCTGCCCCACCGGGCCGGGCTCGACCACCGTTACCTCATGCCCATCCGACAGCAGCGCCAGCGCACATGAAATCCCGACAATGCCACCCCCGATTACCGCAGCTCGCGCCATCCCTGCCGCCCGCTACTGCATCGCGCGTAGCTGAGACATCAGTTCGGAACTGACGTCCACGCCATTTTCGGCAATTCTGGCGCGGTTCTTTAACCGACCGTCACCGGGCACCCGCGCGTCGCCATTGCCTTCAATTTCGGCGCAGATACGTGTGACATAATCCTGGAATGACGGGTTTCCGAACCGTTTGGGATCAATTGCGATCAGGGTATTCCCCCCTTTGATATTCAACGCCCCGTGCGCCTCGCGCTCGGCATTGTCGACAGACAGCGTTCCACCGGCCAGAGCCGCGCCCATCACCTCGATCAGAAAGGCGATCGCGGCACCTTTATGCTCGCCAAAGGGCAGCATGCTACCGGATGCCAGAATGGCGTCGGGATCGGTGCTTGGATTTCCCTCCAGGTCCAACCCCGCCGGGCGCGGCAGCACATGCCCTTCGGCCGCCGCCACGCGGATTTCCATCAACGCCATCATCGATGCTGCCTGATCCCACACGATTGGCGATCCATCCGCGCGCGGGCATGCAAAGGACATCGGATTGGTGCCGAATACAGGGCGTATGCCCCCTTGCGGTACCACTTTTGACAGGGAATTCACCACCGCCAATGCGACCAGACCCGCCTCGGCCAGTGGTTCCGTATCGAACCGCAATGCCCCAAGGTGGTGACAATTGGCACATGTGAACGCGGCGATGCCCTGCTCATGTGCCATCGCGATCAGATCGTCCCGCGATACGGCGGCGGCAATCTGGTAATAGCCGTTGTCGCCGTCCCCCCGCAAAACTCCCGGCGCAACACGTTTGATTACGGGCGCGGCGGTAGGGTTGGCGTACCCAGAGGTGAAGCTCTGCACATAAATCGGCAACATCCGCAGCCCATGGCTGTGCAACCCGTCCGCTTCGGACTTTGTAACGATCTCGGCCAGCATGTCGCTGCCTGTCTCGTCCATACCAACCGCCACAAGGACAGATTTTGCCAATGTCCGAATGTCTTCAAGCGAGAGTGTTTCCGTCACGGTATCAGCCATATGCCAGACCCCATCTTTCGTGTGGCGTAAAACGGGCGCCAAAACGCCCGTCGTTTCACTCTATTTAGCTTATGCGCTGTATTCCACGCGCTTTTTGGCGACGAACTCATCCAGCGCACCGCGTTGGTCGTCGGGCATCGGCGGACGAACATAATTGTCCAGCATGCGCCTGGCCTCATCGTTACCGACAACCTCCGCGGTTTTTGAACCTTCCGCTTCCCACTGCTCGAAACTGTCGTTGTTTTGTAGGTGGTTCATGTGCATCGGGTTCTCGCGCGTGTGGTCGGTGCCAAGGAAATGGCCTCCGGGCCCGATTCTGTCGATGTCGCCCAGCAAAGCGTCCAGATTTTCGTCGACCAGACCGCTGAAAAAGCGGTGGAAGTTCTCCAGTTGCAGCGTGTCCTGAACCCATTTCGAATAGCTGACGCCCAGCGCGCCTTCCAGGAAACCGGCCGAATGCACGATATAGTTCGCGCCACCCAGCAATACCGGCCACATGGTATTTGCGGTATCGAACGCCGCTTGCATATCCGGCGATTTCGAGCCGGTCCACATCGTGCAGGTCCGCCAGGGTACATCGTAGAACCGCGCCATCTGACCCACCAGAAGGTTCATCAGACCGGGCTCGGGCGAACCCATCATCGGTGCCCCCGTCTTCATCGACACACCCATGATCGCGACACCCAGAACCATCGGTGCACCCCGGCGGATGATCTGGCTGTAGGCCATGCCCGCCAGCGATTCCGCGATCAGCAGGGCAACACCCCCTTGCGGGCTGGCCGGGGTCGACGCCCCTGCCAGAACAAAGGGCGACAGCAGACAAGGTTGGTTTGCGCCTGCATAGACCCGCAGGCTTTGCAGCATGGTCTCATCCCAGACCAGCGGCGTATTGCAATTCAGCAAGGCCGCCATCACCACGTTGTTCTCAACAAACTCTTCGCCAAACACGATCCGTGTCATCTCAACACTGTCGCGCGCGGCCTGTTCCGACAGGACCGAGCCCTTGATCGGCTTGTCCGTCAACGTCAATGCGGCATGAACCAGCTCCAGATGGCGCTGTGGCACCGGCACGTCCTGCGGTTCGACCGGCAGAATGCCGGGTACCATCATCGACTGGCTCATCTGGCTGAGTTTGAAAAAGTTTTGAGCGTCCTCCAGAACCGAAGGACGGCGCACCCCATCCAGCCCGTAGACAAACGGCGCCCCATAGGCGTTGGCAAAGACCGAGTTTCTATTGCCCACGCGCAGCGACCGCTCGGGGTTGCGGGCGGCATAACCCCATTCAGACGGCACCGCTGAAATCAGGTCCATCAGCATATCGCGCCCGATCCGAACGCGTTCTCCCTGAACATCCGCGCCGTATTTCTTCCAGTCGGCCAGCGCCACCGGATCGCGGAACTCGATCCCGGTGGTTTCAAGAATCGTCATCGCCGCGTTGTGAATTCGCTCGACCCCCTCGGGACCCAACAGGTCAATTGGGCCGATCTTGCGGTTCAGCGTACTCAGATAGACCGGCGGTGGATTGGTGCGGGCCTGAACCCTGGCTGCACGCCCACCACGCGCAGGCCGTGTTCTCGCTTGAGCCATGATCTGTCCTCCTGATCAGGCGCGCGCACGCGCGCTGGTGGGATCAACGGCACAAATGTCGATCACCTGCGCCTCGCGCATTTCGTTGTGAACCAGCACCTGCATCGCCGTGCCCGGTGCCGTCTGTTCCTGTGGTACCAGGGCCATGGCGATGTCGTGATTGCAGTAGTAGGAAAAACCGCCCGAGGTCACACGACCAACAAGCTTGCCGTCCTTATAGACCCCTTCGTCAAACATCACCGATGTATCGCAATACGGTAGCTTCAGCGTAACCAGACGGTCATGGGTCCCCTCTGCCTGCTGCCGCATCAAGGCGTCCTTACCAGTGAACTCGCGCCCTTCGGTGACAACGAACCGGTCGAGACTGGCCTCATAGGGCGTCATGTCCTTGCAGATCTCGCGATTGATCGCGCGATAGGATTTCTCAAGCCGCATCGATTCCAAAGCCTCCAGCCCGAACGGCTTTACGCCCGATTTCAGCAACAGATCGACAAGGTGACGGTTGTACCCAACGGGGTGATGCAGTTCCCACCCCAGCTCGCCGGTGTAGGACACGCGCAGCAAATGGACACCTTTGGCATAGCCGACCTCGCCCATCTGAGCAGACAGCCACGGGAAAGCCGCGTTCGACAGGTCGTTATCGGTTAGCGGCTGCAAAATCTCTCGCGCTTTGGGTCCTGCCAGTGCAATGACGCCCAATTGCTCCGAGATATCCTCGATCACCACCGAGCCATCGCCGGGCAGAACCCTCTGCAATTGATCCCAATTGTAGGCCCGCCAGTTCGGGGTCGAGATCAGGTAAAAGTCATCTTCGGCGTAGCGCACGATGGTGTATTCCGCATCCATGCCGCCCTTTGTGTTCAGCATCAGCGACAGGGTCATGCGGCCCACCTTGGGCAGCTTGTTCGCCATGAGACTGTCCAGCCAAGCCGCCGCGCCGGGACCGCGTACGGTGAATTTGGTCATCGGCGACATTTCAATGAACCCGGCCTCTTCGCGGGTGGTCCGAACCTCGTCCTGCACGCGCTCCATGTGATCGGTCCGGCGGAACGAATGCTCTGGCTTCGCTTCCTCGGGCGATTTGGCGAACCAGCGCGGGAATTCATAACCGTTGAAGCTGGTCCAGACCGCACCATGGGCGGTCAGCAGATCATAACTGCCAACGGTTTTCATCGGACGCGCATTCGGGAAGTCCTCGCCCGGGATATGTGCATCCATATGGGTGCCCCAGGTCTCGCGCACCTTGTCCATGGTCCAGCGTTTCGAGGCATAGTCCGAGAAGCGGCGCGGATCGAGTTCCGACATGTCCATGCCCGGATCGCCGTCTACAATCCACTTGGCCAGTCGGTTGCCGACAGTGCCACCCCACAGAATGCCACCCGGCATGCCTTCGGCCAGCCACAGATTGTCATGTCCCGGCGCGGGACCGGCCAGAGGCAGCTCGTCCGGCGTCATCTGGAACGGACCGCGCGTGTTGGCTTTGATGCCGACTTCGCCCAAGGTTGGCACGCGTTCGATCGCGCGCTCCCACTGGGTCTCCACCGCATCGAAATCTTCGGGCAACAAGTCTGCGCCGAAATCCGGCGGCACGCGATCTTCGGCAAACAGCTTGAGGTCTTTGGTGAACTCATAAGGGCCGAACTGGATACCGCCGACATCCTCGCGCAGATAGGCGCCATAATCCTCGTCCCGCAGGATCGGGAATTCCGGCAGACCCTGCGCCCGGCGTTCTTTCAACAATGGCACGGTTTCCGTGGTCCAGTACTGATGGACGATCGGAATACAGGGCAGATCAAGCCCGACCCGCCGCGCGTTCTCGCGCGCATAGTTGCCGGTGGCAAAGATCAGATGCTCGCATGTGATCTCGCCTTGATTGGTGACCACCTTCCAGTGCCCGTTGTCCAGCTTTTCGTAAGACTGCGCCTCGGTGTTCTGATAGACCTTGGCCCCTGCATCCCGCGCCAGCTTGGCCAATGCCATGGTGATGTCGGCCGGGTTCACATAGCCGTCTTCGGTGTGCAGAATTCCGCCCCGGATGTCGGGGCTTTGGTTCAGCAACGGATGAACTTCGGCAATCTCTTCCGGCGTCAAAAGCTTGCAGGGTACGCCGGCCGCTTCGGCAATCGAGATATAGGACTGAAACTCGTCCCAACGCTTTTCAGTATTCGCGACGCGCAACTGACCGACCTTGCGCAAGCCGACCGAGGTGCCCATCTTTTCCTCAACCTCGGAATAGATGCGAATGGTCTCCATCGTCATCTTCGAGACGTTGTGCGACCGCACAAACGTCACCAGCAATCCCGCCGCGTGCCATGTCGAGCCCGAAGTCAGCGTCGTGCGCTCTAACATGACCGCATCGGTGCACCCGTGTTCGGTCAGACCGTAGAGGATGGATGCGCCGACGCACCCCCCTCCGACAACCACAACTTTTGCGTGAGACTTCATTGTTCCATCCTTCAATGACATGCAAAGCGCCGCCGAGCTGCGTAGGTGACGCAAAATGCCCCCAGTGCGCGTTGGCGGTATTTTGGCCTAAATGACCCGTCACACAATTGTAAAAAAACTTATCCTGCATTATTTTTCCTAACTCAATGCAGGTGTTTTTATGCTAAAAATCCCTGCAATTTCGATTGTCATGAGAGAAGATGTTGCCCAAGCGCCCCTACAATCTGCCGCCAATGACCTCGCTCGTCAGCTTTGAAGCCGCCGCGCGAAATGTCAGCTTCAAAGCCGCTGCCAAAGAGCTGAACGTGACCCCCGCCGCGATCAGCCACCAGATCAAGGCGTTAGAGCAGGAACTGCAATTCACGCTGTTTCACCGGTTTCATCGCGGTGTCGAACTGACCGAAGGCGGCGCCTACCTTCTGGTCGCCTTGCAGCGTGGTTTCGAAGGGATTGGCGAGGCGCTGGATCAACTGCGTGCGCAGCGCAAGGGATCAGCGGTGACGATAAGATCAACCACTGCGGTCAGCTCGCTGTGGCTGACGCCGCGTCTGGCGCAATTCTGGAAAAGTCACGGGCATATTTCGGTGGCCCAGATCGTCAACGACCTCGATTCCGACATCCCGGATTGCGATCTGAGCATTCACTACGGAAACATGTCGCACGAAACCGGCCCCTGCCATGCGCTGTTTCATGATCAGATCATGGCCCTGGGCAGCCCGCGCTTTGCCGAACAGCACGGGCTGAAATCGGTCGAGGATTTCAAAGACGTTCCGCTTATCCATCTGGACGCCCCGGAAACCGGCTGGACCGATTGGTACAGCTGGGCGCACATTTTGGGTTACGAAGGTCCTTTGAACTCGGCCCACAGGGTCAACAACTACGTCATCGCCTTGCAGGCCGCACAGGACGATATGGGCGCAGTTCTTGGGTGGGAAGGTCTGACATCGGAACTCGTCTCCGCTGGAAAGCTGGTCAAGCTGGTCCCCGAGACCGTCCCCGCGCCGCTGGATTTCTATGTCAAACTGCATAACCAATCCTCGGACCGCGCGGCCATCGTATTCAAATGGCTGACCGAGGTTGCAGGCTGAAGGCAGCGTTGCTGCGCAGCTATCGCGGAATCAGGTTTCCTTGGGGCCACTCGGGTCGTACCATCGTGGTATTCAACACCCCCAACTGCCACCTGAAAAAGGAGATCGCGATGATCAAGACCTCGTTGATACTGGGATGCGTATCCGCCCTTGCTCTGGGAACTCTGGCTGCGGCTCAGGATCCCGCACCGGAACAGGGCTATGGCTGGGAAGAAAAGAACTCCGTCTCTGGCACTGAATTCATGGTCGCCGCCGCCAACCCGCTTGCGGTTCAAGCGGGTTATGACGTTCTGGCCAAGGGCGGCACGGCAGCCGATGCGATGATCGCCGTGCAACTGATGCTGAACCTGGTCGAGCCGCAGTCGTCCGGCATCGGTGGCGGCGCTTTCATGCTGTATTGGGACGCTTCAACCGGAGACCTTGTAACTTTCGACGCGCGCGAAACCGCCCCCGCCGCCGCCACGCCAGAACGGTATCTGGACGAAAACGGCGAGAAGATGCCGTTTGTCCAATCGGTCTCGGGCGGTCAGTCGGTCGGCGTACCCGGTATCCTGCGCCTGATGGAGGTTTCGCACAGCCTTTACGGCAAACTGCCCTGGGCAGACCTGTTTCAATCGACCATCGACACGGCTGAGGCCGGATTCGAGGTTTCGCCCCGCATGGCCAACTCACTCCAAAGCACCGTGGATCGCGAGTTTCCGCTGGATCTGTTCCCCGCAGCAAAGGCCTATTTCTTCCACGACGACGGCACTCCGTTGATCGCCGGAACCTTGCTGAAGAACCCCGACTTCGCCAATACGCTGCGCATTCTGGCCGACGAAGGCGCAGATGCGTTCTACAGCGGACCGATTGCCGAGGACATTGTCGCAGCGGTCAACGAAACCTCGGTTCTGGATACCAACATCACGCTGCAGGACATGGCCGATTACCGCGTCAAAATCCGCCCGGCGGTCTGTGCCGATTACCGGGGCTATGACGTTTGTGGCATGGGCCCGCCCACCTCGGGCGGTCTGACAGTTGGGCAGATACTGGGCATGCTCGACAACTTTGACGTCAAGGGCATGGGCTGGACGCCCGAGTTTGCTCATCTCTACGCCGAAGCCGCAAAACTGGCCTATGCGGATCGCGGGCTGTACATGGCCGACAGTGATTATGTCGACGTTCCGGTCAAGGGTCTGCTGGACAAAGCCTATTTGGCCGACCGCGCCAAGCTGATCGACCCGGCCGCCGCGAGCGAGAAACGCAAGGCAGGCGACCCACCCTATCAGGAATCCGCCCTGAACCTTGCGCCTTCGCAAAACCCGGGCCGTCCGGGCACCAGCCATATCGTGATCCGCGACAGCTATGGCAACGCGCTGTCGATGACGACAACGATCGAGACCTTCTTTGGCAGCCGCGTCTTTGTACGAGGGTTTCTGCTGAACAACGAGTTGACCGATTTCGACCGCGCCCCCAAGGACGGAGATCGTCTGGTGGCAAACCGTGTTGAAGGCGGAAAACGCCCGCGCAGCTCAATGTCGCCAACAATTGTGATGAAGGATGGCGCGCCGTTTCTGCTGGTCGGCTCACCCGGCGGAAGCCGCATCATCAACTATGTGGCCAAGACAATCATCGCCGTTCTGGATTGGGACATGGACCCGCAGGATGCGATTGAAACCGGGCATTTCCTGCACCGCAACGGCTCGACCCTGGATGTCGAACAGGGCACCAGCGCCGAGGGTTTCTCCGACGCTTTGACCGCCAAGGGTCATGAGGTGAGCGCCCGCGATCTCAACAGCGGATTGCACGCCATCCTGATCAAGGATGGACTATTGATCGGCGCAGCCGATCCGCGCCGCGAAGGCACCGCGATGGGTCAATAGTGTGATCCGGGCAGCGTTGGCTGCCCGGTCATCGCTCAGGCTTTCAGCCCAAGCCCGTCGGTCGACAGATCGTCTAGCTTGGGCATGAGATGCAGCAATTCGCGCGCGTATTCGGTCTGCGGGTTGGCGAACAAATCGTCGGTGGCCTGAATCTCGACCATTCGGCCCTGCTTCATCACCGCGACACGGTCGCACATTTGACGAACGACCGGCAGGTCGTGGCTGATAAACAACATCGTCAGACCAAGGTGTTCCTGCAAATCCTTCAGGATGTTCAGGATCTGAGCCTGAATGGACACGTCCAGTGCGCTTGTCGGCTCATCACAGATCAGGAACCGCGGCTGGGTTGCCAACGCACGGGCAATCGAAATCCGCTGCCGCTGCCCGCCAGAGAACTCATGCGGGTATTTCTGCCCGGCCTCGTGGCCCAGCCCGACCTGGTCCAGCAATTCGTCCACGCGCCGTTTGATGTCCGATCCTTCCATTAACCGATGATGACGGATGGGTTCGGCTACGATCTCATCCACCCGCATGCGTGGGTTCAATGAGGAATATGGGTCCTGAAAGATCATCTGTATCTGTTTGCGGTACTCGTTCTGCACCGCTTTGTTTCTGAGATCACTGACCAATTGCCCGTTGAAAGTGATTGAGCCCCCGTCGACCGGATAGAGCCCGGCAATCATCCGTGCGACGGTGGATTTACCGGACCCGGACTCGCCCACGACGCCAAACACTTCACCCGCCCGAATGTCAAAGCTGACCTCATCAACAGCGGTGAAATACGTCCGGTCCCAAGGCAGCAGGCCTTTTCGTTGCAGAAATTTCTTGGTCAGATCGCGGATCTCGAAAACCGGTTTCGAGGTGTCGTTGTCCACCTTCGGCCAGTGCCGCGCCATATCCTCGATCGCAAACCGCGTCTCACGCCCGCCATAGCTGATCTGCGGAAACCGATGCAGTTTTAACGTCGGACGCGGAACGGCCGCAATCAGAGACTTGGTGTATTCGTGGCTCGGCTGCCCCATCACCTCAGAGGTTGGCCCGCTTTCCACCACGCGTCCGTCATACATGACCGTCACGCGATCGGTCGTGTCTGCAATCACGCCCATGTCATGGGTGATCAGAATGACCCCGACCTGCCGCTCGCGGGCAAGTTCCTTGATCAGGTCCAGAATCTGCGCCTGAACTGAAACGTCCAGCGCCGTGGTCGGCTCATCTGCGATGATCACATCCGGCTCGGTGCACAGCGCCAGCGCGATGACCACACGTTGCCGCATCCCGCCCGAGAACTGGTGCGGATACTGGTCCAGCCGCGTGTCCGGGTCAGGAATGCCCACCCGGTCGATCAAGTCCCGCGCGCGTTTGTTTGCATCGGCATCCGAACCGCCGATATGGGCCAGAATGGTCTCGGTCAGTTGCTCGCGCACCGTGAACAGCGGGTTCAGCGAAGTCAGCGGGTCCTGAAAGATCATCGAGATCTTTTTGCCACGCAGCCCGCGCATTGCCTCGGCATCCAGACCGCTGATCTGATCGCCTCCCAGCTTGATCTCGCCGCTGGCGATCCGTCCGGGCCGCTCCAACAGTCCCATCACCGCCGCACCGATGGTGGATTTGCCGGCACCGGATTCGCCGACCAACCCGTGGATTTCGCCCGGCTCAACCGACAGGTTCGCGTGATCGACCGCCGTGAACAGCTTGCGCCGGGTCGGGAATTCGACGGTGAGGTTTTCGATTGTCAGAAGGCTCATGAATTCACCGTAGTTTCGGGTTCAGCGCATCGCGCAGCCAGTCGCCCAGCAAGTTCACGGACAGGGCCAGCGCCAACAAGGTGCAGGCCGGGAAGAACAGGATCCACCACTCACCCGAGAACAGGAACCCCTGCCCGATCCGGATCAGCGTGCCCAGCGACGGTTGCGTCGGCGGTGCGCCGACACCCAGAAAACTCAGCGTCGCTTCGGCGATAATCGCCAGCGCCAGCGAGATCGTGGCGATCACCAGAACCGGGCTCAGGACATTGGGCAGAATATGACGGAACATGATCGGGAACGACCCGCGCCCGATCAGACGCGCGGCTTGCACATATTCCTTGTTTTTCTCGACCAAGGCAGCCCCGCGCACAACCCGCGCGAACTGCACCCAATCGGACAGGGCAATCGCGATGATCAGCACATAAATCGCCATCTCGTTGCGGTATTCGGGCGGCGTCACGCCTTTGGCGATGCCAAAGATCAGCATGGCGACCAGAATGGCCGGAAAGGTCAGCTGCACATCGGCAACCCGCATGATGAAGGTCTCGATCCAGCCGCCGTAATAGGCCGCGATCAGGCCGAGGATCACGCCAATGATCAGCGCCAGCAAAACCGCCGCCGTACCAACAAACAGCGAAATGCGTAGACCATATAGGATGGTCGAAAACACATCCCGCCCCTGATCGTCGGTGCCCAGCAGGAAGGTCTCCTGTGTGAATGCGTTGGGCGTACCGGGCGGCGTAAACCCGTTCATCAGGTTCAAAGTTGCCGGATCAAACGGATTATAGGGCGCAATCAGCGGCGCGAAGATCGCCGCCAGCACCAGAATCACGACAACCAATGAGGCGATCACGGCCACGGGAGAATGCCGGAACGACCAGGCAAAATCGCTGTCCCAGAACTTGGCCAGGCGCGATTTGGGCGCGGCTTTCGGGGTTTCCATCGTATCGGTCATGTGGCCCTCGCGTCGACACGCAGCCGCGGGTCAATGGCATAGTAGAGAAGATCGACAATCAGGTTGATCGTCACGAACATCACCGAAATCAGCATCAGATAAGCCGCCATGACCGGGATATCGACAAACTGGATCGCGTTGATGAACAACAGCCCGACACCGGGCCACTGGAACACGGTCTCGGTGATGATGGCAAAAGCGATGATCGAGCCCAGTTGCAGACCGGTGATCGTAATCACCGGCACCAGCGTGTTTTTCAGCGCATGGCGGAAATTGATGACCCGGTCTGACAAGCCTCGGGCTCGGGCGAACCGAACATAGTCGGCGCGCAGCACCTCAAGCATTTCAGACCGCACCAGCCGCATGATCAGGGTCATCTGATAAAGGCCCAGCGTGATCGCGGGCAGGATCAGCGCTTTCAACCCCGAGGTCGTCAGAAACCCCGTGGACCAATTGCCAATCATAACGGTCTCGCCCCTCCCGAAGCTGGGTAGCAGGTCAAGTTCGACCGAGAAGATGTAGATCAGCAAAATCCCGATCAGGAAGGTGGGCAATGAGACCCCGATCAGAGACACCGTCATAATCACATTGGCCGCGATTCCTTGTCGTCGTATGGCTGTAAAGACACCCAGCGCGATGCCCATGGTGATGGCAAGAAAGCCCGAGACGAAGGCAAGCTCCAGCGTTGCGGGTGCGCGTTCGGCGATGATGGTCGAAACCGGGCGGCCCTGCCGGTAGGATACTCCGAAATTGCCCTGCACCGCGCCTTGAAGAAATTTGGCGTATTGCACCACAAAAGGCTGGTCCAGACCCAGCTCGGTACGCAACCGATCAATGTCGGCTTGCGTGCGTTCCTGCCCCAGCATGTTGTCGATTGGATCTCCGACAAAGCGGAACATTGAGAATGCCACCAGACCCACGACCAAAAGCACGATCACGGACTGGAACATCCTGCGGACGATATATGCGAACATTCAGTTTCCCCATTGGTCCGTCTGTCTATGCCTACCCCGACCGGGTGGTCAAGATGTCGCAGCCGCGACCGCGCCGCGATTGTGCGGTGTTTCCCAATTTACGTCGGGACCCAAGGGCACGAGACCCAGAGGGTTACGCAAGTCCGACGGCGAAAAATACCCGGTCTTGTAGATATCGAACGCCACGGTGTCGGCGATTTCGGGCATCGCATACAGCTCGCAAGCATAGCCCCACAGGTTCGGGTAATCGACCAGTCGCCGCAGATTGCACCTGAATGCATAGTGATAGGCGACATCGAACCGCGCGAGGGTTGGAAACAGGCGTAGGTCAGCCTCGGTCAGTGTATCGCCGCACAGGTATCTGTTTGTCGACAGGTGGCTTTCGATCTCATCCAGCATGGCAAACACATCGCGGCATCCGGCTTCATAAGCCTCTTGCGTGCGGGCAAAACCGGCGCGGTAAACCCCGTTGTTGAGACGCGGATAGATCTTTGCGTTCCAGTCGTCGATCTGGTCCAGCTTGTCGGGCGGCGCAAGGTTCGGCCCATAGCCGGGCATGCTTCCGAGCATTCGCACCAAATCGGCGGATTCATTGGAGACCGCGCGATCCTCGCCCCGGTCCCAAAGCAATGGGACCGTGATCCGGCCGGTATAGTCTGGCAAGACCCGCGCATAGACCTGATGCAGCGCCGTGACCCCGAATAGCGAATCCGAAAATTCGCCATCGATATCAAACACCCAGCCATCCGGCGTCCGTCGTGGCTTGGCGTAAGACACCGAAATCAGGTCCTGCAACCCTTTGACGGCCCGGGTCAGCAGAACCCGATGCGCCCACGGACAGTTCCAGGCCGCGTAAAGATGAAAGCGACCGGGTTCCAAATCTCCATCGGGCAAGCTGTTTCGGATGGTCGAGGCCTGACGGCGAAATGCGCCATCAAGCCCGGAATCCGGCGCTGGGTCATCGACATGATAGACCCCGCCGATCATCACTCCCATCTGGTCAGTTCACCGTCACCCAGCGCAGCAGGAAGAAGTTGTCGGGGCGTTGCGTCAACTCGATGTTGCTGCGTGTGCCCCAGACCAGAGGCTGCACATACATCGGCACGTAGACATGTTCGTCCTGAATGATGCCTGCAACCTCATCCAGCATGGCCTGGCGTTTTTCCTGATCAAGCTCCGACTGGATCTGCGGCAGCAACTCATCAACCCGTGCGTTCGAGAAACCGCCAAAGTTCCAGCTGCCCAGTTTCTTCTCTTCGTTCGGGGTCGCCACGAGGAAACGAACCGGATGCTCAGCGTCGAATGTTCCTGGGCTCCAGCCCAGCAGATACATGTCGTAGTTATCTTCGCGCAGTTCCGGCCAGTAGTTGCGTACCGGCATCGCCTCCAACTCTGCCGTAATCCCGATCTGGGCCAGCATCGAGACAACTGCCTGACACACCGCCTCATCATTCAGATAACGGTCATTGGGGCATTTTAGACCGAATGAGAATCCATCCGGGTACCCGGCCTCGGCCAGCAAAGCCTTGGCCGCGTCTACATCATAGGAAGGGCGATCTTCGTTCGTGCGGGAATAGCCGCTCATCGCCGGGCTTACCAATTGCGAGGCCGCTTCGGCATTGCCCCGCATGATGGTCGCCAGAATGGCATCGACATTCACCGCCTGAGCAACCGCCTGCCGCACGCGCACATCTTGGAACGGGTTCGGCTTGCCCGCGTCATCGGTATACTTCAGCGTACTCGCCTGATGATCAAATCCCAGCATGATCACGCGGGCCTCAATCCCCTGAATGACGTCGACCTCATCATTGCCCTGCAATCGCGCCACGTCCTGAATCGGAACCGGGTTGATCATGTCCACATCGCCCGACAGCATCGCTGCCACCGCAGTTGCGGGGTTCTGGATCGGGGTGAATTCGGCGCTGGTGATGTTGTGTTCGGCCGTGTCCCACCATCCGTCAAAAGGTTCCAGCACAGTCCGCAGGCCGGGCTCGCGCGCGGTGACTTTGAACGCGCCGGTGCCATTTGCGTTTAGGGTGGCGAAGTTCCCGGTCTCTTTGTCCGGAACTGCCGCATCATTCGCCTCGGCCCAGCCCTGATCCATGATCATCCAGTTTGCAATCGAGGATGGGAACAGCGGGTTTGGCGCAGTCATCATGAAATCAATGGTGTAATCATCCACCACGTTCACTTCGCTCACCGGAGCGAACCAGCTACGGGTATCCGCCGCTTCACCCGAGGCACGCTGATAGCTGAACAGCACATCCTGTGCGTTGAATTCGCTGCCATCGTGGAACGTCACACCTTCGCGCAGATTGAACCGCCACCCGTCGCCATCGCCGATCGATTCCCAACTGACCGCCAATGCGGGCTCGACCCGCATATCCTTGCCACGACGGACCAAGCCTTCGTAGACATTGTTGAGGAACCCCAGAACCGGGGCCGAGTTCACCGCATGCGGGTCCATCGTCTGCGGGTCCGTGGTCGAGGCCCACTTGAACTCTTCGGCCTGCGCGGTGCAGGCAAGCAACATGGTCAGGCCAATGGCGCTGTTCCTGAGGATCATGGCAATAACTCCCTGTTTACGGTTCAAAGCTTCGTGGTTTTTTGCATGCGGGTAAAGGAATTCTCGAAACCGGATCACACGCCCGTTACCGGCAGCAATAACAGAAACAGGGCGCGAACGCGCGCCCTGTACCAACGTTTGCAAGATGCTTCAGTTCATCTCGAAGTATTTGATCTTCGGCGAATCTTCGGGCTCGACGATCGTCCCAACATTCGACTTCATACCCCAGTTCAGCACCTGGTGGTGGATCGGAATATAAAGCTGGTCATCCTGAACAACCTGCCAGATTTCGGCGATCTGCTGATCACGTGCAGGCAAGTCCGTTTCGGATGCCAGAGCCACGATCTTGGCGTCAAGCTCGGGGTTATTGTACCGTGTCGCGTTCCACGAGCCGTATTTCTCACCCTTGGTGTGGACCAGGAAGTTGAAAATGTACTCCGAGTCATAAGTCGGAACGCCCCAACCCAGCATGTAGAAGTCGGTCTCGAGGTTCGACAGCAGCGGGAAATGCTGCGCCTTCGGCTTGGCGTCCAGATTCACGGTGATCCCGATCTGGGCCAGCATACCAACCGCCGCCTGACAAATCGCTTCGTCGTTGATGTAACGGTCATTCGGGCAGTTTAGCGTGATCGAAAAGCCATCAGGATATCCGGCCTCGGCCATCAACGCCTTGGCCCCTTCGATATCGGTCGTGGACGATGCATCCATATCCGCATCCCAGCCGTTCACGAAGGGCGGCGAGATCATGCCCGCCGGTGCCGACTGTCCGCGCATCACCACCTGCTTGATCGCATCGCGGTTGATCGCCTTGGACATGGCCTGACGCACGCGCACGTCAGCCAGCGGGTTCTTGCCGTCCACATTGTCCGAGCCCAAATCGTCGTCACCCATGTTCATGCCGAAAAAGATCACCCGGTTTTGCGGCGCGGTGCGCACGTCCAGACCGTCGGTGCCTGCAACCCGCTCAAGATCCTGCACCGGAACGTCCTGAATGAAATCGACTTCACCCGACAGCAGAGCGGCAACACGGGTCGCGGCATTCTGGATCGGGGTATAGATGATTTCGGTCACCTGAAGCGGAAACTCGTCCTTGCCCCAATAGTTCTCATTGGCGGTCAGAACGGTTTTCACGTCCGGCTCGCGGCTGACCAGTTTGTAGGGGCCTGTTCCGTTGGCGTTCTTGGCGGCAAACGTATCCTCGCCGCCCTCATAGTCCTGAACCTTTACGGCGTTGTTTGCCTCGGCCCAGTCCTTGTCCATCATGAACATGTTGGTCAGGTTGTTCGGCATGATCGGGTTCGGACCGTTGGTCTCGATCTCGACCGTGTATTTGTCGGGTGCGCGCACCTCTTTGACCGAGGCCAGCAGCTCTTTGTAGTCGGAATCCGGCGTCATCGCGCGGTTCAGCGAAAAGACCACATCGTCACTGTCGAACTCGGCACCATCATGAAAGGTCACGCCCTCGCGCAGCTTGAACACCCAGACATTCGGGTTCTCCTCGGAAGGAGCCCATTCGGTGGCCAGCGAAGGCACCAGCGCGCCGGAATGATCGCGCATCACCAGCGTTTCCATGATCTGATGCGCAAAAGTCGAGGTCGGACCCTCATTCTGTGCATGCGGGTCCAGCGTCAGCGAGTCCCCGGCGCGCGCCCATCGCAGCGTTTCCGCCGAAGCGCCAGCCGCAATCATTGCGGTCGCGCTGGCGGCGACCATCAAAGTCTTAAAAGACATCTTGTTCTCCCCATTTTGTTTTTACCGCGCATTCACGCGGATGACCGGATTCTCCGATCTTTGTGACGCCGATCATCCAGATCATTCCGAAACTTGCAACAGCAGATTGAAACCGGCTGTTCGCATTCAGCCCGACGGTCCGGCCAAATCCTATTTGAAAGCCATCGGATTACAGAGTGTCAGCCCAAGACATCCCGCTGCGCCTGACGCCAGAACGGCGCGATGCCGTCATGGGGATGGAAACAGGCGGGCGCATCGTCAATCGGCAATACCCGCTGCCCGCTGCGATGGCGCAATTCCTGTTCAATCGGCGCAAGCCGCGCCATGTCAAACGGCTCGGTCTGGGGGTGCTTCCAACCCTCTGCAGATTCCGTCAGCACCAGCCGCATGGCCGCCACCAACCGGTCAGCCGCCGCACTGTTCCAGGGGCGCAGACCCGCCCCTTCCAACAGATTGAACAGGTTGATCCAGCTTTGTAGATTGAAGGCGCAATAGTGCTGCGTCATCGTGCGGGTCATCTCATGCGGTTGTTCGCCGCTTTCGGTGATCGTCGCCACGACACGCGCCTGCGCCCGCAGGTTTACCCGCTGCAAATGCTGAGTGTCACCGACAAACGCCGCCAGAGCCGCAGCCTGCAAATCGTAGCATGTGCCGTGGTTATTCGGATTTCTGCATTCCTTAAGACCCTGTTCGCTGGTCGTAAACCAGCCCAGAAATTCCGCACACCAGCCGCGAAGTCCGTCTCTCAGATCGTCGTCGCCCAGCAACCGGACCGCGTCGAGAAAGAAGTAGAAATCCTTGGTCTCGATCAAACCGTTATCCGACCCTCGGTCGTCATTGTGTCCGCGTCGAACCTGAGCGTAGTTCAGGTTCGGGTTCATGCGGGTGGCTGGATCAATGAACCAGGTCCGGATCAGGGTTTTTGCATGATCGCGATAGACCGCATCGCCCGTGACCCGGGCAGCCAGCGCCAGGGCGGTCGTGTCATAGAACATCCGTTGCAGGCGCGTGCGGTCAAAGCGGTCGCTTTCAGGCTCATAAAGCCGTGTACCCGGCACCCGGTTGCCGTCCTGCCTGATATAGGGCAACCCGTCCGACCTTTTGGGGTTGGGCCACCAATACGGAGCCGGATGGAAATAGTCGTGCCTGTCCCCGCTGGGGCCCGCTTCGGGCTTGTCGGTGACCGAGAACGGCCCACGTTTCAGCGCCGCATCCGCCGCCGCCTGCAGGGCCGCGCCGTCGAGATCCGAGGACTCTGCGGACAAGGCATCAAGCTGCTTTTCGTTATAGAAAACGGGAGGCGCCGAAGCAGCCATCTGGCGCGCCTCAAGCATGTCGAGCGTGGCCTGAATGGCCAGGTTACGCGCGACGCCCCGATCCCGGATGGTGTTTCCTGCGTCCTGTTCCAGCTTTGCCTGACCCGAAAACAATCGAGCCACCCAACCAGCCCGCCCTACACGGTGGCCTTCGGGCGAAACTTTGCGGGGCGGTATGTCGAACCGCGCAATGGGCCATTTGTCCCACGGCCCTGGGATGCCAAGATGCACGAACATCTCGACCTTGGGGCGGCGACCATAGGGATGCGCCTCATCAAACCGCAGGGGCGCATCGCAGCGAAAGGCCAACTGCGGTTCTTCCGTTGCATTGGGCGCTTCGGCGTCGCGCAGCAGATCCTGATTGTCCAGCATCCGCGCCATCGGAACGGTGAAATACCGCTTGTCCCGCTGGGCCAGGATGTCAGCCTGGAATGCCTGCCAGGCGCTTGCGGTGAAAAAGCAGTTTCCATCAAAGGGCAGTGCCCATTTCGCATGTTGCAGACACAGCTCCAACGCGGCGTTTCGCGCGCCGTTGTTGTTCATGACATAGTTGTTTCGCAGCCGATACGCCTGCGACTCCAATGGCAGTCCGGATTTCTCCTCCAAGGTCGAAAGCGTGCCATCGACAAATACCATTGGGTCTTCGATGGTTGAAAAGTCATACCCGATGGACTGCAACACTTCTGCATCGAACGGGATGCGCTGGTAGATCTGCCCGTGTTGATCCAGCAGCGCAATCAGCTTTGCTTCGGTCTCAGGATCAAAGATCCGGTTCAAGACCCATAGTTTGGTGCAATTCTCGAACTCGGGCTCGTGATCCAGAATGAACCGCACGTTCTCCAGCGATTGTCCGGCCTTGTGCCTGGGCACCAGATCGTTGCCGATCACACGACACAGGGCGAACGTGTCGGGCAGGGCGTCGACCCGCGCCTCCTCCTCATTGTTGCGGGGTGTCGGTGTTGCCGAGGCCAACGACCCGGCCATCTGACCCATTTGCCCCACCGGTGCAATGGGCGAACGTATGATGCGTTTCCTGCCGCCAAACAGCGACTTTCCCTGACGACGGCGCATGACGTAATAGACAGGCAGCAAGACGGGTGAAAACAGAATGATCAAAGGCGACAGCAACAGCAGCAGACGGTTGCGCCGGGCTTTCCTGTCATGAGGCGACGTTGTCGCCGCTTTCCCGTCTTTTTCGTTTACCGCCATTTACTTAACCTGCCGCCCGCGCGGGATCCGTTTCCCTTGCCGCTCTGGTATGTATCGAGTCATATCAGACTTCGCCCCCTTTACGCGCAGCAAGACAGTCAAGGCAACCGTTTCATCCAGTACGCGCAGAACAGGCTGGTTAGAGCGCGACCGGCAAAATCCGCTTGAAACCCCCATGTTGAAAGGCGTATTCCGGCGCAACGGCCCCAAACAAGTAGGACTGGACCTATGCGCATTGCAATGATCGGCACCGGATATGTTGGCCTGGTGTCTGGTGTATGTTTTTCGGATTTCGGCCATGACGTGATCTGCGTCGACAAGGCCGCCGAAAAAATCGAGATGCTGCAAGCCGGAGACGTTCCGATTTATGAGCCCGGTCTGGACACTCTGATGGCCAAGAACGTGGCCGCGGGTCGTTTGACCTTTACCACAGATCTGGCCGCCGCGGTCAATGGCGCGGACGCCGTCTTTATCGCCGTTGGCACGCCAACCCGGCGCGGCGACGGCCACGCCGATCTGACCTACGTGATGGCGGCAGCGCGCGAGATTGCGGAATCCCTGACCGGATACACCGTCATCGTAACCAAATCGACCGTTCCGGTTGGTACAAACCGTAAGGTGCATGAGACCGTCCTGGGTGCGAATCCCAAGGCGGAATTCGACGTGGCCTCAAACCCCGAATTCCTGCGCGAAGGTGCCGCGATCGATGATTTCATGCGCCCTGACCGCGTGGTTGTTGGTGTCGAATCCGATCGAGCCGCTGAGGTCATGGGCGAGATTTACCGCCCGCTCTATCTGCGCGATTTTCCGATCATCACCACCGATCTGGAAAGCGCCGAACTGATCAAATACGCCGCGAACGCCTTTCTGGCGACCAAGATCACCTTCATCAACGAGATCGCAGGCCTGTGCGAGCGCGTTGGCGGCGATGTGAAAGAGGTTGCGCGCGGTATCGGTCTGGACGGGCGGATCGGCAACAAATTCCTGCGCGCTGGTCCCGGCTATGGTGGGTCCTGTTTTCCAAAGGATACGGCCGCGCTGGCCCGGATCGGACAGGAACACGCCTATCCGATGCAGATCACCGAAACCGTCATGCGCGTGAATGACGGCGTCAAAAGCCGGATGATCGAGAAGATCCGTGATGTCTGCGACGACAAGTTCAACGGTAAGACCATCGCGGTTCTGGGTGTCACCTTCAAACCCGACACCGACGACATGCGCGACGCGCCCTCGCTGACAATCGTGCCCGCTCTGATCGGTAGCGGTGCGCGGGTGCGCGTTGTGGACCCGCAAGGGCGGACCGAAGGTGAGGCGCTGCTGCCCGGCGTCGAGTGGATGGATGACCCTTACGCCGCTGCCAAGGACGCGGACGCCGTTGTGATCCTGACCGAGTGGAACGAGTTCCGGGCGCTCAACCTGACGGATCTGGCGGGTGCGATGACCACCGCCCGCATGGTTGATCTGCGCAACGTCTATTCGCCTGCAATGGCCGAAAGCGCCGGTTTCGAAACCTATGTCGGTGTGGGTATCGGCGCATAGCCCGACGCAACTCCACCTGCCGGGTCAGACCCGTTGATCCGGCCGCCGCAGCCATAGCAAGCGGACCGTTTCGGTGATTTTCACCACCCGCAGAACATAGTGCACGCCCCAAACCTTCAACGCCTGAACTGCACTCAGATCTGGGCTACGCAGCAGTTTCATCAGCGTCTTGAAAGACGGGATCAGCTTGTGGATCGGGGGGATGTAGTTCACCCATCCCCGGCCTGCATTGCGCCTTAGGCGCGCGCCTTCGATCCGACGCGCCTTGGTTATATGTGCCCGCAGATTACCGCGTGCCGGGTGGCGAACGGCTGCGTCTGCGGCAAAAACGATCGGCGCGCCCGCCGCTTTTGCGCGGTCATTCCATTCCATATCCCCGCCGGACAGAACCGTGTCATTGAACGGGCCAATGCGATCCATCAGGCTGCGCCTGACGATCAGGTTCGCAGTTACGGCCCGGCTGCGCTCGACCCATTTTTTCTGCTCGAGTCCCAGATGCAGATCGTAAAGTTCGGACGCGGTCCAATCCTTGCCATTCGGGATCAGGACAACATCTCCCCCAAACCGTCCGGTCTCAGGATATTCCTGCGCGATTTTCAAACCCGCCTCAAGGTATTCCGGAACCGGGCGGCAATCAGAGTCCGTGAAGAACAGCAGATCTGCGGCAGCTTCGACAATGCCGCGATTGCGCGCGGCATAGGATCCCGGCTTTGCCTCTTGCAAGATCTTCGCGTTAGACGGCAGACAGAATCCCTCGGGCACCGGGTCCGACGGGTCATTGTTGACCACCAGAACCTCGTACCTGCGAGCATCGAGCGTCTGTTGCGACAGGCAATCCAGACAGGATTGCAACTGATCCCAACAGCGATAGGTCGGGATGATGACCGAGGCATCCATCCGCCCTACCCCGCTTTTATCGCGCCAGAGAATTGGTGGTCATACAGTCTGCGGAATGGTCCAGCGCTCTCGAGCAGCGCTTGGGCACTGCCCTGTTCGCTGACCTGCCCGCTTTCAATCACAACGATCTTGTCTGCATGCATGATCGTGGACAGCCTGTGCGCCACGATGATGGTCGTCCGTCCTTTGGTCAAACGATGCAGCGCCTCTTGCACCAGATGTTCGGATTCCGAATCCAGTGCACTGGTTGGTTCGTCCAGCAACAGGATCGGACTGTCGCGCAGCAGTGCACGCGCGATCGCAAGACGTTGTTTCTGCCCTCCGGACAGGAAAGAGCCATTCTCGCCCACCATCGTATCAAAGCCGTTTTCCAGCTTCATGATGAAGTCATAGGCGTTTGCCGCCTTGGCGGCTTCGATCACCTCGTCGCGCGAAGCTCCTTCGCGGCCAAATCTGATGTTGTCTGCGACCGAGGCCGAAAACAGGAAGGTCTCTTGTCCGACAAAGGACATGTTATTGCGCAGCGTCTTGAACGAGGCATGTTTGATATCCTGCCCGTCGATTGTGACCGCCCCTGTTTGCGGATCATATAGGCGCAGGGCGAGATTCAGAATGGTGGACTTACCACCGCCAGACAAGCCAACAAGTGCTGTCGTCTCGCCTGCCTCGAAGGTCAGCGACATGTCTTTCAGGATCGGTTCCTTGCGGCGATAGCCAAATGTGACATGGTCGAACTCGACTTTGCCCGGACCACCCTCTGGCAGGCTATGCGGGTTCTCGTCTTCTGGCAGGGTCTCGGGCTCGTCCAGCAGTTTGAACAGCATCCGCACGCGACGCAGGCCGATTTCCAGCCCGACGCGCACCTTGGACAGGCGCTTGGCGGGCTCGTACGCCATCATCAATGCGGTCACGAACGACATCAGTTCGCCCGGGGTCGATCCGCGCGAGCCAAACAGGCTCGCCGCGCTCAGCCCGATGACCGAGGCGATGGCAAGCCCTGCCAGAATATCCATCAACGGGCTGGTGGCCGCTTTCAGACGCGCCAGTTTGTTGCGGCGTTTCTCGACACTCTTGACGGCCGAGTACATCTGACCGGCCATTCTTTCTTCCAGGCTGAAAGTCTTGACCACGCGGATACCGCGCGAGGTCTCCTGGATCACTTTCATGATCGCCGACATCGATTGCAGTTCCATATCCGCAATCTCGCGCACTTTGCGCAACAGGGTGCGAACGCCCCAGATTGCCAGCGGTCCGATAACCAGCGTGATCAGGGACAGCACCGGCTGTTGATAGAACATCACCGCCAGCAGACCGATCAGCGTCAGCGTGTCACGCACCGCAGAGGTCACCATCAGCTCGATCACCGTCCGCGCAGCCTGCGCCGATTGTGTCACCTTCATCAGCAGATCAGAGCTTTCGGTCAGGTTGAAAAAGGACACTCCCTGCCGCAGCAGCTTGTCATAGAGTTGTATTTGCTTGACCGCCACGATCCGGTTGCCTGCGCGGGTCAGAGCCACAACCTGCACATATGTCGCAACCCCTTTGATCAGGAAAATCACAAACACCGCGATCGACACCCCGATAACCCGCGCAGAGTTTTCGCTGTCAAACAACGAGTCGACAACATCCCGCATGATGAACGCCACTGCTGCAGTTGTTGCCGCGACAAAGACCATTGCAACGATGGCGATTGAATATGGGACAAGCTGCGACCGCATGTTCTCGGACAGCAGCCGCCACAGGATCGATTCATCCAGGCCCTGGGTGAACTTTTGTTTCAACTTTTGCAAAGCGAAATTCCACAGTCATTACAATTGGAACAGGCCGAATTGGTGCCCCACCGGCTTTTGAACCGTCTACGCTAGATAGTCGGCAACCCGAATTGGGGCAAGACCGGCCTGGGATCGCACCCTTTACGGCCCGGATCTGCCGACAAAAGGATTGCGCCAACCGATATCAAGAGCCGATGCCGTCACGTAACCCAACCTCCTGCGCCGATGCGGTGCCCTATTCCGCCACGTCGATTCGCAGTGTTCTGATCGATGGATCTACCCGGCCATAGGCCGCGAGAACGCGCGCGGTCCATTTCTGCGAAATATAATCCGCCATGAAACGCGATGGCGCGATGAGCGTCACACAGCCCCCTGCCCTGTCCGCCTCGCTCAGATGCTGAAACCAGCTCGACCACAATTCAGGGTCGCGCCTGTGCAGAATCGACTGCACCTGTGCCCAGACATCTGCGCCATCTGGTTCGGGCGGCGCAGGCCTGGTTTGAAACGGAATGACATTGGTTTCGGGCTCAGGGTCTGCCTGCATTCTGTCCTCGAAATCCGGTCCGATTGTCGGCCAGACCCCAGACGTATCCAACAGAATCTGTTTCAGGTCCAGTTCGTAAACCGCCACACGCCCACGTGCAGCTGGCCGTTTTACCGTGACCCAGCCGCTTGTCCGCAACTTGGCCATCTCTCGCTTGACCGTCCGTTCATCAACCGACCAAAGCCGGGCCATCTCCTCTCGTCCAATCGAAAGTTCATTGTTGCGCCAGTTATAGCGCGTCGTGATCAGAGACATGATCCGCAGCATACTGCGATGACGGTGCTTGTCGCCTGACAATGCATAGACAGTCAGCGCAGATAGAATATCGTATTTGAGGGCGGAGGCATTGCGCCCCACCGGTTTTGCAACCTGCATCGTCCTCCTCACCGCTCTTGCTGCCTCATACGGGGGTTTATTCCCCTCATCGCGCCGTTGTTCAACGCTTTTCGCTATCGTGCCCTGATTAGCGTCCATTGATCCGATTCTGTCAAGCCCGAGGTAGATTTTTGCGGATCACGGCTACATTCGCATCAAACAAAATGAAAAGAATCCGGTGAAGTTATGGTGATGGGGGACATTCTGGGTGACCCCCTATTTGGGCCTTGTGTCCCCCTAAATGCCGCGAGTTGCCCGGGTATGACCCCCCAAATACAGTGGTCGCCTACAAGTGGATCGCGTTTGGTTCGAATGCAGTCGCGGCGAATCGCAAACCGTCCATTGGCGCCTTGTTTTCTTACCCATGGGTAAGTTCTAATTCATACAATAATTTCTTTTGCCAAAACTGCAAATTGGGCGTAAATAACAACAACAACAAAATTTACGTCCACTAAATGAGACCCGAGGCATGTACACGCACGAAGACCTGAACGCATTGCGCACGCAATCTCTCAAGTTGCAGGGATGGATCCGCCGCCAGACTTTCAGCCCCGAGATGGAAAAGACCCTACGCCGATTCTCCAGTTGGGAAGTGGCCGAGCTGATCTTTCGGATCAACCAATCCACCTTTCGCGGCAAGCTGGCCGCGGATCCGTCGTTGCCCGGTGGCGAGGTCGAGCCGGAAGGGCGGCAGCGCTGGTTCAGCCTCGAAGAAGTCAATGAGCTGCGCCGCCGCCTTAAGTTGAACCGGAAGGTCCTGATGCCTCCGCGGCCTGTTGGGAAGCGGGCGATCCGGGCAGCGGTGGCGAATTTCAAGGGTGGTGCCGGCAAGTCAACCGTGGCGTTGCACCTTGCTCACGCCGCAGCTCTGGATGGCTATCGTGTGTTGGTTGTTGACTTCGACCCGCAGGCGACGCTTAGCCATTCGATGGGCCTGACCGATGTGGCCGAGGACTATACCGTCTGGGGTATCATGGCGCGTGACCTGATCCGCGAGACCCAGCGGATGAACAACAGACCCGCCGCTGCAGAATCGGGCACCGCCCTGCCCCAGCGTGAATTGCCGCCGTCGATCACAGATATGGGGCTGGGTGATCTGAGAATTTCGGACTTCGTTCGGCAAACCTCGTGGTCGACGATCGATGCGATCCCGTCCTGCGCAAACGCGGCCTTTGTCGAATTTGCTTCGGCCCAGTACCGGCACCTGAACCCGGAATGGTCTTTCTTTGCGGCTGTTTCCCGGTACCTGGATCAGATCCCGGATGATGCCTATGACCTGATCCTGTTCGATTGTCCGCCTGCGATTGGTTACCAGTCGATGAATGCTGTATTTGCCGCTGACATGCTCTATATCCCTTCGGGACCCGGTTATTGGGAATACGATTCCACCACATCGTTCATCGGGCAATTGGCCGAAGCGCTCGAGGATCTGGCCTATGGCTTCGACAAGACCTTACCCACGGGTAAGATCGGGTTACCCAAGGCGTTCTGCGAAATTCGGTTCCTTCTGACACGATATGAACCTGGTAACGCCTTGCACGCGGCCATGTATGATGCCTTTAGCAAAGTCTTCGATCAACATCTGGCCAAACACCCGGTCGAGATGACGCGTGCGGTGGAACAGTCGGGCCGCTTTCTCAGTTCGGTATACGAGATGGACTATCGCGAAATGACCCGCGAGACCTGGCGTCGCGCCCGGTCGACATTTGACAACGTCTATGAAGAATTCCGGAGCGTGATGCTGACCGCCTGGGACAAACTGGAGGATGACGCATGAGCCGCAAACGTAGAATGTTCGATATCGACATGCCGGCCATGGATGACATTCCGGTCGGCAAGGTGCCCGACAAAGTTCTGGAAAAGCGGCGCGGGCCGATGGCCGCAGCGATCTCGGAAAACGCCGAGGCACTGCGGGACCAGCAATCGACCGAGGATGCCATTCGGGTCGAAAATGACCGGTTGGCCCATGAACTGGTTCGACTGCGCTCGGAAGGGTTGGTGACCGAGCACATCAATCTGGACGATGTGGTGACTGAAAAACTGACCAGGGATCGCAAGCCCGGCCCGGACCCGGAACTGGACGAGCTGAAAGCGTCGATTCAGGATATCGGATTGTCAAACCCGATCCGGGTCGAGAGGCGCGAGGATGGCCGCTTTGATCTAATACAAGGGATGCGTCGCCTGTCAGCGTATCGCGCGTTGTTGGATGAAACCGGAGACGCTGAATATACAAAGATTCCCGCGGGCATATCGGATCCGGCAAATCTCGACGACAGCTATCGTCGGATGGTTGACGAAAACCTGATCCGAAAAGACATCTCCTTTGCAGAGATGGGAGCGCTGGCGCGTGCTTATGCCGAGGACCCAGCCAATGATTGCGCGGATGTAGATAAGGCCGTGACAATTCTTTTCAAATCGGCCAGCTATACGAAGCGCAGTTACATCCGAGCGTTTGCCAATTTGCTGATGATGCTGGAAAAGGTCTTGGAACACCCGAATGATATCCCGCGCAATGTCGGTGTTGACCTCAAGCGGAAACTGGACAGTGATCCGGGTTTGATACGACAGCTCCGCACCGCACTAATGAAGGCTCCTGGTCGCAATAGTGCGCAAGAATTAGAGATTTTGCGCAGCTTCGTGACAGGAGAGTCTGCGTCACAGTCAAAGCCACGCGCTCAGACGTCCGAGAAACCGCGACGCGCCAAGACCACCTTCCAGGTTCCGGGCCGGGCAGGGATCGCCAAATGCTCAGCCTCCAGCGGCCGAATGGAATTGCGATACAATTTAGATTTCACACGGGTTGACAGGGCGAAGCTTGAACGTGCGATTGCAAACCTGATTGATGAACTGCGCGAGGAGGACGACGTTACCCACGGGTAAGAACGCCGGATCAACTGTCTATCAGCGAGGCACCGGGATTTTCCAGAGCTTTTCTTCGTTTCAGCTCCGATCCGCGACGCGACTCGTTTCGATTTTTTGATCCGGAGGGTCGGGAACTTCAACGCGACAAAGCTGACCGCGCACTCAGTGCTCTACATTGGCTGCCTTGTAAGCTGGCATGAGATCGTCAATACACAATTGAAGGGCAGGGCGGACGAGCGAATGGACGCGAACCTGCAGGGTAGTCTTTGTGGGTTGTGTCGCAAACTTTGGGCCTAGATTGACGAGCATGCAGAATCCGGCGTTTGTTGTCCGCGTATTGTTCTCCAACAGGTTTCAGCATGATATCCTTGAAAGGCTGCCATTTCCCCAAGGATGCCGTTCTGTACGCTGTATATTTCTATTTGCGGTACACAGTTTCGTATCGTGATTTGGAAGAGATCATGGCTGAACGCGGTGTGCGAGTTGACCACGCCACACTGAATAGGTGGGTAGTGAAAGTTTCGCCGATAGTCGCTGCTCGTGCGCAATCAAGGATGCGTCCAACTCAGAACTCCTGGCGCATGGACGAAACCTATCTCCGTGTGCGTGGCAAGTGGTTGTATCTCTATCGAGCGGTCGACAAAGCGGGAAACACCCTTGATTTCATGCTGTCTGAGCGACGAAATCGTTCAGCAGCCACCAGGTTCTTTGCCAAAGCAATGTCGTCAAACGGGATCCCAAACAAAGTCTTCATAGACAAGAGTGGCGCCAATGCAGCTGGCATTCGAGAAGTGAACAGAATCCTGAAGCGGTTCGGCTGCCCAGCTAAAGTACAGCCGATCAGGTCCAAATATTTGAACAACATGATCGAACAGGATCACAGATTCATCAAACGACGCGTGCGGCACATGTTTGGGTTCAAGTCGTTCAGATCAGCTTCAGCCACACTGGATGGCATTGAGGTAGCCAACATGATCCGGAAGAAGCAATTCTCTAGTGATTCGACTTCCGGCTTTCGGATGTTTGCTGAGATCGCAGGATAACTGCGGATAGCATATCAATGGCTCTGGGCGTTCCAAAAGTTTGCGACACAACCATGTAATGCGCAATATATCGGCATTTAGCTCATAAAGCAGAGCGGGGGCTGCAATATATCCATTAACTCCTGATATTGGAAAGCACTTGTCACGATCACTCGATTTGTTGTTCCCTTAGAGGAGCCCATGAACGTCAACGTAATTGAAGCGACGCACATTTAGCACGGGCCGTTTGAAGGCTTTCTCAGTCGAGAAACGCGTTCAATGTAGTGTGAGTACGATAGCATATGGAACGTATGGTTGTTTGTTCGATTTGTTAATTGGTTGGGATACTTACCTAGAAAGCTAACTACGATTTTGTTTTTGTTCTGGATGTCATTTGGACCCGCAAGCGCTGCCCTGGAAGAGGGGATTTTTGCGGCGGCTCGGATCATCTATCAATCCGCACAAAACCAATTAGGAGAGGTTAAGGTTGAAAGCTATCGACGCGTTCGATCCTTGCTCGATCAGATTTTATCCGATCATCCCGAGACTGATCTCGCCACTCGAATCCTGTTGCAGGACACGATCGATGGCGTCGATGTGCTGGAATTGGATGGCTTTTTTGGATGAAGGCGCAATTGGAGTCGCGCCCGACGTGACTGATCCGCCCGATCAAACCGATAACATTCCAAAAGCACCCGACGAGACCGTTTCAGCCGTAACCACCCCAAGCGAGGAAACCGATGCAGCCAATTCCCAGGGTCAGACACCGCATTCAGTGGTCCGATACGCAGTTTCGGATGCGACGACCGAGAATTCCCTTGGGTTGGACAAGAATGGCATCCGCGACCTGCAGGCGCGGCTGCTTGTCATGGGTCATGATCCTAACGGCGTGGACGGAGCCCAGGGCCGGGGCACCCGCGCCGCGATCTTGTCCTGGCAAGCATCGATAGGCGCTGTCGAAACAGGATATTTGAGCGCTAAGTTACTCGAGGTTCTAAAAGACGCGTCACAAGCTGACCTTAGTGTTTGGTTACGGGAGTCAGAAAACGCTCTGAAATATTATCCGCCGACGCCCATAGCGATCAGACCCGGAAATTTGTCGGGTCGCTGGAGCTATGTGACAAGGTACGGAACCAACAGCAAATTTCGCAAGCGGATGAGGATTACTGGCACGTTGTTTATGAAGCATGCCGGAGGAATAATCTATTCTGGCACACTTGCAAACTCCGAAGGTCTGCGCGGTCGTGTCAGTGCGACATTGCGGGGGCGCTCGGTATCCGCCGTCACGAACTTCGGCGTCCTGATTGGAAAGGCGAGTTTGAAAGCCCGTGTTGATGACCAGCAGCTTGTTTTGCGCGGAAGGGATTCGAACGGTTGCAGCTTTTACGCGTCGAAGTAAGAGGTGGCCATGTTTCGGTTTAAAAAATTAATGGCCATCTGCCTGCTCCAGGCTGGTGTTCTTTTGGGTCCGGTCGGGGCTCAGGAGGCAGAGACCACCGACCCGATTCCGAACGCCAATATCCTGATAGCGGACGCGGTAAAACTCTACCGTCAGGCAGAAGGCACATCAGGGCAGCAGCGCGTTGGAACTCCTTCGGCAGGTCGGGGGGATTCTGGATCGTATTCGAACAGAATTTTCAGGCTCGGTACCAGCCCAATTCATGAAAGACGGTCGGCCGCTTGGCCCGATTGACATGACCATCGTCGCGGCTGCGAAAGACGCCGCCTACTTTGATGCGTTGCCCGAGATCACTGTTTCATCGGTCTTCAAGGTCTCGCGCGAGGCTTGCCAGGCAATTGCTGCAGATCACGGCGAACAGGAACTTGCGGAAGCACTCTTTGAATACATCACGATTCTGGCTTTTGATATGAACCGCGCCAGCAATGCTGAACAGGTGCGGTGGTTGTTCTCAAATCCAGGTCGATTCAACGACAATCTGGCAAGGGTAAATGCATTTGAGTCGTTGCTGGGCGATGAAGTCTTTCGCAACGACTTCGTGAGCCGCGTCAACAGTCGGGTTATGGCCGACCTGAGTGCGGAAATCACCGCAGATGTCGCGTTATCGTTTCTGAGTGGGGTGGTCAGCGAAACCCTGGCACAGCACTACGACGCACAGGGCAACCAACGGGCTGCCGCCTTCACCCGCAAGTGGATGGAGCCAATGGTCGATATCTCGCTTGTGCTTGACGGTGCATCCTCTGCTTCGACCACAGGAGCCGGGGTCGGAGCCGCGCTTATATGGGCAAAAAACAGCTATGCATTCTGGCATTTGGGCGAGAAACAGTTCCGCGCAGAACAAACCGGAGCTTCTGGGGACCAGCAGCTTGAACGTCTCGCCGCAGAAATAGAGTCTTACACACGCACACTTATCTCGGGTCGGCTGACGGGTGTCGCGTTCGAAGGCATCGAAGGAGCCTTGCTGACAGAGCGACATGCTGCGGTGATAAAGTCGGTTTTGGGAGGTCACTACGAAATGCAGCAATACTGGTTGAGCAGCGATGACGCGATGTTGCTGGAAACTCTGGACGTGGTGCTTGACGCAGCAAGGGTGTTTTATGAAAGTTCAGGACGGCTGGCTGAGCCAACGCCGTTGTATGCGGCCGACAGTTCCGGCGCGTTGCCAGCCGATCTGCAAGGGCAGAGTTTGCAGCCTGCTCCGAACGGGTTCATCGGGTCGCCAACGACTGACGGAAATGTGACGGCGACCGCCGACAGTGTTGCGCAGCAGCCGAACGCCGAGGTTGGCGCAGTTGGTGATTTTGACACCGGCGGATGGAACATGTGGGTCGTTCTTGCTTTCCGCCAGACCCTGCGTGAGGCACGCGAGTTTGTCGCGACCGCAGAGGCAGGGCTCAGAATTTTCAGAACCCAGAACGATTGGTTCGTGATTGCCAGTGGGCCGCTGGCCGAGCCGGATTACGAAGGCGATGGATTGGCCAGTATCATCGCTTACAAGAAGTGGCCTTCTGACAGCCTGCTTTCGCGCGGTGCCAATTTTGTTGCGGAGTACCCCTTGGTCAAGGGGGGCGGCCCCTCCGCATCCGGCGTTCACACATACGAAAACCAGCGTTGCGACAAACACTCTTTCCCGATCAATGCAGGGTGGCACACCTGCGTATGACAGGGGTGAAAGACTTGATGCAAGAACCATCGTGACCGTTTGGGGGCAACCCGACGCACATGGAGATTGCCTGATCAGTAGACACGAAGGTGTGTTCCTGAAATGCCGCGATTTGGTCGGATTTACGTCAGATCAGAAAATCAACGAAGTAGCTGTTGATCACACACCGGACACGGGCCGGACTGCGAAAGTGATCTCGCCTGTCGGAATTGTGCCTCTTGCGGTTTCGGCTGGATTTTTCGATCCGGCATATCCGACTTCATGGACCCCACCCGCTCAGCATTTGGGGATTGATCTGCCTGCGGCCGAGGGCACCATCGTCCGGTCGCCGGTTGCGGGTCAGGTTGTACTCAATCGAACCAACCGTTCGGATGCCTTCAACAAATACCTCATCATCAAAGACCGGGACGGGCTTGAGCACGTGTTTGCCCATCTCGACAGCACTTTGACAGCGGGCCAGCTGGTGAAAATTGGCGATGGTATTGGTGCAATCGTGAACGCAGGTACAGGGCCGCATCTGCATTGGGGGATAAACCAGGGGAACATTCCCTCGACATTCACAAACAGCTGGGGATTTGGACGTGCCCCTCTTACCGCAACGGAAGCCGATGCCAGGGCCAAAGGATGGCTGGACCCCGAAGAGTGGTTTGCGTCCCGGTCGTCGGGTGCCCGTCAGGAGGGAATAGAACTCGTCTTCCCCAAAGAAGAACTTAATCGCGTTGCCGCCCAGTCCAATGAAGGCGAACTCCGCTCAACCGGTTTCGATGTCGCGCTTTCGGAACGTGTCACTGTCAGTTGCACGCACTGGGTGTCTCAGGGCGCAGGCGCCGCATCCGAATATGGTATAACGACCTGGGAAGCTTTGCTTCCATAGCTACAGTGCAATGTCTGGTCAGACATCGGGGACGGGTCATCTGGCGCAGTCCCGGACATCGACGTCTCGGCAAAATTGTCAGATAGCGGCGCAATGATAATAAGGCTTGGTGATGTCGATTTTTTCTTGGCGAACGGCAGGGCAGGCAAGGAAAATGTACGTTCTCCATACAAAGTCAGGTTTTCGGTTACAAAAAGGACTGGTTGGCCGACTGCCCCAGCCGAAGCATTGCGTCTTTCAATCAAATTGAATTCAGCGCTTTGACGGATGGTCTGTACGGCCGTGCATCAGAGAATTGCACAGTTGATCCGGCAACTGTCGGAGACAGATGGTACAAACATTTCCGCTTTGTGCGTAAACCGGAAATATCCGGCGGGTTCGAATCCACTTGCACTGTATTGAGCACCTCTACCAAAGGCCTTGCAACGGTTCTGGCGTCGTCCTGCCGTGCGCCGGCTGGGTTTTCCGACCGCCAGCTCAGATGGCATATCCTGTCAGCATCGCCCTTCATTGATCTGGACGCGCGCGGTGGACCTGCCGAGTTTCGACTGTGTCATGCGGATACGCCTCAGGCGAAGCCCGAGAAGGAATGGACCTCGGCGATTGTTCATACGGGTGGATATGGCCGACAGGAGCTGACCAAATATATCTGGGCAGGGAAGAAGTCGGCCTATGAATGCCTTAGGGAAGACGCCGCGAGTGACGAAACCCTTCGGTTCGTGCAGGCAAGAGCTTCCGAAGGCGGCGAGGGGCCGGAAGTGCCAATCGACTTCCGCGAATTGGGTCAAGTAGACATTGCGATTCTGGATGCCTTTTCAATGAACGGCAACAGATTTGATTACTTCGTGAATACATCCCCCGAAACCATTTCCTACCCGAGTTTCCCCGTGCAGGACCTCTCAACGCTCGCAGGCCGCGGCGACCGTCGCGCCAGAGCAATTCTGAACCAATTTCCAGGAGCCACTGCATGGAAGCCCTTTGTGGGGGGAATGCGGGTTCTGCCAAACGGCCACCAAAGGTTCTCAACCATCGGGTATTGGACCGAGACCTGCCGTGCGTGTCCAATCGTGGGATACAATGTTGCGACCGTTGACTTCGATCAGGACGGCAGATTTCGTGCATTCGAGACGCGCGGGATTTTCGACAACCGACTCCATGGCAAGTTTCTGGGACTGGATGCAAATGATCTCGGGGCGGACAGCGCTGCGGTTCAGTTTTACCTCAACCTGAGAGGATACGATGCCGGGCCCATGGACGGCGTATTTGGGCCGAGGACACACAAGGACCTTGCGGATTTTCAGCGCGAGAACGGCACTAGTTCGGGAACCGAACAAATCGACCATAAGACCCTTCAGGCCTTAACGGACAATGATACGCTTTTCAGCAATGGCGTTGGTCGGCCGGCTCTCGCTGGATCCGGGGCGCCGGTCACCACGGGCTCGATGGTGGCTGCGTGCCAAGTTGGGGGTGAGCCCCTCAATACGGGTGGTATCTTTGATCACTTGGTCTCTCGCCCCCTGAAAGGGCGAACCCTGAGCGGTAGGGACTGGTCTTTGTTCGTGCGTGATGATCGACCTTCAAATTTCGGGCGCGCGACCTTTACAAATTCCGCAGGTGAGACCGTTACCGGCACGTGGCATGTAGGTGGTACAGACCGTGGTACGGCAGCCTTTTGTCAAAACTACACCGGCGGCTCATCGTCGGTCTGTCATGAGATATTGCGATGTAACTCTGACGGCCAATCCACATTTGCGATGAGAAATGCTCAAGGTGGAATCTCGTCCATTGTCACGTCGCGAAACGTAATTGCTCTTCCGCCAAATGGTTTGACAGATGTTGATTTGGCCGCGGAGGCTCACAGCGAAGCAAGTCCCGAGCGCGAAATGCCCGGGAAATACGAAAGCCCCTGGGAATACATGGAGTGGGTTCAAGTCGCATCACGGCAAACACTTGAGGAAGCGCGCACGGTTTCACGGCAGTTCGTCTCTGGCTTTCCCAAGACACGAATATTCAGGGCATCGAATGGCTGGCATGCCATTGTCGTGGATTACGTTGATGATCATTTCGATAACGAGCAATTTCTCTCCCAACTCATCGGCTCGTGTAATCATAGTCGCTGTCCTTTCGTATTCAGTTTGATGGCTTCCGCCCCCAATAGATCTTGGACAGAAGGGCCGTTCGGGGATGCCCGGCTGGGCTTCACTTGTCAGCTAGCCCGCGATCAGCATAATTGGGATGACGCAGACGGCATGATGGGCATGCAGAAAATGAATGATCCTTTAACTTCTCTGGATGTGCGGACTTTGCGGTTTCTGCAACTCCTGCTTCGCACAAGCAGCGTGACGCGAACGGCCATGCATCTGGGGATCAGCCAGCCAGCCGCCAGTCGGATCCTCGCACGGGTGCGGGATCTGATCGGAGATCCGGTACTGATCCGCACGCAGTCCGGATACCAGTTGACGGATCACGCTCTGGGCCTAAATGCGCTTGTCGATGCCGCACTGTCGGCGATTGGTGACGTCTTCAGGCCGTCCGCCTTTGATCCGGAACAGTCCAACCATTGCTACCGCATCGCCTCAACAGATTACGGCGTTGCGGCTGTCTTGGGGCCGATGATGGAGGTCTTTGCCGATACAGCGCCAGCGCTAAGGTTCGATGTCTCGCCACTGGTACCGCAAAGCTTTAACGATTTGGAAAAAGGGGCAATTGATCTGCTGCTTTACGCAGATCTGGACGCAAGGGACGATTTGCTCGTTCAGAAACTCTTTGATGAAACCTACGAAGTTCTATTCCGACAGGGCCATCCGCTTGAGGGTCATTCAGCATCAAATCGGGCCCTTACTCCTCAGGACGTTTCGGCTTACCGGTTAATTGAGTTCAGTTTTCCGGGCACTACAGGTTTGAAACCGGATACGATCATGCGGGAAGACGGAGACGGTTCGAATGCCGTATTCCAGCAGCCCTATTTCACCACGCTGCCTTTTTTGGTCGGACAGACGGATGCAGTTGCAGCTGTCCCAAAGCGGTTGGCAAAGCAAGTCCAGAAATTGACCTCCCTTTGTTCTGCTCCGTTTCAGCCGAATTACGGTTTCCCCTACTACCTGTTCCGCCACGAGCGCAGCCGCTTCAATCCAGCGGTCAATTGGTTGAGGGAACAGGCATCGGAGATCACCAAGTCCGACTGATCAGATATTCGAGCCATGATGATGGTTTGAACATCAGGTTTCTGAGTTCACATATGCGATCCAACCCGCCAACTGACCCGGGGTCCCGACAAACTACACTATCTTCATGGAGCAATGGCAACGCTCCGATTGGTCTCGCCCCAAAAGCTCTGGGCGTGAGGGAAGCGAGTTCGCAGGTTCAATCCGGAAACGGAATGATTTTTAAAAGCAAGGGCAGAAAGCTGCCCTTGCTTGATCGCTTCCTTAAAAGGGGAACCGATAGTGCGAAGGAGGCGGGTGTTCAACCTCCGGCGGAAGGCCGACGTCTTTCCTCAGGTGAGGCGGCAGCTCGGCTCTTTTGCGCAGAGCAGGCCGCTTTGTGTTGGATCGCTGGGCGAAGAAAGCCACTAGTCGCAATAAGAGACCACGCGACCGGCCGATTGGAATGTAAAGTGATAAGCTTGGCATTGTTCTCTCCATGAAATGATGGAAAGCCGCCACATGAGGAAAACACAAAAAAGGCCGCTCACGAGGCGGCCTTCAGATCGGAAACCTGTCAGACCGCTTTAACGGGCTACTGCGCCTGCTGCGCGAAGCATTGAGGTCTGACAATTCAGCATTTCTGAACTCTCCTGTATCAGGGTTTCCAGTGCCGTCTGTTACCAGACGAGCGGTCCCAATTCAACAACCCAAACATGTATTGGTCGAAATCCGCCAACTTGCCAGTTCACTCGCGTTGGGAATAAACCAACGTTTTGTTCAGTTTGCATCCGATGGCGACGGTGGCGTTGGTCGTTTTTCAAACTCTGCGTTCGCAGCAAATCGCGGCTATACGGGCTACATTCGCCGTAGCTTGACCTATCGGCGAAGGGCAGGTTTGGGCCGCCCTTTCAGCACCGGAACATCTTACAGATCGGAGAACTTTGTCTTCCACTGAGCAACACGCAACTCATCGCGTTTCTCATACTCTTTAATAGCTTGATGGATGTCCCTGTGAACTTGATCCTCTCGATCTTCTCCGAGATCGGTCATGCGCATGGTGAACCAAGCGGTCATTCCTCCAGGCGGCAAGGTGGCAAAGCGAGGGAAAGAGGGGTCACCTTTGCCTGCCTGCCATGTTGCAGGCAAGGAGGGATCAAGAACAATACCCCGTGCCACCCCCACGACATCCGCATCCCCTGATCGGACTGCCGCTTCAGCCTCGTCTTTGCGTTTGAAGCCGCCGGTGACCATAAGTGGAGCCGAAATCAGTCGACGCGCGGCGCGTGCAAATTCGACAAAGTAGGGACCCTTCGTCGCGCGTTCCGAACTGGAAGGCGCCCCGGGGAAATAGGTCCCGCCGCTGATATCCAGAAGGTCGATACCCTTGCCTTCAAGTCCAGCAACGACTTTTAGTGCTTCGTCTTCGGTTAGGCCTCCGTCGAGTTGATCGGTTGCATTCAGTTTTACCGTTACCACAAAGTCGGATGGCACCGACGCGCGAACAGCTTCGACTGTTTCAATGAGTAGCCGCATCCGCGCCTGTATCGGACCGCCGTAAGGATCGGTTCGGCGATTGAAAAGTGGCGACAGAAACTGGCTCAGCAGGAAGCCATGTGCGGCATGGATTTGCACGCCGCCAAATCCCAATTCCGCCGCGCGCAGCGCGGTGCGGGCAAAATTATCTGGAACGGCCCTTATCTCGGCGATTGACATGGCTTCGCTGCGGAAATCAGGAAAGTCGATGGCGCTTGGCCCTCTGGGTTTGCTGATCGGAAGATGAGCCATTGCTCCAGCATGCCCGAGTTGTAGCCACAATTGGGCTCCGTTAGCCGACCCGCGTCGTGCAAGGTCGTGAAACGCTTTCACATCGGCTTTATCATCCAGAACCAAATTGCCTGGTTTCTCGGGATACCTCGGATCACCCTGCACCTCGCCGATGATCGACGCGGCAAGCCCCCCTTCAGCCCAGCGTTCATAAAGCCGCATCTGAGAAGGAGTTGGGTTTCCCTTTCCATCCGCCAACGAATCCGACATCGCTGATTTGATGATCCGGTTCTTCAATACACGCCCATTCGGCAAAGTAAGTGGCGAGAAAAGGGAAACGGTCGAGGCGGTTTGCAAAGCAGTTCTCCGTTGAGTTTTTGTCTCCACCTGAGATATCGTGGATCACTTTGCCTGATAAGATGGCTACGCGGATCATCTCTTGATAGATTTTGGAACAAATGACGCAAAAGACTGAAATTGAGATCCTTCTGGCTGTTGTTGATCACGGCAGTTTTTCAGCCGCCGCCAGAGTGTTGGGATACACCCCGTCCGCTGTGGGCAAACGTGTGCATCAGATGGAACAGCGGTTGAAGGTGCCGCTTCTTGTCCGCTCAACCCGACGCATGGCCTTGACCGATGCAGGGCAGCGATATGTAGAGGAAGCACGGGGCCTTCTGGCTCGCCTGACAGCCCTTGAAGAGGATATTGCCGATGATGGCGTTAGGCTGCGTGGCACAATCCGCGTGACAAGCGCTGCGGCTCTTGGCCGCCTTCATGTGGTTCCCCTTGCGATCGAGTTTATGGAGCGACATCCGGAGGTTGAGATCGAATTGCTGTTGACTGACAAATTGGTCGATTTGGTCGGAGAAGGTTTTGACCTTGCGATCCGCAGTGGTGTCTTACGAGACTCATCCCTGGTCTCGCGAAAACTGATGACCAACCGGCGGGTGCCATGTGCCACACCGGCCTATCTCGAGCAGCATGGCACCCCTCAGCAACCGGAAGAGCTTACGACCCACAAATGTCTGCGACTAGGCCATGAGAAGTATCTTTCGGATTGGGGGTTTGCCCGAAACACACACGGGCATGCACGGCTTGGTCCCGGCTTCATTTGCAACAGCCTTGAAGCTCTTCGCGCAGCGTGCGGCGCGGGGCGCGGCATTGCTTGGCTGCCAGAGTTTCTCATCTCCCAAGACCTGTCGAATGGCCACCTGGTGCCGCTGTTAGCTGATTGCACTGACCAAGACGCCGGCGGTGGGATCTTCATTCTACGGCCGGAAACAACCTTTCTGCCGCGACGGGTACGGGACTTCATCGAGTTCCTGGCGGGCCACTTCCCTGACATTCGAGCCGATTGAAGCGGGGAGTCCTCGACAACCACACCCGCTTTCTTCCGGCACAGGAAATTGTTCCATGACGACCTGCGTTCCGACATTGGCCGCATGTTGCCCAGAGGAACGTTTTGGGCCGTTCTCAACAGACCCTGTTGTGTCTCAATATTGGAATACTGAGTGCGCTCCCAAGGCAGCTATGCACTGATAGTGGCTGTTCGAGAATGCGCTGCCATTCCGTGCTCGCGGTCCGCGTTGCCGCCATTCCCTGCACCCGATGGGCAGAATACCGACCAAACTCAAGCCTCGGTCTCTACCGTACACGAAGGGGTCTAACCAGAAACTATAATCTGGCAGGCCAAGCCGCCAAAGTTTGCGGATGTACCTAACGTGAGCTTGCAGCCGTAGGCATTCAGCAGGTCAGCAGATATGGCCAATCCCAAACCCGTGCCGCTAATAGAAGTGTCCAAACGCCCTCCGGAACGAAGTGCCCCTTCACGTGCGTCTTTTGGAATACCGGGCCCGTCATCCTCGACGCAGATTTCAGTTCCGTCGTCAACACGTTTTGCCGCGATGTGAATTGTTGTTCCGCACCATTTCAGTGCGTTGTCGAGGAGATTTCCAATGACCTCTTCGATGTCCTGAGGATCCATTCGAACCTGAAGCCCAGCCTCACAATCTGTCGTCAAAGTTTTCCCTTCACGCTCAGCCATAACCGAAAACAATCTGGATAGCCGGTTAACGGAATTTGTTAGATCAGTGCGAGAATGCGTCAGTTCAGCGGTGTTTGACGCGCGCATGCGCGCAAGAGACCGCTTGAGTTGGGCATCTATCCTGTTCAACGCGTCATCTGCAGGTTCGGTATCTGAGCCCGCGTCCGACAAAGTTGCAAGTTCGTTTCGAAGGATTGCGGTCGGCGTTTTGAGCGCATGTGCCAAGTCCGCTGCTTGCCGTCTGGAACCAGATACAATTTCGCGGTTTCTGTGCAGCAATTGATTGAGGTCCTCAACAAGCGGCGAAACTTCTTCCGGATAATCTTCCGGCTTCAGATCGTCACCCTTGTCCCAGCGATGCGCCACATCTGCACGCAACTTCCTGAGGGGGCCGATAATTGCAGACATCAACAACAATGACCCCGCAACTCCGATCAAGCCGACCAAGCCAAATACCGGAAGCAGGTTGTTTTGCGCCGCGCGGCGTTCACTTATTAGCTCAAGCCGGCTTTCAGCGACCGTTACGCCCCACTCGGTTCCGTCTTCGAATGTGATTTTCTGGTAGACGCCGCGAACGGCCTCATTGTCCGGTCCAGATGTGTTCCAGACGGTGAACTGTTCCGTCACACGCGCAGGTTCGGAAATTGTTTCATCAAAGAGCGAGGCAGATGTAAATGTGGCTCCGTTGCCATCGGTCACTTGCCAATACCTGCCGGAGTATGGAGTTCCGTAGGCCGGGTCGAACATGAGATCGCGCAAAGCCTCTGGGTCGTCGGTCGTCGCACTCAACCCGACAACAAGTTGCGTGTGCCTGTCGCGCAGAGTTTCGTCGAATTGCTCCAGGACACGGGTGTTGATGTATGAAAACACAACCAGCGTTCCGACGCCGACAGAAAGCGCACCTGTCGCGAGGCCGCCAAGCAAAGCGCGCTGCCGCAGCGATAACATCAGGCCGTATCGATCATATAGCCGCGCCCTCTGACCGTTATGATAAGGTCAGATCCCAGCTTTTTTCGTAGCCGGGTTATGAATACGGCAATGGTGTTCGAATCCCGGTCACCGTCATACTCGTAGATGTGCTCTGACAACTCGGTACGTGACACCATGCGTCCCATGTTGTGGGCAAGGTAAGTCAGCACAGCAATCTCTTGCGCGGTCAGATCGACCGGAATTCCACCCACACTGACACGCCCGTTTCGCGTATCAAGCATGACGTCCCCCATCTCGATCACCGGGTTCAGCTGACCGCTTTGTCTGCGCAGGATGGCGCGCACTCGCGCCGCCAGTTCGGGCATGTGAAACGGCTTTGTCATGTAGTCATCAGCGCCTGCATCAAGGCCATCCACACGTTCGCTCCACCCGTCGCGGGCCGTCAGGATCAACACCGGCGTCTTGACGCCCGCACTTCGCCATTCCCGCAGGACAGAAATACCGTCGCGCTCCGGCAACCCGATGTCGAGGATGATCATGTCGTAAGGTTCAGTCGCACCTAAATGCAGGGCGTCTGTTCCGTTATTGGCCACGTCGACCACGCGACCTTCTGAACTTAGAAGTTTCTTGATCTGCTCGCATAGCTGCGGCTCATCTTCGGCCAGAAGTACTCTCATATTCAGAAGCTACAGTCACAACGGCTTTGGTTTAAGCACTATTTTTTACCGTTGCCTTTGCCGTTCCCGCCAGAATTGCCGCCACCGTTACCACCGCCGTTTCCGCCACCATTCCCGCCGCCGTTACCACCGCTATTACCACCGCCGTTTCCACCACCATTGCCGCCTCCATTGCCGCCGCTGTTGCCGTTTCCACCGCTGTTGCCGCCGCCGTTTCCACCGCCGCCGCCGTTGCCATTGCCGCCACTGTTACCATTGCCGCCGCTGTTGCCGCGACCGTTGCCACTGCCGTTGTTTCCACGGTTCGCAGAGGCACCACGGTTGCTGTTGGTCTTGCGGTTGTTGTTGGCGTTGGCGGGATTCGAACGCGCTGCTTTCGATATTTGACGCCCAACACTGGATCGGTTGGAAACGACCATTCCGGTCTGCGCATTCACAATCACGCTGACTATTTTTCCATCAGGCTTTTTGACTAGAATGCGATAGTAAATCTGATCAGCCTGAAACGCGCGGGCATCAACCGGTGTGCCGCCATAAGCTTTCTCGACACCTTTGATAACCCGTTTCAAACGGATGGTGCCCCCGGTAAGGGTCGCCTTGCGCAGTTCGCCTTGCTTAAGCTCACGCGTCTGGGCGGCCGCTTCCCCAATGGGCAAAGCAACCAGCAGGCTTGCAACCACCAAGATCACCTTCGCACGCATGAAAGTCCTCGTATTTCGCGGCTAGAGACTACGTCTTTCGACATGAACCGATGATGAACAAGCAGTTAGCCCTGCGTTCAAGCACGCTCAAGTTAAATGGCAACAAGCTTAGGAGATTCGTGCGCGAATCCAGACGATTGAACACAGCGAGTTGTTTCAGAAATCTGATGCCCGCTGATTTCCACCGGAGAGGTCGATATGAAAACCACCAGTTTGACACTGTTAAAAGCATCTACCTTGGCAATTGCGTTGCTGGGATCAACAGCCATCGTAGCCACCGTCGCTATGCCCGACGTAGCCTTTGCAAAGGAAGGCAAGGGCAATGGCGGCGGAAAAGGTAACGGTGGAGGAAACGGCAAGGGTGGCGACAACGGAAATGGTGGAGGAAAAGGAAACGGTGGAGGAAAGGGTAACAGCGGCGGCAAAGGGAATTCGGCCAAAGGTGATCGTGGCGACCATAGTTCCGTTGGTAACAAAGGCGGCAAGAAAGGTGCGGACAAAAGCCGTGGTGGCCGAAACGCCGGCAAATCCAAGTCATCGAATGCCAGCAAATCGAAGTCCAAGTCCTCACGCTCTGCTTCGGGCAAGGGTGGCCGTTTTTCCTTGAAGGACATTTTTGGCGGTAAAGGTAAATCGAGAACCGTTGCCACCTCCAAGAACGGCGCGAGCACGAATGGTGGCAGGCAAAAGCCGAGGACCTACCACAAGTCGAAAACCGTGATTGTGGAGGAATCTGTTCGTCCTGCCGTCCGGACCAAAGGCAACACAATGGCTGCGCTACTTGGTGCCCACCCGTCTGAACTGGGCGCTTTGAACGCCGCCAATGCCAGCGAGACTGCACTGGCAAACGCGGCCCCCAATTCGCGCGTCGGTCGAATTGCAAATTATCGCGACACCGTGTTGGCAGGTGAGCCGCTGCGCGAAGAGCTTGCGGAACAGCTGGAAGAGCTCACCGGACTGGAGCCACCGGAACGGACCGTTTCTGAGATCGAGGAAGACCTGGAGGTTGCACTGGACGAAGTCCAGGAAAACCAGGAACGCGTTGAGGATCTTGAGCAAGCGCTTGAAGACGCAGGCGGAACGGATCCTGAGATTGAAGAACAATTGGATGAAGCCCGTGCTGATTTGGACGAGTCGATCGAATTTGCGCAGGACCTGAACGACGAAAGACAGGCGGCTGTCGAATACGAGGAAGCAACCGAAGAAGTGCAGGAACTGGCTGATCTGGTCGAAGAACAGGAATTGGCCGAGCGCGAAGCGTTGGAAGCTGCGGCCAACAAACCTGTCACCGATGCCGTCGAAGCGGAGGTTAAATCATTGCTGGGCCTGTACTGAGGGCCGTAAGCGCAAGGTGGGGGGGAAGACCATGACGAAAGACGACCTGGCATTGTGGGCAGTAGAGAAACTGAACACGCCCAAACACGAGGCTGAGCAAGTTGCTGAGATGCTCATGGAGTTGCTCAGGACCGAAAACAAACGGTTAGCGAGTCCGCATCGATCTATCCACAGTGCTGACTACTCACGGAAGTACTGAAAACCGGGCCAGCCATATGCTTTACAGGGATGGGAAGCGGCTGGCCCGACTAATTCTAAGTGAAAGATCCCGCCGACTTTGTTCACCGTCGCATGAAGAAAGAAATCCCGCCCCAAAAACCGGAGCGGGATTCAGTTTTCAATTCCAATATCTAGGACGAATACCGGGAATTGTTTGGGGGTCTGCTGAACTGCCTTCAGACGTTGTTATGTGCCTCAAAAAGCCGCTTGTTTTTAATGATCTCTGTCAGTGCATTTTCGATAGGAGGGAAGCGACCACTGCTCGATTTGGTCGTGGTTGACAAACGTTCTCCGGCAATCTTACCAGAGGTTTGCATCACAGCTGTTGTGCTGGATTTTTCAGTCACAAAGGCAGGCTTGATCATGCTTTTCCCCTTGTCAGCGATCAAACGACACACCACTCGTTCGATCCAACCTGATCACTATGCCTCAACATGGTTGAACACTGTGCGAATACATTGTTCACGTTCGGTTAATGTTGTTCGCGAAATAAAGACAAACGAATAACGGACGCCTGGGTGAACCAAGAACAAGCTGTCTGAATACTGCTGGTGGGTTCTGCGACGTGAGGTTCCTCATTTGGTTTCTGAGAGTGCGTTAGCAGTGTCGCCGCATCGAAAGGCGCATTCTTGCCGACCGCCTCGCCCTTACGCGTTCAAATGCATATCTAAACCCTGAAACTTAAGAAGGCGCTGGAAATGAAAGTATCAGTTGGAGTTCTTACGGCAGCCCTAACCCTGCAAGGGGCGTCTATGGCAAGTGCAAACGACAGGTTATGGGGTCATAGCACCGACCAGGGTTTTGGCTTCAACGCAACCGCGCCAATCCTTGTGAAATCCAAATCCAAACACTGCCCGCCCGGCCTTGCGAAGAAGGCGGTGCCATGTGTACCGCCAGGCCAAGCCAAAAAATATCGCCGTGGTGATTACATCTATGACGGGTATGTCCGTATCGACGATCCGGGCCGATGGGGATTACGGCGCAATGGCTATTACGTGCGCGCAGGTGATTACGTATACGAAGTGAACCGTGAAACGCATGAAGTGCTGAATCTGATAGGGGCAATCGCCGACGTTTTGAATTGAGTTCGTCGGCGACCCCCCGGGCCAAACGCCGTTCGCGGCCACTTGGCCGACACAGCAAATTCGAAAGAATGGGTCCGCCCCGGTCCTCTCTCGTAACACAGAATTCAGCCAATATTGGTCTGCCAAAGGCTAGAACCGGGCATTTGAACAGCCCTCCTAACGTTGCGACGACAAAGAACTGCAACGCCCGCTTTGTCACAGGTTTTTCGATACGGGCCGCAGCGCGGGGGTATCGTTCATGTGCAACCCCGCTCACGTTGAACAACTCGACAAGAAGGAAGCCGCAGGAGGCTGGGCAGCGTCTGCCTCAAGGACAGCCGATGCAAAATTCTTGGAAGAACTGTTCGGTTCATTCCTGGATGATCGTCACTTTCAGAGGCATCGTGCTTGGCATTAGTGCGTTAGTTGTCGTCATCTCGCGCCAATGCCCGCGTCGCGGCACGTAGCCTGGTCAGGTCAAGCCGTGATGCACCGCCTTCTCTGGACTTCTCGCAACATTCCTCGACGAACTTTGCCAAAACCCGCAGCGCGCGACGCGCCTCGTCGCATTGGTCGTCCTGGGGTCCGTCGCCTGTGTTGCCACCGTTGCCGCCGCCATTCTGATCATCCTTGCCCGGCCTATAGATCAAAGCGGTCATGGTCCGATATCGCGTGACCGGGTGTCCTTGTGGCGAGGACGCAGTGACTTCGGCGTCGACCCGATAAGGACCTATCACCGGTGTATCTGTATAGACACCGCGATATTGAAGGTCAGCGTCTGCATTCAGTGTTACAGTACGCTTCACTCCGTCTGGCCGCGTGACTATGGCCTGTACTGGCGCATCCAATGCGATAGGTTGACCAAACATGCGAGGTTCCAAAACTATCTCGAACGGCGAGCCGGGCAGATGTTCGATCTGCAATATGTTGCCCTTCAACAGAAGGTTGCTGCGGGCCTTGGCCATAACTGAATAAATCAGCGTGCTATCAAACTGCGCGGCGGCCTCGATCACCTCGACCCAGACCCGCCAGACTCCGACATGGCCCGTGGGATTGGTCGGATCGAAGGGGAACTGCACCCTATAGAAGGCGTGCGAATTGCGGAATACTAGATCGACCGAGGGATGTCCGGTGCTGCCGTCGATGATCGTCCCGTCGGGGGCCTGCAGCCAGAACTTCATGTATTTTGGAAACTCAGTGCGCTCGCGCCATGTCAGGATAAAATCGCAAGCCACGTCGATCTCAGACAAATAGATCGGTGTTGCTCTGCGCTGGTTGAAGCGCAAGCGTTCGACAGGGTCGCGTACAAATGCCTCATCCGCCACGTCCGAAAGGATTTGAACATAGAGTTTCTGCAAAAGGAACTCGCGCTCATCGACCAAGGGGCCGGTGATCTGTGCCACGCCGCCGGTAACCGATGCGATTTCCAATAGTCGGTCTTCTAACTGGTTCAAACCAAGCCCGACCGCAAAAACACGCTGCTCTGGTGTCTTGGATTGAACATGGGACTGGCCCGCCTCGATGGTGGGTGGAAAGTTCTGCCGTCCGTCGGTCAGCACCAGCAACGCACGCGCGTCCGCCGTACCGCCATCCAGAACATCCGATCCATTGATGATCCCAGATCCGATTGAGGTACTGCCCGCTGGCATAAGGTTCGCGGGATCCAATGCAGCCCGCGCCGCAGCGCGCCCGGCACCGCTGTCCAGGTCACCCGCCGGCCGCATGGTTAGAAGAATATCGCTGGCCCCCGAATTTGTGTTGTAGCGTACAACGCCGATTTCGTCGGTCTCTTTCAGAAGCCCGACGTATAACTCACCCGCTTCAATCGCATGGTCGGTCTTGGTCTGCCCCGGAACACCCGTCGGATCGGCCATGGAACCGGATCGATCCACCACCATTACGGTGTCGACAGGCACTGGCGCTACTGCCTCGCCATGCAGCGAAATTGTCTCGGATTGCCCTCCTGCCTCGGACACAACGAGTTCTCCGTCGGCATCGGAACCTGCGGCCCCGGCAGTGTAGCCGATAAAGATTAGCTTTGAGGTAAAAGCTTCGAACACCGGCGCCGGCAAGGTGAAACTCGTGTCTTGCCCCGGCACGATGAAGAACCCTCCATCCGGGGCTCCGATCGTCACGTCCATCGGCATAGGATGCCCAGACCGGACGTTACGTATCTCAATCGGAAGATGTAGTGTCAGACCGGCGGCGATCTGCCCGAAATCCAGCGATCCGGGCGAGACTTCAAGCATGGGGTCAGCGTCTGCAAACTCACCCAGAACATTGACAATCGCCTCAACACAAACCCTGCAGAATGGTTGCGAACTCGACCGCATTCGACAGGTATAGGCTGGGCGGAACATGTCGCAATGCTCGTATCGCGCGCCTTCGTACATACCTATGGCGTGATCGTCCGGCAGGACATTCGGCGCGGTATTACACAAGGCGCAATCGGGGTTCAGTTGGGTTGGGATGGGCACGCCAGGCGTTCGCAAATGGCGCCATTTCAGCGTGGCCTCAGTTGCAGAACGGCTGACATTCGCTTCCGGTGAAGTCGTACGGGCGTTCTCGTCAGAACAGTCTGACCAGTAATCGTATTCATCAGCAAGATCGAATGCCGAATGTCCAAGTTCATGCAGAACCGTGTTTTCCCAGCCAGAGCCAATATTGGTGAAGAAAACATTGCCAGTCGCACAGCCACCGTGTTGCGTTGTGTTCACCAACACCGCGGCAGCGTGCCACTCGGGCAGCCGAGCATCCAGCTCGTCCCGCACCAGGTTGAGGTTGCCACTCAAACAGCGACGGATGGGCGGGTTGCCATTGCAAAACGATGAATCAAAGTAGGTATCGACTGCGGTACCATCACCTCCACAATCTGTGGGATCGTCCGCTCCGGCCTCGTCGGATTCCACGTCTAGCCGATAGACGTTCAATGGGCCACCCGCGACGCCAAACCAAGGCTCGGATTGAAGGTTGGTAATAAAATCGTCGCACAAATCCCGATAATCGCCCTGTTGTGACGCTGTGAACCCGTCTCCGATCAGAACGATGTTGCATTGCTCGGATGCCGGACGCGGTTCGAGCAATGGTGTCAGACCTTGAATTGTTCCGTCGGCCGCTCCCATACTGCCCCCTTTCGAGTGCTGTTACTCTTTCAATGGCTTTAATTTGAACCCTTGCATGTGTGGCTTTTTGCGCCCTTCCTTGATTGGCAGGCTGTTCCCGTGGGCAACAATGCGTACCCGGTCGGCCTGTTTTACATCAGGCGCCAGAATGTCGATCACCAGCTCGCGGTCGCTATCTATACGCGAGATCTGACCCTTCTCGAAAAGCTCAACGCTGCTGTCCAAAGGGTCGGCAATACGCTGTCGGTGGATCACGTCGCCCTTGGCGTCGAGAACTTCAACGAAGCTCGCCGCGTCCAGACCACGCCCTTCTGCGGGATCCCAATGCGGGCGAAGGGTCATGCGTTTGACACGCATTTCCTTGGTTACTTGCCATTCGTTCTTGGACACAGCGACACGAAGCCGTCGGACGGGCCCCCGATATGCACGGGGTCGAATGGGCTGGTGTGTCTCTGACATAGCAATCACCATTCATTATTTAATATATGCATGGATCATATCGCATTCTCGGGGATTCGTCGAATGGGACATGCGTCGTGAAATTTTGGAGCGATCGGGGACGCTGACTTACTGAACACACGTATCCAGAGATCGTGGTAAATCGCTGAAAGCCATTATTCGTTGTACAGGGGAATTGCCTCTGCTGATCATGCTGGCGGCCTCGATGCCGCCCAGACTAACCGGGGCGGATCTCAACGATTTGAACCCGCACATGCGTCGTATGCGGCGCATGATGCTGCGCGACCCGGCAAGCAGAGCGGTCGACATAAGTGCGCCAATCGTTTGAAGTCGCCAATAGCTGCCATTGTAAAACTCGGGTCAGGACCCTTTGAATGCCGAGAGGTGGGTCCGCGAAAGCCCCGGAACAGCTTTGGCTCTAACCGGTGTGATCCGCATAAACACCAAGCTTACCGATGATTTCTTCCAGATCCCGATTTGACACGACATATCGGGGATAGAGAAGGGCAGCAGGTACGACCTCTTCGGTCGGCAACAAACAACTCAACAAACCGTTCGAATTTGTGGGCGTCGCTTTGCGATGTTCAGAGCAAGAGATATGGGATTGCAGGCGTCAAAAACATAATCTATAGTAAAATAAATTTATAATAGGAAACGATAGCGCGATATGTCACCCTTTGACTGAAGGCGCGTGGGGTCGATCGAAATCCAAACTCTGCAGAACAGGTGGCTCCGCCACAAAACGTACTGTGCAAAGACAAGTACGCGCGTCTGCACACCCAAAAAACCGGAGGAACAACTATATGACCGAAGATATCAAGAAGAACTCACGAAATACGGACAAAGCACCGAAAGACCTGAGTTCGCAAACAGTTGCCTTCTCCCACTACAACAACTTGTCGGCCCAGCTTCCGATTGACCCTGAAACCGGGAAAATCGTATCGGGAGACGTCATAGCGCAAGCGAAGCAATGCTTTAACAACATCAAAGCAATTGTTGAGAGCATCGGACACGTCATGGATGACGTCGTAAAACTCAACATATTTCTCAGGAATATGTCTGATTTAGACGCTGTCGACGAAGTATATAAAACGTTCTTCCAGCATGAACTTCCAACACGGGTGACCGTCGAAGTTGCAGACCTTCCGTTGGGAAATGCGCTGCTGCAGATCGATGCTTTGATCTCAAACGGTGAAGGTACGACCCCGCAAGATCCGGTGGATCTTATCAAAGTATCTCGAAACACTGACAACGCGCCGAAAGACCTGAGTTCGCAGACGGTTGCCTTTTCTCACTACAACAATCTGACAGCCCAGCTTCCCCTTGACCCAAAGACCGGCGAAATCGTCTCCGGCGGTGCAAAAGAGCAAGCAATACAGTGCCTTAACAACATTAAGGCAATTCTCGAGAGCATCGGCCATGTCATGGATGACGTGGTTAAAACAACGATCTATCTCACGAATATTTCGGATATCGACGAAGTAAGCGAAGCATGCGAGGCGTTCTTTCCAGACTATGTTCCTGCGCGAACAATAGTAAACGCGTCCGCACTGCCCAAGGGCGCGTTGGTGCAAATTGATACGGCTGCCTCTCATGGCGATGGCACTCCGCCGCAACTTGCCGAAGACAGCCGTCTAATTGTCAAAGAAGCAAGTAATACCGAGACTGCGCCAAGTGTGCCCTACGCTCACACGGTTGCGTTTTCACACTATAACCATATCTCCGGTCAGCTTCCGTTGCATCCAGCGACTGGAGAAGTCGTCGCTGGTGGTATCGAAAAGCAGGCCGAACAATGCCTGAACAATATCAAAGCAATCATCGAAAGTGTCGATCATGTCATGGACGATACGGTCAAACTCAATATCCAGCTGAGGAATATTGCGGACATTGAAGCGGTAAACAGCGTCTACACGACGTTTTTCACAGGGGACCTTCCTGCCAGAACGACTATTGGCGTTTCAGGTATCAACATGGGTGCCCTGGTGCAGATTGACGCCGTCGTTTCCAATTGTGAAGGCACGCCTCCGCCGCAAGTGTAGCCAATCGCCGCTCGCAAAGAATGTGTTGGAAAGTTATTCGCCATGAAACTGATGGGGTAGGGGCGCTCAGTCTCAACCCAGCCAGTTAGCATGACCTTTTTGGTTCACGCGGGTGCAGCGGGATTGTGGCGTTGATCGGCACATAGGATCAGCTGTGACGAAAGTGCGAAATTGATATGCACGATACCTTTCAGACACTGCCGATTTCCACCGATCATCATCCACTGCGCTATAGGTATGTTTCTGCGCAATCCACTTTCCTGTCGGGATGATGCAGATATTTTGATTGGGCGCGGCTTGCTTCACCTGACGTTTTGCAACAACGCCGTGCCGCCGTAAAATTGAGTGATTGTTTCGGCTTGTTGGCTCGGACGCTGGATCCAAGTTACCGTTCGACGGGGCGCAGGATGTCAGTGACGACACCGGCGTTTACAAGGTCGTCGATATCCGGAAACCACATACTATGCGCTTCACTCTGATAGAGTTTGTCCAGAAACCACGGCGCAACGCCTGCGCGACGAAAAATTTCCAGATCGCGCTCTTGTTCTCGGTCAGGGTCGACGGCGAGGAATATTGCGTTGGAGGTAAAGCGGTATTGGTGAAATCCGAGTTTCGCCCTGTTTGCTACAGTACGGGTGTCGCCCCCGATAAAAACCAGCGTACAGGCGGAACTGCACTCGCTTTCGACGGATGTCGCCAGGCCACGATTCTGGATTTGTGCCGCCAGACCGCGGGCTTCAAAGACGTTGCCCCCTGGGCTAGTGAGACGAATGGTCTTGACCGAGGGATGGGCATCAAGGAGCGCTGACAGGCGCTTGGTAATTCCAAGCTCCAGCGAACCTTCGAGGGCGACGAACGTCTGGTCGTCAGACAGCGAGAGGCGATAGCGGGTTGCGCGCTCAGCATCGAGTTCGGCAAAGCTGGGCATGGTCGTGTCGGTTTGAGGCCGAGTTAGGTGCCAGGCCTCAAGGCTGTAGGACAGAACCCACATCGCGGCGACGATCAGAGCCAGTTGACTGCCCCAGAGATTGAACATCTGTCCGCTGCCTTGGCAGTACCTTTCCGCTGCCCGCAGGAGGCCAACAGCTTGCCAGACAAAGATGCAGCCATGAAAAACGACCACCGCCGGCATCACCAGCCACACGGGAAGCACTGCGCCCGGTGGCAGAAAGGTCGCAACGGTTTCCTGAAAAAGAAACAAGACCAGCCGGAGGATCACAAAATTCACCCAGAACGACCAGGCAAGGCCCTGACGACCTTGCCAGTGGTTGATTACATATCGAGCGAACCCTTTAATTGTCCTTCTCTCCGTTTAGCTGACGTGTGCAATGGGATCGGTTAATACTAGCGCAACAAGGTAAAAGATGGGGCACATTTCATGGACGAACATGGATATATGGGAGGGCGGTTGAACTTGCCCTTCGTAGGCATTTCATCATTCGGCAAATCGCCGGTGGTCGAGGATTGGAATCGGATCGAGGCGGATGTTGCGATTTTAGGCGCACCTTTCGATTTCGGGACGCAGTGGAGACCAGGCGCACGGTTCGGTCCGAGGGCTGTACGTGAGGCTTCGACCCTGTTCAGCTTTGGTCATGCTGGCGCTTACGACCACGAGGATGACGCGACCTATCTCGATGCCTCGGTGCGGATGGTGGATATCGGCGATGCCGACATCATCCATACCAAGACCGAGGAAAGCCATGCGAATATCGCAAAGGGCGTCGGCAAGATACTTAGCGCAGGCGCGTTGCCTGTGGTGATCGGCGGTGATCACTCGATCAATATTCCATGCATAGACGCCTTTGCCGAGGATTGTGCGCAAAACGGCCCGATCCATGTGGTACAGATCGACGCGCACCTGGATTTTGTCGATGTGCGGCACGGAGTGACCGCAGGGCACGGCAATCCGATGCGCCGCGCGATCGAGAAACCCTATGTCAGCGGCATGACCCAGTTAGGCATTCGCAACGTCTCGTCAACCGCGAAGGAAGGCTATGAGGATGCCCGTGCACGGGGCTCGGACATCTTGTCAGTGCGGCAGGTGCGAGCGCTTGGAACAGAAGCGGTACTGGCACGAATTCCCGAAGGCGCGCGCTATTATGTGACCATCGACATCGATGCCTTTTGTCCGTCTATTGCGGCGGGAACCGGCACGCCCAGCCATGGCGGCTTTCTTTACTATGACGTGTTGGAAATCTTACAGGGTCTGGCACAGCGCGGCGATGTGGTTGGCGTGGATCTGGTCGAGGTTGCACCGGCCTATGATCCGACGGAAAGCACTCAGATCCTCGCGGCCCAACTGTTGCTGAACTTCATCGGGTTTGTGTTTCATGAGCGCGCCGCCCGTGGCTAGCGGGACAAATTAGGGGCGGCGCACCAAGGCGATGAGTCAGGCCCTGACGCAGTTGTGTTCAGGACCATAGGGGAAGCCGGTGATGTTTTCAGCGCCGTCTTCGGTCACGACAAGGATGTCATGCTCACGGTAACCGCCAGCGCCCGGTTGACCCTCGGGAATCCAGATCATCGGTTCAATCGAAACCACCATGCCGGGTTGTAACTCGGTGTCGATGTCCTCGCGCAATTCCAGCCCTGCCTCGCGCCCGTAGTAATGGCTCAGAACGCCGAAAGAGTGGCCATAGCCGAAAGAGCGGTATTGCAAGAGGTTCTCGCTGGCAAAGAAACGGTTGATTTCGTCCGCGATGCCTGAACAGGTGGCCCCCGGTCGTATCAGGCTCAGGCCCAACTCGTGGGCTGCGACGTTGGCGTTCCAATACCGCAGGCTGTCTTTGTCGGGTTCCCCCGCGAAAAGTGTGCGTTCCAATGCAGTGTAATAGCCTGAGATCATGGGAAAGGTATTCATGGATAGGATGTCGCCCAATTCCAACCTCCGGTTTGTCACCGGATTATGCGCGCCATCGGTGTTGAGCCCGGATTGGAACCAGACCCAGGTGTCTCGGTATTCGGCATCCGGATAGGCGCGGGCAATCTCGCGCTCCATCGCGTCGCGTCCAGCGATGGAAACCTCCAACTCGGTCGTCCCGACACGGATCGCGTCGTAAATGGCGGCGCCGCCAATATCCGCAGTACGGGCACCAGCCTTGATTAATTCGATCTCTTCCGAAGACTTTACCATTCGCGCTGCCATCGTATCGGGGGCGACGTCGAGCAATTCCGGCTCGCCCAGCATCCTCAGCGCTGTATCCCGTGCCGCCAGTGTCAGGTGATCGCTCTCAATCCCGATCCGCTTGGCTCCACCGATCAGGCTCGCGACCGCACGCCAATAATTGTCTCGTTTCCAGTCTGTATAAATTACGTTGTCTTCCACAGATCGCCGCCAGGGTTGGCCCGCGTCGATGTTGGCCGAGACAGTCGTGCAGGTATCCTGCGTCACGACACAGGCATAGGGCCGACCGAAACAACAATACAGAAAGCCCGAGTAATAGGCGATGTTCTGCATCGAGGTCAGCAACACAACGGGGATGTCGCGTCTGACCATGATCGAGCGGAGCTTGGCAAGCCGGCGGGCATATTCATCATCGGAGAAGGGCAGCTTTGCCTTCTCACCATTGTGGCGGTTAAAGAACTCGGGACGGTTTTCAATGTCTGTCATGTCAGGTCTCTCCTTTGCCGGGATATGCGAAGGCCCGGCCACATGTCCCGGCGTACAGGACAGGCGGTCTCGGGATCCGAGAGCCGAACACGCCCCTTCTTGTCGCGACGCCATCGCGACGGGGCTGAACGGAAAAACCGTTAGATCAGGACGAGATTCGCGTCAAGCGGGACTGAGACCGCGCAGACGCTCCGAGCGGCGGCGCAGAAGTTCAACTGTCGTCAAAAGCGCAATCGAGATCACAACAAGGATGGTCGCTACCGCCAGAATGGTCGGGCTAATCTGTTCGCGAAGGCCCGTAAACATTTGCCAAGGCAAGGTTTTCTGACTGGCCGAACCGACGAATAGCACCACCACGACCTCGTCGAAGGATGTGATGAATGCAAACAGCCCGCCCGAGATCACCCCGGGCAGGATCAAGGGCATCTGGATCGAGAAGAAGGTTCTCACCGGCCCTGCCCCCATATTCGCCGCTGCGCGCGTAAGCGATCGGTCAAATCCGACCAGCGTCGCCGTCACGGTGATGATCACAAAGGGAATTCCCAATACGGCGTGCGCCAGGACGACTTTCACATATCCGACGAAGGTCTTGTTCATACCAAGCGTGCCTTCGAGGAAGTTACCGATCGACGAATAGAAAAAGAACATGCCCGTGGCCGAGATAATCAAGGGCACGATCATCGGCGAGATCAGGATACCCATGATCGCGCGCCGCCCTGGTACGTGCGACTGGCTGAGGCCGATGGCCGCCAGAGTACCCAGCGACACAGAGATAACCGTGGCTATTGGTGCGATGATCAGAGAGTTCTTGAAGCTCCGCTGCCATTCGTTGTTGGTGAAAAAGTCGCGGTAGTGCTTCAGCGAATATCCTTCGGGATCGAGCCTTAGCATCTCGGGCGTGAAGGTGAAGAAATCCTGCGAATTGAACGAAAGGGGCAGAACCACAAGGATCGGAGTGATCAGAAAGATAAAGATCGCGCCACAGATCACGCGGAAGGCGTAGTGCCAGAAGACCTGACCCGCGGTCATATAGGGGAGTAGCTTTTGCCGGTAGCGGCCCTCATAAAGCCAATAGATGAAGAATCCGAAGAACCAACCGGCCAGCAGGCCCAGAATACCGCTCATCACGCCGCCGAAAATCAGGCCCAACGCACCAAAGCCGATGATGGTGATCCAGCGGGCCACGCGCTCGTTTTTCAAAACTTCGATATAGACCCAAGCGAGCGCTGCGATCACAACGGCGCCACCGACGATGCCCAAAAGAACCGATCCCTGCCCGGCACCAACGAACATGCCCGCGAAGGCACCCGCCAAGCCGACGCTTGGCAGGACCATCGAAAGAGGTTTGCGGGATATAGGTGTCAATGCTGCCATGTCTCTACCCCAGCTTCACGTTGTCGATGCCGACGATCTTGTCGTAGGCCCAGTAGAGGATCAGAACCACCACCAGAAGGATCGTGCCCAATGCTGCAGCAAGACCCCAGTTCAGTGACGACGAGATGTGATAGGCAATCCGGTTGGAGATAAAGACACCTTTTGTGCCGCCGACGATCTCAGGCGTGATGTAGTAACCGATCGCCAGAATGAACACGAGGATCGAACCGGCGCCGATGCCCGGAATGCTTTGCGGGAAATAGATCCTCCAGAAGGTCGTCCAGTTGGTCGCCCCCATGGATTTGGCAGCACGGGTGTAACTGGCCGGGATAGTCTGCATCACCGAGTACATTGGCAGAACCATAAAGGGCAAAAGGATATGCGTCATCGCGATGATCGTGCCGATCTGGTTGTTGATGATGATCAATCGCGCTGCATCGTCCACCAGCCCCAGCCAGACCAGAGTGTCGTTGATCACGCCTTGTTGTTGCAGCATCACCTTCCATGCGGATGTCCGCACGAGCAGGGAGGTCCAGAATGGTAACAGGACGAGGATCATCAAGAGGTTCGACACCCGCATCGGCAGCGTGGCCAGAAGATAGGAAATCGGATAGGCCAGCAGGATGCAGGACGCTGTGATTACCAGCGACATGAACAACGTGCGCCCGAACAGTTTGACCAGAATCTGTTTGTCCTCGGGCTGCGCGCTCACACCATCTGGCGTCAGCCGCATATCAACCGCAGCGAGGAAATATCCGGGTGTGATAGTGCGGGAATGGGTCTTGATAACGCGCCAGTTCTCGACATCGCCCCAACCTTTTTCCGCATCAATAAGCTTGTCCTTGAACGGCGCTTCTGTTTCGGGATCCCATTTTCGGACCTTTCGCCCTGTTTTGCGGAACAAGGACGAGATACCCGGCTCTTCGTAGTTCAACCGTGAGCCCAGCCGGGTATGTCTCTTTTCGGCGACCGCAATGACCATATCGCGGACAAAGGCGTCATAGACTTCCTCACCCGGCAGTTCGCCGCTTGCCTCATCCCAGTTGGTCAACGCCTCGGTCGTAAGCGGAAGTGTGTTCTCGACAATCCCGTTTTCCACCGAGCGGAACAACATCGAAGCGATCGGAATAATAAATGAGAAAAGGACAAACAAAAGAAGAGGGGCGACCAGCAGCAGCGCCCGCAGCTTCTGCCGTCGCAGCGACCGCGCCAGTGATTGCTTGAGCGGAGTCCCATCCGCGGCAAGCATGGGTCCCGCGTTTTGGCTTGCGTCAGTCATCTGTGCCCCTTGGGTTTCCCTGAGGCCGGGGGCGGCGATCCGCCCCCGGTGATTGGTTCATGTCAAATGCCGGTTACTGCGACAGCCAGGCCTGGAAGCGCGCATCCAGGTCGTCGCGGTAGTCAGCCCACCATTCGTAATTGTTCACAAATGTGTTTTCCGCGTTGTTCGGATCTGTCGGCATGTGTGGAGCCATTTCTATGCCCAACTCGGCATGTGTGCTCACCAATGGTGCCGAAGACTTACGCGCAGGGCCATAAGAGATATATTTGGCTTGATCCGCCAGTCGCTGCGTATCAGACGAGAACCGGACGTAGTCGAGTGCGCGTGCTTCGCGCTCGGGGCTTAGACCAGCGGGGATTGCCCAACCGTCCAGGTCAAACATCTGCCAGTCCCAAGCCATTCCGACAGGCTGGTTCTGCTCAACGATCATCGAGAACAGACGCCCATTATAGGTCGAACCCATGAAGATCTCGCCATCGGCCAAAAGCTGAACCGGTTCTGCTGCTGCAGACCACCAGATCGTCTGATCTTTGATCGTGTCCAACTTGGCAAGCGCGCGTTCAATACCTTCTTCGGTTTCAAGCGTATCGTAGACGTCCTCATAGGCAACGCCGTCGCACAACAGAGCCCATTCCATATTGGCAATCGGACGCTTGTTGAGTGCGCGTTTGCCCGGGTATTTCTCAAGATCGAATACGTCGCATGCACCGGTCGGGGCCTCGACACCTTCGGGCACCATATCGGTCCGATAACCGAAGGTTGTCGAGTAAACGATCGTCGGAATATAGCAGGGTGACACCAACTGATCGCCGAAATCCTCGGAGGCCGGTGTGCCATCAGGGGCGGGCGCGAGGTGCACATCCGGGTCAATCTCGATGATAAGGCCTTCGTCGCATGCACGGATGTTATCCGCCGCCTCCAGATCGACCACATCCCAGGTGATGTTGCCAGCTTCGTTCATCGCGCGCAGCTTGGCAACGCCTTCGGGCGAGCTGTCATCGTTCAGGATGGTGACGCCCGTCTTCTCCGAATAGGGCTCGTGATAGGCCTTGAGCTGTGATTTGGAATAGGCGCCGCCCCATGAGACGATGGTCATCTCCTCGGCGGTGACGGCACCCGCCGCTGTCGCCAAAGCGGCTGCGGTCAGCAGAGTTTTGGTTGGTTTCATGTGTTACTCCCAGTTGATCCCGTTTGTTATTTGGTCAGCTGGCGCACGGGTTTTCGCCAGCCGGTCCCCCGGTAATTCCGCGCTTGTGCCGCGCGGGTTGGTCTATGCGTCAAGCGCACGACAATCCTTGGCCAACCAGCCGATGTCGACCTCTTGGCCAGGTTGCAGACGAACGGCGTCGGGGGCGTTGCGTGTCTTGACGATGAAATCGTCATTACCCGCGACCGACATGCGAAAGCGGAACACATCGCCCATATAGATGAATTCTTTGACAGTCGCCTTCAGCGTATGCGCATCGGCATGCAGGCGGTCTTTGTTAAATTCCACACGCTCGGGCCGGATCGAAACCTTGGTCCGCTCACCCGGATTGTGCACATTGATTGGCACCGCGTCGATTTCCGAGCCGTCGTCCAATTGAACCAAACAAGCGTCACCATCGATGAATTTGATGACGCCTTCCAGCGTGTTGTTCTCACCGATGAACTGCGCGACAAAGCTGTTTTCGGGCTCTTCATACAACTGATCCGGCGGCGCAAGCTGCTGAATGCGGCCATCATCGAACACCGCGACACGGTCGGACATGGTCAATGCCTCGGTTTGATCATGGGTCACGTAGACCGTGGTGATGCCCAACTCATGCGCCAGTCGGGTGATTTCAAATTGCATATGTTCGCGCAGCTGCTTGTCGAGCGCGCCAAGCGGTTCGTCCATAAGGACAAGTTCGGGTTCGAAAACCAAAGCCCGGGCCAAAGCAATCCGCTGTTGCTGGCCACCAGATAGCTGCGCCGGACGGCGGTTGCCGAACGCACCCATTTGCACCATGTCAAGCGCGCGCTTCACCTTGGCTTCGCGGTCCGACTTGCCGATCTTGCGAACTTCCAGCGGGAAGGAAAGGTTCTCGGCCACCGTCATATGCGGGAACAGAGCATAGTTTTGAAACACCATGCCAATCCCGCGCTTGTGCGGTGGGATATTGTTGATTGGATGCCCATCCAACATGATCTCGCCGTGGGTTGCGGTCTCGAACCCCGCCAGCATCATCAGACATGTGGTCTTGCCAGAGCCGGACGGCCCCAACATTGTCAGGAACTCCCCTTTGGGCATGGAAAGGTTCAAATCCTTCACGACGAGGATTTCGCCGTCGTAGGATTTTTGTACGCGTTGAAACTCGACGAACGCGGCGTCGGTGGACATTTCGGCCAAGTGGCTCCCCTGTGTCGTCTCTTCCGGCCCCGTTGATCCGGGCCTGTCATTAGATCGTTGGCTCACATTTAACGCGATAATCCGCGCGCTGGGCAAGACCCAAATTTGAGAGGGTTCGGCGAGGCAGGTCTCTGTGTGCACCGTTCACGTCGTGTTCAGACGCCTCATGTGCCAGGCAAGACACTGGTTCGAAGACATTACAGGTTTTGAAATCCGCGCTTCAATCTGGGGAATTGCGGCAAGTGTTCTGAGATTTGTGCAACTTAGGAAAACAGCTTCGACCGCTGAATCCTTGCCCAACTCTGCGGCGGCTTCGACGATTGACGCGGTGGCGATCCGCACCACTTTGGCTTCGTCCGCCTCGCCGAAAGTCGCGAAGACGTCCGTCGAAAGTCCGTTGTCGGCGAAGGCACTGCGGAGCGGCAGGTTAACTTCTTCAATATAGGGGGACAGAAGTGCGAGTTTCGAGACACCAAGGTCTTTTGCGTAGGCTGACGCGGCGCGAAGGGGATTGGTGACGGTGGTTACGTCGCAGGTTTGCTGCACCATCTTCTCGACCCGGTCCGAGCCAATGACCGAACTGGCTGAGGTACATCCATACCCGACCACACGATAAGGGCGCGCTTTTGGCAGGAGGTCGGCGGCAGCGGGTAACGCAATTTCCATTTCGGCCAAGCTGTTGGTGGTGACTGTGGCGCCGCTGGGGATGCGAGTGACATAGATCGGGTCGTCCTGATCCGTGAAGAGCGTTCTGAAATCAGGTTCGATGGTCTCGTCGGTTTGTAGAACAATCAGGCCCATTGGTGGCTTGCGCGGATTGTCTGGATCGAGCGTGTAGGGCAGAAAGGTCATAGGCAGGGCAACTCCGATCCGATCCTTGGACTGATGAAACGAGGGCCAGCGTCGGTAATGACGATGTTCTCTTCGTGGACAAGTATCTTGCCGCCAACGTCGATGCCAGGTTCCAGCGTCAGAACCATTCCGGGTTCCAGCACTGTGTGGTCGGTTGGGATCAGCGAGGGCCATTCGGTCAGCGACATTCCAAGCCCATGCCCCAACCGGCCGGCATCTGTTTCGCCCCCGTCGCGTGCAAGAACAGCATTCATCTCGTGGTAGAGGTCCGCAGCAGTGGCGCCTGGCCGCGCGATCCCAAAGGCCGCGTCGGAAGCTTCGATCAGGCGAGCATGAGCCGATTGTACCTTTGCGCTGGCCGGACCAATTGACCAATTCCGGTCGAAGTCGCAGAAATAGCCATCAAAGACCAAACCTGTATCCAGCATCAGCACATCACCCGGGGCGAGCGGCGTATTACGCGCAGGCGAGATCACATCCATATACCCACCCTGTTCCGCACCTCCTGCCAGATAAGGTACCCAATCGGCACCTTCTTCCAGGCAGAGCATCTGGAACCTTCGAAACACTTCATCAAGCGCCACGCCCGCCCGCGCTATTTCCGGCACCCGCGCGAAGGCCCGGCCCCCGATGGCGCACGCGGTTTCGATCTTCGCGATCTCGGTGGAGGATTTCACCATACGCAGCGCGCGCAAGATGCCGTGGTCTCCGGCGATGTTGCGGGATCCAATCGCATACTTCACGCGCGCCAGATCAGCCAAAGGCATCCGGGTGTGCGATTCATGACCGTCGGGCATCCCGATCCTGGCGTCTGTCGGCGTCAATTCGATCAGGGCCTCGGCCAACAAACCCACCCCGTCGTCCTCGAGATCCGGCGCGCTCCAGGTGCGAATGTCGTTGATCCATGTTTCGGCCATCAATGTGGCCCCGATAGATGGGATCACCGCCACGGGTTTGCCGGTGACCGGCAGGATCACAAACCAGGGGCGCGTCGGGCTTTCCCAGAACCGGGTCAAAAATCCCGTGAAGTAGCGCACCTCAGGTTCGGTTGTGAGCAAGAGTGCGGACAAGCCACGCGCATCCATCATTGCCTGGGCGCGTTGGGTACGCGCTTCGAATTCGGCCGACGCAAAACCCCTCATTCTGCACACTCGGACAGAACGCAAAGCACTCGGGCGTCTTGCTCGATATGCAGCGCCTCGCGCGCCGCGTCATGTAAAACCGCCGCCATACCCGCACCGCCCGACGCGGTGGTGGCAAGACCGGCACTGGCCAAAGCAGGCAGACGCATGGCGACCTCATCGTCGGTCAATGTCAGGAAATCATCGGCGTCCCGCGCCAGCCCGTTCAGGGCGATCAACGAGGGCTCCTTGCAGTCAAGGCGTCCCATAATGCTGTCCGGGCCATCAGCGAAAACGCATTTACCCGCCTCAATACTGGCCTGAAGTGCAGGTGCTGCGGTGGGTTCAACAACGACGATACGAGGCGCGTCGCCCCAAGTTTCGCGGGCATAGGCGGCCACCGCACCGGCCAATCCGCCGACACCCGCCTGCAGCATGATATGCGTGGGTGGCTCGGGGCATTGCCGCGCGGCTTCAGCGGCCATCTGCAGGTAACCTTCCATCAGGATATGCGGCAGTTCGGTGTAACCCTCCCACGAGCTATCCGACAAAAGAACCCATCCATTGTCCTCGGCAGCGCGCATCGCGGCGTCCATGCTGGCGGCATAATCTGTGCCTGCCCGGACCACCCGCGCCTTTTGCGCCTGCAACCGCTCTGCGAAACTCTCGGGCACGGTATCAGCGATATAAACCACGGCTTCTGCTCCGAATATGCGCGCCCCGGCAGCGACACTCATACCGTGGTTGCCGGCGCTCGCAGTGACATAGGTTCGACCGCGCAAAGTTGTGGCATCAGGCGTCTCAGAAGTCTCAGCTGCGTGGCGGGCGATCACATAGGCTGCACCGAGCGCCTTGAACGAGCCAAGGTTCATCCGCGCGCGCTCGTCCTTGACCCAAAGTCGTGCGATTGGTGCCAGTTCCCGCGCATCGACCAAGGGTGTTTCCGCTGCTGCAGGGCACGACGCAATCAGCGACGCTACCCGGTCTGCGTCGACTGATGGATAGGGCGCCAAGGGCGCCAACCTTTTGGCGAGCCGATGAGGGTTTGAAACGATCCGCACGTGTGCTCCTCTTGATGCCTGACCTGCTGAAGTCATCCGATTGGCGAAGGTCTGTCAACTAGACGCAAGCGAGAAGCCCACAAATCGCTTGCGCCGAGGCCAGAGTTTACCGGCATGTGACTCCAGCAAGATAACCTTTGCGCTTGGCGCAATCGCCCAAGGCCGCATTCCTGATGGTTTTATCAGGCGGTTCGTCAGAGTTCCGCTGGCCAAAAGTTCTGCGGCTTGTTTAGCATTCGACGAGTTATCCTGCCCCGTGCGTCCGGTCATAGGCGGACGGATTGGAAACTACATGGTTCGCGCGCATCTCTTCGCCGGGATCGAAGACTTCGATCAATAGGGGATGACAGGCGGCGGTGTCCGAAGAATGCGACGACGAGCAATCGCCGCCCGGGCAGGCAGACAGCCCCACGAGCAGATCAATCTCTGCATGGAACTCCAGATAGTCGCCAGGTCGGACGGGACTGGCCTTCATAAAATACTGGCCAGTGTCGCGTGTGAACCCGGTACACATGAAGACATTCAATACATCATGCACATGGGGCTCGGCCTCTTCCCGCGAAAGACCGGTATGGCTGGCAAGCGCGCGGGTCAGGTTCGAATGGCAGCAATAATGATAGTCCGTGCCCGACAAGAGCCGTCCCGTATAGGGATCACAACGTGTCCCGATGACGTCATGCACCGATCCCCCGAATGCATCGAACCCGTACCAATCGAGTGTGTCGGCGGTGATGGTCGCCATAGAGCGCAAGTTCGGAAAACTCGACCACATGCGGTCGCCCGTGGACAGATGCGTGCCATGCAAGGCGCGAGTCTTGCCAGAATAAAACCGCTCAGTCAGGTCGGCAGCGTTCCAGAGATTCAGATCGCCGACTTGTGGACCTTCGACCGATGTGATGCGAAAGAAAGCCCCGGCCGGAACTTCACAACAACTTGCATCGCGCGGCGAGACGGTGACCTCGGCTGTCTTAACAGACACGTCCCGGATTGCCTGCAAAGCGACCAGGTTCGGCGGCTGCAAACTGTTGGGCGGATAGCAGATAACAGGCGCTATGGCCTTTAGCTCTTCGGCGTTGGCTGGCGCGTCAAAATTCGGTGTTTCAAGCTTCATATCGGTCTCCGTCTTGCTCGATGCTATCCGTCAATGGTCTGAAACAACCAGTCCCCGAAAGCTCGGGCACTCGGAATCTCTTTGTTCACTGACAGGAAATAACCCTCATTTCCCGCGATTTTCGCATCGTGGGCTGGTACGAGTATCCCTCTGGCCACCGCATTTCTTGCCAAAACCGAGCTCGCCAGTGCCACACCGTTTCCTTCGGCCGCCAATTGCAAGGCCAGCCCATATGAATCCGCATAGAGCGACGGTTGGAGGCCCGGAAGTTCCGCGGCCTCGCCCCAGACCGACCAGCCACGTGACACACCAACCGCTTCGATCAACGGAAGTTCTGTTATCTCGCCGGTAAGTTGTGGAGATTTCAGTGCAATCAGGTCACTCGGCAAGATTGGCGCAGCATCTTTGCCGACTTGTTTGGCTGACCCGAAACGGATTTCCACATCTGCAGCGGAGGTATTGAATTCATCCGGCCAGATCGCTGTCAGAAACCGGATCGTCACGCCGGGGTGTTTGGCGGTGAAATCGTGCAATGCAGGTGCAATGATCCATTCCGTTGCGCTGATCGAGGCCGCGATTGTCAGATCGCTCTCGCCGCTTTCAGTGACATATCGATCTACGGCGCCCGCCAGCATTTCAAGGGCGGTATCCACTTGCGGACGAAGCTTGCGACCTTCGTCCGTCAGGGCAAGGCCGCGCGCACGCCGTTCAAACAGGGTGACGCCCAGGCGTGTTTCCAGCGCACGAATCTGCTGGCTGACGGCGGATTGCGTCAGGCCGATTTCCTCGGCGGCCGCAGTGAAACTCAAGCGGCGCGCAGCGGCTTCGAAGGCGCGAAACCAATTCAGAGGTGGCAGAGGTCTTGTCATCCAGAAGTCAGCTATTAGTCAGAATTATAGCTAAGACCGAAAATCCTTCATTTGTCGATTCCGAACAATCGGTTGATACAGGCCTGAACGCGAGGAGGCATGATGGAGCCTGACAGCAACAGGTGGAACTGGGGCTGCCGTCCGCGGCAAGACCTTGGTTCGCTGGCGGCGATCGTCGCGGGCGAGGGGCCACTTGTCCTGCTGTTGCATGGTGTGGGTTTGCGTGCCGAGGCCTGGTCGCCTGTTATCGACGCACTTTCCGCAAGCTTTCGCGTGGTCGCACCTGACATGCCTGGCCATGGACAAAGTCCGTTTGATGCCTCAATCACCGACCTGGCGGGTTACACTCGGGCTGTCGCGGGTATCCTCGATAGCCCGGCCATTGTTGCCGGGCATTCCATGGGAGCTATGATCGCAACCGACCTGTCGGACCAAGCGCCGGACCAAGTGCGTGCTGTCCTCGCCTTGAACGCGATTTTCGAGCGTGACCCGGTCGCACAAAATGCGGTCCAAAATCGCGCCGCCGCACTTGATGAATTGTCGGTAGCCGATCCGTCCCAGACAATTTCCCGCTGGTTCGGCGCGTCATCGTCTTCCGCCGCGACAGCCTGCCGCGATTGGCTGAATTCGGTCGATCCCAAAGGATATCGCAACGCCTACACCGTCTTTGCAACCGAGGACGGACCAAGCCGAACCAGCCTTGCCAATCTGGCAGTTCCCGCCCGTTTCATAACGGGTGCAAACGACCCGAATTCCACACCAGACATGTCCCTAAACATGGCGGCCATGACCGCGCAAGGACAGGCGCAGGTGATAGAAGGGGCCGCTCACATGCTGCCAATGACGCATCCGCAAACCGTTGTGACGGCGATACGCCGACTCGCCCAAATGGAAAGGACGTAACCATGGACTTCTCGCTGTTCGCCCATATGGAACGCCTGACGCCCGACGAGGATCATATCAGCCTTCACAAGGACTTCCTTGAACTTTGCCGCATGGCGGACGCAGGAGGGATGCGGGCAATCTGGACCGGCGAGCATCACGGGATGGAATTCACCATTTCGCCAAACCCCTTCTTGTCACTGGTGGACATCGCACATCATACCAAGGACATCCGACTTGGCACGGGAACCATCATCGCGCCGTTTTGGCATCCGATCAAACTGGCCGGAGAAGCCGCCGCCGCTGATCTGATGAGCGGCGGACGTATCGAATTGGGCATCGCGCGCGGGGCTTATTCTTATGAGTACGAGCGGTTGATCCCCGGCCAGGATGCCTGGATAGCCGGGCAACGGATGCGCGAAACCGCGCCGCTGCTTCGTCCGTTGTGGGCTGGGGATTGCGCGCATGCAGGTGAATACTACAGCTTTCCCGCCACCAGTTCCGCCCCAAAACCCGTGCAGCCGGGAGGGCCACCGATCTGGATCGCTGCGCGCGACATCAACAGCCATGAATTTGGCGTCCACAATGGGTTCAACATCCAGGTCACTCCTTTGTGGCAAGGGGAGGAAGAGATCAAAACACTCATGAGCCGGTTCAATGAGGCCTGCTCGAGCCATGATGGTCCCAGGCCCAAGATTATGTTGCTCCACCACACCTATGTTGGATCGGACAGCGACGATGTGGTGCAAGCGGCCAACGAGTTGTCGCGTTTCTATTGTTATTTCGGCGCCTGGTTTCAGAACAAGCGACCTGTCGAACAGGGCTTGATCGAGGCGCTCAGCGATAGCGAAATTGCGGCGAATTCGATGATGGCCCCCGAAAACATGGCGCGCGATCTGACCATCGGCACGGCTCAGGAAGTGATTGACCGCATCAAGCGATACGAAGACCTTGGGTATGACGAATTTTCGTTCTGGATCGACAGCGGGATGAGCGCAGACCGCAAGCGCGCATCGCTCGCCCGGTTCATAGATGACGTCATGCCTGCTTTTGCCTGAGGATTCACGATGAACGACCTGCCCCATTACTCACTTTATATCGACGGCGCGTTCACCGAGGGATGTTCAGGCCGAACCATGAACAGCCAAAACCCGGCGACAGGGCAAGACTGGGCGACATTCGCCTGTGCAGCACCCGAAGATGTAGACAATGCAATTGCCGCTGGGCGTCGTGTCCTTGCCGACCCAACCTGGCGAGACATGACGCAGACCGCGCGCGGCAAGCTACTCTATCGACTGGCTGAATTGATCGCGGATAATGCTCAGGTACTCGGGCGGCTCGAAACGACAGACAGTGGCAAGCTTCTGGCTGAAACTGTGTCGCAGACCGGCTATGTTGCTGATTATTATCGCTACTACGCGGGTCTTGCGGACAAGATCGAAGGCGCGGTCCTTCCGATCGACAAGCCAAATATGCATGTTTTCACGCGTCGCGAACCGATCGGCGTGGTCGCGGGTATCGTGCCCTGGAATGCTCAGATGTTCCTGACCGCCACCAAGCTTGGACCTGCGCTTGCCGCGGGCTGCGCTGTGGTTCTTAAGGCGTCAGAAGCGGCGCCGATCGCAATGCTGGAATTCGCGCGCATGATAGACGAAGCCGGATTTCCTCCCGGGGTCGTCTCGGTGATAACAGGGGATGCCGAGAACTGTGCGATACCCCTGACACGTCATCCCGACATTGACCGCATTGCTTTCACCGGCGGCCCCGACACAGCGCGGCATGTGGTGCGAAGTTCGGCCGAGAATTTCGCCGTCACCACGTTGGAACTTGGCGGCAAGTCTCCGATCCTCGTGTTTGATGATGCCGATCTGGAAGGGGCGGCCAACGGGTTGATTGCCGGAAATTTCGGCGCGTCCGGGCAAAGTTGTGTTGCAGGGTCGCGCGGGCTGGTTCACCGCCCGATCTTCGACGCCTTGGTCGAGAAGATCGCCGCAAAATCCGCAGGTATCGTTGTTGGTGATCCCTTGGATGCAAGGACACATCTGGGCCCTCTGTGTACTAATGCGCAGGTATCACTGATTTCGGACACGCTGGCCAAGGCGAAAGATCAGGGTGCGGAAATAGAATTCGGCGGCGCACCTCTGGACAGGTCCGGAAACTTCATGGCTCCCACGCTCGTCACTTGCTCGTCACCCGAAACCGAGACGCTCAAGGTCGAGATGTTTGGCCCCGTCATGTCGCTTCTACCCTTTGATGACGAAGAAGGGGCAATTGCATTGGCCAACGACAGCGTGTTCGGGCTGGGCTCGGGAATTTTCACCCAGAACCTCGCACGAGCGCACCGTGTAAGCGCGCGGCTTCGCGCCGGGATTTGCTGGATCAATACCTATCGCGCCGTATCACCGATAGCGCCCTTCGGCGGTTTCAACCAATCGGGCTATGGGCGCGAAGCGGGGATAGAGGCGATCCTGGACTACACCCGCACAAAAACAACCTGGATAGACACCTCTGAAGAACCAATGGCGAACCCGTTTGTCATGAGGTAAAAGCGCTCAGAGGCAAGCCAACGGTATCTGCGATACGGGATCGTTGTTCCCTGCGGGACGCATTGCATCTAAACCTTGTATATTGATCGCGAAGAGCTTTTCGCGTGCCGCATTCACTACCGCACCGATTGAACCCACAGAAAGCCCACCCTTGGCTGGTAATGTTCTGGGCTATCATTTCGGTGGTAAGCCTCTGGACTTGATTTCCTCTAGTGAGCAGAATTACGTTAAGTTGAACGCGCAGTCTGTCGATCAGTTCGACTGAGAAGGACCCTCCGGTGAGTAACGTAATTTTGTATGACTATTGGCGGTCATCGGCGAGCTATCGGGTTCGCATCGCATTGAATCTTTTGGGCGTTTCCTACGAGGCGCGGCAGGTAAACCTTCTGGCTGGCGCGCATCGCTCGGCGGCGTATCTGGCGCTCAATCCTCAGGGGATCCTGCCGTCGTTGCAAATTGATGGTCAGGTGCTGACGCAGTCTTTGGCGATCATCGAGTATCTGCATGCTACGGTGTCGGGCTCGACACTGCTGCCTGAGGATCCGTTGGAGCAGGTGCGGGTACGACAGTTGGCCTATGCCGTCGCGATGGAGATCCACCCGGTCTGCAACCTCCATGTTGCCAAACATCTGGTTGAACTGACCCAGGGTGGTGACGCGGCGCGGGTGGAGTGGATGCGCCATTTCATTCGTAAGGGGCTGGTGCCCCTGGATGCCTTGCTGGCGCAGAACCCGTTATCTTCCTTTTGTTATGGCAACGTGCCGACCATGGCCGATTGTTGCCTGATCCCGCAGCTTTACAACGCCGATCGCTGGGGCGTGGACTATTCCGACCTTGCCCATGTCAGCCGCGTCGCCGCACTGGCCGAAGACATGCCGGCCTTCATCGCAGCACACCCCGACCAGATCGGACCACCAGAGGACTAGAAGGGTCGCAAAGTCTGATTGACGGGTTGGAAAAATATGTGACCGACATCGAGGCCAACAAGGGTCAGATGCTGGTGACGCTGGCCAACAATGAGGCGTTTTCGGTCGGGGATAACATCGCCACCACCGAAGGCGCGGTCGTGTTCCGGAACCGTATGTTCGAGTTGATCCAATACGCGCCCAAGACCAAGACGGTGCATAAGACGCCTCTGATCATCTTTCCGCCCTGGATCAACAAGTTCTACATAATGGACCTCAAACCCAAGAACTCGTTGATCAACTGGATCGTCGAGCAGGGCTTTACCCTGTTTGTGGTAAGCTGGGTCAATCCCGATGCATCCTACCGTGATGTCGGCATCGACACCTATATCGAAGAAGGCTATCTGACCGCGATCGAACAGGCAAAGGCGATCACTGGCGAAAAGCAGGTGAACGCCGTGGGCTACTGCATCGCTGGGACAACCCTGTCACTGACACTGGCACTATTACACAAGCGCGGCGACAAATCCGTCAAATCCGCGACCTTCTTTACCACGCTGACCGATTTTGAGGATCAGGGCGAGTTTACCGTTTTCCTGACCGACGATTTTGTCGAAGGCATCGAAGAAGAGGTGACCGAGGAGGGGGTTCTCGATTCCTTCTTCATGTCCCGCACCTTCCGCTATCTCAGGGCAAACGATCTGATCTACGGACCCGCGGTTAAACGCTACATGATGGGTGAGGCACCGCCGGTCTTCGATCTTCTCTATTGGAACGGCGACAGCACAAACCTGCCGGCGCGCATGTGCGTCGAGTATCTGCGCTGGCTCTGCCAGCAGAACCGCTTTGCCCGCGACGGTGTCGAGATTTTGGGCGAGGCTTTGTCGATCAAGGATGTACAGGTACCCCTGTGTTCCATCGCCGCTGAGGCCGATCATATCGCCGCTTGGAAGGCCTGTTATAACGGGGTCACGCAGATGGGCAGCCGTTCCAAGACCTTCATCGTGTCTGAATCCGGCCATATCGCCGGTATCATCAACCCACAGTCGAAAAAGAAATACGGCCACTACACCAATAGTAGCCTGCCCAAGTCGAGCGAAGAATGGATGCAAGCGGCTACCTATAACGAAGGCTCATGGTGGCCCCGTTGGGGCGAATGGCTGGCCAGAAAATCCGGAGCCCAAACGGACGCACGGAATCCCGGCGACGGCACCACAACCCTGGCAAAAGCGCCTGGGACTTACGTCATGAACTGAGCGCGTACCTACACGCGAAATCAACCGAACCTTTACTAATTGTCCTGCTACGAAAGACGAGACTATTGGCGGCCGGGCAACCCACGCCACAGAGTCTCTTCTTTTTAACAGTTCGTTTTATGAGCTGGATAATCGCCCCGCCTGCGCAACTTGGGAAAACTTGAAAGAAATCTGTGACAGAGTGCTTTCTTGGGAACTTCCGTTGGCGCTTCATTTGAGATGCAGCAGAAATAGGCTAAAAAGTTCGGCCTGCGAAGAAATCTGAAGTTTGCTGTATATATTCCGCCGATGGGTTTTTACCGTCGGAAGAGAAATGCCCAGATTTAGCGCTATCGAGTTGCTGCTATGCCCGATCAGAACAAGCTGGGCGATCTCGCGTTCCCGATGTGTAAGCGTATCACCACCAAAATCATTAAACCTTTCGTCTTGAACACCGGTCGTCTCTTCCGACATCAGGCTGGATGGGTTGGTCGCAAACTGTCGATCAATGACGGCCCGCAGATAGGGAAAAAACACCTCTAAGGACTGAAGGCAGGCAGCTGTTTGCTGGCTATCGCGGGGAACCAGCAGGCTGAAATCAAGCATCGTATCGTTTGGAAGTGAAACGAGTGTGATTATCTCGGCAATGTTCTTGGGCCAGCCTGGTGTTCGATACCCTATCTGCTCGGTATCATCGACATGGACATCGATTTCTCGTGTTTGAACAGGAGAAGATCCTCGACCTTCCAACAATGAGGGCATTGGATAAACACCGGATTCTTTGCCGGCCAAAAAGGCTCGGTAAGCGGGGTTAATAACGTAGGTGTAGTTCAGAAAGTTATAGAGCCCACGCGCGTAACTGACCGGAGTCGGGCGATCCGCCAAGGACACGGCGGCTTGTTTTCTACGATAAAGAAATATGTGAAAATTCCCGTAGCCCAGCCGTTGCTCCATCAGATCTGCAAGATCCTGAACAAAACTGTCACGACCGATCATGGTGATCAATTGCACTGCCATTTCGTTTGTCAGTGTGGGGTACTTTGTGACCGGAAGGCATTCGAACATATTTTGGGCCTCACATAGAACTGGACTCAGATTTACCGCCCCAACATCAATCCGACAATCTCTTCGATCCGGCCCACAGAAATCACTCATCCTATAGGACGATTCAAAGATCGAATACCTCGGCAAAATTTCTTTGTGTTCAAAGGCAAAGATGAGAGCCACGTATGAACTTGTGAGAAAGCCGATCGAGCAGGAAACCCTCGAACAACTTGGACGAGCATTTGGGTTTCATCGGCCTTGAATAACGGTATGAATGGCTGGTTCAGAACAACATCAGGATCTACGACGCGTTTGATATCATCAAACGTTGGATCAACCGCGAAGAACTTGTCGAATGGGTTCAGCCCTCGGGTTTCTGTGTATGCATCCCACGCATCAAAACACAATTCAAATTGGATAGCGCACAACTCGATCAAACCCTGTTTCAAGAGTTTGGCACATATGTTGGGGCTGGGCGATGGTCCGAAATGCCGGATACCTTTTCCGCATGGTCTAAGCTTAGCCGGCACTGGATAAGCTGTCGCAGGGTCTGGACACTGTGTCGGGCGCGAAACGTAATTTCTTACAATCTTAGCTCAAGACACGTTCTCATCCTTTAGGACGATAGGACGTTTTGGGTGGTTTGAGTGACACTTCATTCCGACAGGCGATCGCTGGGCGCCGACAACACGGAATACGACACTTGGAATTTCCAATATACAATGTACGCGACAGGTTTCCTTCGCTTTCAGTGCAGGATGATGGCGTGCGGCGTACGTATCTTGATAATCCGGCAGGTACTCAGGTTCCGGGTTCGGTTGTCGATGCTATAGGTCACTATCTTCTCAACCATTCAAGCAATGCAGGCGGGAAATTCCAGACCAGCGTTGAAACCGACAAGGTCTGGCTGACAGCGCATGAGGATATGGCGACTTTCTTGGGTGGGTCCTCAGCTGCTGAGATCATTGTCGGTCAGAGCATGACCAGTCTGACATTTCATCTCTCGCGCAGCATCTGCCACGAATTCCAGCCCGGCGATCAGATTGTGATCAGTCGGATGGAGCACGAAGGCAACGTCGGGCCATGGCTTGAAATCGCCAAGGACAAAGGGCTGGAAATCAGATGGGTCGATTTTGATCGCGAAAGCTGGCAAGTTGAACCCGACGACCTGATGGCGCAGCTCACCGACAGAACGCGGCTTGTGGCCCTGAACTATGCCAGCAATCTTACGGGTTCCATCAATGACATAAAGCGTTTGACACGCATCGCCAAGGATGCAGGCGCGCTGGTCTTTGTGGATGCGGTACAATTGGCGCCGCATCACCTGGTCGACGTTCAGAAGCTTGGTTGCGATTTTTTGACCTGCTCGTCGTACAAGTTTTTCGGACCGCATCTGGGCGCGATTTGGGGGCGTCAGGTGTTGCTGGAGTCGCTATATCCGTACAAGGGTCGATGCGTATCGGATGCTAGCCCGGATCGATACGAGATGGGTACACCTCAATACGAGCTGCTGGCGGGCCTGTCGGCGACCGTACGCTATTTTGAAGATATCGGCAGAGCTACCGGAGGCACCGGCGATCCGCGTTCTTTGATCGCGCGAGCGTACGAAGCTTCGCGAACTTATGAGGAACCACTGACCAACCAATTTATCTCCGGTTTGCAGGATATTTCCGGCATGTCTATCTATGGGATTGTCAATCCAAATCGCATTGGTGAACGGGTGCCGACGGTTTCGTTCAGGCACGCCAGCGTGCGACCAGACGCCATTACCACGGCTCTGGCCAAGGCTGGAATTCATGCATGGCATGGCCATAATTATGCCTATGAACCAGCCAGAGCCCTTGGATTGCCACTGGATGAAGGTGTCGTCCGAATTGGCATCGCACATTACAACACCGCTTCCGAAATTGATCAGACGCTAGAGCAGATTTCGAAAATTGTCACAGAAGCCAGATAAAAATTGGCCAATCCATTCACACAAGGAGGAACAAAAATGAACTTTAAATCCAAACTCGTAGCTGCCGGTCTGGCGGTGCTGGGGCTGGGGGCACCTGCGTTGGCAGAAACTTTGCGCGTGGGCATGGAATGCACCTATGCTCCTTTCAATTACCGAACCGAATCCGGTGAATTGGCGGGTTATGACGTCGATGTTGCCAAAGGCGTAGCCGAAATCATCGGCGCCGATCTGGAGTTCGTCTGTCAGCAATGGGACGGAATGATCCCTGCGCTGCTTGCCAACAAGTTCGATCTGATCATCGCATCAATGTCGATCACGGAAAGCCGGCTGGAAAAAATGGACTTCTCCAGCCCGTACCGCGACTCGGTTGGCCGGATCGTAGGGAAATCGGGGCAGAACCTGAACCTGTTCGATGCTGACGGCAATCCAATCCCCGAAAACTTTGATGGTCTTAGGGTTGGGATTGAGCGCGCTTCGACCTATGAAAACTGGTTTAATGCCAAGCTGCCGGATGCCGAAGTTGTACTTTATGACGGATCCGAGCCGCTATACCTGGATCTGGTCAATGGCCGTGTTGACGCGATCATAACCAACCCCATGAAAGCACATCTGCGATTCCTGTCTCAGGAAGAAGGCAGCGGCTTTGAATTCGTCAGCCCGCCAATCAACGAGGTTGAGTTCTTTGGCATCGGCGTGGGCATCGGACTGCGTCAGGGTCAGCCTGAGCTGAAGGAACGCCTGAACGGTGCCATCAAGCAGCTGATCAACGACGGCCAGCTGACCGAGTACGCGTTGAAATACTTCCCATTCCCAATCCACAATGAGGAATGGGGCGACGGCTAACCTCCCCTGACGCGGCAGCGCACAGTAACGCGCCGCCGCGTCTTAGAACCGATTTTGCACCGATCATACTAAGTAATCGAAGGGACGTAGTGTGGAAGTCTTGGCCGGATGGTGGGATGACTTCTTTTGGGGGTCTGTCGTTGTTCTGCAGGTGTTTCTGGCATCGCTGGTGCTGATGGTCCTGTTCGGGCTGATCGGCGCGGCGGCGAAACTGTCGAATAACCGTATCGCACAGAAGATCGCAGGCGCCTACACTGTGATTTTCCGCGGAACCCCTGAAATTTTGGTGATCTTGCTGCTCTATTTTGGGTCCGCGATCACCCTGACCGCGATTGCGCAGATGTTTAATCCCGACATAAAGTTTCTTGATGTGCCACCCTTCTGGGCCGGGACCATCGCCATTGCTCTGATTGTTGGCTCCTACGCGACCGAGACCTTTCGCGGTGCGTTCCTGGGGGTCAAACCAGGCAGCATCGAGGCGGCGCGGGCGCTCGGAATGTCGAACCTTCAGACGTTTATCTACGTTCGCGTTCCCGAGATGTGGCGATTGGCCCTGCCTGCCTTTGGCAACCACATGCTCTCGCTGATCAAGGATACGGCCCTGATTTCGATCATCGGGCTCAACGAGACCCTTTTTGTCGCCAAACAAGCCATTGGGACAACCGGCAAACCCTTCACCATGTATATCGTCGTCGGACTGATCTATCTGGGCTTTTCGACGGTGATTACCCTGACCGTGATGGGGCTTGAACGCTTTGGCAAACGCACGACGAGGCTGTCATGAGTTTTGATCTTTCCCTCATCGTCGAATCCCTGCCCAAGATGCTGATGGGCATGGGCGTGACCTTTCAGCTTCTGATCCTGTCGGGGTTTCTGGGGCTCTTGCTTGCCATTGTGCTGATGCTGATGCGGATCAGCGGCAAATGGTATCTCGATTGGCCCGCTCAGGTCTATATCTATGTCTTCCGCGGCACGCCGATCCTGGTGCAGATCTTCATCGTATATTACGGGTTTCCGCAGTTCGAGTTCATCCGAGAAAGTGTCTTCTGGCCGATCTTTCGCGACCCGTTCGGCTGCGCGATCTTTGCTCTGACGCTGAATACCGGCGCATATGTCTCAGAGATTTTGCGAGGCGGTGTTTTCGGTGTGGATCGCGGTGTGCTTGAGGCCGGCGAAGCCCTGGGTCTTTCCAAATCGCAGCGCTTTGTCTACTTGACCGCACCGATTGCGACACGTCTGGCGCTACCCGCATATGGCAACGATATCATAAGCTTGCTGAAATCCACTGCGCTTGCCAGCACCATCACACTCATGGATATGACGGGCATAGCGCGCACCATCGTGGCGCAAACCTATGCGCCCTACGAAATCTTCATCTCATTGGCGATCATCTACATGATCCTGACGTTCATCATCCAGAAGATATTGGCCCGTATCGAACGATATGTCGGCCGCTATGCCGTAAGGGAGGGCTGATATGACATCCTCGGAGCCTCTGATCCGGATGCAAGGGGTCGGTAAGCATTTCGGCACCTTCCAGGCACTGAAGAACATAAACCTTAGCGTTACAAAGGGCGAACGGATTGTTGTCTGTGGTCCTTCAGGGTCGGGAAAGTCCACCATGATCCGATGCATCAATCGGCTTGAAAAGCACGATGAAGGTAAAATTGTTATCGACGGGATCGAATTGACCGACGATCTGAAGGATTTGAACGCCGTACGCCGCGAAGTTGGTATGGTGTTCCAAAGCTTCAACCTGTTCCCACATATGACGATCCTCAACAATCTGATGCTGGCGCAGAAACTGGTGCGCAAGACACCGAAGCCGGAAGCGCGAGAGATTGCGATGCACTATCTCGAACGCGTGAAGATCCCCGAACAGGCTGGGAAATACCCGATTCAACTTTCCGGCGGCCAGCAGCAACGCGTCGCGATCGCCCGTGCGCTGTGTATGAAGCCTGAGGTGATGCTGTTTGATGAACCTACATCGGCATTAGATCCGGAAATGATCAACGAAGTGCTTGAGGTCATGGTTGATTTGGCGAAGGACGGCATGACGATGATCTGTGTGACACATGAAATGGGATTTGCACGTTCGGTCGCGGATCGCGTGATCTTTATGGATGCCGGCGAAATCGTCGAAGAGGCTGAGCCGGATAGGTTTTTCAACCAGCCAAAAAGCGAACGCACCCGAACTTTCCTCAGCCAAATACTAACGCATTAAGGGGCCCTTATGACTTCGCGCCTTCCTCCGTATTCCGAGTATTTGACGTTCGCCGAGAAACTGGCGGACCTTAGCCGCTCCATGCTGCTGCAGGCCCATCAGCACAAACCGGAAGTTGAGATAAAACCGGATGCATCTTTTGTAACCGCCGCTGACAAGGCCGTAGAGGCCGCCTTGCGCGCGAGGATCATGGATGCCTATCCGGATCACGGAATTCTTGGTGAAGAATTCGAAAACTCCAATCTCGATTCCGAATTTGTTTGGGTCCTGGATCCGATTGATGGCACGGCCGCCTTTATCGCCGGCATTCCTGTCTACGGCTCGTTGATCGCGTTGGCTTGGCAAGGCGCGCCCTACCTGGGTGTTATGGAACATCCGTTGACCGCAGAACGTTGGGTTGGAGTTGCAGGGGAATTCGCCCAGTTCAATGGCAACCCGGTTCGTGTCCGGTCGTGCGCCTCGATCGGAACGGCATACGCAACGTGCAGCAATCGTGATTTTATGAGCGTTGCCGAACAGGTTAAATTCGATCGCGTCCGCGAGCGCGTGCAATACGTGCAATATGGCGGATCCTGCTATTCCTACGGTGTTCTATCCTCGGGCCGGACCGATCTGGCGCTGGATGGCGGCCTGGATGCGTTCGATATCTATGCACCAGCGGCCGTGATCACCGGGGCGGGCGGGCACGTCACCGATTGGGAGGGGCAACCTCTTTCATTCGATATGAAGGGTTCGGTTCTCGCTGCCGGAGACCATGCGCGCCTGGAAGAAGTTGTGTCGATCCTGCAGGATTGATGCGCGGCATAATTGGAGAAGCATTGATGCCTGAAGACTCTACGCCAATGATTTTGCAAGACGAAATCATCAAGGAATTATTGCCGCAGCTTGACGTTCAAGGCGAATTACGAGTGATGTTCAAGGCCTTGGCACAAGGCAAGGCCGAACAACCCGCACAGACCGTGACAGAATTCCCCAACAAGGATGGCGATTTCATCACCTATCTGGGAGTGGTTGAAGCGATGGGTGTTTTTGGTGCCAAACTGTCGCCTTATATTGTGACGGACAGCGCACCGATCATTACCGCCTGGACTGCTCTGATGAGCATGCGGACAGGTCAACCTCTGGTCTGGTGTGACGCGGGCAGGCTGACGACCGAACGTACGGCTGGCACGACTGCTCTGGCCGTTGACTACTTAGCCCGGGTCGACGCCAAAAAACACGCGATTATTGGGAGTGGAGCCGTCGCACAGGCACATCTGCGCCATGTTCTGGGACTTCGAAATTGGGATCAGATCGCTGTTTATTCCCCATCTTTGACACAGGAGCCGGAGCGTCAGCTCACATGGCAGTCCTTGTCTGAAAAAGTTGCCATCGCCGACGATGCCGCAAGCTGCGTTACTGACGCGGATGTGGTAATGCTGTGCACGTCATCAGGAACACCGGTGATTGATCCGGCCGATATCGGCAAACCTGCTCTTATAACGTCCATCAGTACCAACGCGCCCAATGCGCACGAGGTTCCACCGAGTTTTCTGAACCAGGCCGAGGTCTATTGCGACTACGCGGCGACCACGCCGGGTGCAGCGGCGGAGATGCAGATCGCAACGGCTGACCATGGATGGTCGGCGGATCAGATCAAAGGCGATCTGGGTTCGCTGGCCTGCGGCAAGGCTCCGCTGCCTGACTTTACCAAGCCAGTCTATTTTCGCTCAGTCGGTTTAGGCCTTGAAGACATCGCCATGGCCTATGGCATCTGGAAACTGTCTCAGGCGCAAGGCAACTGAGGAAAAGGGAAGAGACAAGATGAAAATCAAACCTTTTGGTGTTGAGATCTGGATGAATGAATTCGAAAATCATTGCGAATTCAATCTCGCCGAAACCTGTGTAGCATCTCTGACGATCGAGCAGCTTCTGAAATTGTCAGGCAAGAACTCGGACGTTCTTGACGATCTCAAACCGATGAAGCTGACTTATGGTGCAATCGAAGGGTCCGACCGTTTGCGTGATGCGATTGCGACGCTCTATGACCGTCAGGAGCGTCACAATATCGTCGTCACACACGGCGCGATCGGGGCTAATGCTTTGGTCCATGAAACGCTGGTGGAACCGGGCGACCATGTGATCTCGGTCCGGCCAACCTATCAGCAGCACTATTCGATCCCCGAGAGCTATGGCGCCACAGTTGATATCCTTCACCTGCGGCCAGAAAACGGCTTTTTGCCTGATCTCGAAGAATTCGCCGCATTGATCCGACCAGAGACCAAGTTGATCGCGATCAACAACCCCAACAATCCGACCGGCGCATTGATGGATGCCGGTTATTTGGAACAATTCATCGAGATTGCCCGGCGCAGTCAGGCCTATGTGCTGTGCGATGAGGTATATCGCGGCACCGGTCAAACAGGGGACGGGTTCTGCCCCGCCATTGCGGACCTCTATGAACGGGGTATCAGCGTGGCCGGTATGTCCAAGACCTTTTCGCTGGCAGGGCTGCGACTGGGTTGGATCGCAGCGGCGCCAGAGGTGCTTGAGGCGGTTTCCATCCATCGCGATTACAACACGATCAGCGTGGGTATGCTGGATGACTATTTCGCCGCCCTTGCACTGGAAAACAAAGCCCGCATTCTTGAACGTAGTCACCGGATCACTCGCGGAAACCTCCAGATTCTTGATGATTGGGTATCGAATGAACCCCGGATGTCCTACGTTAAGCCACAAGCGGGCACGACGGCACTGCTGAAATATGATTTCGATATGTCATCGCGCGATTTCTGTATCTCCTTGCTGGAAGAAACCGGAGTGATGTTCACACCTGGTTCGGTTCTGCATATGGAAGGCTGGTTGCGCATCGGCTATGCTAATGATCCCAAAATTCTGGAGGCTGGGCTGCGTAAAGTCAGCGCATTTTTGCAGCGACTTGAAGAGAAGGGTGTACCTCCTGTTGCATCCGTGACCGCATGAACGAAAGCATTTTCCAATCAGCCGCGCGTTCGGTCCGGGCGCGGCAACGCGTAGCTGGGTTGATTTACCAGACGCCGGTACTGCCTTCGCTGTCGTTGGGGGTCAAAACCGGATGCGATCTGTATTTCAAGGCTGAGAACTTCCAACTGACCGGATCGTTCAAGATGCGGGGGGCCGCCAGCAAGATGACGGCGATGGAACCGGGGCAAAAGCTGATCACCGCGTCCTCGGGCAACCACGGCATTGCCGCGTCACGCGCGGCCTCTCTGACCGGTCAGAACCTTACCGTAGTGCTGCCGGAAACCGTGGCGCGCGCCAAACTCGACAAGATCCGCTCTTTCGGGGTCGAGGTTATTCTGCATGGGTCGGAATCCGGCCTGGCCGAAGCTCATGCGCAAAGCCTCGCGACCTCAGGAGATTACACCTATGTTTCTCCCTATAATGACCATGATGTGATCGCTGGACAGGGTGTGATCGGGTTGGAGTTGCGGGAGCAGCTTCAGCAAATCGACAACGTGTTCATCTCGATGGGCGGTGGAGGGCTCATTAGCGGTATTGGGTCGGTTCTCAAGTGCTTTGGTTCGAACACGCGCGTAATCGGTATATCGGCACAGAATTCGGCTGCTTTGGCAGCGTCGATGCAGGCGGGCAAGGTCGTCGAAACCGAACATCTTTACACGCTGGCTGATGGGGTTGCCGGCGGCGTTGACGAAAACAGCGTGACCCTTCCATTGGCGATGAAGGTGATCGACCGGGTCGTCACCTGCACTGAAGAGGACATTGCAGAAGCGCTAAGGCGGCTCGCGATTGAGGAGAACATGCTGGTCGAAGGGGCAGCAGCGCTAGCCTTGGCAGGGTTCCTAAAGTTGTCTAGCGAGCTGCAGGGACAAACCAATGTAGTGCTGCTCTGTGGGGCCAATTTTGATTGGCCAAGAATTTGCGAGTTAGTTGGGTTTTGAATTTCTCTTTACAGCCGCTCGTTGTCGAAGAAGGCTCTTCGGTTTTGTCCGCAATTCTCTAGTTTGAGAATCCTAGGGTGTTGCAACCGCGGCGCTTGTTCGAATGGCGGCCGCGATCGCAGTATTATGACGGGAACTGTTGTAAACCTTAGGCCATTACAACAAATCACAGGACACCGACCTATGAGCTACAACGTCAAACTTTCTGGCATCATGCCAGCGCTGGTGACGCCGTTTGGCGACGATAACAAGATCGATTTCGGCGCGCTCGAAAAGCTGCTGTCGCATTTCCGCGAGGCAGGCGTCACCGGCTGGGTGCCGAACGGATCAACGGGTGAGTATTTCTCGCAGAGCACCGAAGAACGACGCTCTGTCCTGCAGTTCGTCAAGGATTTCGCCAACGAAGACGAAATCCTGATCGCGGGGACAAACGCCCCCGCCACGCGCGAAGTGATCGAGCAAACGGCGATGGCCAAGGAGATCGGGTACGACAATGTGCTGCTTGCCCCGCCATTCTATACGCGCCCGACACAGGATGAATTGATCCAACATTATGAAACGGTGCTGGCCGAGGTGGATGTCAATCTGGTTCTGTACAGCTATCCGGCAAAGGACGGCGCGGATATCAGCTTTGAGCTCATGGATCATTTCGCCGACAATCCGCGCGTGATCGGCATTAAGGAAAGTTCGGGCGTGTTGCAACGCGCCGTCGACATCGCCAGCCGGTATGAGGGCAAAATTCAGCTGATCTCGGGCTCGGACGACATTGCGCTGGACTTCATGTTCTGGGGTGCGGACAGTTGGATCTGCGGGCCGTCGAACTGCATGGCCCGAGCCTGCTGCGATCTGGACCGTGCCTATCGGTCAGGGGATTTGAACGCGGCGCGCGAGATGATGAAGAAGCTATATCGCGCCATGAACATTCTGGAATCCTGCAAGTTCGTTCAGAAGATCAAATATGGCTGCGAACTGCAGGGTCTGTCGATGGGCGAATGTCGCGCCCCTCTGGGGCCGCTGACGGATGAAGAAAAGGCAGACATGCGCGCGGCGATGGAGCCGATCCTGAACTGGTAATCCCATCCCGGGCGCGTTTGGTCACATGCCGTTTGCGCCCGGTTTTCCATCACGTTATCGATCTGTGATGTCACAAACCGAACAACTGTTTGACACCGCCATCGTTGGTGCCGGGATTATCGGTGCCGCGCTTGGCCATGACCTTCAGAAACGGGGGCACAGGGTGGCCCTCATCGATTGTGATGCGCCCGGAAACGGCGCGTCTTTCGGTAATATGGCTTCGATCGCGGTGACCGAATTCATGCCGGTGTCGCGCCCCTCGGTCTGGATGCAGACGCCGCGTCGGCTATTGGACCCTGAAGGGCACAAGTTGGCCCTGATGTGACCCTCCGAATTCCGCGAGTTTCTGGCTCAGGAACTGGGCAGCGTTGTCCGCCACGGCAAGGCTATCAACGTTGAAGACGTGCAGGCGGCCTTTGAACCGTCGCTGAGTTTCCCGACCTCCAGCGTCTGCCGCGTTGGGGTGTCCAGCTTTGCCAAGCAGTTCTCGGACCGGTATGGCCCGGCCAACAACCGCATGAACTGCTTGCCAGCGTCTTTCAGGCCGGTATCGTCTGGATCAACTGCTCGCAACCGACCTTCAACTAAGCGCCATGGGGCGGGTACAAGAAATCTGGTATTGGGCGTGAACTGGGGGATTGGGGTTTGAACAACTACCCCGAAACCAAAACAAATCACGTCTTATGACCGCTCCAAACCCTGGGGTTGGTATATCAAGGAGTAGGTATGCGACTTGGCTTCATCGGAACAGGGGTCATAACCGAAGCGGTTGTGACCGGGCTGCTGGCGTCCGACGTTGATGTCACCGCGATCTACGTCACCGAACGTAATCGCACGATATCGGCGCGGTTGGCGTCTGCAAGCGACAAGGTGCAGGTCTACGCAGATGCGCAGGCCGTTGTTGATGGGTCTGATCTGGTGTTTCTGGCGGTCCGCCCGCAGGATGTGCAGGCGGTGCTGGCGCCTTTGCGATTTGCCGAGGGACAGCATGTTTGCAGCCTGGTCGCGACAGTGACCCATGAGGTTCTGCAAGACTGGATCGGCACGCCTGTGCGCCTGCTCCGCGCAATACCTTTGCCCTCGGTTGCCCATCATCGCGGCGTGACAGTTCTGTTTCCGCACGACCCGGTGGGTGAAGCGCTGTTTGGTCCGCTAGGGACAGCGGTCAGCGCCCGAACATCGGAAGAGTTTGATGCCTTCGCCGCCGCAAGTGCCCTGATGGGAACATATTTTGGCTTTCTGGGCGTTGCCTCAGACTGGATGCAATCCAATGGGATTGGGCGCGTGGATGCACAACGCTATCTGAGCGGAGTTTTTTCCGGATTGGCGCATACCACTATGGAGGATCGTGACAAACCTTATGAATCGCTGCGGGTCGAACACTCGACTCCCGCAGGACTGAATGCGCAACTGTTCGAGGTGTTTGCAAGTAACGGTGGTCCGAAGGCTCTGATAGCAGGGCTCGACAGCGTTATGCAGCGGTTGAGCGATGCTCGCAAAACACCCAATGGAGATGCGAAATGATCCATTCTCTGCGAGGTAAGACCATTCTGTTGACGGGGGCTACCGGGTCGATAGGTCAGGCGATCGCCCGCGAATTGGCGGCCGAGGGCGCGCGCGTTCTATTGCATTCCCATAGCAACGCAACCCGTGCCGAAGCGTTGGCAGCAGAGATCGCGCAAGGAGCAATTGCGTTTGCAGCCGATCTGTCCGATCCATTAGGGCCAAATGCGCTTTGGGAGGCCGCCGAAGCCCAAGCGGGCCGCATAGATGCGTTGATCAACAATGCTGGCATCCTCACCGCCTCTTCCGTGGATGAGCCTTTGAAGGATTGGCATCGCGCCTGGCACGGTGATCTTCAGGTCAACCTGATGGCCGTCGCCGATTTGAGCCGCGCGGCCATTCGGCACTTTCGGGCGCAAGGCGGCGGCCGGATCATCAACATGGCGTCGCGCGCGGGGCAGGGCGGATACAGGGCCGAGGCGATGTCTTATGGTGCAACCAAAGCGGCCATGATCAACCTGACCCAAAGCATCGCGCGTGGGTTTGGAGCTGACGGGATCACAGCGGTGGCTATAGCACCGGGTTGGGTGCGGACCGAGATGTCCGAGGATTACACACGCACCCATGGCGAAGCTGCTGCCTTGTCGGGCATTCCGCTAGGCCAGATGGCCGAGCCGGAAGAAATTGCCGAGCTTGTCGCCTTTGTTCTGCGGCCCTCGCAAGCTTCGCTCACAGGCGCGGTTCTGGATGTAAATGGCGCAAGTCAGATGAGGTCATGATGCGGCGTTTTGAAGGAAAATCTGTTGTCGTCACCGGTGGAGCAGGCGGTATTGGCACAGCGATCTGTGAGCGGTTTGCAGCCGAAGGCGCCTTTGTTTGTGTCGCCGATGCAGATATCGACAAGGCAGAAACGGTCGCCGGGAAAATACTGGCCGCCGGAGGTCGGGCGGAGGCCCACGCCTTCGATCTAACCGATCCTGCGGAAATCCGGGATTTCGTCCGAGAATGGACCGGCGCAGGGCGCAAAATAGATGTGTTATGCAACAATGCCGGGCTGATGCGGCGGGGCGCGTTGATGGAGCTGTCAGCCGAGGATTGGCAACAGTCCTTTGCCGTCAATGTCGACTCGCTGTTCCACATGTGTCAGGCGGCGATCCCGGTGATGCAGCAACAGGGCGGCGGGGCCATCGTGAACACGGCTTCGCAATGGGGCATGCACCCGGCACCGGGCCATATCGCCTATAACACCACCAAGGCAGCTGTTGTGGCCTTCACCCAGAACCTTGCTCGCGACTATGCGCCGGACAACATTCGCGTGAATGGCGTGGCCCCGGGCGAAGTTCGAACGCCGATGCTGGAAAGCAATCTGGCGCGGTCGGGGCGCAGTCTTGACGATCTGAATGCGCTGGTGCCATTTGGCCGGATTGGAGAGCCAGATGAGATCGCCGCCCTCGTCGCATTTCTGGCCTCGGATGAGGCGCAATACCTCTGCGGCTCGGTGGTGGAAATCACCGGTGCGCAGGCTGTGGCTTAGAAAACGGAAAGAACAAACCTATGCGTTGGTCCCGAACTCTGCAAACGGTCGATGTCCATTGCGCTGGCGAAATCGGTCGTGTCGTGACCGTAGGGGTGCTGGACATCCCCGGAGCGACCATGGCCGAAAAGCTGGACCATCTGAACAAGGTCGATGACAGCCTGCGCCAGCTCTTGTGCTCGGAACCGCGTTCGGCACCGGCGGGGTCTTTCTGTCTGCTGGTGCCCGCCTGCGACCCGGAGGCTGATATTGGGTTCATTGTTCTCCAACCGGATCAGGCCCATGCGATGTCTGGCTCGAACGCCATGTGTGCAGTGACCGCATTGCTTGAAACAGCTTCGATCCCGATGGTCGAACCCGAAACCATTGTGACCTTGGACACGGCAGCTGGCCTCGTGCGGGCGCGGGCAGCTTGCACCGATGGCAAGGTGACACGGGTATCTCTGGATATGCCACCGTCTTTTGTTGCCAAGAAGAACAGTAAAATTGAGACCCCGGACTGGGGGACGATCCGTTATGATCTGTGTTTCGGCGGTGTTTTTTATGCGCTTGTGGATGTGGACCAAATAGGATTGTCGATCACACCGGACAACGCGCGCGACCTTGCCACGCGCGGCGTCGCTCTGCGCAATATGATCGCCAAGGTCGAGGATGCCCCACACCCGACCACTCCGGCTTTGAATGGATTGGCATATGTCATGTTTCGGTCAACCGACCCCGACGGCGCGGTACGGACCTGCACAACGTTGCGCCCTGGCCGTGTAGATAGGTCACCCTGCGGTACCGGTTCAAATGCGAATATGGCTGTGCGCCATGCGGTGGGTCTGGCCCAGCCCGGAGATGTAGCGGTCTCGCGTTCGATTATCGGTGGCGAGTTTACAACAGAGTTTCTAAGCCTCACGAAAGTGGGCGAGTTTGAAGCGACACAGAACCGCGTGTCAGGGCAATGCTGGATCTATGCGATCTCTCAAATCGGGCTCGACCCCACCGATCCGTTTCCAAGTGGCTTCAGGCTGTCGGACACCTGGGGTGGTTAGCGCTATTGAGGGAAAGCCTAAGGTCTTGAAGGTAAAAACGCTCTCGCTGACCTCGACAAGGGATGTGTCGCAATACTTGGGGCCTGATTGACTGGCGCCTGAGAAATTGACGTTTCTTTCCGTCGAGCCGGTTTCCAACAGGTTTCAGTTTGATTTTTGTGCAAGGTTGCCATTCCCCCAGAGCAGCAGTTTTCTACGCTGTGGACTTCTATCGGTGGTACACGGTTACCTGTGGTGACTTTTAGGCGATTATGTCCGAACGCAGTGAGCGGGTTGATCGCTAGTCCCTCAACAGGTGGGTTGCAATATACTTACCACTGGTCGCTTCACGGGCGCAATCTGAGCGGGGGAATGGTTCGGCAGCAACTAGTTCGTTGCAAAGGCTCGATCTTCAAACGGCATCCGGGACAAATTCGTGATCGACAAGTGCGGCGTCTATGGGGCCGGAATTCGAGAAGTGAACCGAATTTCGAAGCGGTTCATAGAGCGACGCGTTCGCCAAATGTGTGGCTTCAAGTCGTTCGCAACTGCCTTCGCTACATTGGATGGCACCGAGGTTGCGAAAATGATCCGAAAACGCCCAATCTGCAGAAAACATCAGACATTCTACAGGTCTTCTGCAAGTTTCAAATCCCGATCTTTGGCAAGAATGCTTCCATTGAATGCGATATCAATGGAGACAGACAATGAATACCGCCGCCTTAGTTTCACCTGCACCCGACTTGGCTGCAGTAAAATCAAAACAACACGCGACTTGGTCGTCGGGCGACTACGCCGCCGTAGGTACGACTTTACAAATTGTCGGTGAAACCCTTGCGGAAGCGATGGATTTGCGCCCGGACGCGCGCGTTTTGGATGTTGCGGCAGGAAATGGCAATGCCACGCTGGCAGCCGCGCGGAGACACTGCGATGTTGTCTCAACAGATTATGTTCCCAGTTTGCTGCGCGCCGGTGCCGCCCGGGCCGAAGCCGAGCATCTGACGGTAGCCTTTCGGGAAGCCGATGCAGAGGATCTGCCCTTTGAGGCCGCATCTTTTGATCATGTCACTTCTACGTTCGGCGTCATGTTCACGGCCAACCAACAAGCTGCCGCCGACGAAATGCTGCGCGTCTGCCGCAGCGGGGGCACGATCGGTCTTGCCAACTGGACGCCAGAAAGTTTCATCGGCGAAGTGTTTCGAACCATCGGCAGGCATGTGCCACCGCCAACCGGCGTTCGTTCTCCATTGGAATGGGGAACCGAGGAGCGCTTGCAAGAACTCTTTGGGGCACAGGCCAAGAAGATCGAAATCACAAAACGCCATTTCACCTTCCGTGAACGTTCACCGCAACACTGGGTCGAACATTGGCGCGAAGTATATGGCCCCGTACACAAAGCCTTTGCCGCCGTTGGCGAGCGGGCACCGCAGCTTGCAGCGGACCTTATCGCCGTGGCGCGAAACTACTCCGCCGATACTCAGGCCATGATTATTCCAGCGGAATACGCCGAGATCATCATTCATCGAGCGTGAAGAAAGTCTGCGCCCGGCGGAATGCCGCCGGGTCAATCGTATTAAGGAGACCCTGTATGCTCGGGCGTTCAGACAACAAAAGAGCACTCCCGCTTTTTGACAAATACGGTGGCATGCGTGCGTTGCACTCGGTGATCATCAATTTTTACGATCGGGTATTGGACAGCGAAATCGTTGGCCCGTTTTTCGACGATGTCGACATGGCCAAACTGATCGATCACCAGACAAAGTTCTTCGCTTCGGTTCTGGGTGGGCCCGCGAAGTACACGGATCAACGACTGGTCAGCGCTCATTATCACTTGACCGTCACAAATGCACATTTCGATGAAGTCATAGCGCTTTTGGGTGAAACGCTGACCGATGCGGGTTTTGCACCGGAAGATCTTTCCAAAACGCTGTGCGCTGTCGAAGCGCGCCGTTCGCTGATTGTGAGGTAGCACTATGCGGATACAGGATATCAGTGCGAGGCTGCTTGGCTCCATCAGAGTTGGCATTTGCATCGTTGACTCTGACACCGGCATCATTGTTTCGCTAAACCAGACATTTGAAACTTGGTTCAGAGGCACGACCCAGGGACAGGTTTTGAATTTGGATATGCCCTGTGCGCCCAGGGAACTGCCAGACCGACAACCGGTGGAAATTCGCACGAAAGTCAAACACCGGACTGTGATTGTCGAGCTCAACGCGCATGAAGCGGAATACGAAGGGCGTAGACACGTTGTTATCGAAGGACACAACATTTCCCGTCTGCGCGAGACCGAAGCCATGATCGACAGCTACGCCGCCATGGTGGAAAAGCGCACGCGCGAGCTGGAGCGACAGAAGACGCGGGTGGAAAAACTGCTTCTGAACATGATGCCAAAATCCGTCTTTGAGGAGTTCATGACATTCGGTTGTGTCGCCCCGCGGTTGTTTGAGCCGGTAACCGTCATCATGCTCGATTTTGTTGGATTCACGAAGATGGCGGCGGCAGGTGATCCGAATGTGACGGTTTCAGAACTGAATTCAATCTTCACCGCCTTCGATCAGATTGGCGAACTTCACGGGAGCGAACGGATCAAAACCATCGGTGACTGCTATATGGCAGTGACCGGATTGCCGCATTCCACATCAGATCACGCGCTTTCTGCCGCACGCGTCGCGTCTAAAATGATACGGTTTTTAGAGCGGCGCAATCAAACGCACCAACACCAATGGCGCGCCCGCATCGGCATCGCGAGCGGCTCTGTAGTTGGCTCTGTCGTCGGTGTTCAGAAATACGTGTACGACGTCTTTGGTCCTGCTGTGAACATGGCCGCGCGGTTGCAGGTTCAATCAGATCCTATGGAGATAACTATTTGCAACACTATGCGCGAGGAACTTATCGACAAGTTCAGAATCAGTGAGGCCGAGACCGTTTCTTTGCGTGGGTTTGGGGAAACGCAAATTGCCCGTCTGAGGCAATATCAATCGCACGAAAATGCCGCGTGAGTCGTATACTTGGCTTCTCAGACTTAAAAACCCGCCTTGCGAAATGAATTAAGCATTCGGTCACGGTAGGCCTGATCTCTCACGACACTTGCAGCGACAAGATTCTCGGCGGTGGCATCAGGTCTTACGCTACGGACTTTTGCGGCCATGGCATGCATCCTGTCGGTCAGGTTCAGTTCGGCAGCGCAGGCTAGGATCAGGCGCGGCGCCCATGTAGAGCCGGGCGCTTCAATGTAACCTTGTTCAAGCAGAGATAATGCATCTTCATATTCGCCCAATCCGTATCGGGCGGCGCCAATGCCAAAGTAATAGCTAAACCGCATCGGATCATGCGGGCTAAGACGCAAGGCTCTTTCGTAGTTCGCTACTGCTTCGTTCATGTTCCCGGCGAAGGTTTCCACGGCCCCCAACATGGCCCAGGCCCAAGCCAGACTCGGATCCAGCGCAAGCGCAGACTCAAGGTGATGGCGCGCTGCGGTATGTTGCCCTGCGGCCACCTCGGCCGTGGCCACGAAAGTCAGAACCAATGCATCGCGCGGCGCAAGGTCAAGCGCGCTTTTGCCATGTTCCATCGCCTCTGCAAGTGCAGCTGGTCCGTCCGGGGCCCAATCGGACATCGCCTGTTGTCCCAGGCACCACGCAAGCATGGCATGTGACAAGGCATGTTCGGCATCTGATACCAATGCACGTCGCAAATGAACTACGGCCTGCCGATTGTCATCCGCATCCATACGCATGCAAAGCGGCGTTGCGCGCAAGAGTTCATGATAAGCATCCGTCAAGTCAGCCTCGGCCAGGGCGCGTTGCACTTCAACCATCATTATATTCGGGACGAGACGGCCCAGAATGGCAGCAACAACCAGGTCCTGTGCCGCAAAAGGATCTTCGAGTTGCCCTTCAAAACGATCTGCCCAGACCTCTGCTTGCCGTCCGGCATGTAATAGAGATGCATTCAGGCGAAATGCATTACCCGCGAACCGCAGCTTGAGCCCAAGCACGTACCGAACGCCCAATTCTTCGGCTGCTTGCTTTGCGTCGTCCTGACCTGAATATCGCGCGACATAAATCGTTCCAACCCGGCCTATGGCTGCGCTAATATCGTCTTCCAATCCTTCGCCGAAGGCCCGTTGGGCATCTGTTGGATGCACCATTGTGGTCGCCATGATGGCAATTGAGGGTTGCGATAAAACTGCTGCAGAGCCGGTCTTGTCATGCGTTTCCTCGACCGAGCCAACAAATTGAAACCCGTGCCCATGTACAGTTCGAACTAAAGCCTGTCGCGCACCGTCATCTCCAATGGCTGCTCTGACCGCCTTGACCCGGCTGCTAAGAGCTGCGTCCGAAACGATCCTGCCTTTCCAGATAACCGAAAAAATTTCGTCTTTCGACACGACACGTTCTCGGTTCTCAATGAGATGCCGAAGCAGCGCAAATACCTGTGGTTCGGTAGCAACTGGAACGTCTTCCCGCGTCAATTGCAGGCGGCTTGCGTCCAGAACGTATTGATCAAATGCATATTTCACAGGGTAATTCTGCGCGAATTCAGATTTTTCGTAAAGCGCGAACGCAATTCGCAGCGCGCACGTGCTGCTGTTGTCATATCCAGGCAAAGCGTTGTGGCCGCGGCCGGTCTGCTTACTCGTCAAGTCTTCAGAAAATCATCAGAAAACCTCCAAGAAAGGACCAAGCATCGGATCAGCCAGCTTGGGCAAACAGGGTCATCTGAAACAAAGATGAATTTGAGCCTGACTTGTGAACCGCCCTGGTCTGATCCCGGCCATGTGGCAGTGGCGCCCGCTGCCCGAAACGATCTGGATTGCCGATGGCAACCTTGTGTGGCTGACCTATGGCATCTGCGCACTGGGTGTCTTTCTGGTTTTGCTTTCGACCTTTCTGATCGACCATTTTGAGTTGTTTCGCCTGCAGCAAATTTGGACCGCGAGCAGATTGCAACCTATGCCCAAACCACAATTCAGAACGCCCGGGCTTTACCGCCACGTGCGTCACCCGATGCAGCTTGGCGTCAGACTGGTCTTGTTTGGCACGCCGCACATGACGGTTGGTCACGCGCTCTTTGCCGGGTTGATGGCGGTCTACGTGATAATTGGCCTATGGTTCGAAGAAAGATCTCTGGTGCGCGAATTTGGCGGTACTTACCGCACGTATATAGCAATGGTTCCCATGCTGAAGCGGTAAGCAGGCACAATCGCTGAAGCGACGCGTCGTCGTTATGGACCGTGCCACCGCTTCAGGAGAATGGACGAGGTTTACATCAAGGTGATTGGTAAATGGGCCTATTTCTCATGAGCTGCCGGCAAGCACGGCAAGGCGTATGATTTCATGCTTTCGTAGCTTCGAAACTATCCCGTCCGATGCTCGTTTTTAAGTCCTTTGCTTCGGTTTCAGCGACCCTGGCAGGCATCGATGCTTCGCACAGGTCCGCAATCGCCAATTCACACCAGAACTCCGCCCCTTTCAACAATTCAAAGAGCTGCTCGCATAACAAATTAGGTCAGACGTATTTCTCTAAACTTCGGTAGACTTCGCAACAGAACCTGCGAAGGCAGCGAAGGCCTCGACGGTTGGTTGTTCATTTTTGATCGTCAGAATTGGTCCGCCGGCATAATTCGTGTCAACAATTTCTTGCGCGGTCGAAGCAGCTACGATGATCGTTGTCCCGGCGACAATTGCTGATCCAAAAATCAAAAAAAACATCCGCTCGTTCCTTAAATTTAAATTTGCATCAGAAAACCAAGGCAGTCGTCACAATGGAGTATTCGGTGCGCATTCTTTTCTGCGCTGCAACGCAAACGGCCATATGGAAAGAGCACTGTAGCATCAGATATTTACAACTCGATCAGAACAAATTTCTCTGATGGATCGGGTTGCTGCCACAAACTTTTTTTGATCCCCTAAAACATGAAAAGAACAGTCAAGGGTAATACCGCCGGATATAGATCTTGCACTGGGATTAGAGCCTAATTCGGAGGCAGTGCAGGGCGACTACTCGATGCGGATCGGCGTCACATTAGGGTCAAAGCACGCGCAATAGGGCTGACTTTGGCAATTTTTTATCTTTTTGGCGCGTGGCGCCTGTAACCGTTTGCGTAGGGACGCGAACGCTCAATAATTGACAAAGAGTTGCAACAAAACAGATTATCGGCAGGATTTCGTAATTACCAAGAAGACCGATGCGACTGTTTTTCACTCTTCTAATACCCGTCTTCGTCGTTGTTTTAGTAATTCTTCTAATCAGCAGCCTTGTTCCACCCGAGAGCATTCGGCTTGCCACGGGGCCAAAAGACGGCGGGTATTGGCGGATCGGGTCAGAGTATCGGTCTAAGCTGGCCAGGGACGATATCTCGCTCGAGTTGGTTGAGACAGCTGGCTCGGTTGAGAACATTCAACGGCTCATCGATGGAGATGTAGATGTCGCCTTCGTGCAGGGCGGAATACCTCTTCCTGGTGACCACGGACTGGAGTCCCTTGGGGCTCTTTTCCCTGAACCGTTGGTGATTTTCAGACGCTCTACTGCACAAATTGGCCCATACCCCGGGGACTGGCGCGGAATTCGTTTGGCTGCTGGCCAGGTTGGATCGGGCACACGCGCCGCGGCTTTGGCCCTTATAGAAGCAGCGGGTATTCAGGACTCGGGCATCGAGCTTAAGGAAATTGGTGGTTTCGAGGCCATTACTGCTTTGCGCTCCGGTGAGGTGGACGCGGCGTTGTTTGTATCGCCTTTGGATGCTCCATACTTGACCGAGGCTATCGTCGATCCTGATTTGGATCTGATCCAAATGGCATTGATCGACGCCCTATCTTTCAGATTTGTCAGCGGCCATTCCGTTGTTGTACCTGCCGGGTCAGCCACTCTGGCACCGCCGCGACAGGAACAGGACGTCAAAATACTGACTTTGACCGCATCAATGATAGCAACCGACGAATTGCATCCGGCGGTTGTCGACCGGCTCGCGCATAGTGCAAACAAGATCCACGGAGATCGAACCGTACTGCAATCAGCCAAGGAATTTCCAAACACCAATTCCCCTCCTGCGCCAATCAATGACGTCGCCTGGCACATGATCAACTCCGGGCCCAACATTCTTCATGACATTTTCCCATTCTGGGTTGCTGCACAGTTTGGTCGCGTACTGCTTTTCCTCTTGCCGCTGTTCTTTCTCGCGCCATTGCTTCGTCTCGTTCCGGCTTTTTATGTGTGGTTCCAAAACCGAAGAGTTTGGCGGCACTATCAACACATTGCATCGCTGGAAGCGGAGATGGAAGACGCTGCGACGTCAGAGGAAATAGAAGCTGTAGCGAAGAAACTCGATGACATATCTGCGACGCTCGCGAATCTGAACTTGCCGCTTGCATACCGTCAAAAGGCGTACGACGCGCGGCTGCACATCGAACTTATTGCGCAAGAAATCGAACGTCGCCGCTCGGGTAGGCACCAAAAACACTAAGCGCCTTCCACCCAATTGAACCATAGCTTTGCGCTGAATGGCGCCTTGGGTGCTTTCGGATCAAGATTCCAATGAATTGATCGCACAACGCGCTTCACCCCGGCCCTGAGCGGCGCTAGTCTCCGACCAGTACAACGCTGAAAGGAGCCGCTCGATGTCCCTCTTCTCAAAACTCTTCGGTGGCGTTGAGAAGTCCAAGCCGGAGCCGGTCTCATACAAAGGGTACGAAATCTATCCTGACCTGATGCCCGAGGGTAGCAAATACCGCCTGCTGGCCCGTATCGAAAAGACCATCGACGGAGATCGCAAGACCTATGCGGTGATCCGCGCGGATGTATTCGAAAACCGTGATCAGGCCGAAAGCTTTAGCATCGCCAAAGCGAAACAGGTGATTGATGAGCAGGGCGAACGCATATTCGACCAGAGCAGCCGTTAGCTTGTCGCCCGCTCTATGATCTGGACCGCAAGTTGAACGAAGTCTTGCGCGTCACCCGTAGGCATGTTTCTAAGTACTGGTCCTAACACTCGCCTTGGTTGATCCTTGGTCAACCCTTGTTCGGCGAAGAAGCCCTTGTACAGCAATTTAGCCGCCGATTGTTGGTTTTGGCTGCTTTTGCACGGCGCATATGCGAACCTTCGTATAAGTTTTTGGTCGGCAGCTTTGTCCGCATACTGACTGTAGTCGCTTCACACCTTTCCGTCACCAGTTTCGGATAGATTGAAACTAGTAGATCAAAGGTGGTCCCAAAGAAATCCGAAAATAGCGGCCAGGTAGAGGCCCGCGATAACATAGCCTTTGTATCCGTGATCCGCCCATTCCTGCATCGTCAGTGTAAAGCACTTCAGGCGACAAGTATTGAGGGAACCCGAAAACTCGCCGCCGAAAAGAAAGAAAGTCGCTAAACCACCGAACAAAATCAGCGATAGCCACTTTCTATTCTGCCGAGGTATCCTAATCCGCATGTGGTCTGTTTAAGGCATCAAGATAAGTGACACCGTGAACTAAGTCACGCTCCGGCAAAGGCGCATGAAGTGAACGGAAACAAGAGTTTAGCGTACTTGGCAGTGTCCACTTCGAGCCGAGGCGGTGTGGAAATCTCTTTGGCTATTTGCCGTCCTTTGCTTGTATCATTTGGAATTTTCGGTTTCTTGACCGTTCTGAGGCTTTTGCCCGGCAGCGGGGATGGAAATCGAACTCTTACGGATCTTTTGCCGTGCAATCTGGTTATTTCGCCCCAATTCAGGCCGGAATGGCGGTCGGAAGCCGACATGCGGCGATCGGAGCGATCAAACGTTTGGAGTAACAGTGCGTAATGCGCAGGCCATAGGTTGCGAGCGCAAAGCGCCGACGTAAACCATTGCGGTTTGTGAAGATATTTCAGCTCGAGACGTACCTAACATCTGCTCAAATCTTGCGACGAGACTTTCGGAAGAAGGGTGTGTCGCACCGCCAAGACGCCATGGGCGATCGGACCCACCGTCTGAACAAAACGCGCCGGCGACAGATGCCGCCAGCGCACTCCGCATCACTGGGTTATGATTTCCGGTCCCATGAACGTGTTGGGCAGGAATGTCGACAGGAACGGGACGTAGGTGACGATGATCAGGAACACGAACAGCACGGCCAGGAACGGCAGGGCTGCTTTGACAACGCTCATCATTGGCATTCCGGCAACGCCCGAGGTGACGAAGAGGTTCAGGCCCACCGGTGGGGTGATCATCCCGATCTCCATGTTGACCACCATGATGATGCCCAGATGGATCGGGTCGATGCCCAACTCGATGGCGATGGGAAAGACCAGGGGTGCCACGATGACCAAGAGGCCCGAGGGTTCCATGAATTGACCACCGATCAGCAGGATGATGTTGACGACCACAAGGAACATCACCGGACCAAAGCCTGCCGACAGCATGGCATTGGCAACCTGCTGCGGGATTTGCTCATCCGTCAGCACATGTTTCAGGATCAGCGCGTTGGCGATCACAAACAGCAGTGTGATCGTCAGTTTGCCGGCATCAAACAAGGTCTTTTGAGTGTCCGGATGCACAATCGCGGTGACAATCGCCCAAGGCTTGCTCCTAAGAGGAATGCGCGGGCCGGCAGGCGCGTCTTCGATTACTGCGGCTGCGGAAAGGCTGCGGGTTTTGGGGGCGGCCAGTGGCCCCATGTCTTTGTACACAAAGGTGGCGATGAAGAAGGCATAAACTGCGGCCACAGCTGCGGCTTCGGTTGGCGTGAAGATACCGCCATAGATGCCGCCCAGAATGATCACGATCAGGAACAGGCCCCAACCGGCCTCGCGGCCCGACTGGAACACTTCACCCCAGCCTTTCCATTCGCCCTTGGGAAGGTTCTTGATCTTGGCGATCACATAGATCGTGACCATCAGCATCAGACCTGCCAACAGCCCGGGAATGACACCTGCAAGGAACATTCGGCCCACTGACACTTCGACTGAGGCGGCATAGACCACCATCACAATGGAGGGTGGGATCAGGATGCCCAGCGTACCGGCGTTACAAATCACGCCGGCGGCGAATTCCTTGGAATATCCGACTTGCCGCATACCGGCGATCACAATTGTACCGATGGCAACCACGGTGGCAGGCGACGACCCTGACAGCGCGGCAAATAGCATGCAGGCAAAGACGCCAGCAATGGCAAGGCCGCCCGGGAAATGGCCAACACATGCAATGGAAAACCGGATGATCCGCCGCGCCACACCGCCGGTTGTCATGAAGGACGAAGCCAGAATGAAGAAGGGGATCGCCAGCAGGGTAAAGTGGCCTTCAAATGCGGCAAACAGGGTCTGCGCGACCGAGGCGAGCGAACTGTCGGAAAACCACAGCAGGAATAGAATTGAAGACATCCCAAGAGAGATTGCTATCGGGACGCCGATCATCAGGAACCCGATGACCATGGCAAAAAGAAGGACGGTTTCCATTATTTCGCCTCCGCGTTCTGGCTTCAATTTCGGCCAGTTCTTCTTCAACCTCGTGGCTGGCCACGAGCCGATCCGTCTTTCCGTTCAGGATGCTGAATGTCGCCTGAACAAACCGTAGCAACAGCAAGGCCATCGAAATCGGCAGCACGATGTAGGGCAGAAAACGCGGGATTTTTTCGTAGGCTTCGCCCTCGTTAAACGTGCCCGCCATCCATGCAAGAATCCCGGGCATCGGGATATCATTGGTCTCGTACCAGCCCTTTTCGCGATAGTCTTGCTCGAACCCAAGCGGGAACCAGCGCCCCTCGGTGGCGGGCAGGTTGGCGAAGTTGGCCCAGTAGTCCCAAGATCCCTTTAGCATTAGAAATGAGAAGGCGACACATACGGCGGCAGCGGCCAGCGCCAGCCGTTTCCGGGCTTTGCCGTGCACCATGTTCACCATCAGATCGACACCCAGATGCGCGTGTTTTTTTACCGCGTAGGAAGCCCCCAGCAGAACCAGCCAGGCGAACAGGAAGACCGTCATCTCCAACGCCCAAAGGATGTTTGAGTTAAAGACATATCTGGCGACGACGTTGGCAAATGTCAGTGCGGTCATCAGACCCAGAATACCGGCGATCAAGACCTCTTCGATCCGGTCCATGAACGAGTGATTGTTGGTCATAGCCTACCCTCCCAACAGCCGTTTTCAGGAAAACAGCAGGCAGGATTGTCCTGCCCGCCGATGGTGTGGCTCAGAAGCCAGAGTTGATCTGAACCGCCGCGTCGAGGGAGTCCTGACCGATATCGTCCGAAAACTGATCCCAAACCGGCTGCATGGCGGTGACCCAGGCTTGGCGTTCGTCATCCGACAGGGTGCGGATAGTGCCGCCTGCATCCAGGATCGCTTGACGGTTCTTTTGATTGACCTCATAGGATTCCGAGTTCCGGGTGGCCGTTACTTCGTCCAGAATGGTCAGGAACTGCTCGCGGACCTCTGGGTCCAGACCGTCCAGCCAGTCCACCGAGGTCACCACCAGATAGTCGATGATGCCGTGATTGGTCTCGGTAATGCCGTCCTGCACCTCGAAGAATTTCTTGCCATAGATGTTGGACCAGACGTTTTCCTGCCCATCGACAACACCCTGCTGTAGCGCGCCGTAGACCTCCGAGAATGCCATTTTCTGAGGGCTACCTCCGATGGCTTCCATCTGCGCCACCAACACGTCCGAGGACATGACCCGGAATTTCAACCCATCCGCATCGGCGGGAATAACCAATGGCTTGTTGGCCGACATCTGTTTCATGCCATTGTGCCAAAAAGTCAGCCCCTGAAGGCCACGACGCTGCATCGAATCCAGCAGGGCTTGTCCGGCGTCCGAGGTCTGGAACGCATCGACCGCCTCGATATTCTTGAACAGGAACGGCAGGTCGAAGATGCGGAATTTCTTGGTGAATTTCTCGAATTTGGACAGTGAGGGCGCGGCCAGCTGCACGTCGCCCTGCAACATGGCTTCGAGCACCTTGTCGTCATTGTAGAGGGTCGAGTTCGGAAAGACCTCCATACAGGCTTTGCCGTCCATCTCATCGTTGATGCGCTGTTCAAGTAACGTCGCTGCGATACCCTTGGGGTGTTTGTCCGTATTGGTTACGTGGCTGAACTTGATGACGACTTCGCCTGGATCACAGGCGGCAAATGCGGAACCCGCACCAGTAACGAGCGCAACAACCAGGCTTGATGTCTTCCAGAATTTCATAGCTTCCTCCCGTTCTGTCAGGCCGGTCTGACCCGATCAAAGATGCTGAGCGAGAGTACATACTTGGGCGGCGATGATTTTTCGGAAGAATTGATCAGTTTATTCGATCAATATCGGTGTAAAAGTCGGGTATCGTGAATAACAACCCATTTTCGCGGAGCGCTCCGGTATGTTTCTGGAATTCGAGGAACTGACTCTGAATGTCGGCGAGCAGAAGATATTTGTTCGTCACGGTGGCGACCCCGGCAATCCGGGCCTTTTGCTGTTACACGGCTATCCGCAGACATCGGCCATGTGGCACGCTGTTGCCCCGCAGCTGATAGATCAGTTCCGTGTCATCTGCGCCGACCTGCGCGGATATGGCCGGTCGTCCAAACCCGCCTCGGATGATCGCCATACGCCCTATTCGAAACGTGAAATGGCAAAGGACATGGTCTCGGTCATGTCTCAGATGGGGCATGAGACGTTTCTGGTCGGCGCCCATGATCGTGGCGCGCGGGTCAGCCATCGGATGGCTCTGGATCATCCGAAGAACGTCCGGGCGATGGTTCTGTTGGACATCGCGCCGACGCGTGAAATGTATCGCGATACCTCAAAGGAATTCGCCACTGCCTATTGGCACTGGTTCTTTCTGATCCAGAAACACCCCATCCCGGAACAGATCATTGGCTATGATCCCGCGCAGTTCTGGAAATTGAAATGCTTTAATCAGGCCAAGGGCGAAAACCCGTTTACCTCTGCGGCGCTCGACGAATACATCACTGCCTTCGGCACACCAGAGGCTATCCACGCCGCATGCGAGGATTATCGCGCCGCGGCGACCATCGACATTGAACTTGACGATCAGGACGACGGGCAGAAGATAGAACAACCGCTGCTGGTCCTATGGGCCAAGCGTGGAGTGATCGAGACTTGCTTTGATGCGATGGCGCTGTGGCAGGAGCGAGCGCACCGGGTTGAGGGCGAGGCCGTCGACGCCACGCACTACATGGCCGAAGAGATCCCGGACGAAATAGCCAACCGAATGCGCGCATTTTTCCTGCGCCAGATCGATCAGAAGGATGCCGCCGAATGAGCAGGACGCTTTACGATAAACTGGTGGACGCGCATAAGGTCTGTGATCTGCCGGACGGCGACATGCTGATCTATGTCGATTTCCACATCATGAATGAATACACCAGCCCGCAGGCCTTTTCCGGGCTGGATCAGAAAGGACTTTCCGTCTGGCGGCCCGAGGCTCATCTGTCGGTAGTCGATCACGTGAATGCCACACGGCAGCGCGATCCGCATGATGCAGCGTCCAAGTTGCTGATTGATAATCTGGAGACCAATTGCAAAAAGCACAACATCGCCTTCTATGGCCTGGGTGACCGCCGCCAGGGGATCGAGCATGTTGTTGTCCCCGAACAGGGGCTTGTCGCACCGGGGATGTTGATCGCCTGCGGCGACAGCCATACCACCACCTATGGCGCCTTCGGGGCGCTGGGTTTTGGTATCGGCACATCCGAGGTCGAACATGTGCTGGCGACGCAGACCCTGCGCTATAAGCGGCTGAAGACGATGCTGGTCAATATCGATGGCGATCTTGCCCCCGGTGTAACCGCCAAGGACATCATCATGAAGGTCGTTCAGGTGGTCGGCGCAGGCGGCGCCAATGGCTATGCCGTAGAGTTTTCCGGCTCAGCCATCCGCGCACAGGAAATGTCCGGGCGGATGACGATTTGCAACATGGCGGTCGAGTTGGGCGGACGGGCCGCCCTGATTGGAGCCGACGAAAAGGCGCTTGAGAAAATCAAAGGGCGCGCGCATAGCGGTACGCTGGATTTTGGTGGTCTGGAGTGGAACTCGGACCCCGGCGCAGAGTATGATACGGTGTTCGAGATCAACGCCGCCGATATTGCCCCGCTTGTCAGCTGGGGCACCAGCCCGGATCAGTCGGTGCCGGTCGATGGCTCAGTTCCGGCCGAGACAGAGGGGATGACGCCCAAGGCACGCGAGGCGCTGACCCGAGCACTGGACTACATGGACCTGAAGGCTGGTCAGGCGATGACCGATATTAAAATCGACAGCGCCTTTATCGGATCGTGCACCAACAGCCGTATCGAGGATCTGCGCGCAGCGGCCACAATCCTGAAAGGGAAAAAGGTCGCCGGGTCGGTGAACGCCATCGTCGTTCCGGGCTCGACCTTTACCCGCCTACAGGCCGAATCTGAGGGGATCGACCGGGTGTTCAAAGAAGCGGGCTTTGACTGGCGCCCTGAAAGCGGCTGTTCGATGTGCCTTGCCATGAATGACGATATCGCCATGGATGGCGAGCGGATTGCCTCCTCGACCAACCGCAATTTCGAAGGCCGGCAGGGCCGCGGGGCACGCACTCATTTGATGAGCCCAGAGATGGTGGCCGCCGCCGCCATTCATGGCCGTATCGCGGATGTCCGCGAGTTTCTGAGCGAAGGAACGGAATAAGTTGCCAAAAACTGTTCACGGGCTGGCCGCCGCCTTGCCGCTTGCCAATGTCGATACCGATGTGATCATGCCTAAACGCTTTCTGATAACGATCACACGCGAAGGGCTGGCGGATGGCACTTTCGCTGATCTGCGCTTTCACGACGACGATACGCTGCGCTCGGATTTTGTGCTGAATACGCATCCCTGGCACAAGGCCAGAATATTGGTTGTCGGCGACAATTTCGGATGCGGGTCCAGCCGGGAACACGCGGTTTGGGGGCTGGTTCAACTGGGTATTCAGGGCATCATCGGCACCAGTTTCGCGGGCATTTTCTACGACAATGCGCGCAAAAACGGACTTGCCTTGCCCATCGTCAGTCCCGAGGTGCGGGATCAGTTAATGCAAGCGGCGTCCCATGAGGATGGTGTCAACTATACGATTGATATCGAAAACCGGGTCATCAGACACGGAGAGGCAGAGCTGCCGTTTGAAATGGACGACGCAACGCAGACCGCTCATCTTGAGGGCCGCAACGATACCTTGAACTCGCTGGAATTCGCTGATGCGATCCGTAAATTTGAACGCGGGTTGGGCGAACGGCAAAGGGTGCGCGTGATACAGTAGCCGAGGTGGTTTGATTTGGAATTTCGCCAACTTCAGTGCTTTGTGGCAGTCGCCGAAGAACTGCATTTTCGAAAGGCAGGCGAACGCCTGGGCCTTAGTCAGCCAGCCTTGTCCGACCGTATTTCCGCGCTGGAACACGAGTTGGGCTTTGCCCTGTTCTTTCGGACAACCCGGCAGGTCAGCCTGACGCAAGCGGGGTCCGAGTTCCTGCGCGATGCTAAACGTATTCTTGCAGATATCGACAAATCCGTTTCCAAGGCCCGGCACACGGCCGACAGTGGGCTGAAGACACTGCGAGTCAGCGGCGTTGACGAGGCAATCTCGATGCTGTTGCCGCCGGCGCTGATGGAATTCCGCAAAAGGCAACCTTCGGTTCATGTGGACATTCTTGAGATTTCGTCTTCGGATCACCATACGCAAGAGCTTGCAAATCACCGCACTGACATTGCATTTGTTCGCCAGCCTCCTGAAGACGAGTTTCTGAAGGCAGATCTGTTGTACCAGCAGGGCGCCGTCGTGGTTTTGCCGTCCGCATCGGAACTTGCCAGTCGGGAAACGCTATCAGCGGCGGATATCAGGGATCATCCGATTATCGGGTTTCCAAAACACGCCCGCCCGATCCTTCACCACCTGCTCTGGAACAGCTACCGTGCCCAGGGATGGCAACCGGACATTGCCTGCGAAGTCATTGACAAATCCACCCTGCTGCAACTGGTGGCGCACGGGGTCGGTATTGGGCTGGCACCCGCCTGGATTCGCGTCCTCGCGCCGCCGCATTTAAGTTGCATCCCGTACCAAACGGACGGCCAACGCATCGAACTCTACGTCGCGCGACGAGCGGCAGGAAACTCGAAAATGGTCGACGAGTTTGTGGACGTAGTCAAAGAAGCCTCATCGCGATTGCATGCCGTCGGGACGGTTCGGTGACCGGACCCCTGTTGCGATCCACAGAAGCACTCGTCTTTGAATCGCGCCTCGGAATACCCCGTCGTTGCTAGAAGTGTCTCAATCGGACAACTTTGCGATGAGGTGTACGCACGTAGGGCAGATCTAGAGAGCACGCGAGACAATGCGTTAGCTCAGTTCCCTAAAGGGCCAGTATCTTCGGCGCTCTTGGCGCTTTGAATGCGGTCCCGCGCTTGCTTGCTAAACTCAGGAATTTCTTCACGGGTCGAAAGGATGGCCTCGGTGGTCATCTAGAACCGTTGACCGAGCGCACCGGACTACGCGGCAAAACGCATATGACGGTCGATATCACCCGCCAGTTCTCGGCGAGCACCGGCCTCAACGGGCCCCGCTGCTCAGTGTCCTCCATTCTTCGCCAGGCGGACCCAAAATGCGATCCCGTGATCAATGGCGCTATCATTGAAATCATAGTCGGGGTTGTGCAGCGGCATTGCGGCGCTGCCATTGTCACCATTCCCCATGAGGACAAACGCGCCCGGCCGGTGCGCCAGAAACTCCGCAAAGTCCTCTGAAAATCCGACGCGACCATAGTTTGCATCAACCCAACCGACGGCCTTCGCGGCCTCAGCGACCTCGCGGGTTGCAGCGGCGTCGTTTATCAAGGGCCGGAACGAGGTCGCATAGTCCAGGTCCGCTTCAGCACCTTGCGCCGCGCTTATGCCTTCAACAATTGCCCTCATCCGGGTTTCGATCTTTGTCGAAACCTCATCTGAAAAACCGCGACAGTCTCCTTTCAGAGTGACGTTGCTTGGCAGGATGTTGCGGGCACCATCAGTCAGGAATTCAGTAACCGAAACAACCGCATGATCCTGAGCGGGAAGCGACCGAGAGACGATGGATTGAAGTTGCATGACAATGGCAGACCCGGTCACGATGGGGTCAACGCCCTTTTCCGGCATCGAGGCGTGACCGCCGCGACCTTTGATCCTGATCTCGAAATTGTCCTCGAAGGCGCAGAACGGTCCGGCTTGGGTTGCAAAGTGACCAAGCGCCATACCCGGCATGTTGTGCAGCCCATAGATCGCCGACATCGGGAAACGCTCAAACAGACCGTCGGCGATCATGGCAGCCGCACCGTTGCCATTCTCTTCGTCGGGCTGGAAGATGAAGTGGACCGTCCGGTCCAGAGACTGATCCGCCGCGAGGTGCAGGGCAGCGCCAAGCAACATTGTGCTGTGCCCGTCATGCCCGCAGCCGTGAAACTTCCCCGGATACTTTGAACGGTATTCAAAGCCATTTGCTTCTTCGATCGGCAAAGCGTCCATATCCGCCCGCAAGCCGATCGCTGTGTCTTCAGGCCCCCGCTTCAGGGTTGCGACAAGGCCCGAACGGCCAAGCCCAGGTGACACTTCAAGCCCGGCCCGTTCCAACTGCTCAGCTATCAAACGCGGTGTACGCTCCAGATCAAATCCGGTCTCAGGATGGGCATGAAGATCGCGACGGAAAGCGACTAGATCAAGCATCAGGCAGGCCTCGTTCGGATAGAATAACCAAGGGTAGCTCAGCGCCTTCGCGCATGGCAACGACAAGGCCTGCTGCGCCGGATGGCGTGGTCGAGAAGCCCATCTCGCGGGCTTGCAAAACGGCCTCTTCAGCTTGCGCGTCGCTGATGGTGACCCAGTTGTCCGCGCAGGCGCTCAGGATATCCAGCGCCAGCATAGAAGGCGTTTTGCAATCAAGCCGTCCCATTTTGGATACCGGGCCTTCAACGGTTACAATCTGGCCTGCTTTGGCGCTGTCTCGCAGGCAGGGTGCGGCGTCAGGTTCAACCACGACGATTTGTGGTTGTTTGGCCCATGTTTTGCGGATCATGTAGGCGATCGCCGATGCCAATCCACCTACACCCGCCTGCAAATAGACATGGCTGGGCCAGCGTCCCGAAGCCTGAAAAGACAGCCGCATCTCTTCGGCGATCACAGTATAACCTTCCACCACCAACCTTGGCGGTTCTGTGTAACCGGGCCATGACCCATCGGCGAGATGAACCGCCCCCGTGCGTTCCGCATCGGCAATGGCAGCCGCGACACTGGCTTCATAGTCCGCGCCTGAGCGGACAACCTCTGCGCCTTTGTCTCGCAAACGTCGGGCAAAGTCTTCCGGAACGGTATTAGACAGATGGATGCGGGCCCTGGCCCCGAAAATCTTTGCCCCGGCGGCGACAGCCAGACCATGATTGCCCGCACTAGCGCAGACAAACACGATGGACTGCGCGATTTTCTGAACAGCAACATCCTGAAAGCTGGTCTGGTCCAAACGAACATCCGTGTGCGCTTCGATAAGCTTGGCAACCGCGTAGACGCCGCCAAGCGCCTTGAAGGCGCCAAGGCCCATGCGGTCAGTTTCATCCTTGACCAAGATCGGGCGGCCCGCGATCTGGCAGGTTAGCAGCGGAGATGCCCGATAGGCCGGGCAGTCTTTGATCAAAGCCAGTGGCTTTGTGACGTCGAGGTTTGCAATCTTTTCCATGGGATTGATTTTAACCGGCCCCGACTATGCATATCGGTCTAATTCTGACATCTTTCGGGAAAAATTCTCACGAAGGACGTTATTTTGACCAATAAACTCGATTCAGCCGATCAGAAACTTCTGCAACTCGTACAGGTTGATGCGCGCATGGGGCTGGAGGCTCTGGCCGCTGAAACAGGTCTCTCTGTCGCGTCCGTTCAAAGGCGGCTCAAGGCGCTGAAATCCTCTGGGGCAATTGCGAGCGAGGTTGCCATCGTTGATCCCAAAAAGGTTGGGGTCGCGATGAGTTTTGTCGTCATGGTTGAACTGGAGCGCGAGCGCCAGGATCAAATCGATGCTTTCGCCAGACAAGTGCGGGCCGAACCCAAGGTTCAGCAGTGTTACTACATAACGGGCGACGCCGATTTCTGCTTGATCTGCACCGCGCGGGACATGGATGATTTCGAGGACCTCACCAAACGGTTGTTCTTTGACAATTCCAACGTTCGGCGATTTAGAACTTCGGTTGTCATGCGCCCTCACAAGGTCGGGCTAGGCGTGCCGATACCGGATCAAACAGACTGATGCGTTAGCACCAAAAACCGCCGTCTCTGCCTTACGTGTGATTGTCTGGTGCCGTCCGCAGCACGGCACCAGACAATCACAGGGGCGATCGGTTCAAGGAACCGGAACGGATTTAAGATAGGCCGCAATTGCCAAGCGCTCGTCATCTGTGAGCCGCGATGTGTTCTCGATAACCTCGACCATCTCACCTCCGGCGCTGTCATAATCCGGTGTGAAACCTGATTTCAGATACTCCGCAATGTCAGCCTCGGACCAGTCAAGCCGGTCTGGCGTTAGCCCGGGAATGCGACCTTTACCGCTTGGGTTTGGCGCGCCTGTCAGCCAGAGTTCGCGTTGCAGGCCACCCAAGGCATTTCGCGGCGTGTGGCATTCGGCACAGTGACCCAGCGCCTCCACCAAATACCGGCCCTGGATTTGTTGGTCGTTCAGGTCACCTTCGACAACCCAACCTGGCTGAAAGAACAATTGCTTCCACCCCCCAAGTGCTCGTCTGACGCTGAAGGGGAAGCTGACTTCATGCGTTTGGCTTTTGTTCTCAGCCGCAGGAAGTGTGCCGAGATATGCGTGGAGCGATACAATGTCCTCTGCGGTCATGTTGGTGTAGGACGAATATGGAAAAGCTGGGTAATAGTGCTGCCCTTTGGGTCCGGTCCCATGGATCATTGCATTGGCCAAGTCCAATGCGGACCAGGAACCGATACCAACCACCGGATCGCTGGAAATATTGGGGGCGATGAATGTGCCAAAGTCTGTTTCGAACCGACGACCACCTGCAAGGGTGAGCTTACCCTCATCAACGGCGTCCGGCGCCGAATGGCAAGACGCACATCCCGCTGCAAAGAAAACAGTTTCACCCCTAACGAGATCAGGAGAGATCCCGTCCAGCTCCGCTTGATCAAACCGTTGAGGTCGGGTCAGAAATAATCCGACCAACCCGACCACAAATACGGCCACAGCCGTGAGAAGGAATACCCGCCGCACGGCTATCTCCTAATCAGTCTTTCGGTGCCCTGTACGCTTTGTGACATGCCGAGCAGCTTCCACCCAGATCGCCCATCGCCGCCTTTAGGGCATCAACATCTTGCCCCGCCGCTGCTTGCATCGCGACGGCAGCATCCGCCATCGCCTGTCCCTTGGCGCCTACATCGGGGAAGTTTTCCCAGATCGCGGGCAATGCTCGTGAGGACGGGTCGGACACATTGTCTGATCCAGCCGGCCACATTGCGGATTGATCAATCTGCGTCAGAACGACCAGATTATTTGCGGCCCGAGTCGCTGCTTCGGCATCATAGTCAACCTCTCCTTTTGCCATGCCGCCAAGCGTGCCAAGATTGAATGCATAGAGTTGCATGATTGAGGTACGCGCTTTCACAGCCGGGTTTTCACTTTCATGTGCGATGGCTGTGCCAATAGCGGCAATCGACAATAGGCCTGCCGCGAAGATCAAGAATTTCTTCATCATGATGTGTCTCCCTGTTCAATAACCGGATGTTAGCTTGAACGAATTTTCTTGTAATTGTTTGTTATTGGTCTTCTGTTGTTAATTTATGAACAGGGATAACTGGGACGATATCAGGTATGTGCTTGCCGTTAGCAAATACGGTTCACTAAACGCGGCCGCTGCTGCTTTGGGGGTCACCCATGCGACGGTTCTGCGCAGGGTTGCAGCATTCGAAAAGCGCGGTGGCTGCCTGGTCTTTCAAAAAAGCCCGACCGGATATTCTGTTCTCCCCGAAGCGAGTTCGATCTTTTCGGCTATGGAAAGTGTTGAAGATGCGGTTCTTGCAGTTGAGCGGGCGATTGTGGGCGCAAATCGCTCTCCTGTGGGCCAGGTCCGGATAACATCCACCGATAGTCTTTGTCAGAATGTCCTCCCCCCCATATTGAGCGAGATCTCGCACCGGTACCCCGGCCTGAAATTGACCTTGCTGAGCGGCAACAGTCACCACGATTTGTCCCGGCTAACTGCGGATATTGCGGTGCGCCCGTCGATCAAGCTTGGCGAAGGGCTGATTGGACAGCGGGCCGGCACGTTGTCATTCGGCGTCTTTGACGACGGTTCCCCTGATCGCAAATGGATGCGACTGGATGGGGCGCTAAACAGTTCGCTCCCTGCCAAATGGCTGGCAGAGAATGTGGCCGATGACGACATGACCAACGGTGCAGACAGCTTTTTGGTGCTGCTGCAGATGGCCGCTTCGGGAATCGGAAAAACATTCCTGCCATCATTTCTAGGAGACGCGGACCCTCGACTTCAAAGATCGTGCGACGCCGTCCCAAGATTAGAAGTTCCGCTGTGGGTGGCGACACTGGACGAAATCGCAAACACGCCGAGATTTGCGATTGTGCAGCGGGCGTTGGTTGATCGTTTGGTAACCTGCAGCGCTGATCTCGCGTGAGTCTGGCATCATCCAAAGCGCAGGTCTGTGGGTCTGGGTGGCACAACTCGAAGCCGTCTGTCGACAAGCTAAGATACGTCGCATGACCAAGGCAAACGCTAATAGGTCGGGGGTGCCAGCCCCGCCTGGAACCAGGTGACAAGCGAGACCATCGAAAAAACTGGCAAGCCTGTGGCCTGCTGGATATCCGCTGCGTATGGGCACATGTTCGTGCACTCAAGAACAATTGCGCCAAGCTCTGGGTGGTTCGACTGCAGCTTACGGGCGGCCTCGATATTGTCGGCGCGGGCGTCTTCCACATCAAGCGTCATTTCATTGTCAAGAATGACCCGCGTAAACTCACGCCCGCCTTCGGTGGTGCCGATCGGGGTATCCGGCGGCACCTGTGCAGCTTGTAGGTGATCCTGAGTTAGCGTCGAGGCCGATATCGTCAATACTCCGGCTCGCTTGCCCGCCGGAAGGGTGCGGTTCACCATTTCGACCTGCATCAGCGAGGATGTGACGACCGGAACCGGGACCGCCTTTGACAGTTCGTGCTGAAACAGGGACAGAAATCCGCAATTGGTTGTGATCCCGTCGACGCCGTCTTTGACCAATTCTTGCGCTGCTGCGATGAACGCATCCAACATGCCTTCGGCCTTATGTCGCACGACACGGTCAGGCGAGGCGTCGCGAACAATTCGATACAGCACCGGGAACGGCCATGTTTGCGCATTGCCCATGTCGCCAGGAATGCGAGGAAACCGCGCGTCCAGCATGAGAATGCCGACCGACGCGCCATAGATGGATTTGCCGCCCTGTGCGATCATGCCTTCGCCTCCTCAATGATGCGGGCAGAAATGACGTCGGACCCTTCCATATAGATGCTGGAAATTCCTTGCCGCACCGCCTCTTGCACTTGGTCCATGCGCTTGGCGATATGAGCGCCCAAAACGCGGGCTGCGCCGTCTTCGTCGCGATCCAACAACGCTTGCATCACCTGTTTATGCTCGTCTTTCGAACGATGAAGGCGGTCCATGCTCATCGAGATCCAGCGGATATACCGGATGCGTTCGTTGATCCGCGTCAGCGTTTGCAGAAGCTCTGCGTTGCCGGACAGTTTGGCGATGCCAAGATGAAATGCTTCGTCCCGCTTTACAGCGCCCTCGACGGTCAGGCCGGTGATGTCTATCCCGGTCGAATAGAGCTCCTCGCGCAGCGACCTGAGGTCACCATCCGACGCCTTGACGCAGGCGGTGCGAACGGCGGCGACCTCGATAATCTGCCGCAGTTCGAACAGGTCAAACACGCTTTGCGCGTCAAGCGGACGGCAGAAGAAACCCTGACCGGGGCGGAAGTCAAACAGGCGTTCAGCGACCAGCCGGTTCAACGCCTCGCGCAGGGGTGTGCGGCTGACGCCCAGCTCTTTCGATAGAGCCACTTCGTTCAGACGGTCACCGGGGCGCAGACGGAATGAGACCGCCATCGCCTTGACCTGTTCGTAGATGTCATCGACGCGCGGACCCGCCATATCGTTTGTCCTTTCGGCTGCGATTCACAGGTGCCACAGGTGGTTCTTGAAATCAATATACAAAACTGTATACAGGTTTGCATGCAATTCTGACTTGAAGGAATCACAAGCCATGGGTGGGACGAACTATCTGACTGGGGCCGAGGCAATGGTGCGCATGCTCGAGGCGCATGGCGTGAAACATATCTTCGGCTTGTGCGGCGACACGACCTTGCCATTCTATGACGCGATGGCGCGGATGGATCATGGCATTCAACATATTCTGACGCGGGACGAACGGCATGCGGCCTATATGGCGGATGGGTACGCCCGCGTGACCGGCAAGCCGGGCGTCTGCGAAGGGCCATCGGGCGGCGGGGCGACGTATATCCTGCCAGGCGTGGTTGAGGCCAACGAAAGTTCGGTTCCAATTCTGGCGATCACCTCGGATGTGGCGACAAGCAGTCGGGGGAAATATCCGTTGACCGAGTTGGATCAACCCGGATTGTTCCGGCCGCTTGCAAAGTGGAATGCATCACTGGATGACGCGGGGCGATTGCCGGCCATGGTGCGCGCCGCGTTCCGGGCGATGACAACCGGCACACCCGGCGCGACACATTTGGCGCTGCCGTTTGATACGCAGAAGGCACAGGTTGACGAGGCCGAGATTTGGGCAGATGCGCGGCATCGAAGCTATCCGGCCGAGCGCGCTGGACCCGATCTGGATGCGATAGAAGCGGCTGCCGAGATTTTGGCCAAGGCAAAGTCGGCCGTGGCCGTTTGCGGCGGTGGGCCGGTTCTGTCCGGTGCCGAACCTGCGCTGCGCCGTGTTGCGGGCCTGCTGGATATGCCGGTCGCCACCACCGTTTCGGGGCAGGGCTCGATCGCCGAAACCGACCCGCTGGCGCTGGGCGTTGTCGGTTCGAACGGGGGCGTCCCGGCGACCCGTGCCGTGATTGATCAGGCCGACGTGGTTCTGTTCATCGGTTGCCGCGCCGGATCGGTCACGACCGAGCGTTGGAGAAGTCCGGGCCGAGACGCCACCATCATCCATATCGACAGCGATCCGATGGTTATCGGAGCGAATTATCAAACTGAAGTGGCGATCTGCGCCGATGCGTGTCTAGCGCTGGAGGCGCTGGCCGCGGCACTGGAAGCGCGACAGAACCTGCCGCGCCTCGGCGGCGCCGACAAGGCGCGCGCGGCATGGGAGGCGAAGTTGGCCGCTTTTTCCCCGCTCGCTGCAAGCCGAGAGACCCCGATCCGGCCCGAAGCGGTCATGGCTGTGTTGATGGATATCCTTGACGATGACGCGATTGTCGTTGCCGACCCGGGCACGCCTTGCCCCTATTTCAGCGCACATTATCGCTGGCGCAAACCCGGGCGGCATTTCATCACCAACCGGGCGCACGGGGCGTTGGGATATTCGCTGGGCGCGGCGATGGGCGCGCATGTGGGCCGACCCTCGGTCAAAACTTTGTCTGTCATGGGCGACGGGTCGTTCGGCTTTACCTGTGGCGAGTTCGAAACCATGGTGCGGCACAACATGCCGATCACCTCAATCGTGTTCTCGAATTCGGTCTTTGGTTGGATCAAGGCGGGACAGGACTCGGGGTTTGGTCAGCGATACTACAACGTTGATTTCAATCGTACCGACCACGCGGCGGTGGCGTCGGCCTTTGGTGTGAAGTCATGGACGGTCAAAGACCCCGAGGATCTGCCAAAGGTCTTGAAACAGGCAATTGAACATGATGGTCCCACGCTGGTCGACATTCATTCGCAACAGCTTCACGAGGCTGCGGCGCCGGTTTCGGAATGGGTTGCATAAGCCGCGATTGACGGGATCAGTTGGGCCAGAAAGTCCTGCGCGATCGACGACAACGGCCGACCCTTGGCCGTGATGATCGCAAGGTCCAACATAACGGCAGGCCGGAAGGGGCGGGTTTGATACCCGCTTTCTTCGTCGAAAGTGACGGTAAACGGATCGATCATCGCGACGCCCATGCCCTGTTTGACGAAGCTCAGCAGATTTTCGGACAGGTGCGTATGGATTTGCGTGCGCCATGTGCGTCCGGCGGACTGAAAGATATCGCGCGTCCGGCGGTGGGTCTGGTGTTCGGGGCCCATCACGATAAAGGGTTCGTTCTCAAGGATCTCGGGTGTCAGGATGTCGTGTTTTGCAAGCGGGCTGTCCTGAGGGAAGGTCGCGAGTGTTTCATACCGAAACACCTGATGGTTTAGCGTGTCATGCAGGATCGGCATTTCGACAATGCCGATCTCGAACAGGCCTGAGATCACCCATTCCTGAATCTTGGATGAATATTGCGACTGAAAACTGACCGAAAGGTTCGGACGGCTTTTGGCAAAGCGCGCGATCTCTTGCGGTATGAAGCCGAACGAGAGCAAATGAGGCGCCGCGACCTGCAACTGACCGGGGTGTTTGTTCTGCAGGTCTGTCACCGCCTGCGCCACATGATCCAGCCCGCGCACCACTGTATCGACCTCGCGAAAGAGCAACTCTGCCTCAGGCGTAGGTAGCAGGCGCCCCTTGTTTCGTTCGAACAGTGGTAACCGGGCTTCGCGTTCAAGCAGCGCCAGCAGGTTACTGATCCCCGGCTGCGAGATGCCCAGGACCGACGCCGCGCCCGTCACGGTTCCGGTTTCCATGATCGCGTGAAAAGCTTGCAACTGGCGAAATCGCAGGGACATCTAACACATCATATTTTCTGATGAACTCTCGAAGATATAGTATTTGAAATGATATGCTGGTCAAGGCAGGCTTCTTTTCGTCAACAGGGGACGAAATGAGCGATCTGGACCAGAAAATCGTCGGGTTTGATCTATGGCACCTGAAACTGCCGGTCACGTCGCGGCGGGATCACGGCATTGGGTCGGTCGAAGGCTCGTGCGAGGTCGTTATCCTGCGGCTGACGGCGGAAGACGGTACCGAAGGGTTCGGAGAAGCGTCGCCATGGTCGGTGTTCACCGGCACGCCCGAAGCCACATACGCGGCACTGGATCGATATTTGCGGCCCCTTGTGATCGGGGCAAAGGTCGGCGATCGCTCGGCTATCATGGCGCGCGCGGCCTTCGCAGTTGCGCATTGTACCGAGGCCAAGGCGGCACTGGAAAGCGCCCTGTTGGATCTGGCCGGTCGGATCGGCGGCGTGCCTGTTTGGTCGCTGCTCGGTGGACGTTGCAGGGACGTTATTCCGCTCAGCTGCTCGATTGCGAACCCGGATTTTGCGCAGGACATAGACCTGTTGGCACGCTTGCGCGAGGAGGGCGTTCGGATCGTCAAACTCAAGACAGGATTCCGGGATCATGCGTTTGACATCATGCGGCTTGAACACCTCGCGCAGAACTATCCGGACTTCTCGGTGCGCGTGGACTACAACCAAGGGCTTGAAATCGATGAGGCCCCGGCGCGGGTGCTGGACGTGGCCCAGTTTGAACCGGATTTCATAGAACAGCCGGTGCGCGCACATCATTTCGGTATGATGGCGAGGTTGCGCCAGATGACCAACGTTCCGCTATTGGCCGATGAAAGCATCTTTGGACCCGAAGATATGGAACGCGCCGCGCGCGAGGGGATTTGCGACGGCGTGTCGGTGAAGATCATGAAATCAGGCGGTTTGACCCGAGGTCAGACTGTTGCCCGTATCGCTTCGGCGCATGGCCTGACCGCATATGGCGGCGACATGTTCGAGGCTGGTCTGGCGCATCTGGCCGGGACCCATATGATCGCCGCGACGCCTGAAATTACATTGGGGTGCGAATTCTACCAAGCGTCGTATTTCCTCAGCCAGGACATATTGGAGGAACCGTTTCAAACGCGCGACGGCCAGGTCATTGTCCCCTCGGGCCCTGGACTGGGCGGCAGGCCCGATCTGGCGAAGCTGGATCATTATGCGGTGGCAAAGGCGGTTGCAGCATGAGCGAAGCCAAGACCATAGCCATCATTGGTGCCGGTATTGTTGGCGTATCCGCAGCGGTTTGGCTGCAACGCGACGGCCATGATGTGATCCTGATCGACAAAGCCGGGCCGGGTGAGGGAACCTCGCACGGCAATGGAGGCGTTCTGGCCTCGTGTTCCATTGTGCCAGTGACCGTCCCGGGATTGCTTGCCAAGGCTCCGAAAATGTTGCTGAGCGCATCTCAGCCGTTGTTCCTGAAATGGGGGTACTTGCCAAAACTGATCCCGTGGCTGCGGCAATATCTGAGCCACGCAAATGCCGATGACGTTGCGCGCATCGCGGCGGCACTTGTACCCATCGTTGGTGACAGTCTGAATGATCACAATGCCTTGGCGGTTGGTACAGGCGCTGAAAAGTGGATCGTACCGTCGGATTATCTGTTTCTCTATGATGACAGGGAACATTTCGAAAGCGATGCTTTCGGCTGGGACATCCGGCGCAAGCATGGGTTCGACTGGGAAGAGTTGGAGGGCCGGGCGTTCCACGAATATGATCCGGTTTTCAGTGAGGATATTGGGTTCGCTGCCAGGCTTTCGGATCATGGCCACATCGCGGATCCCGGTCGCTATGTGAAAGACCTGGCCGCATATGTTGAGTCGAACGGGGGCCGGATCATCCGCACCGCCGTTGACGATGTAGCGCGCGAAAATGGACGGGTCACCGGTGTGCGCGCGGATGGCGAAACCATTCCCTGCGACACCGCCATCGTGACAGCAGGGGTCTGGTCCGGACCTCTGGCAAAGCGATTGGGAGTTTCGGTGCCTCTTGAAAGCGAACGCGGCTATCATCTGGAATTGGTTGATCCTTCCGCGATGCCTCGCAGCCCTGTCATGGTCGCTTCTGGCAAGTTTGTTGCCACACCCTTGGACGGGCGGATACGCTTGGCAGGAATTGTGGAGTTTGGCGGGCTCGAGGCGGCACCATCGCGCGCACCGTTTGAACTGATGCGCAAGAACGCCCGGGCGGCCTTTCCGGGTGTGACATGGAAGGAGGAAGTGGAATGGATGGGCCACAGGCCCGCACCGGCAGACTCGATCCCCATCATTGGCGCGGTTCCGGGTATCGATGGTGCGTATATGGGCTTTGGGCACCATCACATCGGCCTGACAGGCGGGCCAAAAACAGGGCGCCTATTGGCGCAGATGATCGCGGGCAGAAACCCGAACACGGACATGAGCGTCTACGCGCCGTCACGTTTCGCAAACTAAAAGCAACCGGCGGGCAACGCTGGAAAATCGATATTCAATAGGGAGAAGACAATGAAAAGACTGACAAGCCTTCTGGCGGCAACCGCCTTGACCGCTGCCGCAGCCGCTCCGGCCATGGCCGAAAAGTGGGACATGCCGATGGCGTATTCGGCATCAAACTTCCATTCCGCCACGGGCGCGGAATTTGCCAAATGCGTGACAACAGGAACCGGTGGTGAGATCGAAATCGTCACGCACCCTTCCGGGTCACTGTTCAAAGGTGCTGACATCAAGCGCGCAATCCAGACCGGGCAAGCCCCGATTGGTGAGCGTCTGTTGTCGGGCCACCAGAACGAGAACGCGCTGTTTGGCTTTGATTCAATCCCGTTTCTCGCGACTTCCTTCGATGATAGCGCCAAGCTGTGGGACGCGGCCAAGCCGTCCATCGAAAAGCTGTTGGCCGAGCAGAACCTGACCCTGCTTTATGCCGTTCCATGGCCTCCTCAGGGTTTGTATTTCAAGAACGAGGTGAACTCGGTCGCGGATATGGAAGGCATCAAGTTCCGGTCCTACAACAATGCCACATCGCGGTTGGCGGAACTGACCGGAATGCTGCCGGTGACGATTGAAGCCGCTGAAATCAGTCAGGCTTTTGCCACCGGTGTTGCGGATTCGATGGTGTCTTCGGGTTCTACCGGGTATGATCGTAAGGTCTGGGAAAGCCTGAACTATTTCTACGAAGTTGATGCCTGGCTGCCGCGCAACTACGTGATGGTCAACTCGGATGTCTGGTCCGGCGTGTCGGACGCAAACAAGAACGTCATCAAGGGCTGTGCCGAACTGGCGGAATACGCGGGCAACTGGCGGGCCAAGGAATACACCGGCTTTACCCTTCAAGGTCTGCGTGATGGCGGAATGACCGTTGGTCCGGCGTCCGAGCAAATGACCAATGAGTTGAAAGAGATCGGCGTTACCATGACCAACGAATGGCTTGAGGCCGCAGGGGACGAAGGCAAAGCCATCGTCGATGCGTTCAACTCTCAGTAACCATTCATATGCGGGCGGCGGGTTATCCTGCCGCTTGCTTTCAATCCAAAAAAATACACAGCGGGGACAGCATGGCGGCAATGCGAGGGCTCAGGTCCGTACTGGATTTCATCTATCTTGCAGCAGGGGTTCTGGCGGCGCTTAGCCTGATTGCCATTCTGGTGTTGATTGTGGTGCAAATGCTGGCCCGCTGGACCGGCGAAGTTTTTCCCGGCGCGCCTGACTATGCCGGATATGCCATGGCGGCAGCCTCGTTTCTGGCTTTCGCCAACGCGCTGAACCGCGGCAGCCACATCCGTGTTTCGATCTTGTTGAACGCGGTTCCCGATGGGGTGCGGCGTATCCTTGAAATCTGGTGCTTTGCCATCGGCGCTGCCGTGATGTGGTATTTTTGCTGGTACGCCTATCGCTTTGTCTACTGGAGCTGGAAGTTCAAAGACATCAGCCAGGGGCAGGACAAAACTGCGCTTTGGATACCGCAATCCACAATGCTGATTGGGGCTGTGATCCTGGCCATCGCGCTGACGGATCACTTGTTCCACGTCCTGTTCAAGGGGGATCACCGCATCACCCGCGATCTGGCCGACCAAAGCCACGGGGAGTGAGAGTATGGAAAACATTTCAGTCATCATCCTCTTTCTCTTTGTTCTCTTCACCTTGCTAGGCAGCGGTGTTTGGGTCGGGCTGGCCCTGATGGGCGTCGCCTGGGTCGGGATGGAATTGTTCACGACGCGGCCCGTGGGCGACGTGATGATCACGACCATCTGGTCGGCATCCTCGTCCTGGACCCTGACCGCGTTGCCCATGTTCATCTGGATGGGTGAGATCTTGTATCGAACGCGATTATCCGAGGACATGTTCAAAGGGCTCTCGCCATGGATGGCGCCTTTACCTGGCGGATTGGTGCATACGAACATCGTAGGCTGCACTGTCTTTGCGGCGGTCTCCGGGTCGTCCGCCGCGACGCTGACCACAGTTGGCAAGATGTCGATCCCGGAACTGCGCAAGCGTAACTATCCTGAACGCATGGTCATCGGTACGCTGACGGGCGCGGCGACGCTTGGGCTCATGATCCCACCATCACTGACGCTGATCGTTTACGGCGTCACAATCAATGAATCGATCACCAAGCTGTTCTTTGCGGGCATCCTGCCGGGTCTGGTGCTGGCCGCGATGTTCATGGGTTATGTCGCCATCTATTCGAAGGTTGGCAAAGACTGGAACCCGAATGACGAAGGCAAGCTGAGTTTTTCCGAAAAGGTCAAGAACTCGCGCTTTTTGCTGCCTGTGATCCTGCTGATCATGGTGGTGATCGGGTCGATGTATCTGGGTTATGCCACAGCGACCGAGGCGGCAGCATTCGGCGTGATCGGGGGCCTGTTGCTGGCGGCAGGGCAGGGGTCGCTCAACTGGAAGACCTTCACCGAAAGCTTGATGGGCGCGACGCGCACCAGTGCAATGATTGCGCTGATCCTCGCGGGGGCTGCGTTTCTGTCGCTGTCGATGGGCTTTACCGGCCTGCCACGCGGGCTGGCCGACCTGATCGCCGGGTGGGAGTTAACGCGGTTTGAGTTGCTGATGGTGCTGTTGGTCTTTTACGTCATTCTGGGCTGTTTCCTCGACGGTATCTCTTCGGTCGTGCTGACGATGGCGGTTGTCGAGCCGATGATCCGCGACGCGGGGATCGACTTGATCTGGTTCGGCATATTTATCGTGGTCGTCGTTGAAATGGCGCAAATCACACCGCCCATCGGGTTCAATCTGTTCGTGATGCAGGGCATGACCAACCACGAGATGAGCTATATTGCGCGCGCCGCGATTCCGATGTTCCTGATCATGGTGCTGATGGTTTTCGTCCTGATCTGGTTCCCGGAACTGGCGACGTGGCTGCCCGAGAACCTGCGGCAAAGCCCGGGCGGGTAGGGTCGCTCGGTGAACCCGCTGCTCTGGGCGGCGCGCAATGGCCCTTACGTTTTGGTCTCTGGACTGGCTGCGGGATTGTTGTTGCCCGGGTTGGCCGAACCTATGCGACCGCTGCTGCCACCGCTTGTTGTGCTTTTGCTGTTCGCGACAATTCTGCGGATCGAGCCAGCGGCCATTCTGGGATCGCTGGCTGATCTGCGTCAGGTCATTTTTGTGGTTATCGCGTTTCAGCTTCTGACGCCGCTGGTCGTCGTCGCTATTGGTTTTGCAGGTGGATGGACGGGTTCGGCAGTTGTTCTTTCGCTATTGATTATGACCGCAGCGCCGTCCATCTCGGGCAGTCCGAACCTTTGCATGATGATGGGGTATCCTGCCGAACATGCAATGCGACTGGTCGTGGTTGGGACAGCTGTTTTGCCCCTTACATCGCTGCCGGTTTTCTGGCTGATGCCCGAGCTTGGGGATCTGTGGACGGTGTTAAAGGCTGCGTTCAGCTTGTTTCTGACCATCACAGTCGTCACCATTGTCGCCGTGTGTCTGCGCCGGACGGTTCTACGCAATCCGTCGCAATCAACGCTGCTGAGCCTTGAAGGGCTGGCCACGTTAACACTTTCGGTTTTCGTCATAGGCGTGATGCCATCGGTCAGCGCAACGGCGCTGGGCGACCCCTGGTCTGCCGCGTTCTGGATCGCCTTCGCGTGCCTGGTGAATTTCGGCGCCCAGATTGCAACCTTCCAGTTGACGCGCAAACGTTTGCCGCCGGCAAAGGCAGTCGCAATCTCTCTGATCGCGGGTAACCGCAACATCGCGCTGTTTTTTGTGGCTCTTCCGCCGGAAATCACAGCGCCGATCATGGTGTTTATCGGGGCGTACCAAATACCTATGTACCTGACCCCTTTGGTCATGCGCCGGATGTATTCACGGGGTGATGTCGCAAATTCAAGCGAACGCTAGTACACCTCCCCATTTGGTTCACAGCCAGAGCGCGACGGTAACTGCCGGTGCAAGAGGCACGATGGATGGCAGGAAGATCGGATTATTTGCGTTGAGAGCCTGAAAAACCGCACACAGACTTCAGGACCCCATCTGACTGCTCAGGTATTCGCCTGTGCGACGATAGTGGTCAATCAAGTGCCGGGTTGCACTCTCTTCATCACGGTCCAGTGCCGCGTCAAGAATCTGCTGATGCTCGGCCGCGATATCGCGTTTCTGATAACTTGGACCGCCCGCTGCCAGATATCGGTATCGAATGTTCAGGTCATACAGCTGCGAACAATATCTCATCAGCAGTGGCAGTTTTGAATTGCCCAGCAACGCCATGTGAAATGCCTTGTGGGCGTGCTCGAAATCGTCAGATCCCTGCAGACTGGCTTTTTTCATATGGTGATGCCGCAATACAAGCGTGTCTTCCCAAGCCGCATCTGCGTTGACGATCGAGGCGCGCAAAGCGGTTTCCTCCAAGTTGCATCGCAACAGCAGTATTTCTTCGAAATTGCACTTGCTGACAGGTGCGGCTCGGAACCCGCGCTGGTCAATCCGTTCCACCAACATGTCCGAGGTCAAAAGGCTCAGCGCCTCGCGAACCGGGCTGGCACCTGTATCCAGCAGCCCACGCAGTTGTTCGATCTTGAGCTTTTGCCCGGGAGGCAGCTCTCCGGTCAGGATCATCTCGCGCAGCCGACGATAAGCGCCATGAGTTGCCGATGTTTCCTTGCCTTCGGTGTCAAGCATGGCGTCCATATCCTGCCGTTCCTTTTTCGGCTGAGCGAATGTGATCTGAGTTCAACTTAGGGCGTTTGTTCCGGATGACAGGCCGACAGACAAAGTGAACGAGCCCTCATTTATCATCCAGCGGCGCAGGATAAAGCTGCGTGCGCCGCTTTTGTGCATCGGGTCGTCCTCGGCCAGTTTCCGGGCAGCCTCAAGGCTGTCTGCGCGGTAGATGATCAGACCCATCCCCTGCATGTGGGCACCGCTTTCGTCTGACATGGGTCCGGCAAACGCCAGATGACCAGATCGTTCAAGCTGTGCCTGATAGGCCAAATGATCAGGCAGCGATGCCTTCACATCTTCGGGCGCTTTGGCCGGAGTGCTGTGCGCAACATAAAGTTCCAACGCTAACGCACCCCGGCTTTTGGCTTGTGATTTGTAATCCGCCCAAGCGACCATGACTGCCTCCCAAAAATATCGATATTATTTGACACTTCGCAAAATAGTCGGCAAAAAGCAAGGAAACTGGCATGGGTGGTGGTGATGAAATACCTTGTGGGAGAGACTTCGGAAGGCGCTGCCGTCTTTGTCGTGTCCGGAGAAGACGCAGTAAACCTGACCACTTTGAACCCTGCCATAGGTCACGACCTGATGGGTTTGATAGCCAACCCTGCTCTGATCGACTCGCTGGCCGATAAAATCGCCGAAGCAGTCAAGGTGCCCGTATCCTCGATCACGCCCGCATTGCCGGTCGCAGCACCCGGTACGATCATCTGCATGGGATTGAACTATACGGACCATATTAAGGAGGGGGGGTACGACATTCCCGAATACCCAACGTTGTTCATGCGGGGGAAAAACTCGATCATGGCGGCGGGGCAGCCAATGGTGCGGCCCGCCTGTTCAGAAAAGCTGGATTACGAAGCTGAGCTTATGCTGATCGTTGGCAAACGTGGTCGGCACATTTCGGAGGCGGACGCATTAGATTACGTCTTCGGCTACACCGTATTCAACGATGGATCGGTACGGGACTATCAACGCAAAACGGTTCAATGGACACCCGGCAAAAACTTTGATGACACAGGTGCGATAGGCCCGTTCACAGTGACGCCTGATGAATTGCCCGAAGGGGCCTCGGGCCTGAAGATTGAAAGCCGCGTTGGTGATGAAATCCTGCAAAGTTCGAACACGTCCAATATGATCTGGGGTGTCCGGCAAGTGATCGCGACGATCTCGGAATACACCACTCTCGAACCCGGAGATCTGATCGCACTGGGGACACCGCCGGGTGTCGGGCATGCCAAGAAACCGAACCCCCGGTGGCTGAAGCCGGGTGAAACCGTCGAGGTCGAGATCGAAGGCATCGGCATCTGCGCAAGTCCGGTCATCGACGAGAAAGACGCCAAGTCAAAGGTGGCCGCGGAATGACTGCACCAACCGCAACAGAGCTGGAGGCGCTACGCGCGAAGGCGCAGCAGGATCATCGCGATCTTCGCGCCCGTATTCCACGCCTGTCGGATGATGCCATCGCGTTGATATTGCGCGAGTCCCGATCTCATTACGCGTGGACAGACAAACCCGTTTCCGACGCATTGCTTCATGAGATTTACGACATCACCATCAATGGCGCGACCAGCATGAACACGCTGCCGGCGCGGTTCGTTTTTGTTAAAAGTCCCGAGGGCAAAGAACGCCTTGCCAAATCCCTGAAACCCAAAAACGTGGCCAAGATGATGGGCGCGCCGGTGACCGCGATCATCGCCTACGATATGGAGTTCTGGAAAGAGCTTCCATTCCTCTTTCCGCACGAAGATCGTCGACCTTTGTTCGAGAACAACCCCGACTATGTGGCGGACACGGCCTATCGCAACGGGACGCTGCAAGGCGCTTATTTCATGATCGCGGCGCGGGCTGTCGGGTTGGACGTGGGGGCGATGTCGGGTTTCTCGAACGCCATTGTTGATGAAGAATTCTTTGTGGGAACAACTCTCAGGTCAAATTTTCTCTGCAATCTTGGGTATGCGGACGAAACCGGTTTGTTCCACAAACTCCCGCGATTTCCGTTTGAAAAAGTGTGCTCTTATGCATGAGGAGGTAACACTGTGGCGATCAAAGTGAAACCTGTCGTGACATACCGCACGACCGCTCAGTGTCCGACACATGCGCGCACCGAGATACCTGTTCGTGACCTAACCGTCATTATTGATGAACCCGTCGAGCGCGGCGGAACCAATCAAGGACCATCCCCGACGGAAACGGCAATGACAGCCCTGATAGCCTGCACAAATGTCATTGGACACAAGAATGCCAAACGGCTGGGAATTGACCTGGGAACCGTGACGATCGACGCCATGTGCAGGTTGGATCGTCGCGGCGTTCTGATGGAAGAAGAGATCGACGTACCCTTTCCCGAAGTCACACTCACGGTACGTTGCGATACGCGCGCCAGCCAGGAGGAGCTGGCGCGCGTAGGTGAAGAAACAGCCAAATATTGCGCCATTGCAAAACTGTTCAAAGCGGCAGGCACAGACCTGACCGTCAACTGGGTCAAAACCAACGAATAACAACGACAGGACCCGACTTTCTGGGAGGAGAGAGATGAAGAACTGGACCAAACGCAGCCTGATAGGCGCTGCTCTTGCCAGCGTTATGGCGATGCCTCTGGCAGCCGAAGAAACCATTTCCGCCGTTGTGATCGACGGTTATCCTGATCGCGCCTTGTGGGTGAAGGAGTTCACCAATTTCTTCATTCCCGAAGTCGATAAGCGACTGGCCGAATCCGGAAACTACAAGATGAACTGGCAGGAGAACTATGGCGGTTCAATCGTCAAGCCAAAGGGCGTTTTAGAGGGGATTCAGCTTGGTCTTGGCGATATAGGAATTGTCACAACCATCTTCCATTCCTCGAAGCTGCCCAGTCAGGGCATTTCGGGGTCAACGCCATTTGTTGCGTCGGATGCCCGTGCGGTCGCCAAAGCGGTGGATGAAATTGCCCGCGAATACCCGGCGATGCAAAACGAATTCGCCGCGCAAAACCAGGTCTATCTGGCGACAGGCGTGGTGCTCGACACCTATCAGATATTCTGCACGGAACCCGTTTCTTCGGTCGCCGATCTTGAGGGCCGCAAGATTGCCGGAGCCGGGCTGAACCTGCGGTATCTCGAAGGTATCAAGGATGCAGCGGGCGTACGTGGTGGCCTGACCGATTTCTACAACATGCTGCAAACCGGTCTGGTGGATTGCGGAATGCTGTGGCCCGAGGCCGCCAAGACTTTCAAGATCGCGGAAGTTGCGCCTTATATGCTGCGCGCTGATCTGGGGGCCGTGAATTCCAAAACCATCACCGTGAACGCGGACTATTGGGCCGGCTTGCCGGACGAGGTCAAGGATGTGCTGAAGGCCGTTGCCATAGACTATCGCGACCATGTGGCCGGTATCGCGATGGACCGCGCCGCTGCGTCGCGGGACGCCTATACCGAAGCAGGTGGTACGATTGTCGAAGTATCGGACGAGGACCGAGCGGCATGGGCCAACGCGATGCCCAACGTTGCGCAGGAATGGGCGGCAACGTTGAATGACAACGGTGAACAAGGCACCGAGATGCTGGCCGCCTATCTTGGCAAACTTCAGGATGCCGGGTTTACAGGGGTGCGTGACTGGACGGCCGAATAACCGTCTGGCGATCCAAGAAAGGGGCCTAACGTGCTAAAGACCGCAGTTGCTGGCCTTTCGCGGGTCGCCAATGCTCTTGCAATCACCGCCAACGCTTTGGGTACGCTCGTTGTACTGGCGTTGGTGGTTATCCTGAACGTGGATGTCGTTGCGCGCGGTCTGTTTTCTGCTCCGTTGCGGGGCACCTACGAGATGGTGCAGTTCTCGGTGGTGATGATCGTTTTTCTGCAGCTGGCGGATGTGGTTCGGGTGGACCGGTTGACGCGTTCAGACGGGTTTTTGAACCTTCTCCATAATCGCCGCCCCGGCCTGACGTCCAATCTCAGGCGCATCATCAATGCAATCTCGGCAATCTTCATGGGCCTTATCGCCTACGTCACCTTTCCCGAGTTCCTGCATATGTGGGAAACGCAGGACTATTTCGGCGTGCCCGGTCTTTTCACATTGCCATGGTGGCCAGTCAAACTGGTCATCGCGAGCGGTACTGCGCTTGCCTGCGTGATCTTCCTGCTCAAGGTCGTCACGGCGCAGGACCGCCCGCATCTTGTCCGCACCCCAGAGCATGACGAGGCCGCAGAATGACGCCGATTGAGATTGGCCTGATCTCGGTTATTGCCATCGTCTTTCTGATCTACGCTGGCGTCTACATCCCCATTGCCCTCGGTGTGGTTTCGTTCGTGTCGATCTGGCTGATGCGAGACAATTTCACGCTGGCACACAACCTGCTGAAAGTGGCGGTCGGCGACAGTGCGATGGAATATAGTTTCGCAACGATCCCGCTGTTTACCTTTATGGGGCTCATCGTCTCAAAGGCCGGGTTAGGCAGAGACATCTACGAAGTCATGACCATGCGGTTTCGCAAGGTCAAAGGCGGTATCGGCATGGCGACTGTCGGGGCAAACGCCGTTTTTGCGGCGGTAACCGGATCGTCAATTGCGTCGGCATCCGTGTTCACCAAAGTCTCGGTACCGCAGATGATGGCGCAGGCCTATAACCCGCGCTTTGCTGTTGGCGTGGTGGCTGGGTCTTCGGTTTTGGGTATGATCATCCCACCCTCAGCCATGTTGATCATCTATTCCTTTGTCGCTGAACAGTCCGTGGGAGATATGTTCCTGGCGGGCGTCATTCCGGGGATCATGCTGGCGATCGCCTATGTCGGCGCGATTTGGGTCATGGGTCGTTTCACCCCAGCATTTGTTGGTGGCCGTGTTGTCGAAGATACCGAATGGATGTCAGGGCGCGAGGTCGCCTCGAAGACATTGCCGACACTGTTCATCATCACCATCGTACTTGGCGGCATCTACACAGGTTGGTTGACTGCAGTCGAGGCAGGGGCCGCCGGAGCCTTCGTCGCCCTGATCATCGCCGTTGCCCGCAAGTCGATGTCTCCGCGCGCGTTCTGGGACGCATTGCTGGAAACCGGTCACATCACTGCGGCGATCCTGTTCCTGATCACGGCGGCTTCGATCTACAGCCGTATGCTGGGTCTTGCTGGACTGCCCAACCAATTGCAGGACTTGCTTGCAGGGAATTCGGCGTCATTTTGGTCGATCATGCTACTGTACGTGCTGCTGATGCTGTTTCTTGGGACATTGCTCGATACGGCATCGATCATTCTGATCGTCGTCCCGCTGTTTCTGCCGATGGCCGAGGCGCTTAATATGTCGCTGATCTGGTTCGGGATCATCACCGTTGTCGGAGCTGAAATCGGGCTTTTGACCCCGCCATTGGGCATATCCTGTTTCGTTATCAAATCCACGATCAACGACGACCGCATATCTCTCAAGGACGTGTTCATGGGCGCGCTGCCGTTCGCATTAGTTATGCTGATCGTTTTGTTTATTCTGATCGAGTTCCCGATCCTCAGCCTTGCCCTGATATAAGGAGGTCAAGATGCGCACTGTTACCAAGGACAACGTCACCGACGTATTCATGGGATATCTGTCCAAAGACACCGATCCGCGGATGCGTGAAATTATGGGGTCTTTGGTCAAACATCTTCATGATTTTGCCCGTGAGACCAATCTGACGCATGACGAATGGCGCGCCGGGATTGCATTTCTCGAAGGATGCGCCGCTGTGGAGGCCGAGGACAGGCACGAGTTTGTCCTGGCCTCGGATGTCCTGGGGTTGTCGTCGTTGGTGGATATGCTGCATTCAAGCCCCGACGCGACAAGTTCGTCAGTATTAGGTCCGTTTCATGTGTCTGGCGCACCTCCGCTGCCCATTGGCGGGGATATGAAGCGACATTACGGCGGACCGGTTCTGCTCGCCGAAGGCGTCATCCGGGATACCGAGGGCAAACCGATCGCAGGAGCCGAACTCGACATCTGGCAGACGGCACCAAATGGTCTTTATGCCAGTCAGGATGAAGAACAGGACACCTATTCATTCCACGGTCTGATGACGGTTGGAGAGGATGGAAAATATGCGTTCACCACAGTAAAGCCAGTTGAATACACAGTGCCGTCCGACGGACCAGTTGGCGATATTCTGCGCGCGTGCGGTCGCCATCCATGGAGGCCCTCTCACCTGCACTTTATCGTCAAAGCCCCGGGGTATCGCTCACTTGTGACCGAGATTTTTCCAGACGACGATCCCTATCTGGATCAGGATACAGTGTTTGGCGTTCGGGACGATCTGGTGATGACGTATGTTGAACGACCAGCTTCGGAATTTCCCGATGACATGGCACTTTCTGGTAGGATCACCGAACCTTACCTGCACGTGAATTTCGACGTCACGCTTGCTCGGGACTGAACGCCACGGAGGACACTAGAATTGCTAAGACACACTTTCATTGTATGTGCAGCGCTATTCAGCGGAGTGGCCATCGCCAACGAGCGCCCGATTTTCGATGCTCACATTCACTACAGCCATGACGCCGTCCAGCTGGTCCCACCCGAACAAGTGGCCAATATCCTGCGGGATGCAGGCGTGCGAAAAGCACTGGTTTCCAGTTCGGATGACAATGGGACGCAATTGCTGTTGGCCGCAGCGCCGGACATCGTTGTTCCGGCCCTTCGCCCTTACCGTCGCCGTGGAGAGATCAACACCTGGATGCACGATGAAACTGTTATCGACTATCTGGAAGCAAATCTGGCAAAGAACAAATACGAAGCTATCGGCGAGTTTCACGCTTATGGGGATAATATCAAAACGCCGGTCATCCAGCGCATGATTGCTCTGGCGAAAGAGCGGAACCTAATTCTACACCACCACGGCGACCGAGAGGCAGTTGACCTGATCTACGAGACTTGGCCAGAGGCAAGAGTTTTGTGGGCCCATTCTGGCTTTGACGACCCGGACAGTGTGGTCGATGCGCTGGATACCCATCCCAGGCTTTGGGCCGATTTGGCGTTTCGTTCAGATATGGTTTCGCGAGGGCGACTCGACCCGGATTGGAAAGCCGCGTTCCAAGCGCACCCGGATCGGTTCATGGTCGGTACGGATACCTTCGCACCAGAGCGTTGGTACTACGTAGGCCCTCATGCCGAGTTTTCGCGCGAATGGCTGGAATTGCTTCCTGATCAGATCGCCGACAACATTGCCTATGCCAACGCTGAGCGATTGCTGGCAACAAAATGATCCGCTGGGTTGTCTCGTTTCTGGCATCCTCTGGCGCGGCTGTCGCGTGTGAGCCAACCGGGCAACCCATGAAATCGGACACTCAAAACGCACCCAAAGTGCAAATTGCCGTCGAAGAAATCCCGTTGGCCCAACCGTTTTCCATTCTAATTTCCGTCTGCGACGAAACTGCAGTGAATGAAATACGTGTCGATGCGATCATGCCCGCTCACCAACACGGGATGAATTACACTCCCGTGGTAACTGCAATGGGTGGCGGGGTGTTCCGCGTCGATGATATCCTGTTTCACATGCCGGGAGAATGGGAACTGCAAGTGGACGTCGATTTCGACGGGCGAGTTGTAACCTACACCTCCGACATTGCGTTGAAATGAAGGTGTGGGCGACAGCCGCGTTCTTGGTCCTGACGGGAGCAGTGCGCGCGGAAGTCCTGTTGTCCGACGACGAAATCCAACAAACACTGTCTTTCGGCCCGTGGCCTCCATCAATCCAGCCGGATCCAAGCAACAGGGTTTCAAATGATCCAAATGCGATCGCGCTGGGGGCGGCCTTGTTCAACGATCCTGTGTTGTCAGTCGACGGTGCATTTTCTTGCGCAAGTTGTCATGATCCAGAACAGGCATTTACCACGTCGGACGCGCGAGCGCTCGGGCGGGTTTTGTTGGATCGCAATACTCCATCTTTGCGAAACCTCACTGGCCTTCGCTGGTACGGATGGGGCGGCAAGAGCGACAGTCTTTGGGCCGCAAGCCTGCATCCGATCATCGAAAAGCATGAGATGGCGCACAGTCGGTCCAGTCTAAAAACGGCAATTTCTCAGAGCTCATATGCGAATGCATATGAAGCCATCTTTGGCAATATTTACAATCAAAACCCAGAATTGGTTCTGGTGAATACCGCGAAAACTCTGTCGGCCTATCTGGAAACACTAGTTACAATGCGGACGCCATTTGATGAATTTCGAGATGCGCTGGAGCGCGGTGATCTGGCAATGGCGGCCAGTTATCCGGCAACTTCGCAGCGCGGGCTCCAGATTTTCCTAGGGCGCGGAAAATGTGTCTTCTGCCACAACGGTCCGAGATTTTCCAACAGCGAGTTCCACGACGCCAGCGTACCATATTTTCTGAACGACACCAAGGTCGATCAAGGACGGTTCGGCGGATTGAACGTCTTGCTTTCGAGCTCATACACTCTTGACGGAGACTGGAATGACGATCCGGACAAGCGTGGTGCTTGGGCGGTGCGTAACGTGCGCAGAAGCCATTCGGATTTCGGAGCCTTTCGTACGCCCAGTCTACGAGGCGTCGCCGAAACCGCCCCATACATGCATGACGGCAGTCTGATCGACCTGGAGGCGGTGATCAGGCACTACAGTGAGATAGACACCGAAAGGCTGCACGCCGACGGAGAAGCCATACTTTCCGAATTGAACCTTTCCAATCAGGAGATCGCGGACCTGGTTGCGTTTCTGGAGACTCTGTCCAGCGATCGGTAACCATTGAGTTTGCATCAGAAATTGTCACGGTGTCTGTGATTTCATAACCGTAGCGCAAAGTTCGCGACGGTCTGCATTTGCGCTCGCCGCTTTTATCATCCACTGGCTTTGAGTCCCAAGCGTTTGCCCTTTTTGACGGCCTGGGGAAATCTGCGGCAAGTTCGCCGAAGATTTCCCTGGCAGTGTTTTGTGGTGTGTCCAGTATCTGCTCGGGCGCTTGCGCTCATGCGGCAGCGATCTGCCCCGCCTTTTCGACCAATACTTCCGCCTGACGGATCGAAGCATAGTCGATCAACCGGCCATCCAAAGATACGGCGCCCTTGCCGGATGCTTCGGCCTCGGACATTGCCACAAGAATGCGCTGCGCTTTGTCAACCTCGGCGTCCGACGGCGACATGACCTCGTTCGCCAGCGCGATCTGGCTGGGGTGAATGGCCCATTTGCCTTCGCAGCCCAGAACCGCCGCGCGTTTTGCTGCGGCGCGATACCCCTCGGGGTCCTGGAAATCCCCAAACGGCCCGTCGATCGGACGCAGACCATTGGCACGGGCGGCAACCACCATGCGGGCCAGCGCATAGTGCCACATGTCACCCCAGTGGGTCAGGCGTCCTCCGTCGGCATCTGCGTCAGTCAGAACCGAGTAATCCGGGTTGACCCCGCCAATGATCGTCGTTCGCGCGCGGGTCGAGGCGGCATAGTCGGCAACACCAAAATGCAGACTCTCGTTACGTTTCGAGGCCGCAGCGATCTCGCTGACATTCTGCATGCCAAGCGCGGTTTCGATGATGTGCTCGAACCCGATCCGTTTCTTGTAACCTTTCGCGTCTTCGATCTGTGTCACCAGCATATCGACAGCATAAACGTCAGCGGCGGTGCCGACCTTCGGGATCATGATCAGATCAAGGCGTTCACCAGCCTGTTCGACGACGTCCACTACATCGCGATACATATAGTGCGTATCAAGCCCGTTGATCCGCACAGACATGGTTTTGCTGCCCCAGTCGATATCGTTCAGCGCCTCGATGATGTTCTTGCGGGCCTGCTCTTTCTCGTCGGGTGCAACGGCATCTTCGAGATCTAGGAAGATGACGTCCACGTTCGACTGTGCGGCCTTTTCGAACATGCCGGGCTGGCTGCCCGGTACGGCCAGTTCGCTGCGGTTCAGGCGGGCAGGGGCCTGGTCAATGGAATGAAAGCTCATGGGATCGGGTCCTTCGTCTTACAGGTTCGGATAGATTGGGAATTTGGCGCAGAGGTCTGCGACTTCGGCCTTGACCTTGGCCTCGACGGCGGAGTTGCCGTCTTCGCCATTGGCGGCCAGACCGTCGACAACCTCGATGATCCAATCGGCGATCTGGCGGAACTCGGTCTCGCCAAAGCCGCGGGTGGTGCCGGCGGGGGAACCCAGACGGATGCCGCTGGTGATGGTCGGTTTTTCCGGGTCGAACGGCACGCCGTTCTTGTTGCAGGTGATATGTGCCCGGCCCAGAGCCTTCTCGGTCGCGTTGCCCTTGACGCCTTTGGGGCGCAGGTCGACCAGCACCACATGGGTGTCGGTGCCGTGGGTCACGGTGTCCAGACCACCCTTGATCAGTTGATCCGACAGCGCCTGCGCGTTGGCCACGACTTGCTGGATATAGCTTTTGAACTCAGGGCGCAGCGCCTCGCCAAAGGCCACCGCCTTGCCTGCGATCACATGCATCAGCGGGCCGCCCTGAATGCCGGGGAAGATCGCGGAATTCACTTTCTTAGCGATATCTTCATCATTGGTCAGGATCATACCCCCACGCGGACCACGCAGGGTCTTGTGCGTGGTGGTGGTGGCCACATGTGCATGCGGGAAGGGGCTGGGATGCTCACCAGCTGCCACGAGACCGGCGAAATGCGCCATGTCCACGTGCAGATAGGCGCCGACCATGTCGGCGATCTCGCGCATGCGGGCAAAGTCAATCTGGCGCGGGATGGCCGAGCCGCCTGCGATGATCAGCTTGGGGTTATGCTCTTTCGCCAGCGCCTCGACCTGATCATAGTCCAGCATGT